>JBQEAN010000005.1:56546-85714 GCA_052109075.1 Alcaligenes sp. | reverse complement strand
GCACCCAGGATTCCGAGCGGCCATCCACACATTCATGCGGCGGAGCAAACAGGCTCAGCAGATTCAAAAAATGCAATTGTGCCGAGCGCAAAGCATTGATGTCTTCGCCGAAATCGATATTGCGTGTCTTGTTGACGTTGTCTTTATAGACTTCCAACAACCATTCCTGCACCCATTCCCGATTCAGGAACCAGTCCATATTGGCACTGTCGCAGGCAATGCGAAACAAGGCGCCGGCGTTGATGTCTTCGCGCAAGGGGGCCAGATAGGCCGCACCCTCGGTCAAGTCCACCACACTGGTATCGCATGCCACGGTAATACGATGGGTATTGCCATCGCGATCCGGTGTATCCAGGCGCACGACACGCAGGCGGCTCCAACTGGCCGGGCCGCTATCAAAGCGATGCGGCGCCACAAAGCGCACATAAGGAACAGGCAGCCACAGGCCATCGAACAGGTCCAGCGTGCGGCTTAAGGCCACATCGCATTCTTGCTCGTTGCGTCCACCCCCCTGGTACACCCCCACCTCGCCCTCGGGCTGGTGGAACAGGGTTTGCTCTTGACCAAACTGCAGCCCTTCAAACAGGAAGCGCCAGTTCTGGCCGTTCGTGCTGAAGAAAGAGTGGCTTAAGGCACCCAGCTTTTTGCTGCCCAAAGTGGGAGCGTTGATGTCAAAACCGAAGTCCATAAACTGAACTCCGGTGTTTTCGATCAAGGTAACCAAGCCATCGTGTTTGAGTAATTCAGGCAACATAAGATTCAAGCACTCATCATTCGGATTGCTGCAAGATCAAAGGAAAGGCATCGGAGCCATACATGCCTGCGCATTGGGCGGCAGCACCGGCCGCACCGGGATCACACACAATTTTGGGCATGTCGTAAGCAGCATTGTCCGTGCATTTAGCGGCGGAGTTGGCGTTCAGAACCAAACGACCTTGGTCAGCGGCAGCGGAAACCGGAGCTTCACACTGCACGCCATCACCACGTTTGATCTGCACATGACCTGCCCCATCTTTTAACTGATATTGAAGCTGCACGGGCTTGCCGGTCTGGCTATCTTGCACACCCATGCGAGCAGCCCACTGGCCGTTCAAGAAGTCCATCTTGCCGGACTGCAAGGCATCAGGTGGCACAACCAGGGAACCGGGAGGAGGTGCGGCAGGCGTGGCGGGAGCCGCTGGATTGGCGTCAGGTGCTGGAGGCACAGCAGGATCGGCAGGCGGTGCGGCCGGATCTTGCGGCAACTCTGGCGGCGCGGGATTTGCATCCGGACTGGATGTCGGATCTGCCGGCGGGCTTGGCGGGCTAGCATCAGGAGCCTGAGGGACATCGGGGGTAGCCGGTGCAGCGGGAGCGTCTGCCCCTGGAGCCTCAAGGCCCGGAACCACCCCTGCCGCAGCGGGCACGCTGCCTGTGGGCACGTCAACCCGGCCACCAGGCACCAACGCGCCTGCATCCAGCTTAGGCAAGGACCAACCCAACCAGTTACGCATTTTCTCAGGCAGGTAGCTACCCACGCTGGAAGTCAGAGAGCCTAAAGGCGTATCTGGCACGACAGGTGTCGTGCACCAGCGCAAACCAAACAAGAGCAAGGCCAGTAGCAACAACAAAGCCAGCAAACGCCACCACCAGCGGGACCACCAACTGGCCGCAACCGGGGCGAGCACGGGAGCCACAACAGGGGCAATGGGCGGCACAACAGCAGGCGCAACCACCGGGACCGCTTTGGGCGCGGGCATCAGGGGCAATAAAGGATCTTGGTTTTGGTCCGCACCGTGGTGCTGAAAACCCCAGAAGGTCAGGACGGGTTTGCCGTCGACCAGATAAACAAAGTTGTCGTCCGGGAAGTACAGAACACGGCGCAGCAAACTGGAGAACAAGGCCTTGTCACCCAAGGCCTCTGTATCTTGCTCATCCAGAGCGGGGGCCATCTCGTTTAACCGGACTTGGAAAGCGCTTAACTGCTTGAGCCCTTCTTCACGCTCTGGCTCGGTTGCCGCCGTCCAGGGCACCACCTGACCGGAAACAGGGCTGTACCAATCCAGCGTGGAACCCGTCTCATTGCTTTGCGGTATCGCCAGATGATCGGCAAAATTGCCGGCCCGACGGCGCAAGGCTTCTCGCAACTGTAAAGCGGAGCGAAATACCGGTCGGCCGCCCTCGCCTAAAGCCATAAAAGCATCGGCACGGCCACTGCACAGTAAAACCCCTTGCTTCATTGAGTTCCCGAAGAAAAAAAGAAACATAGTACATCAAATAGTAAGTTCCAAAGCCCTCAAAGAACCTGCCCATTCATAGGGCGTACACAATGAAAAACACCCCCTTAAACCTTAAAAGTTCCTGAACGACAGGAAATGAAAAAACAGGTTTTAGTGCTTGGGTACTAAATAAATAGGGAATAGATGCCCCCGACTTCGAACAAAAAAACAAAACAATGTACGGGGCTGTACATAAAACAAAATGAATACCCCAACAATAATGAATGCGCGACTTTCCTGAATCGAAAGTAAAACCATCCTTGACTCGCATCCGGCACACAAAAAGACAACCTTCCTTCGTATGACGTGCGCTCCGCTTGAAACAACACGTCCCACAGGTCCTCCAAAAAACCAGGCTGCGGCTCATTCAGGTGTTTGTCATAGACCTTTCACGTTGACCCTCTAGCATGAGCGCTACCCCCCACAACCCAGCCTTGGTGCTAATCATCATTATGAGCAAACACATCTCCGACAAGACTGTACGCAACCACAGTCAGAACAAGCCCTTCAGTGAAGTACTGGAAATCAGCCTGTCTCGCCGCGCGATGATGCGCGGTGGCTTGGCAGCCGCTCTGGCCACCATGAGCAGTTTTGGCCTGGCGGGCTGTGATAGCAGCAGTACGGGTGGTCACACCCCTAACAACGACGGCGGCCCAACCCCCAATCCCGATCCGGAACCACCTGCAAGCGTCAAGCTGGGTTTTGAATCCCTGCCCACGTCCATGACAGATGGGTGTGTCGTTCCCCAAGGCTACATTGCCCACGTGCTTGCCCCATGGGGTACGCCAATCAATGACAACGCCCTGCCCTGGGATCAGAACGGCAATAACAGCTCCAACGATTTGCTCAACTCCATGGGCATGCACCATGACGGCATGCACTTCTTTCCCCTGGAGGGCAGCTCCACCGAGGGTCTGCTGGCCGTCAACCACGAATACATTGACGAAAAAGCGCTGCACCCCCAGGGCCCGACTGTCGTGAATGGCAAGCGCCCTGCCGAGGAGGTACGCAAAGAAATCAATGCCCACGGCGTAGCCATCATCCACATCCGTCGCGCAAACGGCCGCTGGGATATCGTCCAGAATTCGCGCTACAACCGTCGCTTCACCTCGGCCACCGCCATGAAGCTGGCTGGCCCAATTGGCGGCACAGACTGGACCAAGACTCCTTTCTCGCCCAACGGCACCCAAGTGCGCGGCACCAATAACAACTGCGGTAACGGCACCACTCCCTGGGGCACCTACATCACGGCTGAAGAGAACTGGGCCGCCTGCTTTGTGAACACGGGCACACGTCCTGCCCACCAGCAGCGTGTAGGCGTATCAGCAGGCCCAACCGGCCGTTACCTCTGGGAAACCGCTGCCCAAGACCCGTCCGAAGTGCTGGGCGAATTCACGCGCTTTAATGTGACTGAAACCGGTGCCAGCGCTATTGAGGACTGGCGCAACGAAGTCAATGGTTTTGGCTACCTGGTCGAGATCGACCCCTACGACCCCAGCAGCATTGCCACCAAACGCACGTCCATGGGCCGTTTCGCCCACGAAGGCTGCGCCTACAGTAAGCCTGAAGCCGGCAAACCCCTGGCCTTTTACAGTGGTGACGATTCGCGCTTTGAATACGTTTACCGTTTCGTGTCCGCAGCCAATTGGGACCCGAAAGATGCAGAGCGCACTGACCGCCTGGCCGTTGGAGCCAAGTATCTGGACAAAGGTACTTTGTACGTGGCCCGCTTTAACGAAGATGGCTCGGGCGAATGGCTGGCACTGACTGGCAGCACGGCTGGCAAGAATGGTCGCACGCTGGCCGACGAGTTCGGTAGCCTGGATACCATCCTGATCAACACCCGCGGCGCCGCCGACTTTGTGGGTGCCACTCCGATGGATCGTCCCGAGTGGACCGCCACCCACCCCAGCAACGGTGACATCTACCTGACGCTGACCAATAACACCAGCCGCAACGCCTCCACAGGGACCAACGCGGCCAACCCCCGTCTGAACAACGTCAACGGCCACATCATCCGCTGGCACGATGAGCCCGGCTCCAACAAGTTCAAGTGGGATATTTTTGTATTTGGTTCGGACTCGGGTGCCGATGCCGATACCAATCGCTCGGGCCTGACCGACCTGAACCAGCTGGCCAGCCCGGACGGCCTGGGTTTCGACAGCCGCGGCATTTTGTGGATCCAAACAGACAACGGTATTGACGGGGGACGCAAGAACAACGTGGCCCGCGCAACCAACGACCAGATGCTGGCCGTTATTCCTGGCTCGCTGGCCGACAGCAGCGGCACCGGCCCGGCCATCAATGCCAATAACCAGGCAGATCTGCGCCGCTTCTTCGTAGGGCCGAACGAAGCCGAAATCACCGGCTTTTCCATGACGCCGGACCACACCAGCCTGTTCCTGAACATTCAGCACCCCGTGAACTGGCCCGCTTATGACACGCAGGACGCCACGGTCGTCAGCATGAACACGGTACGCCCGCGTTCCTCAACCGTTGTGATTCAACGTGCGGATGGCAAGCCTATCGCGGTGTAAACCATAGCGGATTCGCGGTTTGAATCCACGTGGCTAAGGTTTAAAGGAATGGGGCCGTCAAAAGATGGCCCCGTTTTCTTTTGCTGTTTGAAGCCGCATACATCAAGGCTTCAAGACTAAGGGTAGAAAATTTTCTCAACAGCCCCCTAAAGAGTTATTTGCCCCATCCGTTAATGCTGGTGTACAGGAAGAACGCAGTGTGTTGAATGCGCGATCAGCCCCCCGGGGCCAAGCAGAACGCCAACGCTTTCCTGGGCAAAGGGCGAAACCGTTTCGCCGCTCTACTCAACATTGGGAGTTACCATGTCTGTTATCAATACGAACTCGCTTTCCCTCGTTGCCCAAGGCAATCTGAGCAAATCGCAAGGCGCACTGGGCCAAGCCATCGAGCGCTTGTCCTCCGGCCTGCGCATCAACAGCGCTAAAGACGACGCAGCCGGCCAGGCTATTGCCAACCGCTTCACCGCTAACGTGAACGGTCTGACACAAGCTTCCCGCAACGCCAACGACGGTATCTCTATCGCTCAGACAACCGAAGGTTCGCTGAACGAAATCAACAACAACTTGCAGCGCATCCGTACTCTGAGCGTGCAAGCGACTACCGGCACCAACTCGAAGACCGACTTGGAGTCCATCCAGGCTGAAATCAACCAGCGTCTGGCTGAAATCAACCGTGTTTCCGAACAAACTCAGTTCAACGGCGTAAAAGTTCTGGCCAAAGACCAGTCCTTGGCTATCCAAGTTGGCGCTAACGACGGTGAAACCATCTCGGTTAACCTGAAGCAGATCGACTCCGAAACGCTGAACCTGAAAGACCTGGACGTTTCCAAGCTGGCCAAGAAATTCGACGCTACCAAGCACGAAATGAAAGCCGCTTCGGGCACCACCAGCACTGCTGTTCCTGCTCAAATGGGTAACGCCAACACCGCAGTTACCGCTGTTGACGGCGGTAGCGTTCTGACGCAAACCACTGGCGCAACTTCCACGAACTACATCCTGCACGAAGGCAAGGTGTACGCTGCTGGCACCATTACTGCCAACGCAACAGCCAACACGATCTCCGTGGCTCGTGGCGCTGAAGTTACCGACAAAGAAACTCTGTCGCTGGTTGCTCCTCTGGCATCGATCGACGCCGCCATCCAAGACGTGGACAACCTGCGTTCCGACCTGGGTGCTGTGCAGAACCGTTTCGAGTCCACCATCGCCAACCTGAACAACACGGTTACTAACCTGTCTGCTTCGCGTTCGCGTATTGAAGACGCCGACTACGCAGTCGAAGTCTCTAACATGACTCGTGCTCAGATTCTGCAACAAGCTGGTACCTCGGTTCTGGCCCAAGCCAACCAAGTTCCACAAACGGTTCTGTCGCTGCTGCGTTAATTCAGCCGCTCCACGCCGGGCCGGCAGGTTTATCTTGTCGGCCAGTTGCACAAAAACCGGATATTGCCTGCAATATCCGGTTTTTTTTGGCGCAACGGCCTGAAAAACCGGCTTATTTCACGCATTGACCGCAGAGTTCGACCGGTATGCTAGCCAGATTTGAACGAGACTTCCGCTCCCTATCACGCCATGTCCACCTCTGCCCGCTCTGTGTCCCCTGATACGCGTTACCACGATGCCCTCCAGCTTTTTAATAGCAGCCAGTTCCCCGCTGCCATTGCCGCCCTGGAAGAGCTGCTTGCCCAACATCCCGAACATCAGGCCAGCCTGTCGCTCCTCATCAAGGCGCTGATGAACGACAAACGCCCCCAAGATGCGCGCACTTACCTGCCTCTGCTCAAACTAAAAAAAGATATGGCAGCACGCGATATGGCGGTGGATGTCTACGTCGCTTGCCGGGACTACACAGCAGCGCAAACGCTGCTTGAAGAAGAAATCAAACAAAAACCCAGCGCAGTAGCCCTGTTCAAACTGGCCGAGCTGCATGCAAAACGCGGCGACCTGGAGGGTTCACGCAAACTGCTGCGTCAAGCCCATCGCCAGGATCCAAAGAACGACTTGATTCTGGGCAAAGTCATTACCGACGAACACTTCAACCCGAATCTGGATCTGGCCGATATTCGTCAACTGCAACAAGACTGGCAAAAGCGTTTCGCCTACACCATGCACACTGCGGCTGACACACGTCGTATCAGCCACCGAACACTGCGTATTGGCCTGCTGTCTGACGGTTTCAGCAACCACCCGGTCACTCGCATGACCAGTGGCTCGTTGACACGCCTGCCTAAACAAGAGTTCAAGCTGTATGCCTACAGCAGTACCGACAAACCCGATGATCTGACCGAGCAGTTCCACACGCATTGCCACGCCTGGCGCGAAACCTCAGCCTTGAGCGATGAACAACTGAACCAGCAGATTCGCCGTGACCGGATTGATATCCTGATCGACCTGAGCGGCTATCACAAAGGCACCCGGCTACGCATGCTGTCCATGAAGCCCGCCCCACTAATCGTCAAATGGGTCGGCGGCCTGAACAACTCCATGGGCCTGGACTATATCGACTATCTGATTTCCGACCGCTTTGAGAGCCCCGAGGGAACAGACGCGGACTACACGGAAAAGCTGATTCGCATGCCCAACGGCTACATCAGCTATATGCCACCGTTTTACGTGCCAGAGGTGGGCCCTGCCCCTCTGACACAAAATGGCCACATTACCTTTGGCTGTTTTAATAACGCCAACAAGATTAATAAAGCCACGATCCAGGCCTGGGCCGCCATTTTGAAGGCTGTGCCCAATGCGCGCCTGCTGCTGAAAGGCTCCTTATACGAAGGCGAAGAGTTCAAGCAACGAATCCAGGATGATTTTCAAGCCCAGGGCATCAATCCCGAGCGCCTGGACTTTGAAGGCCAGTCCAATCACCGTGAGCTGCTCAGGACATACAACCGTGTAGACATCACCCTGGATCCCTGGCCCTTCTCGGGCGGGCTGACTACGCTGGAATCCATGTTGATGGGTGCACCGGTCATTACCTTGCCCGGCGCCACCTTTGCCAGCCGCCACTCCACCAGCCACATCAGCAACGCAGGCTATCCACAACTGGTCGCCCAGTCCTGGGAGCACTACGTCTCCCTGGCCTGCATGCTGGCGGAAGATCATGCTCTGCTGGCTTCCCTGCGCAGTGAAATGCGTCAGGTTTTCCTGAACTCCCCCGTTTGCGATCACGAGGCTTTTGCCCAATCCCTGCGCCAGGGCCTGCACGCAATCTGGCAGCGTCATTGCGACGGAGTTTCACCAGCCGCACTGAGCATCCAGCAGGATCACCAAATCCGTTTTGAGGACCAGGAGATCGCCCAACTGGCCACCCCCTTGCAAGAAACCTCGACCGAGCAAGGCTTTAGCTTCGAGCTAAAACAGCCCGTCGTCGTTATTGATCACGGTGCTCGCTTGGTGCAGGACGCCAAATTCGAGCAACTCTACGCGACCGGGGCCCTACATCTGATTTGCTTTGACCCGGCAGCCACCACACAGGACCTGCTCCTTCCTCTGAACCGCAACCGGCTGCAAATCGTCCAGCAAGCCGTGCTGGGGCATGGCCGCACTGTCAACTTCCAGGCTCGCCTGGACAACCGCCAAAGCGGCACCCTGCCCCCTGTCAGGGACGCCAGCCAAGCACTAACCCAGTTTGATCTGCCCTCCATCCGTCTGGATGATCTGGACCGGGATGCGCCGATTGATTGGTTGATGCTGGCCGACAACTACGACAATCGCGCCCTGATTACCAATGCCAGCCGTACCCTGGAACACGCTTTGGCGGTTTCCATCAAAGTACATTTTGCGCCGGGCGATGCCCAGCAACTGGACTTATCCGAAGCCCGTGATCTGCTCGCCCCGCATGGCCTGGAGTTCTATACACTCATAGCCTTTGACTGCGAGAGCGGCTACACCGATGCCCAGCTCGAAGACAGCCACAACGGCAGCCGCACCCATTCCGCCATTGCCCTGTTCCTGCCTCGCAATACGCAAGATCTACCCATCGAGCGCCTGGAAAAGCTGGCGTTTATTCTGCACGCTTACGTTGGGGCTCACGACTACGCACAGCGCTTGCTGACACAGCATCACCACCCCAAAGCCGAGGAGTACCTAAAGCAGGCCCGTCTGCGCCATCTGCCCAGCATGAGCATCCCCAACATCCCGGCCATGACCTCCGCCGAGATCGAGTTTTTCGAGTCCTGCCTGGACCAAGCCCAGCATTACTACGAATTCGGCAGTGGTGGTTCGACCAAGCTGGCAGCCAGCATGGGTTTGAACGTTCATGGTGTGGAAAGCGACCGCCGCTGGCTGGAGCAACTGCAGTCCGAAGTAGGCGATGCCTGCCAAGTGAACCACGTGGATATTGGTCCTACCAAAGAATGGGGCTACCCTGTGGACCTGCGCGCAGCGGATCAATTCCCCAACTACAGCCAGTCCATCCACACCCAGGACCTGCCCTTTGACCTGATCCTGGTTGATGGTCGTTTCCGTGTCGCCAGCACCCTGGAAAGTATCGATTATGTGCTTAAAAAAGGGGACCCAACCTGCGCACGGATCTTCATCCATGACTTCTGGAACCGAGAGTACTACAAGCCGGTGCTGGAATTCCTGGACGCAGAAAAAACCGTGGAAACGGCAGGCCTGTTCAAAATCAAAGCCAACATCAATCGTGAACGGCTGCAGGGTTTAAAAGCAACTTTTCAGCAGGACTACCGCTAAAAAAATCTGGCCTTTCCAACAGTTTCAATGCTGGAAAGGCCAAATTAACAATGACAGAAAAGCAGCAACCCGCTTACAAAAGCACCTGAAATTCCGCACTATCAGAGATCGCGTCCCATTCATCTTTGGCCAAACTAGCACGAATGCGGGCGACGGCCTGACTACGCAGTTGGGACACGCGCCCTTCCGTCACGCCTAACACCAGTGCAATTTCTTTTTGATTCAGGTCTTGCTCAAATTGCAGCGCGAACAGCAGTTTTTCACGCTCGGGCAATTGGTCAATGGCAGTGATTAGCGCCTGACGCAGGCCTTGAGAAGTCAGCAGATTCAACGGGTTATCAAAGTAAGCCTGCTCTCGCGTGCTGTCTTCCAGGAACTCCAGCGCATCGGCCGAAGGGTCCGCATGCCGCTTCAGGTCCTCGTAGTGAATGACTTGTACTCCGACAGCCTCATCCAGCAGTTCGTAGTAATCACCCATGCTCAAAGACAGCGCTTCAGCGATTTCCGGCTCACTGGGCTCGCGCAGCAGTTTCTGACGCAAGGCGCTGACGGCCACTTCGATCTGACGCGCTTTGGTACGCACACTGCGCGGTAGCCAGTCCTGGCTACGTAGCTCGTCCAGCATGGCACCACGGATGCGGGTGACGGCATAGGTCTCGAACTGAGCCTCCGCCACGACCTGATAGCGGCGTACGGCATCCAGCAGCCCCATCATGCCGGCCTGCATCAAATCATCCAGCTCGACACTAGGCGGCAGGCGCGACACGAGCTGGAGCGCTTGGCGGCGCACCAACGGGGCGTACTGCTCAACCAGGACGTCTTCAGAACGAGGCATGGACTGGCATGAATCCGGACAATAGAGATTGAGCTATTTTGCCTGCCAGCCAGCCCCTACAGTCCCCAAATCAAACAGTCTTTCGCCATCTTATTCAGGCTTTAAACGGCCATTAACCAAGCCAAAACCAAAATACTTTCTAAAGATACGCGCGAGGATGCCGTAATTGGAGCGTTACAGGTGCCAAGTCCAACCCTGCTGGGCAGGTCTGTCACCAAGCCCCTTCTGGAGTGATGTCATGATCAGCTCAGTTTCATCTCAAACGACGGCCTTGGTGCCCCTGACCTCCCCTGTGGAGCAAAACCCCGGCGCCCCTATGCCTTCTGCGGCCACTACGGTGACCCCTATCAAGGAAAGCAGCACCGATACCCAGCTACAGCAACGCTGGCCCGACAAACGCGAAGCCATCCCCGGCATGGTCAACACGCTGGATGACACCCTGGATCAGATCAACAACTCCTTGCAGGCCTGGTCTACCGGTATTCGTTTCAATATGGACGACGAAGCACAGCGTCTGGTGGTCTCCATTGTTGACAACAAAACGGGCGAAGTGCTGCGCACCGTGCCTTCTGACGCCGTTATCCAGATCGCGAAAATGATCGTTCAATTGCAAGGCAATGCGATCAGCGTGAAGGTTTAAAAACCAAACTGGCATCGAAACCTCCCATTGACATGGGCTTTGCGCGCGGCACATTCGCGACAAAATAGAACACTACAGGAGTATTTGATATGGCTATTTCTTCGATTGGCGTGGGTTCAGGCCTGAAGCTGGACGAGCTGCTGGAAGATCTGCGCAAGACGGAAAAGAAGAGTCTTGCCGTCATCCAGAACCGCCAGATCGCCAATACCAACAAGATCTCGGCCTATGGTCAACTCAAAGCCAGTCTGGCAGAGCTGCAAACAGCCGCCAAGACACTGAACTCGGCAGACTCGTTTGGTGCGGTCAAGACCACCTCGAATAGCGAAAATATCAAGGTAATCGGCAATTCCAAAGCAGCGCCGGGTCAGTACGTTATCAAGGTCGACAATCTGGCCACACGCCAGACGTTGACGGCTGGCGCCCAAGGTTCTCGCGATACCGCCATGGGCGAAGGCGGCAAAATCACCGTCCGTCTGGCCAATGGCAAAGAGCACACGCTGGACATGAAGGACAAAGACACGTCCTTGCAAGGTGTGATGAACGCCATCAATGCCGATGCCGAACTGGGCATGAAAGCCACGATTATCAATACCGGCAACCCGGACGAACCGTACCGCTTGCAGCTATCGGCTGGCGCGACCGGTGAAGCGGCCTCAATCAGTTCCATTCGCGTGGATGGCAATGATGAGTTGGCCGATGTGCTGAGCTTTGATGCCACCATTCCTACAGCCAATGGCTTTGAGCAGACTAAAGCCCTCAACGCCAAGCTGACCGTGAACGGCATTGAGATCACTAGCCAAAGCAACACCCTGAAAGACACGATTGAAGGTCTGGAAATCACGCTGAACAAAGCCGGCGACGACCCGATCAATGTAGAAGTCACCAAGGATGATGCCGCGGCCGCTACCGCCGTAAAAGACTACGTGGCAGCGTACAACAAGTTCAACAAAGCCATTCGCTCCTTGACCGCGTATAACGTCGATCTGAAGCAAGGCTCTGCCCTGACAGGCGACTCCATGGCGCGTGAAGCTCAAAACGCCATGCGGGATGCCACCTTGGGCTACGTTCCTGGTGAAGGCGAGATACGTTCCCTGGTCGGCCTGGGCATTAACGTAGACCCTAAAACGGGCGACCTGCAACTGGACGAGAAAAAGCTGAACGAGGTCTTGAAGACCAATATGGCTGACGTCAAGAACATGTTTGTAGGCGAGCAAAGCGTTGCTGGCCGAGTTCAAGCAGCGGCCGATGAATTTATCAAGAAAGGCGGCCGAATTGATAACGCCCAGGAAGGTGCGGAGAAAGTCGGCAAAAAACTGCAAGATCAATACGAAACGGCTGATCAGCGCATCGAAAACAAGATGGAAGCCTACCGCAAGCAATTCGTACAGCTGGACGTCATGATCAACCGCATGCAAGGCACCAGCAACTACCTGACCCAGCAACTGTCCATGCTGGGAAATATGAACAATAGCAAGTAAACCCCTATGAGTTATCCTGCCCCATCCCGTCGTTTTGGCCAACAGTCAGTCCGAGCCTACGCACAAGTAGGCCTGGAAACCGAGGTGCTGAGCGCCAGCCCGGAACACCTGATTACCCTGTTATTTAACGGTGCTCGCACCGCCATGCTGCAAGCTCGCTTGCACATGGAACAGGGCAATATTGCCGGGCGGGGGCAGTCTATATCGAAGGCTATTGATATTGTCGATAGCGGCCTGAAAATGGCGGTCGATACCGAAAAGGGCGGAGAACTGGCTCGCAATCTGGTCGCAACCTACGACTTGATTTTGCACAACCTGATGCTGGCCAACCTTCGCAATGATGCGGAAAAGCTGACGCTGGCCGAGCGTTTGCTGACCGATATTGCCGATGCCTGGCGCAGCAATGTTGATACCCAACGTGCCAAGCAGCCAGCTTGACTCCGGGGCTCGCAGAACAGGGTCTGTACCTGGGCTGCACCTCCAACCTCCTTTGCGCCTTTAGCGCCTGGTACGAACATGAGCGATACCTCTAACCCGATCGTCGATCAATATCAAATTATCGCCAGCATCACCCGTCACATGCTGGAGCTTGCCCAAACGGCACGCTGGGAGGATGTGTTTGAACAATCCGAACACTACCAACTCGCCGTGGAACAGCTCAAGAATATGGAAGACCTGTCTGTGACTGAAAAACAGGCACGCCGTCAATTGCTGACCCAAATTTTGGAAGATGATGCCCAAATCCGTCATCTGGCCACCCCCGAACTGAGCCGCCTAGGCGCACTGCTGGGTAATATGAAGCGCCAGCAAACAGTTCTGCAAGCGTATTACAGCCCTAGCATCCACCCATGAGCATAGGCGGCCCCTCTCCCCTGGGGACGCTGCTTATTCAGCGGCTTGATGCCGTTCTGGGTATCAGCACGTCGCAGCAAAGCAATATTGCGACCGGTGCCCGCCCGGATGCCATCAGCCAGACACCGGGCAGTCAGCGCCCTGAACGCGCTGAAAACCACACAGCCCGCGATCAACGCCAAAGCGTGGATCAGGCGCGCGCCCACACCCAGGGTCGTGACAGCCGGAATCTGCGCACACAAAACGGTCAGACCTCGACCGATCCTGCCCCAGGCAGCCGAGGCACCCAGACCACCAGCACCAGTTCGGCGCCCACCACCCTGGGGCGCACGGCTCAGCTGATTCTGGCCTTGCTGGAACGCTTTCCGGATCGGGCTCCTGCGGTACAGGGGCGACACGCCTTATTGCCTGGAAACCTCAAAACCCAGGCTGAAAGCAACGAATCCACCCGCCCCGGCAGCGACGCCAACACAGGTTCGCGCCCAGGCACGAGCCAAACGACTGCGAATACAATTTCCACTTTGGCGCAGCAACGACTGCCCTTGCCGGGCAGCGCGAGTACGGCTGGCGCCCCTACTGGCTCAAGCACTACAAGCGGTACAACAACGGCTGGCCCAGGCAGTCCTGCCGGTACCGCTACCGCAAGCACAGCCGCCGGTAATGCCCTGCCCACAGGGGGCACTGCCGCCCTTGCCCAGCATTTCACCCAGGCGCTATCCCAGGCTTTGCAACATAGCGGCTTATTCTATGAGTCTCATTTAAGTGATCTGCACTTTGGGCAGCGCAGCGTGGGCGAGTTGCAGCAAGAACCGCAAAACCTGAATCGCCCGGCTACCGAACCGGCTACGACTACAAACAATCCCAGTAACCAGCCAGCCACGCAAGACCCGGCAAATAGCATGTTGGTGCGTCAGCAACTGGATACGCTGGCTCACCAGAACCTGCAATGGCAAGGCCAGGCCTGGCCCGATGCGGATATGAACTGGTCCGTGCAACGCCACGAGGCCCAGTCGGCAGAAGACACGGAGCACTGGTCCAGCACGCTGCAACTAGACCTGCCTACACTGGGCCCAATCACGCTCCGGCTCAATTTATTGAATCAGCAACTGTTGGTACATATACAGGCCGATCAATCGGCTCCTTATCTGGACGAGAACAGCTTGCCGCTGCGCGAGCGTTTGCAGGATCAAGGCCTGATTTTGAGCCAACTACAGATTGAGGCCACCCCGACCTTGCCGCAGGACCTGAGCGATGAGCCATGATGCCCCCACCCATCGCCCACAGGCCCTGGCACTGCGTTACGACCCCAAAGAGGGGGCTCCGCGCGTCGTCGCCAAAGGCTACGGCACGCTAGCTGAAAAAATTATCGATACAGCCCGCGAGCACGGGCTTTACGTACACGAGTCCCCAGAACTAGTCAGCCTGCTGATGCAGGTGGACCTGGACCGACATATTCCCCCTCAGCTCTATCAGGCCGTCGCCGAATTGCTGGCTTGGCTGTATGCGCTGGAACAAGGCCATCCCCAGGCCACACAAGCCTTGCAGGCCTTACACGACGCCTCAAAACCCTGAGCATCCCATTCATAAGGGCTGAAAAGCCCCTGTTTTTGGCGATAGATACCCTGCTTAGCCTGGCTCGCTAAACGTTACATTAAGCACGGCAAGCTGCCCGCACCTGTGCGCGTGGCCCATCCTGACTTTCTGGCAAGCGAATATGTCGATTTCCAATCTTTCCAGCGTTGAAAACCTTCTGGCCCAGATGCGCGCAGTCGCTCAGGCGGCAGGGGCTTCCAGCTCGGTATCCTCCTCGGCCAGTGCAGCCGCTCCTGGTGGCTTTGCTGCCGAGCTGGCTCGTTCTTTGAACCGGGTATCCCAGGCACAGAACGCCGCCAGCACCCAGGCCCAGGCCTTTGAATTGGGCGAACCCGGGATTTCCTTAAATGACGTGATGATTGACCTGCAAAAAGCCAGCGTTGGTTTTCAGGCCACCATCCAGGTACGCAACCGCTTAGTGGCCGCCTACCAAGAAATTGCCAGTATGCCGGTGTAAGCAGCCTGATCTTTTCATGCGCACCGCCCTTTTCCTTAATGCTGCCTGAGCACGTCCTGATTTGAACTCCCCTGATTCCATGCAGAACTCTGCCTCACCAAGGTCATCCATGAGTCAGACAGCACAGTTGCTGAACAAACTTCCTGGCTACGACACGATACGCGCCCTGCCCAAAGTGGCGCTGATCGGGTTGGGTGCCGCACTGATCGCCCTGATTGTCGCCCTCTTGATGTGGAGCCGTGGCCCTACGTTTCAGGTGCTGTTCTCCAATTTGGACGATCGCGACGGCGGTGCCATTGTCTCGGCCCTGGGCCAGATGAACGTGCCCTATCAGTTCAACAACACCGGCACCGCCATTCTGGTTCCCCAGGATCGTGTGCACGATGTGCGCATGCAAATGGCCTCGCAGGGTTTGCCGCGCAGTGGCAATGCCGGTTTCGAGTTGCTGGATCAAAGCCGCTTTGGGGCCAGCCAGTTCACCGAACAGGTAACCTATCAGCGTGCATTGGAAGGCGAGCTGGCCAACTCCATCAAGGCAGTGCATTC
Organism: Alcaligenes sp.; assembly: GCA_052109075.1. GTDB lineage: Bacteria > Pseudomonadota > Gammaproteobacteria > Burkholderiales > Burkholderiaceae_B > Alcaligenes. The sequence goes on along the minus strand of JBQEAN010000005.1, from coordinate 69,826 downwards.
GGTCAAGGAAGCCCGCGTTCATCTGGCCATGCCACGTGAAACCCTGTTTGTGCGTGATCGCCAGTCTCCTACCGCATCCGTCGTTCTGTCGCTGTACCCCGGACGTGACTTAAGCGAAGGCCAGGTCTCTGCCATCAGCTGGCTGATCTCCTCCAGCGTGCCCAATCTGAATGCCGACAAAGTCTCCATCATTGATCAGAATGGTCGTTTACTGACGGCTCCCACTGGCGAGATGGGTGCTGACAATCAGCAACGCAATTTTGTAAACGACATTGAATACCGTGCCGTACAACGTATCTTGACCTTGCTGAACCCCTTGGTGGGTGCCGGGAATGTACGTGCCCAGGTAACCGCCGACGTGGATTTCTCGCGTCGCGAGCATACCTCTGAAGTCTACAAACCGAATCAGCAACCCGGTCAGGCGGCTGTGCGCAGCCAACAAAGCAGCTCGTCCTTGCAGCGCAATCCGCAGCAGCCCCAAGGCGTCCCTGGTGCCTTGAGCAATCAGGCACCAGCTAATGCCACCGCTAATCTGGTCAACCCGCCCGCCGCGCCTAACCAGCCCCAGCAACCGACTGCGCCCGCCATCGACCCGGCCACTAACGGTGCCGCACAAACGGCCAACGCGACCACAGCCGCAGCCAGCAACGCCCCCTCTTTGGTGTCCCTGGCAGAGCAAGCCCGTTTGCTGCAAAACACCGGCAATGCGCGTAACGATTCCACCGTTAACTACGAAGTGGATCGCACGATCAGCCACGTGAAAGGCCCGATTGGACAGCTAAGCCGCCTGTCGGTGGCTGTAGTGCTGAACTACCGCCATACCGATCAAGACAATCAGCCGCTGGACCAGGAAGAACTGGATAAGATCAGCGATCTGGTCAAACAAGCCGTCGGCTACTCGACTGAACGAGGCGATAGCCTGAGCGTGGTGAACGGTCAGTTCAACGAGCAAGGCGATGTTGATCCCCCCTTCTGGAAAAATCCGGAATACCGCGAGCTCGCCATGGAACTGGTTAAGTATCTGGTCTTTGCATTCATCTTGTTCATGGCATGGCGCATTGTCATCAACCCCATCATCCAGGGCCTGATCCAGGCCAAGGTGGTGGCTGATGCCCGCGTCGAGCGCCACAAAGAAGATGCCGCTCGTGAGCACGCCGCTGAACAGCGTGCCGCCGAAATGAGCCGCTACGAAGAAAATCTGAACACAGCCCGCACGATGGCTCATGATGACCCACGCGCAGTGGCTATGGTGCTGCGCTCCTGGTTGAACAAAGATGAAAAAAATGCAAACGGCTAAACCGGACGACTCCATCGAACGCAGTGCTATTTTGATGATGTCCTTGGGGGAAGATGCCGCCGCCGAGGTGTTTCGTCACCTCTCGCCACGTGAAGTACAGCAGCTCAGTACCGCGATGGCATCTTTAAAGCAACTGACCCGCGCCGATATGGATGAGGCGCTTGAGAGCTTTCGCCAGGAAGCCGACCAGTTCATGGCTGTGGCCCTGGACTCGAACGCCTATATCCGCTCGGTCCTGACCAAGGCCCTGGGCTCGGACCGTGCCGCTGGCCTGATCGAAGATCTGCTGGAAAACGGCGAAGGTGCCAGCAGTGGTATTGATGCCCTGAACTGGCTGGATGCATCCAGCGTGGCCGAGCTGATTGCCGACGAGCACCCACAGATTATTGCCACCATTCTGGTGCACCTGGAGCGTGACCGCGCGGCCGATATCCTGGGCCACATCCCCGAGCGCTTGCGCGACGATGTGGTCTTGCGTATTGCCACCTTTGGCGGCGTACAGCCCACGGCGCTGAACGAGCTGACTGAAGTGCTGAACGGCATGCTGTCTGGCCAGGGTGCCAAACGCAGCAAGATGGGTGGCCCACGTACGGCCGCAGAAATGCTGAACTACATGAATGCCAGCCTGGAAGAGTCTGTCCTGACCAGCCTGCGCAGCATGGATGCCGACCTGACCCAGCGCATCGTGGACGAAATGTTTGTGTTCGAGAACCTGGCCGATGTGGAAGACATCGCCATCCAGCTGTTGCTCAAGGAAATCGAGACCTCTGCACTGACCATCGCCCTGAAAGGCGCACCCGAAGAGTTGCGCGAAAAGTTCTTCCGCAATATGTCCAACCGTGCTGCCGAAATGCTGCGCGAGGACATCGATGCCCAAGGCCCAATCCGCATGTCCAAGGTGGAACAGGAACAAAAGGCGATTGTGCAAGTGGCCCGTCGTCTGGCCGAAGCCGGTCAGATTACGCTGGGAGGCCTGAGTGGGGACGAGTATGTCTAATACGACCTCCTTGGAGCCGTCCTTGCCCCTTCGCGCCATTCGCAAACCCGCAAACGGGAGCCTGTAAATGTCCGGCCACCGCAAAGCCTCGGCCTACTCGGAGCTTCAGGAAAGCTGGAGCCGTTGGCAAATGCAGGGGCTGGATGATCCTGTCGTCCCTAGCGAACCTGAAGAGCCGGAGTTTGTTCCTCCCACAGACGAAGAGCTGCAGCGAGACCTGGACGCTCAACGCACACAGGCCCAGGAAGAAGGTCATACCCAAGGCTATCAAGCTGGTTTTAACCAGGGCCATGCGGCCGGGTTGGCGACTGGCAAAGAAAGCGGGCATGCCCAGGGCTATGAAGCCGGGTTGGCAGCCGGCATGGCAAAAGCCCAAGAGCAGATTGACCAATACATTAAAGAATTCGTTGCTCTGAACCAGAACTGCGCCCGCTCCATCGAAACCATGGACCAGGAAATGGGGCAATCGCTAATCCAGCTGGCCACCCGCGTTGCCGAACACGTTTTGCAAAGCACCATCAAGACAGAACCCAGCCGCATTCGTGATCTGGTGGCCGAAGTGCTGCGCAGCGATCCGGGCGATACCAGCGCTCTGGAGCTGACCTTACACCCCGATGACATCAGCCTGGTTCGTGAGTTCCTGATCGAACAAGGCGAACCACGATCCTGGCGTCTACAAGAAGATACACAGTTGCAGCGCGGGGAATGCCGGGTGCGCTCCAGCTATGGCGATATTGACGCCACCCTTGCCACTCGCTGGAAACGGGCACTGGCCAGCTTGGGTTTGCCCGCTACGCTGGAGCCCTGAATGGCAAAACCCCTGCTAGCCTCCTCCCCCGAACGCTGGCGCGCCCAGATGCTATCCGCACAGCAGCGGGTGCAGGCTATTGAGCCGACCTTACGCAGTGGCCGTGTAATACGCGCCACCGGCTTGGTACTGGAAGCCACGGGTTTGAAGCTGGCGGTAGGGGCTGCCTGCAAGGTTGAATTGTCTGCTGCCCAGAATATCTGGGCAGAGGCTGAAGTCGTCGGATTTGAAGGCAAATCCCTATACCTGATGCCGCTCAGCGAAATATCCGGCTTGCCTCCAGGGGCACGCGTTGTCCCCGTCGAGGCGCAACTGCAACCGCCGGTTCCTCTACCTGACTCTGATCAGCCTGATCGCCTGCCCGCCCAGGCGCGTTCACGTCACGTCCCCGTTGGCCCCGGTTTGCTGGGTCGAGTCGTGGATGGCAGCGGCAACCCGCTGGATGGCTTAGGCCCAATCGATGCTCATTCTTGCGTCTCACTCAGCCACACCACGCCCAACCCCCTTAACCGCAGCCCTATCGACACCGTTCTGGACGTGGGCGTACGCGCCATCAACGGCCTGTTGACGGTAGGTCGTGGCCAGCGCATGGGCCTGTTCGCCGGTTCTGGCGTGGGTAAGAGTGTGCTCTTGGGCATGATGGCGCGCTACACGCAGGCCGACATTATTGTCGTGGGCCTGATCGGTGAACGTGGCCGGGAAGTTAAAGAGTTTATTGAACACAACTTAGGTGAAGAAGGCCTGAAACGCTCGGTCGTGGTGGCGGCTCCGGCCGACGTCTCACCCTTGCTGCGGTTACAAGGTGCGGTCTACGCCACACGTTTAGCCGAGTTCTTCCGTGATGATGGCAAGAATGTGTTGCTCATCATGGATTCGCTGACACGGTATGCCATGGCCCAGCGTGAAATTGCGCTGGCCATTGGTGAACCCCCTGCTACCAAAGGTTATCCGCCCTCCGTCTTTGCCAAGCTACCCGCCCTGGTGGAACGCGCTGGCAATGGTGAGCCTGATGCCCAAGGGCGTTGTGGTTCGATCACGGCCTTCTACACCGTGCTGACCGAGGGTGACGACCAGCAAGACCCGATTGCCGACTCGGCCCGCGCCATTTTAGACGGCCACATTGTGCTCTCGCGCAGCCTGGCCGAAACCGGTCACTACCCAGCTATCGATATTGAGGCCTCCATCTCGCGGGTCATGCCCAGCATTGTGGACCCCGAACAGATCAAGCTGGTGCACCGCTTCAAGGGCCTGCTGTCCAGCTATCAACGTAACCGCGACCTGATTGCCGTGGGTGCCTATACCCGTGGCAATGATCCTTCCATTGACCAAGCCATTGATCGCTACCCCTGGCTGGAAGCCTATTTGCGACAAGGCATGCAGCAACGTGTGGACGTGCCACGCGCCTTTGATGAATTGAACGCCGTTTTGAATAGCGAGCAATAAACATGAAAGCCAACACCTCTTTACATACGCTGGTCGACCTTAGCCAAAACAACGTGGATGACGCAGCCCGCGAACTGCAGACGCTGCGCACACAACGCGATGCGGCCCAATCCCAACTGGAAATGCTGCAGACGTATCGTCAGGACTACGCCCAACGCCTGCTTGATGTAGGCCAAACCGGGGTAACCATGGCGAACTACCACAATTTCCGGCGCTTTATCGTGACATTGGACCAGGCCATTTCCCAGCAAAATAGCGTTATCCAATCGCTGGAAGACAAGATGGAGCAGGGACGCCAGGTCTGGTATGGCCATCAGCAACGCCTGAAGGCTTACGAAACCTTGATTGACCGCCGTCTCCAAACCCAACAAGTCCAACAGCAAAGAATGGAACAACGCAGCAGCGATGAAATTGCTGCTCGTCTCTATACCCGTAGCCAGAACGCCTATTAAACAAGCGCCGCCATGACTTCGCCCACTTTTTCGGTTTTACCTGCGGCCCCTGCCGCACCTTCGGCCCCCGTCTCCTCGACGAGTGGGCCTGCGGCTGCGCAAGCGCCCAAAGACGAAGGCTTTGCCCATCACCTGCAGACTCAACAGCAACAGGTGCAAAACAAAGGCGCACAAAAACCCCAGGCAGCCAAAGCAGACGCCGCCAAGACTCAAGCCCCCGCAGACAGCCCCACGCTGGCCGAATCGGCTGCTGAACTCACGGAACCAGTAGATCTGGACGCACTGACCAAAGACCCGGCTCTTTTGATCGCTGCCGAGACCGATCTGGACGACGCATTGGATACCCAGGCCGATAGCGGTCTACCCGCCCTGGCCTTGTCGATTTTGTCGCAAGTGCAGGCTATCAAAAACAGCAAAGTCGATCCCAACGCTGTCCAGGCTGATAGCAAGCTGACACGGGCACCGGCCGGCACACGCCAAAATCTGGCTACCGAATTGAGCAGCGCCAGCCGTCTACCTCAGGCCGGCCCCTTGAAAGCCGCCGAAGCGACGGCCGAACTTGATCTGAGCGCTGAACTGGCCCTGCCTAAAGCCGCAGAGATCAGCAATCCGCTAACGGCTGCCTCCGCTCGTAAGCCCGCTCTGAATGCTACGCTGGCACTGAACAGCCAAAACATCCAAAGTGCTGCCGCTAATGCGGCCTCGTCCCCAACTCGTTTAATTGATGAGGCCACTGTCTCGCTGGCCGCTTTTGGCCGACACATGGCTGATGATGCTCGCGCTGGCGTGACTCAGAACGTGCCACCTCTGGATGCCTCCCTGTTGACTCAGCTCACAGCGACACCCGTAGCGATGCAAGTCAGTAGTCCAGCGGCTCTGCCTAGCCCCCTGGCTCTGGCAGTAGCCACACCCGTTCACTCACCTGAATGGGGCGCGGCAATGGGACGCCAAATGATCACGCTGGCCCAACAAGCCCAAGGCGGAATGCAAAGTGCCGATATCCGCCTGGACCCACCCGAACTGGGCCCTTTACGTATTACCTTGCAGATGCAGGACGGCATGGCCCACGCCATGATTACCTCGCCCCACGCTCAGGTACGCCATGCCCTGGAACAATCCTTGCAGCAGCTGCAACAGCAGTTTGCCGAGAACGGGTTGACCTTGGGCCAGGCTGATGTGGGTGACCAAAATGCCTCGCATCACAATTTTCACGAGCAATTGGCGGCCAAGAATAACAAAGGCGATCAACCCGCTTTCAGCCTGAATGGTCTGGCCACCTCGGACGAGGCCAGCCTCCTGACAGGCAGCACGGCGACGCGTTCGCTGGACCCCAATGCGCTTGTTGATACCTTCGCCTGATTCAAGGTCCCACGGACAGCCCGGCAAAAAGCATGATTAAGCTCGAAAAGCAGCGTCTATTCGCCGGGCCTGTCCTGTCTGACCTCCGGCACAATAGCTCAGGCATGCAGTCAGGTTCAGGCCAGACATGCGTTTGTCTGTTTGTAATACGCTAGAAAATTCATCGCTCACATCACATGGCCCGAAAAGCACCCACCAAACTTGCACGCCTGATGAAAACCGGTCTGCTGGTTCTGTTTATTATCGCCGCTAGCGTGGGCGCAACGCTGTACTACTCCCTGCAACAAAGCAGCCTGCCTGCCTGGTTGGCCTGGGCAGAAAAAGGCCAGTCTGCAGAGGCAGCCCCAGCCCCCAATGAGCCTCCGGTAGTCAAGGTCAGCGCCAAGCCTATTTTTGCGCCGCTTGATCCTTTTACCGTCACCCTGAACGAGAATGGCCGCTCGCGTATTTTGTACGTAGGTATTACCTTGCGCGTCCAAGACGATGGCTCGCGCGCCATGTTGCTGGAATACATGCCCATGGTGCGAGACCGCGTGCTCAAGATTTTGGCTGAACAGCGCCCTGCCTACATCCAGACTTCTGAGGGGCGTCAAGCCTTGGTTGCACAGCTGAGCACCGGCCTGAAAGAGCCCTACGCGCCCAACCCCGCTGTACCGTACATCAATGATGTCCTGTTCACCGCCTTTGTCATCCAATAAATGTCGTATCAGAGCTTCCTATCCCAAGACGAAGTCGATGCACTGCTGGCCGGTGTTACCGGCGAAGGCGCTGACACCAAGCCCCTGAATGAAAACCTGTCGGGTGTGCGGGCCTATGACCTGACCTCGCCAGACCGGGTGGTGCGCCACCGCATGCAGACGCTGGAGTTGATCAACGAGCGCTTTGCCCGTCGCCTGCGCTCGACCATGCTCAGCTTCATGCGCCGCAACGCCGACATTACCGTCGGCTCCATCCGTATTCAGAAATATTCGGATTTCGAGCGCAACTTGCCGGTCCCGAGCAACCTGAACATGGTTGCTTTAAAGCCCTTGCGTGGCGTGTCGCTGTTTACCTTCGATCCGAACCTGGTCTTTTTAATTATCGACAGTCTGTTTGGTGGCCATGGCCGCTACAACACCCGCGTCGAAGGCCGCGACTTCACGACAACCGAACAGCGCATCATTCAGCGCCTGCTGACGCTGACGCTGGAGAGCTATTGCGGAGCCTGGGAATCCATTTACCCGCTGGAAGCGGAGTACATGCGCTCGGAGATGCACACCAAATTTGCCAGCATCAGCAGCAGCAACGACATCGTGGTGGTGACCTCCTTCAATATTGAATTTGGTGCCCAAGGCGGCAATCTGAACATTTGCCTGCCCTACTCCATGATCGAGCCCTTGCGCGATCTCTTGACCCGACCCCTGCAGGACAAAGGCACCAACGACATTGACCAGCGCTGGACGCAGCAATTGTCACGCCAAGTACGCAGCGCTGAAGTCGAGCTGATTGCTAACTTCGTCAATATCGACATGAGCATTGCCCAACTGTCCCAGCTAAAGGCCAATGACGTATTGCCGATTGAAATCCCCACCCTTATTGAAGCCCACGTGGATGGCGTGCCGGTTCTGGAATGCCATTACGGCACGTCCGGCGGTCGTTACTCCCTGCGGGTAGAAAACATCTTGGCCACCAACGACAGCGATTTGACTAAAGGTAAGTCCCTATGAGCGACCCTCACAACCCTAACGACCGGTCTGCGCCCGAGGACGATTGGGCAGCCGCCATGGCTGAGCAACAAGCTGGCCAAAGCAGCAATCAAGCCCAGGGACTGGAACAGCCCCTGGATGATGACTGGGCCTCGGCATTGGCCGAGCAAAGCGCCGCTGCCCCCGTACACGAAGAAGCCGTGCCTGCACCTGCCAGCAACCTGTTCCCTCCCATGGAGCACGCTCAGACAAGCACCAGCACCGATATCGACATGATTATGGACATCCCCGTCCAGTTGTCGGTAGAGCTGGGCCGCACCCGCCTGACGATCAAAAACATTTTGCAGCTGGGCCAGGGCTCGGTGGTGGAATTGGACGGTCTGGCCGGTGAGCCATTGGATATATACGTGAACGGCTACCTGATCGCCCAAGGCGAAGTCGTCGTAGTGGACGACAAATACGGCATTCGTGTGACCGACATCGTGACGCCTTCGGATCGCATCCAACGTCTGAACGGCCGCCGCTAGAACATGGAACAGGCCCAGCTCGTCAGAATCATGCTCAGCCTGCTGCTGGTCGTAGGCTTGATTCTGGCGGCAGCCTGGGTGGCCCGCCGTGGCGGGCTGCTGAAAAACAAGAATCAGCAACGCATCAAAATCCTGGACAGCCAACGCCTGGGGCCACGCAGCAGCGTGGCCTTGCTCCAGATTGATGATCGTGAAATTTTGATTGGCATTACCGCCCAGCAGATCAGCCTGCTCCACACCAAGACGCCTACTGAGCCAGAGCCTGATTTCCAGGCCCATCTGGACCAGCATCGCGCGCCCCGCTGAACACATCATGACCGCCACCTTCTCTCCTGCCCTGCGCACCGGCATCTTGCTGCTTCTGGCTCTGCTAGGGTTGCTGCTCCCTGCCCAGGTCTGGGCACAGGCCGTCCCGGCCATCACCAGCACGGCAGGCCCGAACGGCTCGCAAACCTGGTCGCTCAGCATCCAGACGCTGGCCATGCTGACCATGATGTCCTTCCTGCCAGCCGCCCTGCTGATGATGACCGGTTTTACCCGCATCATTATTGTGCTGGGTCTGCTGCGCAACGCCATGGGAACGGGTAGCGCACCACCGAATACCGTGTTAGTCGGTCTGGCCCTGTTTTTGACCTTCTTTGTCATGTCACCCGTGTTTGATCTGGTGTATCAGGACGCCTACAAACCCTTGTCGGAAAACAAGATAAGTTTTGAGGCTGCCCTGGAACAAGGTGCCCAACCCCTGAAAACCTTTATGCTGCACCAGACGCGCGAAGCCGACTTGAAACTGTTTGGCGATATGGCGGGTGTGGCCGAACTGGAAAGCCCAGAAGATGTGCCCCTGCGCATTCTGGTCCCCGCTTTTGTTACCAGCGAACTGAAAACGGCCTTCCAGATCGGCTTTACGATTTTCATCCCCTTTCTGATTATCGACCTGGTGATTGCCAGTGTCTTGATGTCATTAGGGATGATGATGGTTCCGCCGGTGACCATCTCGCTGCCCTTCAAGCTCATGCTGTTTGTGCTGGCCGATGGCTGGCATCTGCTGCTCGGTTCCCTGGCACGCAGCTTTTACCAATAAAGGACCGCCATGACTCCCGAAACCGTCATGTCCATGACCTATACCGCCCTGAAACTGGCCCTGTCCATGGCCGGACCTTTGCTGATTGTGGTGCTGGTAGTGGGTTTGGGCATCAGTATTTTTCAGGCCGCCACCCAGATCAACGAGATGACGCTCTCGTTCATCCCCAAATTGCTGGCCATGGGGGTTACCGTGGTGTTGCTGGGCCCCTGGCTGATCAACAATATGGTCGATTACATGCAAAGCCTCCTGCGTGGCATTCCAGGGCTGGTGAACTAGGTTATCCGTGCTCGACCTGAACTCAGCACAGCTCACAGCCTGGCTTAATGCCTTTTTGTGGCCCTTTATCCGCATTCTGGCCACGCTGGCGACCGTTCCTTTTTTCAGTGAATCAGCCATTCCCAAACGCGCCAAGATAGGCCTGGGGTTTGTGCTAACGCTGATTATCGCCCCATCACTACCGCCCTTGCCCGATCTGCCCACGGCCTCTTACGAGGCTTTGTTGATTGCGGCACAACAAGTGCTGATTGGTGTGGCCTTGGGCTTGACCATGCGCATTGTGTTTGCCGCCGTGCAAACCGCAGGTGAGTTCATCGGCCTGCAGATGGGCTTGTCCTTTGCTTCCTTTTTTGACCCGGCCACCGGCTCGAATACCGCCGTGCTGTCACGTCTGCTGAACGTCATTGCCGTGCTGACTTTCCTGGCCCTGAACGGTCATTTACTAGTCTTGGGCGTGCTGGTGCGTACCTTCCATGTCTTACCCATAGGTACAGACTTGAGCCAGAATGGCTGGGGGGCCCTACTTGATTGGAGCAGCGAGTTGTGGGTGTCGGGCATGCTGCTGGCACTGCCCCTGATTATTGTGCTGCTGACCATCAACTTAGCCTTCGGGATCTTGAACCGTACCGCCCAGCAATTGACCATTTTTGCAGTGGGTTTTCCCATTACGCTGACGATCGGCCTGACCTTGCTAACTGTCGTCATTCCACAAACCACACCATTTCTGACTCAGCTCTTTAACTCCGGCTATGAAGCCATGATGCGAGTGGCCTGGGGCCTGGCTGGTTCTTAAAAAGCGTTGGCCTGACGTTGTTTGTGCGTCTGTATCAAACGCCGCGCCTGCCCAATGGTCAATACCCCTTTTTGCGTGGCGCGTCCGATCAGCAACTGCAGCAACTGCGCGCTGACCAGCGCATCGCCCAAGGCGTCATGGCGATCAATGACAGGCAGGCCGCAATATTTCAGACAGTCATCCAGGCCCAAGCGCCGACCACGCCATTCTGGCAGGACACACGCCGCCAGGTCCGCCAGATCCAAGGCCAAGGGGCGAGCTTGTTGCAAGCCCGCTTGTGGCCAGGCGCGGTCCAGAAAAGCCAGGTCAAAATCCGCATCCCACGCTACCCAGACGGTGTGTTCTGAATAGTGGGCAAAGTCACGCATCAGCTTCGCCAAGGGCTCGCCCTCCTCTTGCTGTTGTGGGCTGATCTCATGAATCAGCAGGCTCTCAGGGCTGCATTCACCCTGGTTTCGGACCAGTCCCGACCAGATATTGCCCAAAGCAATAGCACCGTGCTCCAGCCGCACCGCGCCCATCTGCACAATGTGATGGCGCTTGGGTTCCAAGCCACTGGTCTCCAGATCCAGCACGGTAAAAGCAGCGTCCTGCAAAGGCAACTCGTCCACTCCACTCCAGGATAACGAGGGACTGCGTGCAGCAAAGGAGGACCGACGCCAGGGAAGCCAGGAAAGCAATTTCATAAGCGATACCGGAAAACCAAAATTCGTTGCGCACGCCGCACTTGCGACAAGGCTTCCCGCAATACCCGTGCGTCCAATGCACCCAAGCTGTTCAAACGCACCAGATTATTGGGCTCCTGCCCTTGCTGTAGCTGAGTTTGATGGTGCTGCAAACGCAGCAACTGCAGATAACGGTAAGCCTCACGCAAGCCCTCGGATTCCTCGGCGGTAAAGACGCCTCGCTGGGTCAGAACGGCCAAGCGATCCAAAGAGGACGGCAGCTCGCAACCATGCGCCAAGGCCAGTACACGCAGTACGTCCACCATGGGTGCCAAGGCTTGTTTCTTGATATCAATTTTGTCGTCGCCCTGCCCCATCAAGGCTTCCAGACGGCTACGCCGCTTGCCACTGGGAATACGGGTCTGACAGGTGCTTTGCGCCAACATGCGCTGGAATACGTGGTTGTCGTTCACCATGGCCAGAACCCGGCGCTGCATGCGTTGCAATAAGCTGCTCTGGCCCCAGATGGCACGACAATCAAAGTAGATCGTGGACTCCAGCAATTGCTCGGGGGCAGGCCGTTCAATCATGATCTGGAAGCGATGCAACCACTCGGCTTCTGACAGGCAAAGCTCAGGGTTGCTGGCCATGATATTGCCGGTACACCAAGTCATACCACAGCGGTCCAAGGCTTCGTTTACCCGACGCGCAAAAGGCAGGAGCAAGGCACGATTCGCCTTGCTCTGCTCAGGCGAGTTCACCAAAAACAAAATACCATTGTCCTGATCCGTATGACGGGTTTGCTCTCCACGCGCCTGACTACCAAAGGCCAACCAGCAAAACTCGATCCCTTCCAGGCCCGAGCCGGGTAGTGTCAGCTCAATGGTGCGCTGCACGGTGTGATCGTTCAAACGGGTAATCACCGCCGTCAGCTGTTCGGAGCGGGCACCGTGGGCCAGCATGGCATCCACCAAGCGCCCGATATCCGACTGCAAACTCACCAGCACCGAGACATCCTGCGCGCAACGCAAAGCGCGGGACAAATGCACCAAATCCACACGCTGCAAGGAGAACACATCGCGTTCGGACACCATGCCCACCACTTTATGGTCCTGAACCAGGCAGATATGGCCGATCCGGTGCTCTACCATCAGCAAGGCCGCATCAAAGGCAGAAGCTTGGGGGCTGAGCCAGACCGGGTCCGACGTCATGATCTGAGACATGGCCTGGGTGGGGTCGTACTGCCCCCCGGCCACCAGGCGGCGCAAGTCGCGCAAAGTAAAGATACCCAGCAGATGGGTGTCCGAATTAACCACCACGATGCTGCTGACCTGACGCTCATGCATGTCTTTCACGGCCTGCTCAACCGGGCAGTCCGGCAAACAGCTCAGCAGACCACGTTCAGTCAGGGCTTGCAGGCTCATGTCCAGCGTGTAGCTGGCACCCAAATCCGCGCTGGCACTTTGCTGGGCACTGCGCCAGACCGAGGCTAGCAAACTGCTGGTACCGCGCAGGCAGTAGTCTCGAAAGGGTTCACTATTAGTCAGCAGATGGGCGACCGCCTCGCCAGCCACACAGAGCGCAAAGCAGTCTTCCTGCACGTCGTAAGCGGTAGCCAAAGGCTGGCCAGAGACTAGCTCCCGCACGGGCAGCAAATCGCCTTCCACGTATTCACGGGTTTCGCCCTGCTCCTGGCTGGAGACTTGCCCCTGGCGAATAATGTAGAGCAGGTCTACCCGCGCGCCCTCTTCAAACAAACGCTGACCGGCTGAAAAAAAACGAAGCTCGCTATGTTCGATCAAATAATCGCAGTGCTGCGTCTGCATCTGATCAAAGGGTGGGTAAGCAATCAACCAGGCCAAGATGCCGGGCGCCTTTTGGCGCACCGCCGTCT
>JBQEAN010000005.1:0-56446 GCA_052109075.1 Alcaligenes sp. | reverse complement strand
GGGTAAGCAATCAACCAGGCCAAGATGCCGGGCGCCTTTTGGCGCACCGCCGTCTTGGCCACGGATTCACCGGGAATCGCGAAGGACATGGTCGTCTCTGCTGGCTATAAGGCAAAGAATTATTGTGCCATGCAGCATGACCTAGGCCGAGCCCCTTTTTCTAGGGGATTACAACTATAGGCACCGACCTTTTTTTGTTCGTAAAAAAAGCTTAATGCAAACGCTCGTAGTCACGTTCAGACATATCGATGACATCGCCTTCTTGAACGTTGAACTGGGAAACGGCGTCCGCCAAAGTTTCAGATTGCGTTTGCAAGGAGCCCGCCGCAGCGGCGGCCTCTTCCACCAGCGAAGCATTTTGCTGCACCACAGCATCCATTTGCGCCACGGCGGTATTAATTTGCTCGATACCAGCAGTTTGCTCTTGGGAGGCGGAGGAAATTTCGCTCATCAAGGTGGTCACGCTATTGACCGCACGTACCACTTCCTGAATGATGTCGCCCGCGCTAGCGACTTGCTGCGTACCGGTTTTCACTTCGTTTTGCGAGGCTTCGATCAGACCCTTGATTTCCTTGGCCGCTTGCGCACTGCGTTGTGCCAGACTGCGCACTTCACCGGCCACGACAGCGAAGCCCTTGCCCTGCTCACCGGCTCGGGCTGCTTCCACAGCAGCGTTCAAGGCCAGAATATTGGTCTGAAAGGCGATGCCGTCAATGACGTTAACGATATCGGCCACCTGACCGGAACGAGCCGAAATCTGGTTCATGGTGTTAACCACGGCGCCCACCGATTCCCCACCTTGACGGGCCACCTTGGCCGCGTTATGAGCCAGTTGGTCAGCTTGGTGAGCATTATCCGCATTCTGGCGCACCGTGCTGGCCAGCTCTTCCAGGCTGGCGGCCGTTTCCTGCAAGGCGGCAGCCTGTTGCTCGGTACGGGAGCTGAGGTCCGTATTACCGGCAAAAATTTGCGAGGAACCCGACGCAATCTCGTCCACGCCTTGGCGCACCGTCAACACAATGCCCTGCAGGCTTTGCTGCATGCGACGCATGGCGTCATACAAAACACCCACTTCATTGGCCGAGCGATAAGTAATTTTCTTGGTCAAATCGCCATTGGCAATATGGTCAAAATGCACACCGGCCTCACGCAGAGGCGTCAGGGTAGTACGACCCAGCACCCAACGCAGGACGACAATAATAATCAGCCCGAGCAACAAGCCCAGACCAATCGCGGTATTGGCAACGCGGGTTTGCAACTCGGCCTGTTCCAGTAATTGGTCGGCCAGATCGTTGTAGAACTTGCTCAGCTCTTCAATACGGAACTGGAAGGTAGCGGCGCGCAGCACCCCAAAGCCTTCACTGACAAAGTAAAAAGTACTGTAGTCGCGTGTTTCCAGGGCCTGGACCATAGGCTCGACACCATCATCCAGATAGGCCTGATAGGAGGCCACCAAACCCATGGCCAAACGACGCAGCTCCGGTTCGGTCGGCATATTGCTCCGAATGTCCGCAAAGGCCTTACGCACTTCGTCCAGCTTCTGGTTTGCCAGAATCACCGCATTGTCGGCGTTTTGCAGCAGGTTCTGATCGTTATCAATGCCCGCTTCCTGATAAAAACGGGCTGCGCTCATCAAGCTGACACGCGCTTCCATCATATTATTGTTCAGTTGCAGTATCTGCACAGAACGATCTGCCTGACTATTAATGGTGCGTAGAGAATCCCCGCTTTGTTGTAGAAAGTAGGCGGCCAAACCACCCACAGCAACAATCAACACCAGCAGCAAGCCCATGCAAATCATCAGCATGGTGCTGATTTTCAAGCCCGAAGCGCCCTTCAGATTAGGGCGAAAAGATTTGGACGAACGACGTTTAGAAGCGCGGGACGCGGACGGGAGACTGCTTTCAATACCCAGCATTTGCTAAATCCAAAGAAAACTCTAGTGGCTGACCGGCAAGATGGTGATCATGTCCGTGCCAGGGTGTTCAATCGTGACCGAGCCTGTGGTGGCGCTGCGCGCCTGCTCGCGATACATAGAAGGAATATGGCTGCGTTTGACCACTTGCTGGAAACGCCCCTGGGCATCGAATTGAAGCCACAGTTCTTGTCGGAAATAAACCGCATCGGTGGCCAGGGTCGTGCCCTGAAACCACACGGCCATCTCACTGCCATCGAGCTGTCGGTAGACCTGATGAGGGCGGCCTTGCAAGAACAGCTCGGCATCGGCACGGGTACTTTGGCCCAAGACCAAATCATTCAGTCCCGATGACTTGAAGGAAGACCCCTGGGTGGCGCAGGCCGCCAGGGTTAGCAAGCACAAACCTATCAGCGTCTTACGTCCCAGCCCGACCCAGGTACTCAGTCGGGAGTACGACATTAAAACTCCTCCCAATCATCATCCGAGGATGCGCTACTGCTCTTTTTGCCGCTCAAGTCGGGGCGCAACAAACGTTGGCTATCGTCCTGCTCAGCTACGGTTCTAGCCGCTGGAGCCGCCTTGGCGGGCGCCGACAAACCTTTGGTTGGGCTATTTGTTTTTGTAGCCGATGCACTGTTTTTCAAGGTGGAGCTGCGGCGTTGCTCGGATTCTGATTTGCTGGCAGCCACACTACGGCGGTTCGCCACACGGCGGGCACTGACATCAATGACTTCCGTGCCGGGGGAACGGAAAAAGCCAATGGCCTGATTAACCTTGGTGACCTGCTCACTCAAACCCGACGAAGCCAACGCTGCCTGTTCAACCAAACGAGCGTTGTACTGCGTGGTTTCATCCATTTGAGACACCGCGCGGTTCACCTGATCAATCCCGGAAGACTGTTCAATCGTGGCCGCGGTGATTTCACCCATGATGTCGGTCACACGGCGTACGGAATCCACAATTTCCTGCATGGTGGCGCCAGCACGTTCTACCTGCGAAGAGCCTTCGGTGACTTTACGCACCGAGTCTTCAATTAAGCCAGTAATCTCACGGGCCGCTTGGGCACTGCGTTGAGCCAAGGCTCGCACTTCAGCGGCCACTACCGCAAAACCCTTGCCCTGCTCACCGGCACGGGCCGCTTCTACTGCCGCGTTCAGTGCCAGAATATTAGTCTGGAAGGCAATGCTGTCGATGACGCCAACAATGTCGGAGATCTTGTTGGAACTGGCCGAAATCCCCTGCATGGTCGCAACCACTTCGTTAACGGCACTGCCGCCACGATGCGCCACATCCGAAGCCGTGGCCGCCAACTGGTTGGCTTGCTGGGCGTTGTCGGCGTTCTGGCGCACGGTACCAGCCAGTTGTTCCATGCTGGCTGCTGTTTGCTGCAAGGAAGCGGCCTGCTCTTCGGTGCGGCTGCTGATGTTGGTATTGCCCTGAGCAATTTCCTGAGCGCCAGCGTGAATCTCTTCCAGGCCCAGACGCACCGTGGTGGTCGTCTTGACCAGGGATTCCTGCATGCGCCCCAGGGACTCGAACAAATCGCCAATTTCATTGGAGGTCAGCACGCGGATACGCTGGGTCAAATCGCCTTTGGCAATCGCATCAAAGTAAGC
The DNA here is from genome assembly GCA_052109075.1 of Alcaligenes sp. GTDB lineage: Bacteria > Pseudomonadota > Gammaproteobacteria > Burkholderiales > Burkholderiaceae_B > Alcaligenes. Next base: position 52,912 of record JBQEAN010000005.1, on the reverse strand, counting down.
GGCAAAGTCGCCCAAAGGACGCACGACACGGCGGAAAAAATAGCTAACTGCCGCCAAGCCCAGCAAGACAGCCAGAACCAGCACCACGATCAAAATGATATTGAAGGTGCTCTGCTGCTCCTGCAAGGTACGCATGACCTTGTCGCCCGAACCCAATGCCAGCAGGCCGTGAAAGTAATACAGCGCCCAGCCTGCCATGGCCACTGTCAATGCCATCAAAGTAGCGATACAAAAGGTCATGCCGACCTTCAGACTCAAATTCTTAAAAAGCATAGAAGATTCCTGCACGTGGTGCTTGACTGCCGGTTAAGGAAAAACCACCTAAAAAAGGAACTCAGTCCTAGCGATTCATATTGAACAAGCTCATGCTCTGAATCGTCTGGAACGCCAGGGCCGACATTTCCAAGGCCGCTTTACGCAGCTGCAGCTGGGTGGAGGCATCAAACGGGTTCAGATCTTCCAGACGCGAGAGCTCATTGGTGTAGCTCAAGGCACGGGCCGCACCGTTGGCGCTCAAGGCATCAATCTCGTTCATGCGCGTACCGACCGAGGAAATCACCGTCTGTACGTTATCGAAGTTCTCGCCAATACGTTGCATGGCCGAGTTCATCACGTTGCGAAACTCTGCCTGCCCCGCGGAATCTCCGCTAATGGGTTTGCGCAGCGCTTCGACCACCGTCTGCAAGGTGTTGAACATATTCATGTCGCCCGAGCTGGTGCTGTCCACCGAGCTGATTGCAAAGCTGTCACCCACTTCAGGCTTGCCTTCAATCTGAACGCTGACGCCGCCGGGCAAGTTGATGCGCTGACGCTCGTTTTCGTCCAGCACGCCTTGGCTGACTACCGCGCCGTTAACCTCGATGTCGTACTCAGTTTCCGAGGTAAAGCGAATGGTGTAGTTGGCTTCTGCGCCAGGCAGGGAGGAGTTGCCATTGGGCGCACTGACCACCGCCGAACCCGTATTGCTATTGGCCTGCGTGAAGTACGCCGTAGAACCAGGGTTGGCGCGCTCAAAAATAGTGCGACCATGATCCGCAGAATCCATCTGACGGGTCTGATCAACTTGAATATCACGGCCATTGGTGTCGCCGGTGAAAGAAAAGCTATTGCCCGTACGCTCGAACGCCTGGGTTGTGCCTTTCGCACCGGAAAACAGATACTGACCCGAGCCATCCTTGGTATTGGCAAAGCCAAACAAGGTGTTCAACGCACTTTCCATGACCGTGGCCAGGGTGCTGCGATCAGCGTCGGACATGGTGCCGGTAGACGCCTCTACCAAACGGGTCTGGATACTCTGCAATTGCAGATTGACGGCGTTAAGCAGGTTTTCCTCTTCACCCAGCGAACGCATGGCCACCTCACGGTTTTCACCATAGCGCTTGTCCATGGCCTGGGCTTGCGCCAGGTTGATGGTCTGGGCAGAGGCCAAGGGATCATCCGAGGGCGTGATCATCCGTTTTTGCGTGCTCATTTGCTGAAAAACGCGCATCAGATCGGACTGCTGCTTGTTAATCGAGTTCAGGCCCGTCTGAAAGAAAAGAGAAGAACTAATACGCATAGCAAGGTTCCAATTTCAAGACTAAAGAGCCGGACTCAACTACGGAGGCCTAAAAGGGTGTCAAACATCTGCGAGCTGACATCAATCAGGCGGGCTGCCGCCTGGTATTGCTCCTGGTAACGCTGAAGCATGATGTATTCCTCGTCCTTGTTCACACCGGACAAGGATTGCTGAGCCGCGTAGTTCTGCTCGATCAGTTTCAGTTGCGCTTTGGCAGCCGTACCGTTTTGCTGCGTTTGCACGGCAATGCGGTTCACAATCTGCCCAAAGGAGTCATTCAGGCTCAAAGAGCCGTCTGCCAGCACTTTGGTATTGCGCAAATCTGCCAGTTTCTGGGCGATGGCACCGTTGGCCGAACCGGTATCGTTATCAGCGGCAGCAATGTCCTGTGGGCGCTTGATCTCAACCTGCAGGCTGCTACCGGCGTTGGCGGTAGGCTGAACCAGCCAGGAATCGCCGTCCTGGGATTGGGTTTTCAGGCTGGAAACATCAATTTCCAGACCATCAATACGCGTAATGCCGCCGTTCTTGTCGGGGCCGTTCAACGGGGTGACATCATTGCTGCTTAAGTTACGCAGCTGGAAACGCCCGTCCACACGTTCGATACGGTAGTTATCACCCGTCAGCTGATCAACAGGCTGCGTGTAGCCTTTGCTGGGATCCGCAGGATCAACCGGGTCTTTGTAAAACGACACACCGGGGATACCGCTGCTGACCGGATTGTTGCCATTGGCCAGAATTTTCGGACCACTGACGCTGAACAAGTCTTTGCCTGGTTCGCCTTTCAAGTCCACGCCTTGGCGGTGAATATCGTTCACCGCGTGAGCCAAGCCCACGGCCAGACGGCCCAGGCTGCTGATGGCCGGTTCCAGACTTTCCTGGCGGAACTGCAACAAGCCGCCCAAGGTGCCGCCTTTAATCGCTCCTTCGCGGAACTCGGACACCACCATCTTGCCGTCCACGTTCAAGGCAGAGGTAAAGCCGACAACGATACGTTCGGGGTTCTCTGCCGAACGCACCGCGTGCAAGGGGTACACGCGCTCGCCACCCAGCAGCATCTGGCCGCCTGCGGTGGTCACACTCAGTCGTCCACCCTGCTCGACCGTACGCACATCAATCAGCTGGCCTAACTCGGCCACCAGCTGTTCGCGCTGATCCAACAAGTCGTTAGGCTCGTGACCGGGCGTAGTGCCTTTGGCAGCCACAATCTGTTTGTTGACGTTATCAATACGCTCCAGATAGCTGTTGACCTGGGTAACCGTGGTGCCTACTTGGGTATTGATGTTCTCGCTGACGCGGTTCATGTAGGACGTCGCGTCACGAATCTGGGTCGCCAGACTTTCGGCGCGACCCAGCAGTTCCTGGCGTGCCGAGGAGTCCGCAGGCTGCGAAGCAACCGCTTCCAGACCGTTGAAGAAGTTCTGCAAGGCGGGGCTGATGCCTACCGTGCGGTCCGAAAACAGATTATCCAGCTGAGCAATTTCCGTCCCGTAGCTGACCAAAGCCGCACCGGCCGTTTGCGAACGTACCAGTTGCTGATACAGAAAGTTGTCGTGGGAACGTTGTACGGTAACGACCTGTACACCACGGCCATAATAACCACCGCTGCCCCCTACCGAGCCGGCCGTCTCAACCAAGACCGACTGGCGGTTATAGCCAGCGGTATCGATATTATTAATATTGTGGCCCGTCACCTGCATGCGCTTTTGGGCAGCATACAAGCCGGTAATACCAAGGTTGGCGAGATTCATATCAAATCCTTTCTGTCCTGCCCGGTCCGTAGTGTCCAAGGCGAAAAATGAACATGCTGCTTTTTAACGACCACCTTGGTGCAATATTTAGACCTGTATCAATAATTAAGACTTGCCACCATCGAAGTAAGCCATGATGGAGATCAGTTTTTTTGCGTAGGAGGGGTCAGTGGCGTAGCCCGCATCCTGAATGCGCTGTGCCGCCTCTTGAGGCGACGCCGCTTGTTTTACGCTTTCATAGCGTTTGTTATTGCCAATCAGACGGGCGTAATCGGCAAAAGAATCCGCATACGAGTCGTATGCTCGGAAGGCTTGCGTCATTTTTCGGGCCACGCCGTTTTGATATTCGGTGGTCATCACATCCACCGTTTTCCCTTTCCAGGACGGTGTCGCTTTGATCCCAAACAGGTTATGGCTGGTGGAGCCGTCGGCATGCATGATTTCACGCTTGCCCCAACCCGACTCTAGCGCTGCCTGGCTCAAAATCAGCTTGGCCGGTACACCGCTGTCTTCAGCAGCGACTTTGGCCGCCGTATTCATGCGGTCCACAAACTGGCGAATATGAGTAGGCGCGCCCTGAATCGAGGAATACACGCGCTGAATCGTAGTGTTGTTGCTGAGCGTGTCGATCAACTCGGCAATCGAGGCCGCATCGATGGAGCGGTCATTGGGCATGCGCGAGCGCAAGTCCGGGCGACGCGAACGGGCCGCCTCCGGGTCATGAGACGCGACACCAAAGGGCTCGCTATCTTGGCCACTCATTTGAGCTTGCAAAGCCTTGGCCAGCCCGATGCCAGGGTCAGACAACTGCATGGCCAATTGCTCATCGCCCAGACTTTGCGCCATACGCACGGATTGCGTGTCAAACATGCCGCCTTCAGGATTGGCCGCTCGCGCCTGCTTCAAAATATTCTGAATAAACAGGGATTCAAACTGACGGGCCACTTGTAGCTGAGTATGTTGATTCTGGCTGTCCTGTCCGGCTTGCCGACGCAACTGAGCCAGCTGCTGAGGATCAAAAATCGACACCTGAGACCCAGCACCCGGACGTGGAAAATACTGCACCGTCATTAGATGATCTCCAGATCAGCCCGCAAAGCGCCCGCGCTTTTCAGGTTCTGCAAAATGGACAGCAAGTCTTGAGGGGTCGCACCCAAGGCATTGAGCGCGCGCACCACATCGGCCAGGTTGGCGCTGGTTTTCACACGCTGCAGCGAGCCACTATCACTGCGCATCTCGATCTGCGTGCTATCGGCCACCACAGTCTGACCACCACCAAATGGCGTGTCTGGTTGGCTGACCTGCGGCTGGCGACTGATGACCACGGACAGATTGCCGTAGGCAATAGCGGCTTCATCAATCGTCACCGTGCGATTCATGACCACCGAGCCAGTACGTGCATTGACCACTACACGGGCCCGTGCCGGCGGCAAGTTCACGTGCAGGTTTTCAACAAGGGAAATAAATGCGGTCTGGGCCTGCGGGTCCAAAGGACCGCGGACCTGAATCAGGCGACCATCCAAGGCCGTGGCGGTAGAAGGGCCAAACTGCTTGTTCAAGGCGGCCACCACATTCTGGGCAGAACCAAAATCTGAAGAGTTCATTTCCAGATTGATCACGCCGTCCCGCGCATAGGTCGTTGGCACACTTTGCTCGACCGTGCCGCCACCGGGAATCGTACCGCCATTTAACTGATTGACCTGCACGCTGGAACCGCCCGCTTCAGCCCCTGCCCCGCCCACCAGCAAATTGCCCTGTGCAATGGCGTAGACCTGGCCGTTAGCCCCTTTCAAGGGGGTCATCAGCAAGGTGCCGCCCCGCAGGCTTTTGGCATTCCCCATGGAAGACACCACCACGTCCACAGACTGGCCGGGGCGGGCAAAGGCAGGCAGACGCGCCGTCACCATCACGGCCGCGACGTTCTTGAGCTGCATATTGCTGCCCTGGGGGATCGTCACCCCTAATTGGGACAGCATATTGGTCAAGCTTTGCTGGGTGAATGGTGCCTGACGCACCTGATCCCCACTGCCATCCAGCCCCACCACCAGGCCATAACCGATCAGCGGGTTGTCACGCACACCCTGGATGGAGGCCAGATCCTTGATGCGTTCGGCCTGACTGGCTGACGCCAGCAGCAGACCTGCCGCCAGCAGGGCCGCTTGCAGCACAGAGCGATAAGAGGAAAAACGAATACGACTCATGGAGAACGCCATAACAAGCAAAAGGCTCAGAACGGGGAAATATTCAGGAAAAAACGCTGTAGCCAGCCCATGGTCTGGACTTCGTCCATAACCCCTTTGCTACGAAACTCGATACGGGCATCGGCCACCTGGGTGGATGACACCGTATTGCTGCCCGTAATGGAACGCGGGTCCACCACGCCGGAAAAGCGGATATGCTCGCTGCCCCGGTTAATGGCGATTTGCTTCTCACCGGCCACCTGCAAGTTCCCGTTGGGCAAGACGCCCACGACGGTGGTAGTCAAGGTGCCGCTAAAGGTGTTGTCCGCACGGCTGGAACCCTTGCCTTGGGCCTTGTTCGAGCCCGAGACTTCAAAGTTCTGCTTGCTGCCCACTTCATTAGGCAGGAAGGACGGGACACCCACAAAGTCCAGGCCACCACTGCCTGTCCGGTCCGTGTTGGTCGACACGTTCTTGGCGGCGTTGGTGCGCTCCTGGATCATGATGGTGACAATGTCGCCCACATTACGAGGCCGTCTATCTTCAAACAGCGGATAACTGCCATACGCCGAGGGTTGGTAGATAGAACCATTGGCCACGACCGCAGCGGGAATAGCCGGTGGCGGGGCCGCCGTCAAGGGGCCTGTCACCACATCTTCAGGCGGCACCAGTGCACAACCGGACAGGGCCACAACCGCACACAGCGCAAGACGGCTCATCAGAGCTTGGAACATTGTCACGATCTCTTTAGATTTACATCTGTGTCAGGCGAGCCAACATCTGGTCGACCGTCGACACGGCCTTGCTGTTGATTTCGTAGGCACGCTGGGTGCTGATCATATTGACCAGTTCCTCGGCCACGTTCACGTTGGAGGTTTCGTTGTACTTATGCATAACCAGACCGGCACCATCCATACCCGGTTGCAGGAAGTTGGCCGCACCCGATGCATCTGTTTCGATGTACAAGTTCTCGCCCTTGCTTTGCAAACCGGCCGGATTCACGAACGTGCTCAGCTGCAACTGGCCCACTTCCACGCTGGCACCGGCTGCGCCGGGTTGTGTCACCGACACCGTGCCATCAGGGCCAATGGTCAGTTCCAGGGCATTATCCGGAATGTTGATGGGGGGCTGAATCGGATAACCGCCTGCCGTCGTCAGCTGACCATTCTGGTCACGCTGCAAGCTGCCATCACGGGTGTAGGCAAACGTGCCGTCTGGCATTTCCACCTGCAGGAAACCGCTGCCTTGAATGGCGATGTCCATATTGTGGCCCGTGTGCTTCATATCACCCTGGGTATGGATACGCTCGGTTGCCACCGTGCGCACACCGGTACCAATCTGCAAGCCGGTAGGAAGCTGGTTGGCCGCGCCCACTTGGGCACCGGGCTGACGCAGGGTTTGATACATCAAGTCTTCAAACAAAGCACGGGTACGCTTGAAACCGACGGTATTCACGTTAGCCAAGTTATTGGAGATGACATCCATATTGGTCTGCTGAGCTTCCAGACCAGTCTTGGCAATCCACAGAGAGCGAATCATGTAGGTGTAATCCTTGAACTAAAACACGCGCAAGCAGCGCGGCTTAGCCGTTAAATGAAAGAAGAGAGTTGGCCCGATCTTCGCGCGCAGCCGCATCCTGGATGATCTTCATCTGGGTTTCAAAGCGGCGGGAATTGGAAATCATGGCAACCATTGCTTCAGCCGGGTTCACATTGCTTTTCTCAATAAAGCCCGAGACCATGCTCACCGAAGGGTCTGGCTGGGCCACACCCCCGTTACTCAAGCGGAACAAACCATCCTGGCCGCGCTGTAACTCTGCCGCAGGAGGGTTGACCATTTTCAACTGGCCCATTACCTGAATGTCTCGCGGGTTATCACCAGCGCCCAAAGCAGTCAGTTGACCGTCGCTGGAGAAGGTGACCGTACCGCGATCCGGGATTTCCATGGCTTGCCCATCGGTGCTCAGCACAGGTAAACCTGCTTGCGTCACCAGTTGGTTCTGGGCATTCACGAGCAGATCGCCTGCCCGCGTATACGCTTCCTGGCCATCAAGCGCACGTACCGCAAACCAGCCCTCGCCCGCAATAGCTACATCCAGCGCATTGCCGGTTTCGGCCATGGCACCAGGCTGAAAACGGCTGCCCGGTGTCACGGTAGCGGTTGCCACACGGGTTGGCGAGCCCACATCACTGCTCACCGGCACGGACCGGTAATACGCCAACTGCTGGCGAAAACCGGACGTGTTCACATTGGCCAGATTGTTGGTGATGACGTCTTGCTGTTCCAGCGTGCGCTGGGCACCATTCATGGCGGTATAAATCAGGCGATCCATGTCAGCTCTTAACGCAGATTGACCAAGGTTTGCAGGACCTGATCCTGCGTCTTGATGGTCTGGGCATTCGCCTGGTAGGTGCGCTGAGCAATAATCATATTGACCAGTTCCTGACCCATATCCACGTTGGAGTCTTCCACCGCCTGCCCTTTAATCGAGGCCAGACCGTTCTCGCCGGGACGACCCAAAATAGGCTGGCCCGATTCGCCGGTTTCAGACCAGGCGTTACCACCCACGGGACGCAGACCTTGCAGGTTGCTGAAGTCAGCCAAAACCAAGGAACCCAAACTCTGGGTCACACCGTTGGTGTAGGCGGCTACCATGGTGCCGTCCTTGTCGATGCTCATGCTGGCATATTCACCTGTGGCGTAACCATCCTGGTAAGGCTTGCCCTTGGCAAACTCACCACCGAACTGGGTGGTGCCGGTATAACGCACGTCAAACACCAGATCATCCGCAGGCGAAGCATTGCCACCCGGATTGGCTAAAGTCACATTGACGGTAGCCGGATTAGGGCTGGTCATCACGCCCGCACCGTTAAAGGTCAACGTAGCGCTGGCGGGAGACAACGGTGTGGCGCCTTCCATGTAGTACACGTCCCAGACACTTTCACCGCCAGCGTTGGCAGGACGTTTCACAAAATACTGGGAAATCTCGTGGCTGTTACCCAGCGAGTCATAGACCGAGTAGCTGAACGATTCGCTGTATGTGGTGTTGTCTTTGGGATCAAAGGTATTGATCGCAATAGTTTCCATATCAGCTTCCATCACCGGTTCCATGACCGGGTTGCCGCTACCGTCCAAAACTGGGTCCCCATTGGCATCCAGCTTGGGCGCCATTTCCGGATTACCGGTGGCATCGAGCTTAGGCTTGAAAACCAGATCGCCATTCGCATCTGTTTTTTGTTGCGTCTTGGTCGTTGGAATCGCCTCGGCACCACCGGGCAAGTTGGGTTTGAAGTCCAGGGTACCGGTCGCCTTGGGAGGCACGTTAGCCGATGGCACTTGCAAGCGCTGCAGTTCACTGCCGCCTACGCCGTAACCGGTCAGATAATTACCTTGGGCATTAATCAAGTAACCTGCCTTGTCCGGATAGAACTGGCCATTACGCGAGAACAGCACCGCGCCATTGCTTTGCTCCAGGCGGAACAGGCCCTTTTCGCCGTCAATCGCCATGTCAAACATATTGCCCGAGTTGCTGACGTTACCGACCGAGAAACGCTGGCTGACACGCGAGACCTGCACCCCCAAACCCACGCGGGAGTTGGCATATACGTCCGCAAACTGCACCGTCGAGGCTTTGTAGCCGACGGTGCCCGAGTTGGCGATGTTATTGCCAATAGAATCCAGGTTTTGGGAGGCGGCGTTCAAGCCACTCAATCCTTGTCCGAAGCTCATGAACTTTCCTTTTAATGTCGTATTGGCCCAGCCCGCTTATGGGGCAAGCGGCACTTACATGATTTTGCGTATATCCAGCAGGGAGAACGAACCCGCCAGGCCAAGATCCAGCATCAAACCGCTGGAGGTATAAGCCACGCTATCGACCTTGCCATGGGTCAATGGGCTGGCTGTGACGGCCGTGCCATCATTACTGGCCAGCACACTGACGGTGTAAGCACCATCGGCCAGGGGTAAACCATCGTTGTCCAGGCCATCCCACTCTTTGGAATAGACTCCGGCTTTCATCGAGCCTTCATCAAACTCGCGCACCACCTTGCCGCTGCTGTCCTTGATAAAGATCTTGGTCGATGTCGTACCGCCCACCAGGTCAATCCCAAACGGCATCGCGACTTTCTCACCTTCTTTGCTCGTGCCCAGGGCGACTTTCTCGCCCGGCACCAGGACTTCCTTGCCAATCAGATTGGCGGCCTGCATGGACTGGCTGACATCCATCTGCCCGGCCACTGCCATCAAGGTGGTATTCAATTGTTGAATCCCGGCCACTGTGGACATCTGCGCCATTTGAGTGGTGACCTGGGCGTTATCCATGGGGTTCAAGGGATCTTGATTGCGCAGTTGCGTAATCAGCATGGTCAGAAAACGGTCTTCCGTCTCGGCCATTGCACTTTTGTTGCGGGCATCGGTAACGCCCATCGATCCGGCGTACGGGTCGATCACATCTTTATTGGTATTGACAGTGCTCATGCTCTACTCCGTAAACCGGCTTACTGACCAATGGTCAAGGTGCGCAACATCAGATTCTTGGAGGTGTTCACCACTTCCACATTGGCCTGATACGAGCGCGAGGCAGCCAGCATATTGACGGTCTCGGCCACCACATCCACATTGGGCATCGTTACGTAGCCTTGCTCGTCGGCATAGGGATTGCCGGGGTCGTATTGCAGACGGCCAGGCGCATTACTTTCTTGAACGCCCACCACTTGCACGCCACCAATCGGGCTATTGCCTTGGGGAGTCATCTGAAACACAACTTGGCGTGCTTTATAAGGCTGCCCATCCGGGCCAATCACGCTGTCGGCGTTAGCCAAATTACTGGCCGATACGTTCAAGCGCTGTGATTGCGCTGTCATGGCAGAACCGGCAATCTGGAAAATACTGAAACTGGACATGAAGACTCGCTATTACTGTTGCAGGGCAGCCATCAAGCCTTTCAAACGCTGGGAGGCCAGGTTGATGGTGCTTTGATAGTGCAGGGTGTTATCGGCAAATTGCATGCGCTCCACATCCATCTCGACCGTATTGCCGTCAAGGGAGGGTTGCACAGGGACGCGATACAGCAACTCGTCACTACTCGGCGGACGCTGCGCCTGGGCGGGAATATGGCGGGCCGAAGTCAAGGACAAATGGGTATTGGGCAATGCCATCTGGCCCTGCCCCCCTAAAGCGGCCTTCAAGGTCGCCGTAAAATCCATATCCCGAGCTTTGTAGTCAGGCGTGTCGGCATTGGCAATATTGGAGGCCAACACCTCCTGGCGCTCTTGGCGTACCGCCAAGGCCGTCTGGTAAAACTTCAGGTGCTCACCGATGCGATCAATCATGGAGTCAAGCCAATTCTGTGTTCAAGTTTGAGATCCAGTGAACGCGCGCACGCCCTTTCACCGCCATAACAGAATGGTAGCCAGAGCAGCTCCATCACAAACCCGGGAACAAAACGCTATTTGTCGGCCAGTTCAGCTCTTGAACTGGCGGCTGAGTCCGTAAAATTCAGCTATGACCTTATATAGACTCCTGATCTGCGTGTGCGTGCTCGCCCTGGGCGCAACGATGCCAGCGCGCGCTCAAGAGAGCACTCCCCCCTTGAGCGTGCAGGCCATGCAGGACCAGGCGCAAGACTATTTACTCAAGCAAGCGCAAATGTATCCGGGCATCGCCACGATTACCCTGGACTCGACGCGGCTGAACGCCATGCCGACCTGTACCCAAAGCCAGGTCTTCCTGCCCAGCGGCCAGCGCCTGCGATCACGCATGAGCATCGGTATACGCTGCCTGAGTCCGCAAGGCTGGAGCACTTCCATTGGAGCCACGCTTTCTGTTCAGGGCCTTTATTACGTCACCAATCGACGCATCAATCCGGGCGAAACCATCAACCAGGACGATCTGCTGGAGCGCGAGGGCGATTTATTGAGCTTGGCCAATGGCGTGGCGATTGATCCCAACCAGATCATCGGGTACGTCGCCAGCCAACGTATTCCTTTAGGCAGCCCCGTGCGCAGCTCGGCTCTACGCGACCCGCAGTCGGTAATGCGCGGCCAGACGGTGCGCACAATTGCACGCGGCATGGGTTTTATGGCTACCGGCGAAGGCCAGGCACTGCAAAGTGGCGCACCGGGTACCCAGATCCAGATCAAGGCCAGTTCGGGCCAAGTGATTTCGGCCACCGTATTGGATGCATCCACGGTTCAGGTCATTCTTTAAACTAAATCTGATGAGCATGCTAAAGTTTGCGTCCAGAGCGCCGTTACAAGATCAACGCAAAGAACAGGCCGCACGGAGAAAAACGTGAAGATCAGCCCATCCCCCCTCAAAACGCCCCTTGTTGAAACGTCTGCCACCGAGCGCAGCGCGACAGCCCATCGTGCGCATCACGCGTACAGCACTAGCAGCAGCACCAGCGAAGTGGACTTCAGCGCTGCAGCACGCCAGCTCAATTCGCTGCAAGACAGCAGCGCCGACGTCGACATGAAAAAAGTCGAGGCCTTGCGCGAGGCCATTGCAGCAGGCGAGCTCAAAATTGATACCAGTCGGATTGCCGACTCCCTGATTGCCTCCGTGCGCGATCTTCTCAAGTAATTCATCTAGAACGGCCATGTCTTTGCAAACCTGCCTTGCGGATCAACACCAAGCCCTGCTCGAGTTTGAGCAACTTTTGCTAGAAGAAAGCACCCTGCTGCTGCGCGCCTTTGAGCCCCAAGAACTGGCCCAGATTACGCTGCGCAAATACCAGCTGGTGGAACGTATCGAGCAACTGGACCTGGCCCGTGCCGACCTGCTGCAAGAGCGCGGCCTGAATAATGACGCACAAGGGCTGCGCCACGCGGCTGAAGCGGATGAGCAGGAAGCAGAACTGGAACAGCTAATTGATCTGAGCGAGAAAGTGCGCAACGCCAGCGACAACAACCGTATTTTGGTTGATACCTTTTTAGCTGACACCCAGCAGAACCTGGATGCCCTGGAAGCCTTCACAGGCCGCAATACGTTTTACGATGCGTCGGGCAAGACACAGAGCACACAGTCCTCCTTAAGCCTGAAGGTTTAAGGCTGATCCGCTACAGACGCGGGACGGCTCGCATCACCACCGGCACCTTTCAAGACGCATAAAAAAAACCTGCCATTTGGCAGGTTTTTTAGTCTCGCTGGATTTAGCTCATCGCCTCTTTCAGCACCAGCATTTTCACCAGCGCATCCACCGACTGACTGGACTTCAAGCCCGGTTTACCCAGCAAACGGGCGCTGAGTTGGCGTACGCCAAGGTTGTCAGGTGCTTGCAGCAAGTCCCAGGACGCCAAGGTCAATTGGGCAGCCGCCAGCAGATTAAGCTCTTCTTCAAACTCGGAGTTGCTGGCAGGCAAAATGGCGCGCACCGAGCTTAGCAGACGAGCCATTTCCTGTACTTCGCTGCGCAGCATCATGTAGCAAGCCAGGCTGGCTGGGGCAATAGCCTGCGAGCCTGTACGCTGATGCATCAGGGCAAAACGGGTTTTCAGCACTTTGCCATCATGACGACGCACGGTACGCAAAACAATCAGATCCAGATGCACCGGCTCGACATTGCGCTGTCGCAATTGCACAGGTTCTACGGCATACCACAAGGCGATTTCCCCCAAGCGGGCGCGACCCAGCGTTTCCAGGTGCAGGCGGGCGGCCAGATCAGGAATGGCATGAAACGCCAGCTGCTTGCCCAAGGCATTGGGCGTGGTTTTGCCGTCTTTGTGCCACAGAGACGTTGCACCCGGAATCAAGGCCAGCCAGTCGGCTTCCATCTCCGCCCATTGCCGCCACATGGTGGGCGAACCACCTTCAAAAATATGCAGCAAACTCACAGGCTGCGCCTGGGTATTGAGCACTTGCATGGCCTGATTCAAGGCCTGGGTGGCGCTGGGCCGCTCCAGACTACGAACACCACGCACATCAGACCATTGCGATGGCGTCTGGCGCTGGTAATACGGAACGCTTAGCGCCTGCCCCTTGGGGCTGAACAAAAAGCTGAAGGAGCATTGTTCCTGACTTCCCACCGGCTGATGATCGGCATGGATAACCAGCAAGCGCGACACATTACCTTCGCTGACTTCCTGGCAGGCTGCTCGCATCAAGCCTTCAGCTCGTTGCGCTGCGGCACCATCTTGAACCGCCTCATTTTGTGCATGCAGATCACGCCAGAAGTCATAGGCTTCGGCGCAGGCCAGACGCTCATCCAGATCAGCCGCTGCGCGGCGAGCTTGCTCCAGAGCGATAGGCCCCCCCGCCGAGGCGGCGGACAAGAGGCGCGGCAAGACGCGAGCACGGCGCTCTTGCTCTGCTTGCTGCTCCTGAACCGATTGCCCGCCCGTCTCCAGCAGGGCAGCCAGGTCACCCGATGTAGGAGCGTACAAAGGCCGTTGGCTCTCGCGCACCTGCAAAGCGGAATCGACCAATTCAGCAGGGCTCATAAAACGCAAATCTTCAGGGACTTTTTGTCCGTTGGAGACATAATGAATGGGGAGCTTGAAGCGGATGGCGGTATCCAAAGGGCCGCCCAGCTTGATGGCCTCGTCCACTTTGGAGATGATGCAGCCACTCAATGGCGTGCCGCCGTCCTGGGTGTAACTACGCGCCACTTCGTCCAAGGTGTCGCCCTGGCTGGCGGCATTCAGAACCAGCAAACGTTGCACCCGCCGTCCAGCTCCGGCCAGCAAAGCCGCCTGCTCACGCACGTAGCGGTCACGTTGGCTGATGCCCATATTGTCGATCAAGATAACTTGATCGGGCCGCACGCCCAGCATGACGCTACGCAGTTGGGCCACATCTTGCACGATATGAACGGCCACCCGCATCAGGTCGCCATAAATCTTTAATTGTTCGTGCGCACCAATCCGGTAGGTATCGGTCGTCAACAAAACGACTTTATCGGGACCGAAGCGGCGCACCGCACGAGCAGCCAGCTTGGCCAGGGTGGTGGTTTTACCTACACCTGTCGGCCCCACCAAGGCCAGAGCCAGACCAGGCTGCCACAAAGTGTCCTCGGCACGCAAAACCGGCAAATGGGTTTCCAGCTCGGTCCGCACCCACTGCAAAGCCGCACGCGCACCCAACTCTTCAGGCAAGCGCTTGAGCATGGCCCGCAACAAGGCCGTACTGAAACCTTGTGCCAACAAGCTCTGGAACAAATTCACCGCTACCGGCGAGCGGCGCATCTGGTGGCTCCAGACCAGATCGTCCATGCGCCCTTCCAGGGCACCGCGCAAAGCGCCAATAGCCCCCATGACATTGTCACCAGCAGGTGGTGCTGCCATTTCCTGCTGACGGATGCCCGCCGCTTGATGCGGCACGTTACCTGGAACGGGAGCACGCTCGGTGGCACCGCCGGGCACCGAACTTGAATCAGTGGCCAGAATCTCCACCCCGCCGTTCACGCGACGGTTGGACACAATCAAGGCATCAGGGCCCAGCGCAATGCGCACCTGACGCATGGCTTCACGACTGGTACTACCAAAAAAGCGACTTATATTCATTCAGACTGACCAATAATGGTGGTGACCCGAAGGATGCGTTCTTCAGGGATTTCAGCGTTAGACAAGACACCCAGTTGGGGGATGTGGTGACGCAAGAAACGGGATAACGTAGCCCGCAAAACTGGTGGCACCACCAGCACAGGCGGGTCCCCATGCTCTTCCTGGAACTGGGCGGCACGCATGGCATCGCTCAGTACCGACTCGGCCAACCCCGGCTCCAAGGCACCACTACTGGTCAGCGCCTGTGTCATGACCCGTTCCAGACGTGCATCCAGACCAATCACCCGCAACTCGCCTTCACCGGGGAACCACTGCTGCACGATGGCGCGACCCAAGGCAACCCGTAGAACCGCTAGGAGCTCGCCCGCCTCATGACCAGGAGCCACTGCTCCGGGTGCCAGAAGACGCGGCGCATGTTCTGCCAGTGTTTCCACAATGCTGCGCATATCGCGGATCGGCACGTCTTCCGCCAACAAACCTCGCAAGACCTTAAGCAAGAGGCTAAGGGAAAGCGTTTGCGGCACAAGATCTTCAACCAGCTTGGGCGCTTCGCGACCCACGTGATCGAGCAACTGCTGTACTTCCTGACGACCCAACAGATCCGCAGCATGGCGATGCAATAAGTGATTGATATGAGTCGCAATCACCGTGCTGGCATCCACCACGGTGTAGCCTGCAATCTGGGCCTGCTCACGCATGCTCACATCCACCCAGATCGCAGGTAGGCCAAAGGCGGGGTCGGTGGTGGGCGTCCCTGGCAACTTCATGGTGACGCCACCGGGATCAATCGCCAGCCACTGACCTGGCGTGGCCGTGCCACGACCAATCTCCACCCCGGCCAGCAAGATACGGTAGTCGTTAGGTTTCAGTTCCAGATTGTCGCGAATGTGAACCACAGGCGGCAAAAAACCCACTTCTTGAGCAAACTTTTTACGCAGACTGCGAATACGATGCAGCAGCTCGCCATTTTGCGCATGGTCCACCAGGGAAATCAGGCGATAACCTACTTCCAGCCCCAGAGGATCCACCATGGACACATCATTCCAGCTGGCCTCGCTGGCAGCCGAATCCGCGGCAGCCAGAACTTGTTCATTCGGCTCACTGTCCTGCTGTACCTGCTCGGCCTGATGCTTTTTCATCATCCAGGCACCGGCACCCAAAATCGCCGCCAGCAACAGAAAGACCAGATTAGGCATGCCGGGGATCAAACCCATCAGCCCCAGAATCCCAGCGGTGATATACAGCACCAAGGGATTGCTGAACAGCTGGTTGACCATTTGCTGGCCCACGTCTTCATCGGTGGCTACCCGCGAGACCACCACACCGGCTGCAGTGGAAATAATCAGGGCGGGAATCTGGGCGACCAAGCCGTCACCAATGGTCAGCAAGGTATAAACGCGACCAGCTTCCGAGAAAGACAAATCGTGCTGCAAGACACCAATGACCAAGCCACCCACGACGTTGATGATCATAATCAGCAGGCCTGCGACCGCGTCACCCCGCACGAATTTACTGGCACCATCCATGGAGCCGTAGAATTCGGCCTCTTGCGACACCTCGGTACGACGACGACGCGCATCGTCCTCGCCAATCAGGCCAGCATTCAGGTCAGCATCAATCGCCATCTGCTTGCCCGGCAAAGCATCCAGGGTAAAGCGTGCACCCACTTCGGCAATACGGCCCGCACCCTTGGTAATCACCACAAAGTTGATGATGACCAGAATCACAAACACGATCAGGCCGACCGCAAAGTTGCCGCCCACCAGAAAATGGCCAAAGGCTTCGATCACCTGCCCCGCCGCATCCGGGCCCTTGTGCCCGTTCATCAGCACCACCCGCGTGGAGGCCACGTTCAGGGCCAGACGCAGCAAAGTGGCAAACAGCAGCACCGCCGGGAACGCCGCAAAATCCAGCGGCTTTTTGGTAAACATAGCCACCAGCAAAATCATGACGGCCAGGGCGATGTTAAAGGTGAACAGCAGATCCAGCAGAAAGGGTGGCAAGGGCAGAATCATCATGGCCATGACCATGAGGATCAGCACCGGGCCCGCTAACAGCCGGGCGTGTTGACCACCATTTTGTTTCAGTAAGGCAAAAAAATTGTTCATTGCTTTTAATGTTTGCGCGAACGCAGTGGACCTTCATCCATGCCTGCCGGCACGTTCAATCGGGTGGGCATGATCGGGCGCTCGCCCTGCCCTTTGTTCCAGTTACGAAGCTGATAAACCCAGGCCAGCACTTCAGCCACGGCCGCATACAGGTCGACGGGAATCTCACGCTCCAGCTCGACGTTGAAGTACAAGGCCCGCGCCAGCGCGGGTGCCTCCAGCGTCGCCACTTTATGTTCCGCCGCCAGGCCTCGGATCTTGGCGGCAATCAAGCCTGTGCCCTTGGCCACCACACGCGGTGCCGCGCTATTGCCATCCTGATACTTCAGGGCCACCGCGTAATGCGTCGGGTTGGTGACCACCACATCGGCACCCGGCACCTGAGACATCATGCGCGAACGGGCCATAGCCCGTTGCTGCTGCCGGATACGCCCTTTCACATGCGGATCGCCTTCGCTTTCCTTATGCTCTTCTTTCACATCCTGACGCGACATGCGCAGCTTTTTATAAAAGCTCCATAACTGCCAGGGCGCATCAATCAATACAATTACCAACAAGCTGGCGGCGATCAAGGCACAGCACTTGATGATCAACGTCATACCCGTGGCAATGGCCGCCGTGGGATGCACATACATCAGGGCCGTCATCTGCTCGCGCTCGGTCCAGATCACATAGACCGCTACCGAGCCCACCAGACCGGCTTTAGCCAGGGTCTTGACCAGCTCAACCACGGTCTGCATCGAAAACATGCGCTTGATGCCCTTGGCCGGATTCATGCGCTCGAACTTGGGCTGTAAAGCCTTGCCGCTAAAGCTCATGCCGCCCAAGGCAATAGAGGCAAAAATCGCCACGACCACCAACAATAAAAATAGCGGTGCCAGCCCTTTCAGGGCTTCTCCGGCCAGACCTGCCGCCTGCACCACCATCGCGGTGGGATCATGCGCAATACGCGGATCGAACCAGACGCTGCGGCGCACGATACCGCCAAAGGTTTCATACAAATAGCTGGCCCCGGCCCAAATCC
Organism: Alcaligenes sp.; assembly: GCA_052109075.1. GTDB lineage: Bacteria > Pseudomonadota > Gammaproteobacteria > Burkholderiales > Burkholderiaceae_B > Alcaligenes. Next base: position 34,791 of record JBQEAN010000005.1, on the reverse strand, counting down.
CGCCAATTCCAGCCAGCAGCATCAGGAACGTCGTCAGCTCTCTGGAACGCGCCACCTGCCCCTCTTCCCGCGCCTTTTCCAGGCGCCGGGGTGAGGCCGGTTCTGTTTTTTCGAGATCGCTGTCTTCTGCCATGGACTGCCAAGACGCAGGAATTGAAAGAGGGGAGCGCGCGCCCAGCACGAATATCGCGCTCGCACTGCAGGCCGCGAGGTCATTCTAAAAGAGCGGGCAAGCTCTGATAGCGCGGAGAAAGCCGGATAAAAGCAGGCTGTTCCGTACAAGCAAAAAGGCGCTGCAATGAGCAGCGCCTTTTTGATGCGGTTAAACGGGCAATCGCAAGCGAAAACTAAAAACCCAGATTAGCCAGCAAATCGTCCACCTGATCCTGGCTGGTGACCACTTCCGAGGCCACCGGCGAGACGACAGGGCCGTTAAGAAGGCTTTGAGTCTCTTCGCGTTTTTCCGTGGGCACATTATCGACCAGGACCTGGACCAGCTCGGTCTCGATAGTGCCAACCACCCCCAGCATGCGGGTGATCACCTGCCCGGTCAGATCCTGGAAGTCCTGGGCCATGATAATTTCCAGCAGGTTTTCCTGAGTCTGTTGCGCCTTGACGGGCACCTCACGCAAGAAACCGCGGGTGCGCTTGACCAGTTCGCGAGCCTGGTCCTGGTCCAGGGGTTGTTCAAACCATTGTTCCCATTCGGCATCCAGTGCCTGCGCGTCCTCTTGCAAGGATTCCTGCAAAGGACGCACTTGCTCGGCCGCATTCAACACCCGGTTGGCGGCCTGCTCGGTCATGCGAGCCACATAATGCAGACGATCTCGGGCATCCGGAATCGCGTGCGCGGCATCTTTAATGGCCTGATCCAGACCCAGTTCGCGCATACTCTCCCGCAGCAGGCGGGTCAGGTTGGCGATGCGGTAAACCAGATCAACCGGTACGCTTTGGGGGTCGGGCTGAGTCGGTGTTTGCTGTGGATCCATGACGTACTCCGTATTAACCGCCCATTTTCTCGAAGATCTTGTTCAGTTTCTCTTCCAGTGTTGCGGCGGTAAAGGGTTTAACGACGTAGCCATTGGCGCCCGCCTGGGCGGCGGCAATAATGTTCTCTTTCTTGGCTTCGGCCGTGACCATCAGCACCGGCAAAGAAGACAGATTGGCATCGGCACGAATCTGTTTAAGCATTTCCAGCCCATCCAGATTCGGCATATTCCAGTCCGAGACCACAAACTCGAAATTGCCATTACGCAATTTCTCCAGGCCCATCTGACCATCTTCAGCTTCGTCTACATTCTCGTATCCCAGATCCTTGAGCAAGTTCTTGATGATCCGGCGCATGGTGGGAAAGTCATCGACGACGAGAATCTTTATATTTTTTTGTACCATTTACATTCTCCAAATGAGTAGCATGCCAGTGCGTTCAGGTCCGCTTATACGCGGTGCCCAAAGGCCCCCACACTGGCTAGAATTCGTTCGCTAATCTGCCCCAAGGGCAAGGCGATGTCCGCAGCGCCAATTTGCAGGGCCTCACGTGGCATACCGAACACCACGCTGGTGGCCTCGTCCTGGGCAAAGGTCATGGCTCCGGCCTGTTTCATGGCCAGCAAGCCCTGCGCACCATCCTTGCCCATGCCGGTCAGAATCACGCCCACGGCATTGCGGCCGGCCAGCTCGGCTGCAGAGTGAAACAACACATCAACCGAGGGCCGGTGGCGATTGACAGGCTCGCTGTCCACCAGCTTGACCACATAATTGGCCCCCGAACGGGCCAGCTTCATGTGGGCAACACCGCCGGGAGCCAGATAAACATGGCCGGGCAAGACGCGCTGCCCATCTTCGGCCTCGTGCACCTGCATGGAACACAGACCATCCAGCCGGTTCACAAAAGAGCGTGTGAAACCGGCTGGCATATGTTGGGTAATCATGATGGCTGGGCAATTGGCCGGCAAAGGCTCCAGCACTTGGCGGATGGCTTCCGTGCCACCTGTGGAGGCGCCAATCATGATCAGTTTTTCGGTGGTCGAGAAGTTATGCGTCAGGCGACGTACGGGTTCTGAGCCCGCGGTAGCGGGGGACGCACGACGCGGGCGTGCAATCGAGGCGGCGCGAATCTTGTCGGCAATCAAGTCCGAATAGTCCAGCAAGCCATCACGCAGGCCCAGCTTGGGCTTGGTCACAAAGTCCACCGCGCCCAACTCCAAGGCACGCAAGGTCACATCCGAATTTCGCTCTGTCAGGGAAGACACCATCACCACCGGCATCGGACGCAAGCGCATCAGGCGCTCCAGAAAGTCCAGGCCATCCATGCGGGGCATCTCGACATCCAGTGTCAGCACATCCGGATTGTGTTCTTTGATCAGATCGCGCGCCACCAGCGGATCAGGGGCCACCGCCACCACTTCCATATCCGCATGACTATTGATAATTTCCACCATCAGGCTGCGCACCAGGGCAGAATCGTCTACACACAAAACTCGAATTTTCTTCATGCTACTCATCATCCCGATTTCAAGCACCAACAGAGCTTAGTTCCGCACATACACCGTCTGACCCAGCAAGCGAAAGGCTTTGGTCAGATAAGAGAAGTTCTCGGAGTGCCCAACAAACAGCAGTCCACCCGGCTTGGTCACGGCGGCGAATCGTTCCAGGATGCGTGTTTGATCGTCCCGGTCAAAATAAATCATGGTGTTTCTACAGAAGATCACGTCAAAACGACTGGACGAGGGCCAAGCCGGCCCCACCAGATTGAACTCTTCAAACTCCACCATCTTGCGCAGCACGGGTTTGACGCGTGCCAGCCCCTTGCGAGCCCCCACGCCACGCTGAAAATAGCGCGGCAGCCACAAATCGGGCACGGGCTGGATACGCTCCAAGGTGTACATCCCCTGCCTGGCCTTGTCCAAGGCGACCGAGTCAATATCACTGGCCAGAATGGACACATTGACGTCGGGCGAGGGACAGTGCTCGCGCACCGTCATCGCAATGGAATAGACCTCCTCGCCCGTTGAGGCGGCACTGCACCAGATATCCAGCGGTTTGCCGCGTGTACTGACAAATTTACCCAAAATATCGAAATGGTGCTGTTCACGAAAAAAAGCAGTGTGATTGATCGTGAAAGCGTTGACGAAGTCCTGCCACTCCTGGCTATGGGTGTCCTGCTCCAGAATATCCAGATACTGCCGGACCTCCCGAACCCCCGCACTCTGGCTGCGCATCCCCAATGTGCGCGCCACCATATCTTCTTTGTGGGTCCCTAAAATGATGCCCGCATACGACTTGAGCAAGCGCGCAGCTCGCTCACAGTCGGCCCTCGAGGCTTGCGGGATCGAGGGTAATGTATAGACGAAAGGTTCCACAGATGTGCTCATATGACTACAGGCTGGCCAAGGTCCCGCTAAAAGGCCCCGCCGACAAGCGTTCGCCGGAACGTAATCGCTCTGGCTCGGCCGAATCAAACGGATCATCAATAATGTCTTGGGCACCAACCTTGAAAGCCGATACCGCATCGGACAAACGGGTAGCCTGATCCTGCAAGGACCCGGCCGCTGCAGTTGCCTGCTCTACCAGGGCCGCGTTTTGCTGCACAACCACATCCATTTGTGCAACGGCCCGATTTACCTGTTCAATGCCTTCGGACTGCTCATTCGAGGCCGAGGAGATTTCCGCCATGATGGTGGTGACGCTCTGCACCGAGCTAACCACTTCCATCACGACCTTGCCCGCGTCATCCACCTGACGGGTCCCTTCTTTCACTTTCGCCAGCGATTGCTCGATCAAGCCTTTGATCTCGCGGGCGGCCTGGGCGCTGCGCTGGGCCAGACTGCGCACTTCGCCTGCCACCACGGCAAAGCCCTTGCCCTGCTCTCCGGCACGGGCAGCTTCCACGGCCGCATTCAAGGCCAGGATATTGGTCTGAAAGGCAATGCCGTCAATAACGTTCACAATCTGTGCAATCTGCCCCGAGCTGGCCGACAAATCTTCCATGGTCTGCACCACGGTAGAGACGGCCTGACCGCCTCGCATGGCCACTTCAGAGGCGTTCTTGGCCACCTGATCGGCTTGCTGGGCGTTATCCGAGTTCTGGCGTACGGTGCTGGCCAACTGCTCCATGCTGGCCGCGGTTTGCTGCAAGGACGCGGCCTGTTCTTCGGTGCGACTGCTTAAATCGGTATTGCCCACATAGATTTCATGCGAGCCAAAGGTAATTTCTTCCACGCCCTGCCGCACGGTCATGACCATGGCCTGCAGGCTGCTCTGCATACGGCGCACCGCGTCATACAGCACACCGATTTCATTGGTGGACCGCACTTCCACGCGCTGCGTCAAATCTCCGCTGGCAATGCGATCAAAATGCGCACCGGCCTGACGCAAGGGTCGCAAGACCATGCGATTCAAGAACACATACACTGCCAAAGAGATAAACAGACAGAACACCATGGCCAGACCCACCAGACGGATCACCATGTTGTATTGTTCATTTTCTTTTTGAAACTGCGTGTCAATGGACCGCTGCTGGGCGGCCTGCAAGGTGCTCAAGGCGCTGTACAAGTCCTCTTCCAAGAACTTGGTGGTGGTCGCTACATAACTGCGAAAACCGGCAATATCGCCTTGCTCCAGATAGGCGATCAGGGGCAGCACACCGCCTTGCATCAAAGACATGAAGGCGGCATCTACGCGCTGGTAGTAGTCGTTCGTTCCTTCCAACTGAGTCGCAACGCCCTGATACTCAAAAAAGGCTTCTTGCGCCAGCTCGAACTGCTTGCGGGTGGCCTCCAGAGCGTCGCGGGTAGCCGTACTGATCGCCGAGCTTTCAGGAGCGACATCGCTCCATTCCGCCATCAGGTCCTGGTTTTGCAGATCGTTGCTGACCACGTAACTGATGGCCGCTCGCCCAATCAGGGTTTGGGTCTCTTTGTAGTGCTCGATCGCCTGATACATGGCCGAGCCTACACGCTGGTTAACCACGATATTTTGCAGCGCACCGTTATTAGCGCGCAGGGACAAGATCCCCAAGGCCGCACCCGCCACCAACATGACTAAAAAAAACACCAGTACCAGAATCAGGCTGGTCCGCACCTTCAGATTGGTCAAACGTAATCCATCCAGCATTGCAAGCACCTTGTCTAGAGTAGATCCGAACATCAGAGGCGCTCGTGACGCCTCCCCCGACCCGAAAAATCCTTAAAGGACCCTTGTTCAGCAAGTCCCCGCCTGGCGAGTCCTTACAGACTCGGGCGATCAGGTCACTGCGCTGTCAACCAGGGCCATCTCTTCGCTGGTCATCAGTTTTTCAATATCCACCAAAATCAGCATGCGCTCGCCCAATGTGCCGATACCGGTCAGGTACTCAGTCGAGAAGGCTGTCCCAAAACTGGGGGCTGCACTGATCTGGGACGACTGCAAAACCAGCACATCGGACACGCCATCGACGACAACGCCGGCCACGCGATCGTGCAGATTCAGAATCACCACCACCGTCTGGTGGTCGTACTCCACGCGTTCCATATTGAAGCGCACACGCAAATCCGCGATAGGCACAATCACGCCACGCAGATTAGTTACGCCCTTGATGAAATGGGGCACGTTGGCAATGCGGGTTACGGTCTGGGAGTCGTAGCCCCGGATCTCCTGAACTTTCAGAATATCGATACCGTATTCCTGGTCGCCCAGAGTAAATACCAGATACTCCTTGCCGCCAGCCTCGGCAGCTTCGGAGTGGGAAGTAAAGTCGTTGGACATAAAAATCTCCGAATAATCAGGCCCACGTCGAGGCGGGGTCACGCGCCAGACGTTGCAAGGCAAAAACATCAACAATCAGGGCTACGCTGCCATCACCCAAAATGGTGGCGGCGGAAATACCCGGAATTTTTCGATAGTTGGCTTCCAGGTTCTTGACCACGACTTGATGCTGGCCAATCAGGTGATCGACCAGCAAGGCAAAGCGCATGTCTTCGGCCTGCAAGATAACGGCAATGGCACGGGTTACATCCTTCTCGGCTTCTTCCACCGAGAAGATGTCCCGCAGGGAAATCAGGGGCAGATACTCGCCACGGACAAACATCACATGATCGGTATCGGATACGCGGCGCAACTGTTCGTCAGTCGGCTGCATGGATTCGGTCACGTGGGCCAGCGGCAAAATAAAGACTTCATTGCCCACCTGAACTGACATACCATCCAGAATAGCCAGCGTCAGCGGCAAGACAATACGCGTGGTGGTGCCCTTACCCGCACGCGAGTACAGCTGCACATGGCCACCCATGCTTTGGATATTGCGTCGCACCACGTCCATACCCACGCCGCGCCCGGAAATCTCCGTAACTTTGTCGGCGGTCGAAAAGCCAGGTGCAAAAATCAGTTGCCAGACTTCGTCGTCCGGCATGGTCTCGGTCACCGGCAGGCCCGAGGACATGGCTTTTTTCAGAATACGTTCACGGTTCAGACCGGCGCCATCATCCACCACTTCAATAATGATGTGGCCGCCCTGGTGCTGAGCCGACAAAGTCAACACGCCCTCTTCTTCTTTACCCGCAGCCAGACGATCCTCGGGCATTTCAATACCGTGGTCGATACTGTTGCGCACCAGGTGGGTCAGCGGGTCAATAATGCGTTCGATCAGGCTCTTGTCCAGCTCGGTGGCCTGCCCTTTGGTGACCAGACGAATCTTCTTGTCCATGCGTGCGGCGCTTTCACGCACGACACGCGGAAAGCGGCTGAACACGTAGTCCATAGGCATCATGCGGATGGACATCACGGACTCTTGCAGATCGCGGGCATTGCGCTCCAACTGCTCAATCCCGTTAAGCAGGCGATCATGCACGACCGGGTCCAGCGTCGAGGCGGTTTGCACCAGCATGGCCTGGGTAATGACCAGCTCCCCCACCAGGTTGATGATCTGGTCTACTTTTTCTACACCTACACGAATCGTGCCCGATTCTTTGGCGGCTGCCGGTTTAAGCGGTTTGTCTGCTGCTTTGGAAGTAGCGGCAGGCGCTTCAGTCTTTTCTGTTTCAACAGCCACAGGCGCAACAGCGGGAGCAGCGACAGGAGCAGGAGTTGCAGCGGAAGCAACAGCGGCCACCGGTTCAACAGCCGCCAGAACAGTCGTGGCAGGCGCTGCTGTAACCTGCCCAGGTACCGCGCCGAGCTTTACCGACACCTGATCAGCATTCAGAATGAAGCAGCACACTGCCAGAATATCGTCAGCCGACCCCGTGGTTTCCAGCCAGATATCCAGGCGCTCGCCCTCGCGGCTCTGATGGACAATCGTGCCCATCAATTCCATTTCTTGTTGTAGCGCCTCGGCATCCTTATCGGACACCGGCCCCATGGACACCCATAGGGGCAAACCATCCGCACTGGCGACCGGTTCGGGCTCCTCTTGCAGGATCGCCTCGGTTCCTTTGGTGTCAGTCGCCAAAATGCCCTTTTGTTCCAGGGCCAGCTGCCTTAATTGCGCGCAGATGCGAGTGTAGGCTTCCTCGTCAGGCTCCTGTTCCTCGCGGTAGGCATTGACTTGTCCGGTTAGCACGTCCTTGGTTTCCAGAAAGAGGTCAATCATGTCCTTGCGCAATTGCATCTCGCCATTACGGACCAGATCGAGCAGGTTTTCGAGTAAGTGGGTAGTTTCAGCCAACTGGCCAAAACAACCAAAAGTGCCTGCCCCGCCCTTGATCGAGTGCGCGGCCCGGAAGATGGCATTGAGCTGATCGCGATCAGGCTCATCCAGATCCAACTCCAGCAGCAAGCGCTCCATGTCCGCCAGCAACTCATCGGCTTCATCGAAAAAGGTTTCGTAAAACTGACTCAGATCTACGCCGGAGCTCATGAACACTTCCTTCTTGGTTATGGCTTAGAACAACAAAACAAAAAGCACAGCCCAAACACGTAGGCCTGATGGGCCGGTTAACAGGCCCTAGGGCACTACCGGCAAGGCAGAAGGCATTTCAGGCAGACCCGGAATATGAATACTGATGGGTCCCTCGGTCTCCTGCATCGCTTCGCGCAAATCAAACTCTTGCGAACCACTTGCCGCTTGCTCGTCCATGCGTCGTTCTGCCCGGCTATTGAGCACGAGCAGGCTGATACGTCGATTTACGGCTGCAGCAGGGTTATCTTTAACAAGGCTCACACTATCGGCCAAACCCACGACCTGCTTGACCTTGGCCTCGGCCAGGCCACCGGCCACCAGCTCTTGCCGGGCCGCATTGGCGCGATCTGCCGACAGCTCCCAGTTACTGTACAAACGCTCGCCACTGGCATATTGCAAAGAGTCGGTGTGCCCGGAAATCAGGATGCGATTGGGCATCTCGTTCAAAGGCGAACTCAGCGAGCGCAAAATGGCACGCATATAAATCTGCACATGCGCACTGCCTGTGGAGAACATGGGGCGGCTTTGGCGGTCAATAATCTGGATGCGCAAACCGTCCTGGGTCATGTCCAGCAGCAATTGCGGACGGAACTCTTTCAAGACCGGGTCAATACGAATCAGCTCTTCCAGAGCTGTTTTCAAATCCTCCAGGCGCTCCACATCCAGACGGTCATCCGCCGCCTGACCGGGATTCGCACCGGGATGAGGATTGGGGACCAGGCTGGGCTGGCCGCCCGGAATAACACTGCGCGAGTAATCCGCCTGATGGCCGCCCGAAACAGCGTCCATCAGGGGCATACGAAAGTAATCGGCAATCTCTTTTAAGTCCTGCTTGGGAACCAGGGAAAGGATCCACATCACCAGGAAAAAGGCCATCATGGCCGTCATGAAGTCCGCGTACGCAATTTTCCAGCTACCGCCGTGATGCTCGGCATGCGCCATCTTCTTGCGACGGATAATGACTCGGTCCTTATGGTTGCTCATGGACGCGTCCGCTTAGGCCTTGCGACCAGCACCCGAACGGGCTTGGCGTACATGCTCTTCCAACTCCTGGAACGAAGGACGATCCGAGGAGAACAGCACCTTACGGCCAAACTCGACCGCCAGTTGGGGCGGGTAGCCGTTCAGATTGGCCAGCAAGGTGACCTTGATGCATTCCAGCACTTTGACCGAATCAGAAGTGCGGCGCTCAATCGTGGCCGCTAAAGGCGCCACAAACCCGTAGGCCAGCAAAATACCCAAAAAGGTACCCACCATGGCTTTGGAAATCAGATCTGCCAGCACGGCAGGCGGCTGATCTACAGAGGCCAGGGCCTTCACCACCCCCAGCACCGCCGCCACAATCCCGAAAGCGGGCAAAGCGTCAGCCACTTCACGCAAGGCGCGCGCTGGCACGTTGCGTTCATGCTGGTGGGTTTCGATGTCCTGATCCATCAGCGTTTCGATTTCAAACGAGCTCATATTGCCGCTGATCATCAAACGCAAATAGTCGGACACAAAGTTCATCAAGGCCGGATCTTTAACCACATTGGGGTAGTCCGCAAAGATGGGACTCTGCTCGGGGTTCTCGATATCGGCTTCGATGGACATCATGCCATCGCGACGCGCCTTGTTCAGCAGCACAGACAACATCCCCATCAGTTGCATGTACAACTGCTTGTTATAGGGACTGCTGCGAAATGCAATCGGCAAGGCTTTAGCCAGCAGCTTGATGGACTTACCACTGTTGGACGCAAAATAGGCCCCCAGGGCCGCGCCACCAATCAGCAGTAATTCAAAAGGCTGGTAGAGCGCACCTAAATGCCCGCCCAGCCCCACAAAGCTCCCAAAAACGGAGACGAAAACAATGATATATCCAAGGATGATAAGCACGGATACGCCTTCTTCTAATTCACGCTGCTAATGATGGCGGCAAGCAACCGGGCTAAAACGACGCGTTAAGGGCCTTTTTCCAGCCTAGATCGACGCTTCCAGTTGCCTTGACACGTTCAGATTCTTATCAGATCGACATCAAAAACCAGCATCTATCCGGCTTTGCTGCACACTGACGATACGAGTACGACTTAAACGGGCACGTCCACAGAAGTGCTGACGTGCCCATCAGCCCTGGCTTGAAGCCCCTTGGCCGGCTCTGATTTTCGACTTGTGCTGGCAGGAGACTTAGGAGCACTGCGGGCCTTGCTGGCGCGGGTCTTGCCTGCCCGAGGTGGCGGACGGCAAATGGCACAAATAAAGCCTGCTTCTGGGTCGTGCGCATGGGCCACAAACCCCCCCTTGCATCGCTCGCACTGCGACAGCTGCAACAGGCCGCTATCGAAAAAACGCAGTAGCATCCAGGCGCGGGTAAAGCTCAGTACAGGTTCCTCGTCCGGCCCCACCTCCAGGCGGCCTGCCGACGATTGCTCCAGGTACAGGCGGTATGCCTCGACCAGGGCACGGCTTTTATCGCATGGCGTATGCGCGGCCATGAACTGGTAAATGCTGTAGAACAGGCTGGAATGGATATTGGGCAGCCAGGTCATGAACCAATCAACGGAAAAAGGCAGCATGCCCTTAGGCGGCGAACAACCTTTCACCTCGCGGTACAAACGGGCCAGCCGATCGTAACTTAGTGAAGTTTCTGCTTGCAGGACCTGCAAGCGCGCCCCCAGCTCAATCATGTCGGAAGCAAGCCCAATTTCCTGGGCTTCTTTGGCGACGCTTTTTATAGCCATAATTCTTGGTGTAATGAAATGGATGCCGGTTTAGCCGACTTGTTCTGCTGTCGCGCGTTGGGACAAAAGAATGGTGGAGTGAGCCTGCTGCAATACCCCTCCCAGCACATTCTGCGTCAAGGTGGTAAGCAGGTCGTAGTCATTGAAGCGAAAGCCGCAGATCAACGAGCTGGAGCTGGCCAGCTTGACCAATTGGGCGGGCGACAGACGCAATAAGGTCTCTGCCACATCGGTATCGAAGCCCAAACGGAACATGCCTGCCGAAAAATTTTCCCGCAGCAGGCGCTGCGCGAGTAACAAGTACGACAAATTGACTTCCTGAATATCATTCAGCAGCGAATTTTCCGATACGGGCATGTCAGCCATCCTTGTAAAACTGTTAATCAGCGAGTTTCTTGTAACAAAACACATTTAAAATAGTTAAAGTTACATAAATATGTATCATGCCTTGCAATGTATTGCCTGAATACATTTTTTACATTATCAACGTTTCTGACACAGTATGTCTATAAATGCTCTAAAAACATGAAAAACGTCTGATATATGCAATAAATGCATCAAGACACAGCAGAATATTATCAGATGCTCACTTAATGTTGTAGATATAAACTAGATGTAACGTGACAAAGATCAACACGACTATGCCAAGAATATATTTTGTTGCATCTATTAAGCCTTATTTAATGCATATCTAGCTGCACCAACACTCAGGCTCTGCCTAAATAGAGGCCAAATATCGGATAATCTTCTGGTTACTTGCTTCTTCCACCCCCCATCCGTTTTGTAACAGCCCATGGTTCCTGCTGCTTTTACGCAACGTCTGTTTGCCCTGTGCCTAAGCTTGCTTCTGGCCGCCTGTGCTCACTCCCCCGCTTCTCCGCCTGCGGCAGGCAAAGCAGTCACGGTAGACAATCAGCGCCGTTCCGCTGTCATCCTGTCCGCCCTGACCTTGCTCGATACCCCTTATCGATACGGCGGGCGCGAACCCTCCACCGGTTTTGATTGCAGTGGTCTGGTGCACTATGTTTTCAGTCAGGAGTCCAGCTCCCCTATTCCACGCCGAACCAGCGATCAGGCCAGCGCGGCCCGCCGTGTCAGCCGTGCGCAGCTACGCCCCGGCGACCTGGTGTTTTTCAATACACTGGGTGCGCCCAATTCACATGTGGGTATTTATATCGGCAAGCAGCAATTCATCAATGCGCCCTCCAGCGGTGGGCGGGTACGCATTGATTCTCTGGATAATCCCTATTTCGCTAAGCGCTTTGAAACGGCTCGAACTTTCTTTGATTAATTGATCGTCGAGCCAGCAGAGGGATTAATTCAAGCAAGGCCCCTTACTCATGCACCCCGAAGCGGGACACAGCGCCACGCTTAGGGATTCAGGGGCCGTTCTCTACACAGTGGGAACCGTGGCGTATTGCTCGGCCAATTCAAGAAAGGCCTCCAACTCGGGCGAGCGGCCAGTTTCCTCTTGCATGATGGCCGCCACAGCCGGTGCCACCGATTGCGCCAGACGCGCATCCAGAAACAAGAGGCGTGAACGACGCGCTAACATATCCTCCACCGTACGCGCATATTCAAAACGGCAGGCAAAGCGCACCATCGCGGCACTTAAGCCGGGGGCCAGTTCCTGATCCGATCCCGGTAAGGTTTGCACCCAGTCGGCCTCACTGCCGTAGGCATCCAAGCCCGCTGTGCGACCTAAAGAACGCCGCCCCCCCACATAAGAGGCCCCCACCAGACGCTGATCCTGAGTGCGACAGACAGGCAATGCCCCTAATAGGCCAGACTGCTGACAGCGCTCCAGCACATCCTCGGCCATGGCGCGATACGTTGTCCATTTGCCGCCAGTGACAGTCAGTAAGCCGTTCGCACTAACGGTAATACTGTGTTCCCGACTGATGGATTGCGTCTGCCCGGCATCCGACTCGGCTGCCGGGCGCACCAAGGGACGCAAGCCTACCCAGATACTGCGCACGTCCTGCACACCAGGCGCTTTTTGCAGATAGTTGGCAGATTCTTTCAGAATGAAATCCACTTCTTGTGCCAAGGGGCGTGGCTCCAGAGGAACATCATCCCTAGGCGTATCAGTCGTGCCCAGAATCAGTTTGCCCAACCACGGCACGGCAAAGAGCACGCGGCCGTCCTTGGTACGCGGCACCAGCAAAGCATGTTCGCCGGGTAAGAACTCCTGATCCACCACCAAATGCACACCTTGGCTGGGTGACACCATAGGCCGCAGCTCACGCCCCGCCTCCTGGGCATCCAGCTGACGTACCTGATCCACCCACACGCCTGTGGCATTGACCACACAGCGCGTATTGATCTGGTAGCTCTGGCCGCTTTCTTTGTCCTGGCAACGCACCCCGGACACTTTCCCATCACTGTGCAGCACTTCCAGCACGGGACAGTAATTGACCAGCAAAGCGCCATTCAAGGCGGCTGTACGAGCCAGAGCCAGGGCCAGACGGGCATCGTCAAACTGACCGTCCCAATACTTGACGCCGCCTTTCAGGCCGCTTTGTCGCGCACCGGGCAAAATCTGTCGAATTTTGGAAGCGCTCAGAAATTGGGTATGTCCCAGCCCTTCACGCCCGGCCAAGCCGTCATAGGCCATCAAGCCAACCCCATAGAATGGGGTTTCCCAACACTTGTAACTGGGCATCACGAAAGGCAGACGCTGTGCCAGATGAGGCGCATTGCTGAGCAAATGCATGCGTTCACGCAAGGCCTCGCGCACCAGGCTGACATTACCCTGGGCCAGATACCGCACGCCACCATGCACCAGCTTGGTCGCCCGCGACGATGTGCCTTTGGCAAAGTCCCAGGCTTCCAGAACCACCACGCTCAGCCCGCGCAGGGCGGCATCCACGGCAACACCCAGGCCGCTTGCTCCACCCCCCACCACGACCATATCCACGTGCGTGGTGCGCGCCAAGGCGCCCAACATCTGGGCTCTATCGGTCAATAAGGGGGAACTTAATGTAGTCATAAGATAAAGAATCGGACCTGAAATTAGCAGACACCCGGAAAACACAGGCTGGCTCGGGATTTACCCTGATTTTAGCCCCTGGACTTTTACCGTCCAGTGAAACTTGTTTGCTTGCGTATCAACGCCCCCTGCGCGGCCACACATCGGCCCCACAGAGCCGGTACACTGTGACCTGCTTTGATCTTACTGCCTTATTCGCATGACATTCATACTTGCTCTTGATCAGGGAACTTCCAGCTCGCGCAGCCTTATTGTGGCGGCAGACGGCCGCATTCTGGCGCAGGCGCAGCAGGAAACCAAGCAATACTATCCGCGCACGGACTGGGTTGAACACGACCCCCAGGAAATTCTGGACACCCAATTCCAGACCGCCCGACAAGCGATCGAACAGGCGGGTCTGCGCCCCCAGGATATTCATGCCATCGGTATTACCAATCAGCGCGAAACCACGGTGCTGTGGGATAGAAGCACCGGGCAAGCCTTGCACAACGCCATCGTCTGGCAAGACCGGCGAGCCGAGGACTTCTGCGCCCAGTTACGCGAACAAGGCCACGAGGCCACCATCACGGCCAAAACCGGCCTGCCTATTGATGCCTATTTTTCAGCTTCCAAGTTGCGCTGGTTGCTGGACACCGTCCCCGGTGCTCGCGAACGGGCACAGCGCGGCGAACTGGCCTTTGGCACCATAGACAGCTGGCTGATCTGGCATTTAAGCGGTGGGCAAGTCCATGCCACGGATGTCAGCAATGCTTCGCGCACCCTGCTCTACAACATTCACACCCGGCAATGGGACGAAGAGCTGCTGGATTTGTTCACAATTCCCGCCAGCGTCCTGCCCCAAGTGCAAGGCTCCGCGTCTGAGTTTGCACGTTGTAGTGCCGATGTTCTGGGCAGCGCCATTCCGATTTGTGGTGTGGCCGGCGACCAACAAAGCGCCCTGTTCGGCCAAGCCTGCACTACACCCGGCATGGCCAAGAACACCTACGGAACCGGCTGCTTCTTGCTGATGCATTGTGGCTCGCACATACCCCAGTCCCATAACGGCCTGATCGCCACCTGTGCCGCCCATCATGATGACACCCCCGCCTACGCGCTGGAGGGCAGCGTTTTCATTGGTGGTGCGGTCGTTCAATGGCTGCGCGATGGCCTGGGAGCCCTGGAACACAGTGCTCAGGTAGAGGCATTGGCACGCAGCGTGCCCGATGCCCAAGGCGTGCGACTGGTACCGGCCTTTACCGGCTTGGGCGCCCCTTACTGGGACGCACAGGCTCGCGGCACCATTACCGGCCTGACACGCGCCTCTACCATGGCCCATATTGCACGCGCTGCCCTGGACAGCATTGCCTACCAAAGCGCAGCTGTGCTGCAAGCCATGAATCGCGATGTACAAGCCAACGGCGGGCCTGCCCTGCACGAGCTACGCGTCGATGGCGGTGCTTGCGCCAATAATCTTCTGATGCAATTTCAGGCTGATTTGCTGGGCCTGCCCGTCGTGCGTCCCGTTACTATTGAAACCACCGCGTTAGGGGCGGCGTATCTGGCGGGACTGGGCAGTGGCCTGTATGCAGGACTGCCTGAAATTGCAGCGCTGTGGCAATGCGACCGCATTTTTGAGCCCGCCATGTCGCGCGATGAAGCACAAAGCCTGATGCTTAGTTGGGAACAGGCCGTGCGTCAGGCACGCACTTATTAAACTTGCTGTTTTTTTGACGGACACACCATGCTGCAAAAAATCATTCTGGGCATTGCCATCTTTTTAATCGTGATGTTGGGCCTGACCTTTGGCGAGGCCATCTTCACCTACCTCGCCTCGTATCTGGGTTTTCTCTTCCATGACTTCATCTCGCTGATGAAGGACATTCAGGGATACCTGATGATCCATTGGGGCAAAGCGCTGATTGCCTTGCTGATCACGGTCCCGCTGGTCATCTGGATTTCCAAGAACAAGAAAGATGAAATGTCCAAGCCCAACAGCCACCGCAAAATTGCCATAGTGCTGGCGATCTTCCTGGGCTGGCTAGGCGTACATCGCTTTTATCTAGGTCAGATCGGCATGGGTTTGCTGTTCCTGATACTGTTCGCCGTCTGGGCGCCACTGGCCTACTTCCTGGCCCTGATCGACGCCCTGCGTTACGCCTTTATGGGCGATGACGACTTCAAGCTGGTACGCTGATCCACACTCCGGCACTGGCCCCTGCATGCTCCCGATGAGTACATCCGCCAATACGAAGGCCGCTACGATGTGGGCTACGGCGTGCTGCGCCTAGCCTTCATTGGCGATAGATGGTGGGTGAACCGGCTTAGATAAGCACTTTCGCTTCAGGCTGGACAAGGTCTTTTGTTGCCTCACTTGCCCGATAATCCAGCGTTTCACCCACACTGTCCCAAGCTGCCTGCAAACTATCAAACACCCGTTGCGCATGGATGTGCTTGAACAGCCCCATGCGAATCAGTTTGCGAGTGACTTTCTCATTAGCTTCGCATAGCGCCACCATCACACGGCGCTGCTCCAGCTCCACCAACACGGTTTCCAGCGCCTGCATGGCCGTAGCATCCATAAAGGGCACGTAATTCAAGCGCAAAACAATCGCCCTGACTGGCTCTGTCACGCTCAACAACGAGCGATTCACTGCCTCCACGCTCGCAAAGAAATAAGGCCCCTCCAGCGTCAGCACCGAAATGTCCTGACGCAGCTCCTGGCTAAAAGACAAATCCAGTGCCCGTTGCAGGCGGCGTCCTTCCAAGGCCCGCACCTGTACACCGTCCGTGGTGCGCTTGAGCACATAGAGCATGGCCAGAATCACACCGATATTGACGGCCACCACCAGATCGGCAAATACCGTCAAGGTAAAGGTTACCCACAATATGAACAGATCAACCACGGGCATGCGACGCTGCAAACGGATGACCAGCCCCGCCTGGCTCATATTCCAGGCCACCATGAACAAAATCGCTGCCAACACGGTTAAGGGGATATACGCCGCCAGCGGAGCCAAAAGCAGCAAAACCAGCACCAGAAAAATCGCATGCACCACACCGGCAATGGGACTGGTGCCGCCATTACGGATATTGGTAGCCGTACGGGCAATCGCCCCGGTAGCGGCAATCCCGCCAAACAAGGGGGACAGCACGTTGGCAATCCCTTGGCCCACCAGCTCCTGATTGGAGTCGTGGCGGGTGCCCGTCATGGAATCTGCCACCACGGCCGATAGCAGGGACTCAATCGCCCCCAGCATGGCAATGGCGAAGGCTGGGCCTATCAGTTCCACCACGCGGGTCAGGGTGATTTCCGGCCATTGGAAAGAAGGCAAACCGCTGGGCAAGGCACCAAAGCTGGAACCAATCGTGGCGACCGACTCAAAGCGGAAAATGGCCTGGATCAGCGTAATGATCACCAAGGCGACCAAAGGACCCGGTAAACGGGCCAGCACCGCAATCTTGGGAACAATAATCAAGATGGCCAGGGACAAGGCACCCAGCAACGTGGTGACCCAGTCTAGAGCAGGCAGGTTATGCAGCAGAAACCAGAGCTTTTCATGAAAGTGCTGGCCTTCAACGACTGGCAGCCCAAAAAAATCCCGCCATTGGCCCACCCAGATAATCACGCCAATCCCAGCAGTAAAACCCACGATGACCGGATCTGGAATAAAACGGATGACCGCCCCCAGACGCAAGAGGCCCAGCAACAGCAAAATAACCCCGGCCATCAAGGTGGCGATTTGCAGTCCAGCCACGCCGTGCTGCGCCACTACCGAGGCTAAGATCACAATAAAAGCGCCCGTCGGCCCGGCAATCTGAACCCGACTCCCCCCGAATAGGGAGACTGCCAGACCGGCAATAATGGCGGTGTACAAACCCTGCTCGGGCTTGACCCCGGAAGCAATGGCAAAAGCCATTGCCAGTGGCAAGGCCACCACCCCCACCACCAAGCCAGCCAACAGGTTATTAAGCCAATGCTTTCGCCCCAGGAGTCCGGCGCGACCCGCTTCCAGCAGTGCAATCATTGCGCATCCTTGTCATGCCCGGCCTGCTCTCATCCATCAACAAGCAGCCGGACTTCAAGCCAAATGAAGCCGTCATGATACTACTGCGTGTCCATCCAACTTCACGATAGTGATGGACTGGTTTGATGAAGCATAAAAAACTCCGCCTCAAAGAGACGGAGCATTCATGCCCAGCGGGTATCTATCAAGGGTTACGGCTTCGCAGCAAGCGCAGGCTGTTCAATACCACCAGCAAGCTGGCACCCACGTCGGCAAACACGGCCATCCACATGGTGGCTTGCCCGGTCAGGGCCATGACCAGAAACACGGCCTTGATACCCAACGCCAGACTGATGTTCTGCCACAGCACATAGTGCAAAGCACGAGACTGACGCATCAGCACGGCGATTTTGCCCAGGTCGTCGTCCATTAAGGCGACGTCGGCCGTCTCAATGGCAATATCCGAGCCCAAGGCTCCCATGGCGATACCCACATCGGCGCGCGCCAGAGCAGGAGCATCATTAATGCCATCACCTACCATGGCAACCAGACCATTACCCAGCTTTTCCTCGATACGGTCGAGCTTGTCTTGGGGCAGCAGGCCGCCCCGGTAGTCCTTGATGCCGGCCTGCTGAGCCACATGGCGCACCGCCTGTTCGTGGTCACCCGACAAAATCTCCACTTGCACACCCTGCTCTTGCAAATGACGGATCGCCTGAGTGGTCGTGGGGCGCAAGGTGTCCATCATGGCGAACCAGGCCAGCAAGCCTTGTTCATTACCCAGGTACACCATCGTGGCCCCGCTTTGGACTGCTTGCTGCTCGGCCGGACTAGACTCGGCCTGATTCTGGCCCAATACCCAGCTACGTTTGCCCAAGCGCAACTGCCCGTCTTGGCCCTGCGCTTGCACACCATTGCCGGCCAAAGCTTCAAACTGGTCCAAACGCACCAGACCGGAAGCTACTCGACCACGGGCAATCGCTTGCGAGGCGGGGTGATCGGAACGCTCAGCCAGGGCAAGCGCCATGTCCAGCACTTCCTCTTTGCTCAAGTCGCCTTGCAAACTGCCGTATTCGTTCAAAGAGGGCTGGCCCAAAGTCAGGGTGCCAGTTTTATCAACCGCCAGATAGCGCAGCTGACGAGCACGCTCCAGATACACACCGCCTTTGATCAGGATCCCGGAGCGGGCGGCACTGGCCAAGGCGCTGACCACGGCCACCGGAGTCGAAATAACCAGGGCGCAAGGGCAAGCAATAACCAGCAGCACCAGAGCACGGTAAACGGAATCAGACCAGCTCACCCCCCAGATCAAAGGCAAGGCTACCGCCATCAGAGCGGCTGCAACGACGACCAAGGGGGTGTAAATGCGGGAGAACTGATCTACAAAACGCTGAATGGGCGCTTTATTGGCCTGGGCTTCCTGCACAGAACGGGTAATACGCGCCAGCAAGGTTTCATCATGGCCGGCCAGAACTTGGTAAACCAATTCGCCCATACCGTTGATGGTGCCAGCAAACACTTCGTCACCGGGGGCTTTGTCTACCGGCGCACTTTCACCTGTGATGGGCGCCTGATTAACCGTGCTCAAGCCTCGCAGCACCGTGCCGTCCAGACCAAAACGTTCGCCGGGCGCAACCCGTACCTGCCAACCGGCCTGAACCTGACTGGCGGGCACACGCTGCCAATCTGTGCCGTCGGCACTGACCAACACTTCGTCCGGTACCAGCTTCAACAGGCTGTCGACCGCATTACGGGCGCGATCCAAAGAACGGGCCTCGATCCATTCAGCCAGACTGAACAGGGACATCACCATGGCCGCCTCGGGCCACTGCTTCAGAATCACCGCGCCCGTTACCGCAATACTCATCAGCGCGTTGATGTTGAGCTGACCATTGCGCAGCGCAATCCAGCCCTTCTTATACACCTGAACGCCACCCGACAAGATCGCGGCGACAGCCAAGGCAATGACCAGCCATTCAGGGGCCGCCAACCAGTGGCTGACTTCAGCCCCTAAGGCCAGCACCACAGCACCGGCAATGCGCAATACGCCCTGTTTGGCCGACACCGGCTTCACAGGCTCTTCGTCTGCCATGCGCGGCTCAAAACCCAGGCCACGCAAGGCGCTCAAGACCTTGTCACGAGCCCCCTCACTGTGATCGACAGTCAGCACTCGCTGCATCAAATCAAAGCCCAGGCTCTGCACCTGATCCAGCCGCTTCAGGCCGGAACGAATCATATTTTCTTCGGCCGGGCAGTCCATATCGGCAATACGCACCACCAAACGAGTCGATGTGCTGGTCGCCAAGTTGACGCTAGGCGCGAAAGCCGGGGCCGCGCAGCAAGCCGAGCTGTCAGCGTGCTCGTGACTGTGATCGTGGCCTTGACTGTGATCATGGTCATGATCGTGGCTATGGTCATGGCTGTGTGGCTCGCCCGCCACATGATCATGCTCGTGTGCGTGCTCATGCCCATCAGCCTTGGCAGTATCTTGCCCCATGGCCGGGCCGTCCTTGGAAGGGTTTCTAACTAATGTCATCGCGGTTCCTTGCTTCTTGCATGAGATCAGTAGAAAGCCTAAAGTAACTACAAGGTCAAGCCTTATGGAGGCACTGCAATGAAAATTGGTGAATTGGCGGAAAAAAGCTACTGCAACACAGAGACGATCCGCTATTACGAAAAGGTCGGGCTACTACCCGAACCTGAACGCAGCGAGGGCAATTACCGCCTGTACCGCAGCACCCACCTGGAACGGCTACGTTTTATCCGTAACTGCCGCAGTCTGGATATGACCCACGAAGAAATCCGCGGCCTGCTGGCTTTTATGGACGGCCCGGCGCAAGACTGCGCCCCGGTCAATGATTTGCTGGATGAACATATTGAGCACGTCGCCGTGCGAATCGCCGAATTACAGCATCTGCAAAAACAGCTGACGGAATTGCGACACCGCTGCGGTCAGGCCGGAGGGCTGGAGCACTGCGGTATTTTGCAAGGTTTGGTCAATATGGACCCGGATCAGGTCCCAGCTCCCAGCACCCACTTGGGCTAAGGTTTGGGTGCGTGGCTCTTAGCGACGCACCCGTCCGGCTAGCCACATCCCAATCAGCATCGCGGCCAGAAACAACAGGGCCAAAGGCGCCCCCGAAGCGGCCAATACAATCGCGGGCCCTGGGCAAAAGCCCGCTATCCCCCAACCGGCTCCGAAAATCAAAGCACCGATCACCAAGGGGCGATCTATTTGACGCTGCTTGGGTAGATTCATGGGCTGTCCTGTCACATAGGCACACGGACGGCGACGCGCCAAACTGAACGGCACAATAGCCACGGCAATGGCAGCGGCCATCACCAAGGCCAAAGATGGGTCCCACGCACCTGTCAGGTCCAGAAACGCCAGCACCTTGCTGGGTTTGGCCAAACCCGAGATCAACAAACCCAGACCAAAAATCAAGCCAGAGACCCAAGCGATGACATATTTCATGGTGGACTCCTTAAAGCAGATGGCGCAAAACAAACACGGTCAGAAAACCGCTGGCCATAAACATCAGCGTCGCCACTAGCGAACGGGGTGACAGACGCGACACACCGCATACACCGTGTCCACTGGTACAACCTGAGCCCAAACGAGTTCCAAAACCCACTAGCAAGCCCGCCACGATCACCCCCATCCAAGCCGGGGACTGCACCACCGGTACGGTTTCCCCTACCAGCCGGTACAACCAGGGTGCTGCCGCCAAACCCAGCAAGGCCATCCAGCGCCAGGCTTTATCTCCTACCGCCCCACTCCAGGTACCCGAAAAAAGCCCTGAGACACCCAATACACGACCATTGAAAAGCACTAATATCGAGGCCGCCAAGCCAATCAAGCTCCCCCCGAGCAAAGCGCTCCACGGGGTGAAGGAATTCCAGTCAATTGCGATCATCACTGCCTCCGGGGGCGCAAAAGATGCCGTATAACGTTTGCATCACCGCCAGCACGGCTGGATGCTCGAGGCGGTAATACACGTATTTGCCCTCTTTGCGGCTAGTAATCAACGCTTCACGCCGCAGCACGGTCAATTGCTGGGATAAAGTAGGCTGAGCGATGCCACTGCGCTGCGCCAGCTCCCCCACATTGCATTCTCCCTGCACCAAAGTGCAGAGAATCATCAGTCGGTCGGGATTAGCCAAGCTGCCCAACAGGCTGCTGGCTTGTCCAGCCACCTGCCGCAAGGCGTCCAGTTCAGTTTGATTCATATCGTTCTGCAGAAATACAATATATATTATTATATAATATCTTTTCATATTTTATAGGCAACAAGAGGTCTGACATGCTCCAACCCCAAGTCGCCAGCTTCTTTCATCCGGACACCTCCACGTTCTCCTATGTGGTTTATGCGGCTGGCCAAAGCGAATGTGCCATCATCGACTCGGTGCTGGAC
Organism: Alcaligenes sp.; assembly: GCA_052109075.1. GTDB lineage: Bacteria > Pseudomonadota > Gammaproteobacteria > Burkholderiales > Burkholderiaceae_B > Alcaligenes. The sequence continues at coordinate 12,811 of JBQEAN010000005.1, read as the reverse complement.
TATGACGCGGCAGCGGGCCGCCGCAGCACGGACAGCGCTCAAGAAATAGTGAATTTTGTGCGTCAACATCAGCTGCGGGTGCAATGGATACTGGAAACCCACGCCCATGCCGACCACCTGTCTGCCGCGGTCTGGCTGCAAGAGCACGTCGGCGGAAAAATCGCCATTGGCGAACACATCAAGCAAGTGCAGTCCACGTTCAGCCGTATCTTCAATATAGAGGCCGAGATCCGGGCCGATGGAACACCGTTTGATGCCTTGTTCAAGGATCAGGAGCATTTCCAGGTTGGTGCCATCCAGGTGCAAGCCTTGCATGTGCCCGGCCATACCCCGGCAGACATGGCCTATCACTTTCAAGGGCTGGGGGTATTTGTCGGCGACACCTTATTCCTGCCCGACGTAGGCACGGCGCGCTGCGATTTTCCGGGTGGCAGCGCCAACCATCTCTATGAATCCATTCAGCGCCTGCTGGCCTTGCCCGCCGATACCGTCTTATTCATGTGTCACGACTACCCACCTGAAGGGAGGGAGCCCAATTATCACTGTACTGTCCAAGATCAAAAAGACGGCAATATTCATGTGCGGGATGGGATCAGTCAGGAACAGTTTTGCCTGCGCCGCACGGAACGGGATAAAACACTAGGCATGCCCCGTCTGATCTTACCTTCCATTCAGGTGAATATCCGGGCGGGTCGCTTCCCTGCTCCCGAAAGCAACGGACAAGTCTATTTGAAACTGCCAGTCAATCAGCTTTAAGCATGTTTTTTGCCTCTGATGGCAACCCGGGTCAGGCGCAGGACCAACTTTTAAGGCCCAGCCTGCGTATACTGCTTTTTTCTGCCCCCCTGAACTTCAGAAGGAAACAACAGGCATGACTTACATGGCCCTCAAACATCTGCACATGACAGCCGCCGGGCTGAGCATTTTGTTTTTTATTATTCGGGCCTTTTGGTCAGTTACCGGGTCTGCCTGTTTGCAGAGCCGTTTTGTGCGCATTGCACCACATGTCATCGACACGATTTTGCTGGTCTGTGGTTTGGCCTTGGCTGGGATGTTAGGCGCAGCGGCCAATCAACCCTGGCTGTTGACCAAAATTGTGTTGCTGGTGGTCTATATCGTGGTGGGCAGCTTTGCCATCAAACGCGGTAAAACTCCTTTCAGCCGAGGCGTAGCCGCCTTGATCGCCATTGCCATCTTTGCCTATATCGTTGGCGTAGCCCTGAATCGCAGCCCGGCTTCCTGGTTCGTCTAAACAGCTAAACAGCCCGCTTACCAAAAAGCCCCTGGCAGTGGAAGAGATCTTCCATTGCCAGGGGCTTTTCGCGACTCCCGTATTACCAGACGCCTATCCAACGCTGTACCAGCAAGCTACTGACCGCTACCGCTATCCAGACTCCCAAGCCCAACAAGGCAGGCCGGGCTCCGGCTCGGGCCATGACTCGCAAATCCGAACATAAACCGATGGCAGCCAGTGCCAGAACCATCAGGAACTCGGCCATGAAGCGCAGCGGCTCCAGCCATTCCATAGGCACCCAACCCAACGAACGCAGGCCCGACGCCACCATGAACCAAACGATAAACCAGGGAAACACGCGCATCAGATCAAAGTCCCGCCCTGCCTGACGAGAGCGCCACATTTCCAGACCGGCCAGAATCAAGCAAATAGGAATGATCAAAGTGGCACGGGTCAGTTTGACGATAGTGGCGTGATCCCCTGCCTGACGGCTGTAGCTGTAACCCGCCGCCACGACCGACGAAGTATCGTTAATTGCCGTCCCTGCCCAGACTCCAAAACCGGCATCCGACATATTCATCATGTGGCCCGCCAGCGGAAAAATCAGCACTGCCACAATATTGAAGATAAAAATCGTGGAAATCGCCAGCGCAGTTTCATGCTCTTCCGGTTTCAAGATGGGAGTAACAGCCGCAATAGCCGAGCCACCGCAAATCGCGGTCCCCACACCAATCAAGGTACGCAGCTTGGAAGGAATCCCCAGAACCCGGCCCAGCACCATCGCGGTAACAAAAGCGACCGTCAGCGTCACCAGGGTGACAGCCAGCGAATCCATGCCGGTGCGCATCACCTGGGGCAGACTCAAGCCAAAACCCAGGCCGATAATCGACCACTGCAACAACACTTTGGACGAGAAACGCAGGCCCGGCTGAAACACCGCAGCCACTCCCATGCTATTGCGTACCACCATGCCCAGCACAATGGCGAACACTGGGCCGCCAATCAATGGCCAAAGTTTGCCCAGGCCCATTGCCACGACACCCACGGCCACCGACAATAAAAAACCCCACCAGCGCGATGGCTTCAGAGAGAAACCTGATTTACCCTGCGCCTTCAGGGATGTGCTTGTTGCCGACAAATCGGACACACTGCTCATCTCGTCTTTCCAGATATTTAATAAGTAAAAGTAATTTTAGATTGACCCTGAGTATTAAAAAATTCATTATTACTTATCGTAAGTATCAATTTTATTTATCATGAACGCGATCAGCATCAGACAACTGGAAGTGTTTGTTGGCATTGCCACCTTGGGTACAGTGCGCGCCTGCGCCGCCCAGATTCACTTATCCCAACCCGCCGCCAGCATGGCCTTGGCCGAACTGGAAAAGCAACTGGACTGCCCCTTGTTTGAGCGCACGCCAGGACGCATGCAGCTGACCAGTCGCGGCAAGCAACTGCTCCCCCACGCACGCGAGATCCTGGAGCGCTTGCGAGAGATGCAAAGCCAGCATGAAGGAAGGGAGCTGCGTGGCGAAATCCGTATCGGGGCCAGCAATACCGTAGGCAATTATTTGATTGGGGATCTGGTAGGCCAATTTGTTCGCCAGCACCCGCGTGTGTCCTTGCATGTGTCGGTGGACAACACGGCAAACATCATTAATCAGTTGCTGGAGCATAGTTGCGACATTGCGTGCGTAGAAGGTCCAGTCAATCATCCGCAGCTGGAGACCTGGATCTGGCGAGAGGATGCGCTGGTCGTTTGCGCCGCCCCCGATCACCCGCTGGCCAGCAAAACCACGCTGGAAAAAGAAGACTTTGCCGGCATGAGCTGGATTATGCGCGAACGCGGCTCGGCCTCGCGGGCCCTGACAGAACAAGCCTTGAATGTACTGCCCGGTGGCCATGTGCTGATGGAACTGGGGCAAGTGGAAGCCATCAAGCAAGCAGTCATCGCCGGGCTGGGGCTGGCCTGCCTGCCGCAGGCCGCCACCCTGGACGCCGTTGCCAATCAGCGACTATGCATTTTGGACACCCCTTTTCTGGATTTGAAGCGCCGCCTGTCCCTGGTGCTGCATAAAGAACGCTATCGCAGCCAGGTATTAAGCGCCTTTGCCGATCATCTGCAAAGCCTTAACCAGTCCTGACTGCCTTGAAAAATTGACGCAACTTTGCATTTTCAAGATGGTTGAGACCCGCAGCGATGCTATTCTTGCTGCAGTGCAGCACAAACAGAAGGGATCATAAGTCCCGATCTCCTGCCCACCTCTTGAACCGAGCGATGCCATGAACACTTCATCTGTTCCTACGCCACAAGCGCAAGACGCCCCTGACTTTTCCCGCCCTGCCTATTTACCACCTTACGAAACAGTGGCACTGGTCTTGCAAGGCGGCGGCGCTTTAGGTGCCTATCAGGCTGGGGTATACGAGGGCTTGTTGGAAGCGGGTATCGAACCTGACTGTTTGTCCGGCATTTCCATTGGTGCCTTGAATACGGCCATTATTGCGGGCAACCCGCCCGAGCGCCAGGTAGAGCGCCTGCGCGAATTCTGGGACACTATTTGCGAGCCTTACTTTGGTTGGTCGGCTCCAGCTTGTCTGGAACACGCCCTGTTTGGCATCAACGACATGATGCGTGAAGCCATCAGCGCGTTTAATGCCAGCAATGCACTGGTACTGGGACAACGCGGCTTTTTCCGCCCCCGCTTTCCGCCGCCAATGCAAGCAACCCCCGGCGTTCCTGAAGGGGCTAGCTATTACGACACCAGCGCCCTGAAAGACACGCTGGAGCGCCTGTGCGACTTTGATCGCATCAACGACAAGCGTCAGCGCATTTCTGTTGGCGCAGTCAATGTAGGCACAGGTAACTTTGTTTACTTTGACAACCATCGCACCACCTTGCGGGCCGAGCACTTCATGGCGTCTGGTGCCCTGCCCCCGGCTTTTGCACCGGTAGAAATTGATGGTCAATATTATTGGGACGGCGGTCTGGTCTCCAATACTCCCCTGTCCTATGTGCTGGACCAGTCCCCTCGTAGAGACACCCTGGTCTTTCAAGTGGACTTATGGAGTGCGCGTGGCGCGGTTCCCAACAATATGGGCGAAGTCAGCGATCGCTTAAATGAGATTCGCTACTCCAGCCGTACCCGTATGGTGACCGAAGATATGCGCCACTCGCAGTACATGCGCCATATCCTGTCAGAGCTGCTGGAGTTGATTCCCCCCGAGCAACGCAAAGACCTGTTGCCTTGTCGTCTGGCCGAGGAATTGGCCAGTAACAAACGCTACAACGTGGTGCACCTGATTTACCGTAACCAGCCCTACGAACAGCATTACAAAGACTATCAATTTGGTCGCATCACCATGCGCGAGCACTGGCGCAGCGGTCTGGACGATATCCGTCAGACTCTGATCCACCGCGACAAATTGAATATGCCAGAGAACCTGGCCGGCTTTACCACCTACGATGTACACCGCGACGAGATCGAAAAAAGACTGGCCAACGGCAAGTAAACCAGCCCAAATGCCTGAACTTAACGGCGGCTCAACACCATCGCGCCGCTTAGTACAAAGGCCGTACCCAACAGCTGCATGACAGTAATCGGCTCACCCAGGAACCAATTCGCCAGGAACAAGACCGAGACTGGGCCGATCAGGCCCATTTGAGCGCTCATAGGGGCACCAATGCGCTCCACCGCCCACATGGTCATGAAGGTCGGCAAGACCGTGTTAAAAACAGCGTGAATCATGGACAAGCCATACACAGGCGCGGGTTGCACCAAGCCCTGCCAGCCAAAGACAGCAAAAAAGTGAATCAGGGTATAGACCGCTGAGAATGACATGGCATAGGCCACCAGACGGGTGGAGCCAATGGCCTTAAGCAATTCGCCCGAACCAATCAAATAGATGGCGTAAGAAATGGCCGAGCCCAGCACACACAGCGCGCCGAGCAACACATCATCGCCTGTCAGGTTCAAATCCTGCACAAAGACCAGCCCTACCCCCAGATAAGCCAGCGCCAGCGCCAGCCATTGCTTGGGCAGAATTCGACGCTTCAGGAAGATGGCAGTGAACATCAGTACAAAAGTGGGTGACAAAAATAAAATCAGCCGCTCCAGCCCTGCAGAAATGTATTCCAGCCCGATAAAGTCCAGCAGACTGGCCAGGTAATAACCCAGGAAACCCAGCACCACCAGTTCCAGCTTTTGCCGTCCCGTCAGGGCGCGCAGCTTGCCTTGACGCACTTTTTGTATCTGCCATAGGGCAATGGCCAAAAAGAACGGCAGCGACAACAGCATCCGGAATCCGATCACCGTTAACGCGGTGACATCGTATTGGTAGGTCAGCTTGGCAACCACCGCCTTGGCGGAAAAAAGAATAGAGCCGCCCCCCGATAGCGCCAGTCCAATTAAAAAGGAACTGCGCTGCGCACTGGGGCCTTGACTAGCTTGCATGGGGATTCATCACTTTGCAGGGCAATATGGTCAGCAAAAAAACCGCTGGCCCTGGCGGAAAAAGAGTCGACAAGGGTAATAAGTATTCGATTCTACTCTTTGCTCAAGATGGCGACCATGTTGCCCACATAGGCACGCAGGCGGGCAGCCCGATCAGAACCGCAACAATTTGCTGGCCAGATCAGGCAGGACAACAAACAACACAAAAACAGAAAACCACGCTTCACGTACAACGACGGCACTAATCCAATAAAGACAATCACTTAGCTATTCTCTCCGGCAAACAGCCCAGATCCGTCAAGAATTCCAGGTATTTCTCCTATGAGGGGCTTGCACACTTCTTAAAATGCGTGCTATATTCTTTTTCTCTGGTCCCCGATAGCTCAGCCGGTAGAGCGACGGACTGTTAATCCGCAGGTCCCAGGTTCGAGCCCTGGTCGGGGAGCCAAGAAAACAATCGAAATCAGCCCAAGGCAAATGCTTTGGGCTGATTTTTTTTTGTCCCTGCAAAACACGCCCATCCCATCAAGAAGAAACGGCGCTATTAACATTTGGACAAAAAATTGAGACACCCAAAAAAGACAGCGGGACTGCATGTTGATGCAGCCCCGCTGTGGCTCTTTTCCCCTGACCTAGCCCCTGCCTGAACCGGCGCCGCCGCTGCTAACGCACTACACCGGATCAGGACTGGCAGAATCAGTCAGCAAGATCAGAAACGGTGCGTCACGCCCACTGTGGCCACCGTGCTCTTCAAATCGCTGTAGTAGCCGATGTTACGAGCGTAGGAACCAATGACATACAAGTTGGTGCGCTTGGACAGGTTGTGCAGATAACCAGCGCTAAATACGTGCTGGGTCTTGTCATCATCCGTGCTGCGTGGTGTAGAACGTGGGTCAGCCATGGTCCAGGAGGCCAGAGCGGAACCGGCCTTGCCTGTCGGTACCGTCACACCCAAGGCGTAGGTATTGACCTTCAAATCTTTATGCAGACCAGGGCCAAACTGTTCGGTTTGCAAGGAGTTACCGATATAACCATTGCGGCTTTGACCAAAAGCAGCATGCAGTGTGGCAAAGCTGAATTTATAGCTGGCGGCCAGATTCCAGGCGCTGACGTTGCCATTATCAGCCGCGACCAGATTACCGCCTTGTTCGCGAGCGGAGCCATAACGTGCCTGGTCAAAGCTCAAGGCCGCTTTCAAGGGGCCATTGCTATAACGCATGGCAACGGTAAAGGCTTTTACGTTGGCTTCGTCGCTATTGATGGCAGTACCTGTCAAACCGCTACGATTCCACTTCTGTGCGCCATTGGTATTGAACGAGTAGCCAGCACCAAACTGGAAGCCCGAGAATTCTGGGCTTTGGTAGGCCAACATATTGTCATAACGAACCGTGTTGGCCGAATCAAAGGCAGCGCCAACGCCATATTGGTAGCCGTTCCCACCAAAGGGGCTGGCGACACCGGCCACGTATTGAGACGTCACGGTAGTTTGACGACCAAGGTCCACACGGCCCCAAGACTCACCACTCAGGCCCAAGGTTGCTTGACGACCAAACAAACGATTCTGGCGCATATTGCCATCGCTCAGATCAAAGCCGCTCTCCAACATGAAGTTGGCTTTAAGGCCACCACCCAGATCTTCGCTGCCTTTCAGGCCCCAGCGATTACCCATCCAGCCCTGGTCATACAGACCAAAGCGGCTTTGTTTGTCGGCGCCCCCCTTCAGGTCGCTACCCTTCCATTGTTCGTAACCCAGGCCGGTATCGAGCACGCCATACAAGGTCACGTTCGATGCAGCGTAAGCGGGTACCGCTAAGACAGGCATCAACAAGGCTGCCAAGATAGTTTTTTTCATGTTCTCTGTTCTCTGTAAACGTCTGAATGCCGGATTTCTTATGTTGTCCGGCTCCTGTCCAAGTGCTGGGCCACACACCGTCAGGAATAGTTCCTGGATGCCAGGCTGGCGCACTCCCTCCTACTTCTTGAAGCAAAACTCCTCAGCGAATCAGCCCTGAAACATGGATTGAAAGGGGCTTGATAATTGAGGCACATATACTGCAAGCTTTTATATTTCAGACATAAACAATATTAGTGTCAATAAACTGAATTCCGCGTGTTTATTGGGTTTCATCCGCATTTTCCCTAGGTTTGTCGCTGCAGGAGTACCAGCAGAAAAAGCCCTAAATCGGCGCAAAGCCAATAAACCAAAGGCTTGCAACCATTTGCTACAAAACAAGCCTTCCCCTTTATTGACCAGACGGTATGTTCCCAACAAAAAACTCGGGATTTACGCCTATTGCCAAGACCTCCCACCGTTTTGCGTATCTGAAAACAGGGATCTCAAAAAATACTGCTTTACATTATTGATAGCTTCGCCCTATAATCATTTTCTTTGCTGGTCCCCGATAGCTCAGTCGGTAGAGCGACGGACTGTTAATCCGCAGGTCCCAGGTTCGAGCCCTGGTCGGGGAGCCAAAAATACAAAAGCCCAGCTACGCAAGTAGCTGGGCTTTTCTACGTCTGGCCGCTGGATATCACCTAGTCTCAATACGAAGGCCTCTTGAATCCCCAAGAGGCTCCGTCTGCAACACCACATTAAGTCACATCCTGCGCTTTGCTTTCAAACCGCAAAATATCTTGAACGCCACTTAGTATTGTGGTCGGATGCGATCGTGATAAAGATACCCGATCTGCCCGGTAGGAGTGCACACCTGCCACCAATTCCCTTTCTGCTCAAAGGTAAAAAATACATCTTTCTCGAACAGCTTTTCGATGACATCACTTTTGGCATTAGGTTGGGCGCGCACATTGCTGTACCCATCTTTATCCTGAATCACGGCCTGAACATTGAATTTTGAGGTTTGGCACGCATCCGGGTGTTGAGACTGTGCCGCACGCGGTGCCTGAATGGTGATTTCATACGGAACAAAAGGACGTATTTCCAATTCCCGCTTGGCCAACAAATCGACGTGCACGCCCTCGATGACAGCACTAGCCTGAGTTACCAGTAAACGCAAATCCTCATCGCAGGCGATGCCGCTGTGCCAGTAGCCAGTAGCGTAGCGGTCCGCATTCGAGCCCCCAAACTCATCAAGCTCGATCACGTCCTGGGCCACCACATTATTGGTTTTTTTATCCAGCACCCGAATATGCACTTTCAATTGCTGAACACGGTCCAATCCGCTATCAAAAGTAAAATTTGCCGCGCACATCCCTTGATTCGCCCACACCGTATCGGAATGCCACATTTGAATTGCCTGGGCCGGACCCGATATCAAGCCACTCATTAGCACGACAGCACTAGCCAGCTTTACGTATTTACGAAAAACCACATCACTCTCCCTCTTGCGATATAAACCAAGCGCCCTTATACACAAAAAAATAGCCAACCGGTAATTTTGTAGTTTACTTACCCGGTTCCCTACGCAGAACCATTCAAGAAAACCATTCCAAGCACACCGGAACTGGCGATAATGCACAGTCCATGCCCTGCCTAGCAAAGAAGCTTTTCTTTTCCGGGCAGGCCAAGTCCCTATTTCCGCGCGCACTGATATGTTCGATACTCTTTTCCCCTTTCTAGGGGGACTAGGCCTGTTCCTGATTGGCATGATGTTGTTGTCCGAAGGCCTGGTGGGATTTGCGGGCGGCTCCCTCAAACAAATTTTGCTCGCTTTTACAGGCAAGCCCATCAAAGCCTTTGCCTCTGGTGCGCTGATTACTGCCCTGGCCCAGTCCTCTACGGCCACTACCGTCACCCTGATCGGTTTTGTCAGTGCGGGACTCATCTCTTTTACCCAGGCGATTGGCGTCGTAATTGGAGCCAGTTTGGGCAATACCGCAACCGGCTGGATCATTTCCGGTTTGGGCTTGAAAGTGAATCTGGGCTTTTACACCCTGCCCTTGATTGGTTTGGGTGCCTTGGTCAAGCTACTGGCTCCTGGCCGCCAGAAAGAACTGGGCCGGGCCTTGGCGGGCTTTGGCATTCTGTTCCTGGGTTTAAGCACACTGCAAGAGGGCATGCAGGGCTTGGCAGCCAATTTCAGCCTGGCCTATATGCCAGCAGGTGGCTATGGCTCTCACCTCTTAATTATGCTGACCGGTCTGGCCCTGACTGCGGTGTTGCAATCCTCCACCGCCGCCATAGCCATGACACTGACTGCACTGGATGCCGGAGCTGTCAGCTTTGATCAGGCGGCCGCGATTGTCGTGGGTGCCTCCATCGGTACGACCTTGACCGGTGTGCTGGTCGCCATTGGCGGCACCATTTATGCCAAACGCACCGCCATTGCCTACATCCTGTTCAACGTCATTGCCGGTTTGCTGGGCTTGCTGATACTGCCTTTATTCCTGAAGGCCATGTACGCCACTGGCTCCTATATCAATGTGCCTCCCGGTGCCCTGGGACTAGCCGCCTTCCATAGTCTGTTCATTGGCCTGGGCGCGGTCTTGTGCCTGCCCTTTACCCAGCAATTTGCCCGTTGGGTGCAGCGCTTGGTTCCCGACCGTGCCACACGCCCCCAGCACCACCTGGATGACAGCCTGCTGCAAGTGCCCGCCCTGGCCCTGGAAACGACACAGCGCACACTGGGGGAACTGGCCCAGCGCCTGCTGAATCTGTATCAGCACAGTTTGAACATGAGCCGCCCCAGCACAGCCACCGCAGACTTACAGCAAATTGAGACCGTGCTGGATCAGGCCTACGAATTTGTATTACGTATCCCCAGCACAGCCGATGCCCCTGCCATCGCCACCCGCATCAGCGCTCTGCTGCACGCCATCGACCATATGCAACGCCTGCGCAGCCGTTTGCAGCATCCGCCTAGTGCCGATTTGCACGACAGCCGCTATCAGCAAGCCCACACACTGGCCACTGAACTCAATACCTTGGCCCAGCAAGGGCTGCACGAACAGGTTCCACAAGATTGGCTGGATCAAATACAGGCTCGCGTCCAGGCCTTGGCAGCGCTGTTAAATAACGTACGTAGCCATCTGCTGGCCGTCCCGCAAGACCAGGGAGATGCCTCACGAACCCTGCGCATTACCGACGCTCACCGCTGGTTTGAACGCAGCAGTCAGCATGTTTGGCGCAGCAGCTACTATTTGCAGCAAGCTCGGCAAGGCCAATCGTGAACAAAGCTTTATTCTCCCGACGACCCCCATCACAAGCTCGATGCTTCAAGCCACCCTTTCAGCGCATCCAGGTCAGTAAAACTCACATAACAAGAATATGAAAAGAGCGAGTGTTCTAAAGTCGATAGAAACGCATAAACAGATACCAAGATTCACGCTCTTGCTCAGAGTTCCCCCTTACAATCGGCACCAATTCACGCTAATGGAAAAATTCCATGTCCACCCGGCCAAAACTACAATTCCATACTTTTTTACTGTTGCTGGTCGCCGTATCCATCGCTTTTATCTGGATACTTCTCCCCTTTTATGGTGCGATATTTTGGGGTGCCGTATTGGCTATTCTGTTTACGCCCTTGCAGCGCAAACTCCTGGCTAAGACCAAAGGCCGGCGCTCCCTGTCTGCCCTGATCAGCTTGCTGATCATCATTCTGATCGTGATTATCCCGGTCATCCTGATTTCCGTTTCGCTGGTTCAACAAATCGCCTCACTCTACGATTTGATGAATAGCGGCCAGTTAAATCCCGGCGCGTATCTACAAAAAATCCTGAATGCCCTGCCCCCTAGCGTGAATGATTTTGCGGCCCGTTTCGGCCTGCACGACTTTGCCTCCCTGCAAGAGAAGTTCTCCGAATTTGCGGTGCAAGGCGGGCAATTCCTGACTAAACAGGCGTTGAACGTAGGCCAGAACACCTTCCAGTTCCTGGTCAGCCTGGGCATCATGCTCTACATGCTGTTCTTCCTGCTGCGCGATGGCGTTGAGCTGGGCCGTCATTACCGCCAGTTGATCCCCTTGAGCGAGAACCAGAAGACCCACCTGTTCCGCAAGTTCACTACCGTGGTGCGTGCCACGGTCAAGGGCAATATCGCCGTGGCGGCCACGCAGGGCGCACTGGGCGGGGTCATGTTCTGGTTCCTGGACATTCAGGGCGCATTGTTTTGGGGGGTGCTGATGGCCGTACTGTCCCTGCTGCCCGCGGTCGGTGCTTCCCTGATCTGGGCCCCTGTCGCCATCTACTTCTTTGTATCGGGCCACTATGTTCCGGGCATCATCCTGACCGGCTTTGGTATTTTGGTGATTGGTCTGGTCGACAACCTGCTGCGCCCCTTGCTGGTGGGGAAAGACACCAAGATCCCTGACTACGTCATCCTGATCTCCACCTTGGGGGGCTTGTCGATTTTTGGTCTGAACGGCTTTGTAATTGGCCCGCTGATCGCCGCCATGTTCATCGCCTGCTGGGATCTGTTCCCCTCTGCCGTCAGCGCCCGCGTTGAGGCTGAAGAGCAGGAAAATCACAGCAACTAAAATCAAGCAGGCCGGATCAATGCATAGGCCGGACCGGCCTGCTTAACTGGTGATACAAACACACTAAAAAGGGGCTGGTTCTACTTGAGAAGGTAGAACCAGCCCCTTTACTTTTCCTGCAGGCTTACGCCACTAGCACTGGCAAGAACAAAATCCAGATATTGACGGCCAAAGCCAAGAACCAGACCAGCGAGCGCAACGCCGCCTTGTTCATTATGTACATCACCAGATACAGCACGCGCAGCACGATCCAGGCAATCATCAGGCGTTGCACTTGCAAGCCGTCCACCCCCGACCACAGGGCCAGCAACACCGCTGCATAGAAAAAAGGCAAAGCTTCAAACGCGTTGGCCTGAGCCGCATTAGCCCGAGCGCGCCATCCCGTCAAACCTGCCAGCCACGGGCGAGGATCATGATTATCAAAGCCCGGACTACCCGCTTTGGCACACACCGTCGCTAACCAAGGCAAGAAAGCCGCTACAACAAAACCAATCTTGATCCCCAGCATCATCGTCCCCTTAACAGGCTGAAACAACCAACATAGCACGTCACCCTTTAAAAGCGCGCGCAGAATTTACAAACCCGAAAAAAACAGGATATACTTATCGTCTTAGGTTAGCCGATGTAGCTCAGACGGTAGAGCAGCTCATTCGTAATGAGAAGGTCGAGGGTTCGATTCCTTTCATCGGCACCAG
>JBQEAN010000004.1:0-106746 GCA_052109075.1 Alcaligenes sp. | reverse complement strand
GGCGCTCCGCAACCACCACCCCCATGCCCAGCGTGCGCGAGCCCGTGGGCGGGGAAGTGGCCAAGCTGATCGACACCAGTAAGTGCATTGGCTGTAAAGCCTGCCAGGTCGCCTGCATGGAATGGAACGATACGCGTGACGAAGTCGGCCACAACGTCGGGGTATATGACAACCCGGCGGACCTGACCGACAAGTCCTGGACCATCATGCGCTTTGCGGAGTATGAAAACCCCGTGGGCGATCTGGAATGGCTGATCCGTAAAGACGGCTGTATGCACTGCGAGGACCCGGGCTGTCTGAAAGCCTGTCCCTCGCCGGGCGCCATTGTGCAGTACACCAACGGCATTGTGGATTTCCACGAGGAAAACTGCATTGGCTGCGGCTACTGCGTTACGGGCTGTCCTTTCGATGTGCCCCGCATCTCGGAAAAGGACAAGAAAGCCTATAAATGCACCTTGTGTTCGGACCGTGTGGCGGTCGGACAGGAACCGGCCTGTGTCAAAACCTGTCCTACCGGCGCGATTGTGTTCGGTACCAAAGAGGATATGCAGCATCATGCCTCCGAACGTATCGAAGACCTGAAATCGCGTGGCTTTGAAAATGCAGGTCTGTACGACCCGGCTGGAGTGGGCGGCACCCACGTCATGTACGTGCTGCACCACGCCGACAAGCCCGAGCTGTACAGCGACCTGCCTAAAGACCCGCAGATCAGTCCCATGGTCTCGCTCTGGAAGGGAGTGGCCAAACCTCTGGGTGTCGCTGCCATGGCACTGACCGCCCTGATCGGTTTCTTCCACTACATCCGAACCGGTCCTAACGAGACCGACGAGGAAGACGAGCGCCGCGCCGACGAGGAAGCACGCAAGATCCAGGAGGCTCACCATGACTGACCACAATCGCAAGGGCTTGATTCAGCGCTACACCACCAGTCAGCGCATTAATCACTGGATCATTGCCATGAGCTTTGTGCTGCTGGCCTTGTCCGGGCTGGCGCTGTTTCATCCATCCATGTACTGGCTGAGTAATCTGCTTGGCGGCGGCCCGTGGACACGCATTCTTCACCCGTTTATTGGCGTGGTGATGTTTGTGTGTTTTTGCCTGTTTGCGGCTCGCATGGTACGGCACAATATGTTCACCAAGGATGACGCAACCTGGCTGCGCCACTTCAAGGATGTGCTCGATGCCAAAGACGAACGCATTCCCGACGTAGGCCGCTACAACGCCGGGCAAAAGATTCTGTTCTTTGCCCTGGTGCTGTTCATGCTGGGTCTGCTGGCAACGGGTTTGGTGATGTGGCGCGAATACTTTTCCGCCTTCTTCCCCATCTGGGGCATACGTCTGGCCTCTGTGTTGCACGCGGTCTTTGCCCTGCTGATGATTTGCGCGATTATCGTGCATATTTACGCCGGTATTTGGGTAAAGGGTTCGGTCAAAGCCATGACCCAGGGGACGGTTACCCGTGCCTGGGCCTGGAAACACCACCGCGCCTGGTTCCGTGAAGAAATGGAAAAAAACCCCAGCCGTCCAGCTGAGTAAGCTTGTATCTGGTTCATAAGCAACCCGGCTGCCATGCGCCATCTAGGGCATGGCAGCCTTGTTTTCAGGAGTCTGTCTTGCAACGCATCCTTCCGCGCGGCGAAATCGAAAGTCTGGACCACACCTCCATCCCCCGACTGCGCCTGCCAGTGCGAGCCAGCGTCTTTGCTGACCGGGCGGCGCGTCTGCGCCAATTGGCCACCGACAATCCAGCGGGCGCGTACCTGCTCTTGCTGGCTCATCTGGTCGACGGACAGCACAAGCAACTGAGCGCCCTGCCTGCGGCAGAGTTACCGGCAGAGGTGCTGGCTACCGCCCAAACCCACGGCATGCCGCCCTTGCTGGCATCGGGCTGGAAACGTGATCCACAGTGGCTCAGCATATTGGGCAGCCTGCTCAATCACATGATCAACACCCCTGGCGTACCTGGCGCCGCTCAACAAGTCTGCCTAGACTTGCTGAACAAGGCACAGTCCACACCGCAGAAGCTGGAGGATCTGGCTGACGCGCTGCTGGCCGAGCAACTGCCCGAACAAGATGGTGCTGCTGCACCGTTTGTCATGGCCGCCTTACAGGTGTACTGGACACACCTGGCCTGCTCGTTGACCGAGGAGCAGCTGTCTGTTGTCAGCCCCTTTGGCGTTTGCCCATCCTGCGGCAGCTTGCCTGTGGCCAGCGTAGTGCGTGTCGGCGGCCGTGACGATGGCTGTCGTTATATGTGCTGCCCGCGCTGCAGCGTGGAGTGGCATCTGGTGCGCGTCACCTGTTCGCACTGCGAAGACACCAAAAGTGTGGCCTACCACGCCATTGAAGATGGCCCGGAAGGCATCAAGGCCGAGTCCTGCGACAAGTGCCATACCTACCGCAAAATCTTCTATCAGGAAAAGCAGTTAGGCCTGGACCCGGTTGCCGACGATCTGGCTAGCCTGGCTCTGGATGTCTTGATGGGTGAAGAAGGTTATTCCCGCGCCAGCGGCAATCCGCTTCTTTGGCATCAGTCTTAAGCTAAGATTCCCCTACGCCTTGTGCTGATGCGCAAGGCGTAGCTGATGGACCCCGCCCATAGACTCAAATGCCTGCCTTTGAATGATGAGCCCAATTCCTGATCTCTCCCCCGCCCATATTCCTTCCCTGGACCGCCTGCTTCGTTCGCCAGACTTTGAGCCCTTGCTAAGCCAGTTCGGCCACACACGCGTCAGTCAAGATGCCCGTGCGCATCTGCAGCAGCTAAGGCAGGCTGCCTTGAGCGGGACATTGAACCCTCAAGATCTGGAGCCTACCCAACTGGCCAAGACACTGCAGGCTCAGCTAAATGAAAAGTCGCGACTGCAGCTACGCCCTGTCTTTAATCTGACCGGCACCGTGCTGCACACCAACCTGGGACGTGCGCTGCTGCCCGATGAGGCCATACAGGCTGTCGTTCAAGCCATGCGCTCGCCTGCGAATCTGGAGTTCGATCTGGAAACCGGCGGCCGAGGCGACCGCGATGACCTGATCAACCCCTTGCTGTGCGAGCTGACCGGGGCTGAAGCGGCCACCGTGGTCAACAATAATGCTGCTGCTGTGCTGCTGATGCTCAGCACCTTGAGCCCCCGGCGCGAAACCGTGGTGTCACGCGGCGAACTAGTGGAAATTGGCGGTGCCTTCCGCATCCCGGACATCATGAAACGCGCTGGAGCCCGTTTACATGAAGTGGGCACCACCAACCGCACCCACGCGGCTGACTACGAAAATGCCATCAACGAGCGCACCGCCATGTTGATGAAAGTGCATTGCAGCAACTATGCGGTCAAAGGCTTCACCAAAAGCGTGTCGGTAGAAGAAGTCGCCCAGATCGCCAGAAAACACGGCGTCCCCACCAGCGTGGATCTGGGCAGCGGCACCCTGGTAGACCTGAGCCAATGGGGCCTGCCACCCGAACCCACCGTGCGTGAGACCATCGAAGCCGGTGCCGATATCGTGACCTTTAGCGGCGACAAGCTGCTGGGTGGTCCCCAAGCAGGCCTGATCGTGGGCCGCGCCGACCTGATCGCCAAGATCAAGAAAAACCCGCTTAAACGCGCCTTGCGTGTCGGTAAAATCACCTTGGCTGCTCTGGAGCCTGTACTGGCTTTGTACCGCTCCCCCGAGCGCCTGCCCGAACATCTGACGACGCTGCGCCTGCTGACGCGGCCTTCAGCTGAAATACGTGCCCAGGCACTGCGTCTGGCCCCGATACTGCAAAAATGGGTGGGTACCTTATTTACGATCGAGCCCACCGCCATGCTAAGTCAGATCGGCAGCGGTGCTTTGCCTGAAGACGTACTGCCCAGCTTTGGCCTGCGCTTTGCCTATACAGGCACAGGCCGTCCGGGCCGCCATCTGACTCAACTGGAAAAACGCCTGCGCAGTTTGCCCCAACCCGTTATCGGGCGCATTGCGCAAGATGCCTTTTGGCTGGACCTGCGCTGTCTGGAAGAACCATTCGAACCTGATTTCAGCGCACAACTGACTCCCGAGCAAGCATGATTGTTGGTACCGCAGGCCATATCGACCACGGCAAAACCACCTTGATCCGCGCCTTGACCGGCGTGGATACCGACCGTCTGGAAGAAGAAAAGAAGCGCGGTATTTCTATCCAGCTGGGATATGCCTATACGCCTTTGCCCGACGGGCAGATTCTGGGTTTTATCGATGTACCGGGCCACGAGCGACTGGTTCACACCATGGTGGCGGGTGCGACCGGTATCGATTTTGGCCTGCTAATCGTCGCCGTAGATGATGGCATCATGCCCCAGACTCGCGAACATCTGGCCGTACTGCAATTGCTGGGCTTGCAGACAGGCGCGATCGTGTTGAGCAAGGCTGATCGCGCCGATGCGGTACGCATTGACTCCGTCAAAGTCGAGTTGCAGGCTCTTGTCCACGGAACCTTTCTACAAGATGCACCTGTCTTTGCCGTCGATGCCCTGTCCGACGACAAACCCGGCCTGGAAACACTGCGCCAGCATTTGCACGCGCAGGCCATGCAATCCGCTAAGCAGGATGGCCAAGGCTATTTCCGTTTGGCAATTGATCGTGTGTTCACGCTGCAAGGCCATGGCACCGTAGTCACGGGCACCGTGCACGATGGCACCCTGGATCTGGACGCTGCGGCTATCGACTTACGCTTGATGCCTCGTGGTACGCCAGTACGGGTGCGCAGTATCCACGCCCAAAACCAGGCATCGCGTCAAGCCCTGGCTGGTCAGCGCTGTGCCCTGAACCTGGGCGGGATTGATGTGCAAGATATTGAGCGTGGGGACTGGCTAGCCGATACCCGCTGCTTCATTCCGTCCACGCGTATCGACGTAGAACTCAGCCTGCTGGACAAAGACATACCCGCCTTGCGCACTTGGTCACCCTGGCATGTTCACATGGGTGCGGCACATCTAACAGCTCATGCCGTGCCTTTGGACGGCGAATCCCTGCAGCCCGGCCAGACTGGCAAAGTACAACTGGTCTTTGATCGCCCCATTTGCGCCATGACAGGCGAGCGCTTTATCTTACGCAATGCCCAAGCCAGCGAAACCGTGGGCGGCGGCATCGTGCTGGATCCCAATGCGCCGGATCGCAAACGACGTTCCACCACACGCCTGGCCTGGCTGGATGCCTTGGCGCAATGGGCACGCGGTGGCCCGTTGGAAAACCTGCTGGCCCATGCCCCCTATGGATTGGACGAGGAAACGTTACTGCGTCTGTCTGGCGGCGCACAGCATCGTTTAACCGCTCCCGCCAACGCCCGCTGGCACACAGGACCGCGTCCGCAAAGCCAGGCTATTTTGCTTAGCGATGCGCGTCTGGAAGCACTGTGTCTGCACATCGAAAGCGTGATGCTTCAATTTCACGAACGCAATTCGGATGAGCCCGGCCTGTCCATCAGCCGCTTGCGACGCATGGCCGCGCCCACCATGCCCGACGCCATCTGGCAGTTATTGGTCGAGCATCTGCTGGCAGCGCAGCGTCTGGCACGTCAGGGAGCTTGGCTACATACCCCCGGACACCGCGTCACCCTCAGCCCAGAGGATGAGGCTCTGGCAAGCAGTTTGCGTCCCTTGATCGAAGCCGGCCGTTTTGACCCACCCTGGACGCGCGATCTAGCCAAAGAAACCGAGCATCCCGAAGACCAAACCCGCGCTGTATTACGCCGCCTGGTACGGCAGGGCGAGCTATTTCAAATCGTGCATGATCTGTTCTATCACCGCCGCCAGATTGCGATTCTGGCCGACATCATCCGCGAACTGCATACTGGTCAAGGCGTCAGCGCCGCACAGTTTCGCGATGCCACGGGACTGGGCCGCAAGCGCGCCATTCAGATTCTGGAATTTTTTAACCGCATGGGCTACACCAGACGGGTGCGTGATCGCCATGTTTTGCGTGGCGAAGCCTGGGCCGTAGCGGATTAAGCAAAAAAGTCTTGAGCAGACACCAGGCTGGCAGCACCCTGGTCGTTGAAGCGTAATCGGCCCTAACGTATGATAGGGCCTCGATGGAAAGCATCCGTGCCCGGTGGCACGGCCGGGCTTCAAACCCGGTTGGGGGCGTCAGACGTTCCCAGGTAGGTTCGACTCCTGCTGCTTTCCGCCAATTACCTGCCTCGCTATCGCCCTGTCCTGGTGCCTATCCCCTCCATTAAGCCTGCTTGTCTGCCACCGAGCGCCGCCCTGCTGTCGGCCCCTGATCGGAACATGTCACCGCCAACACCTGAGCCTGCTGTTCGCCCAAGCTGAGCACGCTGTGCGGCAGCTCCGAATCGAAATACACCGAGTCGCCCGCCTCCAGGCTGATACTGTGCTCCGCGATGGTAACTTGCACCTGCCCCTGGACCACAAACAAGAACTCCTCCCCCCCATGCGGAAAAGTCGGTGCGGGTTGCTGCTTGTCATGCGGGGGATAAATCACAAACGGGTCCATCAATCGAAAGCGCCGGCGTCCTGCCATGCTCTCGTAACGGTAAGCACTGTGGCCCGCCACACTGGGTAAAGGCATGCGTTCGTGGCGACGCACCACGCAGACACTTTCGTCCTGATCCAGATCTGCCTCGCCAATCAATTGCGACACACCCATGCCATAAGCCTGGGCCAGCTTGACCACGGTAGAGATGGACGGCGCACTGACCGCCCGCTCCAACTTGGACAGGTAGCTTTTGGTCAAACTGGTACGTTGAGCCAATTGCTCCAACGACAAGCCATGTTGGCGACGCAGGGCACGCAGGCGAAAGGGAAGATGGATCATGGGGTAAAACAAGAGGTGTAGCGTCCGAGGCTGGCCTCGGAACACATATAAAAAATGGCCCCTTATTCTACTCAAAAACATCCGTATGGCGTTTCAGTGCTTTTCGGGCATAGTATTCAAAGCCTATCTGTGAACGACGTGGCCTCAAGATCCAATCATGCGCCTCCCGACCCAACTCCGGCACAATAGGCTTAATCTGCCCCGCCGACATCGCCAACAGTTGCATGCGCGCTGTGCGCTCAAACTGCAAAGCCAGTACACACGCCTCTTCGACTGAGGCTGCCGCCACCAACATCCCGTGATGCGACAAGAGAATGGCACGTTTGTCACCCAAGGCCTGAGCGATGATCTGCCCCTCTTCATTGCCAACAGGCACCCCTGGCCAATCCTTCAGAAATGCACAGTCGTCATATAAAGGGCAGTTGTCCATATGAGACACGTTCAAGGGCACCTCCAGCATGGACAGGGCAGCCACATGCAGGGGATGCGTGTGAATGATGCAGTTGACATCGGGCCGTGCGCGATACACCCAAGAGTGAAAACGATTTGCCGGATTGGGCATCCCATACCCACACAGCACCGTCAGGTCCTCGTCTACCAGCAAAATATTAGTCGACGTGATCTCATCAAAACCCAGTCCCAGCTGCTGCGTAAAATACGTGCCATCTTGCTCACCCCGTGCGGTGATCTGCCCAGCCAGACCGGAGTCATGGCCGCCATCAAAAAGAATACGGCAAGTCAGCGCCAGCTTCTCGGGAACACTCCGCTCGGGGATTTCGAAAAGGGCCTGCATCTGGCTCTGCGCCTGCTCAATCAACACAGACTTTGGCAAGCTCATGGTGTCACTCATATCAACTCCTTTTGTAAATTCATATCCTGCTCACAACAACGGGACATAGCCTTCCAGGGCCTGCATACGTTCCAGCCAACGACGTACCGACGGATAAGGTTGAAGGTCGTAACCACCCTGCTCCGCCATGCAGGTATAGGGGAACAAGGCGACATCAGCAATGCTGGGCCTGTCACCTACGAAATAGCGATGTAACTGCAGATGTGCCTCCATGTAGGCCAAGGCTTTATTACCCTGCTCGCGCCACGCCAGCACCGCAGGATCATCAAGCTTCATCGTCCCGCGCAGTTCCACCCATAGTCTGGGCTGTGCAAGATTGACCATGTGCTGAGTCTGCTCGAAAGACAGCCACCGCAGCACCTGGGCCTGCGCCAGCGCGTCTGTCGGCAGAAAACTCGTACCCCGCGCCAAATACCACAAAATGGCGGCTGATTCCGCCAGCCAGGGCCCTTCTCGCGTTCGCAGTACCGGCACCTGTCCCCAGGGATTGATGCTCCGGAACGCTTCGGTATCCAGGTCACCCTCTACGATAGACAGGCTGCGTCGCTGTAGCGCTACCCCTAGGTAAGCGCACAACAGTCGTACCTTCCAGCCATTGCCGGTGTAGATCGTGTCGATAAGTTCCAGAGCGGGATGGGCCATTGTCTGTGTTTCACTCAAGGCTAATTTCCGCAGTCTGCACAATACGCTGCCACTTACTGCGCTCCGCCGCGATGAAGTTTTGATACTCGTCCTGGGTACCTGTGTAGACCTGACTGCCTTGTTGCTCCAGATGCGTTTTGAACTCTGGGTCAGCTAAGGTCTTTTGCAACGCCGCCTCCAACACAACAGCGACCTCCTGCGGGGTTCCGGGCGGGGCCAACAAGACGTTCCAGGAGCTGATGCGAAGTTCAGGCGAGCCGAGCTCCGCACTGGAGGGGACTTCGGGGGCCGCAAAGGAGCGCTGACTATCCGCCAGAACCAGAGCATGGAGCTTGCCCGCCCGCACCTGCGGCATGATCACTGGAATCGCGTCCATGACCAAGTCTGCATGTCGACCGACAACGGCGCTGACCGCTTCCCCCCCGCTTTTAAAGGGAATATGTCGCATATCGACCTGTTCAATCAGCTTGAAAAGTTCTACCCCTAAGTGAGGTGCGCTTCCTATCCCTGCTGACCCGAAATTAAGGCGCCCAGGCTCCTGGCGAGCATGAGTCACCAGTTGGGCATAGCTCTGCACGCCCAGGTCCGAGCGAACCGCCAGCACATACGGAGAACCCGTCACCATGCCGATGGGCACGAAGGCCTGCGGGTCGTAGCTGATCTTGGCAAGAATCAGAGGGTTGACCACCTGAGTACCTACTGTCCCCATGAATACGGTGTAACCGTCCGCTTTGGCATTTTGCGCAGCCTGAGCCGCAATCATGCCTCCCGCACCCGCCTTGTTTTCGACAATCACGGGTTGCTCCAACTCCTTACCCAACTGCTGAGCAAGCTGGCGTGCCACCAGATCCGTGATGCCCCCCGCCCCGAAAGGCACAATCAAGCGCAGCGGCTGAACAGGGAACGTCGTTGCTTGCGCCACCCCCGCCATCATCATCAAGGCCGCCCACCCGGCCATGTGCAATACACGTCTCTTTTTCATTAGATGTCTCCTGAACTTTTTAAATTTGAATTGTTCAAGACCTATTCTTATTAAAAAGACCCATCGTGTCAATTAGATGAAATTATGTCCTAAATGATTAACTCAAGGCATGGAAGTCACCAAGATAAGGCAGTATTTACGCCATTTAGACGATTTTATACGTGTTAAATCCAAACAAAAAAGACAATCTATTTTCCTATAGAACAAAATTTGTCTAAGCTCCTTCCCCAATCCCCTCTTGTCTATCCGTGTTTTAGACACCACACATCCGTCAGCCTTCTCGACAGCCGTCACATTTACAAACACAATTCGTATCGCGAACAATTCTCATTTTGTTTATCGTTTACAGGAAAGTGATTATGACTTTATTGGCGCCTACGGCTCGCCGCCCGATATTTGCATTGGGCCTGCTCGCCACGGCTTTGGCAGCCAGCTTCAGTGCTCACGCACAAACTTCCAGCGTTCGTGGTGGGGTCACCTCGCTGGAAGAAATTCGTGTCTTGCCATCGGCAGAGGAAGCCATCAAACAGGCTCCTGGCGTGTCCACCATTACCGCCGAAGATATTGAAAAACGCCCTCCGGCCAACGACCTCTCCGAACTGATTCGCACCATGCCGGGTGTGAACTTGACGGGTAACAGCCCATCGGGCTCTTACGGTAATAGCCGCCAGATCGACTTGCGCGGCATGGGCCCTGAAAACACCCTGATCCTAATTGACGGTAAGCCCGTCAGCTCGCGTGACTCTGTCCGTATGGGGCGTGATGGCGAACGCAACTCGCGCGGTGACAGTAACTGGGTGCCAGTCAACGCCATTGAGCGTATTGAAGTGCTGCGTGGCCCCGCCGCCTCCCGTTACGGCTCTGGTGCTGCCGGTGGTGTCGTGAACATCATCACCAAAGCCCCTACCGACACCTTCTCCGGATCAGTGACTGCCTATGGCCTGATTCCTGAAGACAGCAACTACGGTTCTACACGCCGTACCGGTTTTAATCTGTCTGGCCCTATCGCTGACAAACTGTCCTTTCGCGTCTACGGCAATATCGCCAAGACCGATGCCGACAAGCCTGCGCTAAACGCAAAGTCCTCCGGTATTGATGTCAGCGACACAAACGTCCCGCCAGCAGGTCGCGAAGGAGTACGCAACAAAGATATCAACGGCTTGGTGCGCTTGGACATCAACCGCGACCATCGCTTAGAACTGGAAGGTTCCTTCAGCCGCCAGGGCAATATTTTTGCGGGTGAACGCCTGTTCTCCAACGCCAATGCCACCATTGCCTCGCTGGCCGATGAGGGCGCGGAAACCAATATCATGTACCGCCGCGCCGGTTCGCTAAGCCACTATGGTGACTACGGCCAAGGACGCCGCTCGCGCCTGACCTTTGCCTACGAGGGCACCACCAACTCCCGCCTGAATGAAGGGATGGCTGGCGCGGGCGAAGGCAGCATATCCAACCCAGGTGCAGGCTCTGTTTCCGAACTGCATTCGCTGAATATCTCAGGCGAATACAGCACGCCTTTCCAAATTGCCAACAAGCACGTTCTGATGACTGTAGGCTTCGAGCATCGCGACCAAAGCCTGGATGATGATTACGCCACTCGCTCTGGCCAAACCATCAACAAGAATACGGACTCCAAGAGCAAGGCAAAAACCACGGCAGCGTATGTGGAAGGCAATATCGAGCTGACCGAAGCCTTGACCGTCACACCCGGCGTGCGTTTTGACCATCACAGTAAATTCGGTGACAACTGGAGCCCCAGCCTGAACGCCTCCTACTTCATCACCGAAAACATCACCTTGAAGGGCGGTATCGCACGCGCCTTCAAAGCACCTAACCTGTATCAGTCCAATCCCAACTACCTGTATCAAACACGCGGTAATGGTTGCCCGTACGACCCCGTTACCGGTCAACGCGTCAGCGGCCCTTGCTACATCTTTGGTAATGATGATCTGTCGCCCGAACGCAGTATTAACAAAGAAATTGGTCTGGCCTACGACGCTGCAGGCTGGGCAGCCGGTCTGACCTACTTCCAGAACGACTACAGCAACAAGATCGTGGCCGACATGGGTGACCAGACAATTCCTAGCGCTATCAATATTGGTGGCTCGCTGGTTCGTCCATTCCAGTGGGTGAACTCCGGCAAGGCCGTGATCCGCGGCCTGGAAGGTAACCTGACCATCCCTATCCTGGGCGAGAACGGTGAAACACTGAGCCTGAGCAATAACCTGACTTATATGATTACCAATAAGTCTAAGGAAACGAATCAGCCTTTGACCGTCATCCCGCGCTACACCTTGAACAGCACACTGGACTGGCGCGTCAACGACAAGCTGTCGATGCTGGCAACCGCCACCCTTTACGGCAAACAGAAACCACGCTCGCACAACCTGTCCAATAACTCGGAAGTGAAAGGCGAGGGGCTGCGTGAGCGCGGCTCCTACGCGATCTTCGGTCTGAGCGGTGCCTACCAGGTCACCAAGTCCACCAACGTACGTCTGGGTGTCAACAACCTGTTCGACAAACGCCTGTACCGTGAGGACTCCGGTAGCGGCCAAGGTGCCAACACCTACAACGAGCCGGGTCGCCAGTATTACGCAACGCTGACTGCCAGCTTCTGAACCGCCCCCGCCCTACTCCCGACTTCGTTAAGAAGTCGGGAGTAGGGCGGGGCTTAACGTCTCATTTTTGCAACCAATATAAGTATTAGTCTCATTGTTATTCAATCCATAAGCCGTCAGGGTTGAACCGATAATGAGAATCGGTATCATTACTTTCGCTGTAAGGAGAATACTGCCGTAAAGAGCAACACAACCGCAGCACAGGCTAAAAACAGACACAAATTGGAAGTCATCAATGAAATCTCTATTTACCGTAAAGCGCTTGCCGCTCGTTCTGGCAGGCGTTTTTGTCGCCAGTGGTGCCGTTGCTCAAGAAAACACACCCGTTCAGCTCAGCCCTGTTGTTGTTACTGCGTCAGGCTTTGAACAAGATATCAAAGAAGCTCCTGCTTCAATTACTGTCATCACCCGCGAAGAGCTGGAAAACAAGTTCTATCGCGATGCCTACGACGCTCTGCAAGATGTACCCGGTGTTATCGTGACCGGCGGTGGTGATCGTCGTGACATCACGATTCGTGGCATGAGCTCCAAATACACACTGATCCTGATCGACGGCAAACGTCAAAGCTCGGCCGAAACCCGTACCAACTCGGACTCCTCCGGTGTCGAAGGCGGCTGGACGCCTCCCCTGTCGGAAATTGAGCGTATTGAAGTCGTGCGCGGCCCTATGTCCTCGCTGTATGGCTCTGATGCCATGGGCGGTGTGATCAACATCATTACCCGCAAAGTCCCCAAGGAATGGGGCGGCTCTATTCGTCTGGACAGCACCTTGCAAGCCCATAGCCGCTCTGGCGATATTTTCCAGGGCAACTTCATGTTGGGCGGCCCGATCAAAGAAGGCGTCCTGGGACTGCAAGTTTATGGTCAGCAAACCAACCGCAAAGAAGACGATATCTACGACGGCTATCGCAAGCGCGAATCATTTGAAGTTGGCGCAAAACTGAGCCTGACTCCAACCGAGAACCACAGTTTTGTGCTCGAAGGCAGCTCCAAGCGCCAAAAATACAACTCCACGTTGGGTAAAACGGTTGAGCCCATTGCTCCCGGCGAACCTTGCGGCCGCTCTGGCTGTCCAGACAGCTCTGAAACGGATTACCGTGGTGAGAAAGTTTCTTTGACTCACAGTGGCAACTGGGGCTTTGCAACTTCCGATACCTACGTGCAGCAAGAAGACTTCAACAACAAGTCGCGTGATATGCGTATCAAAAATACCGATGCACGTACTGCGTGGGTAGCACCGCTAGGCGATCACTTGCTGACCATCGGCTCTTCCTACCAACACCAGAAGCTGAACGACCAAACCGGTAACCAGCTCACCACTGGCGTCAACCGCGTCAAGCGCACCCAATGGGCCTTGTTTCTGGAAGATGAATGGAGTCTGACCAACAGCTTTGCCCTGACCGGCGGTGTGCGTTACGACCACGACGAAAACTATGGCAAACACTTCAGCCCCCGTGTGTATGGGGTGTGGACTGCCAACGATAACTGGACCATCAAAGGTGGTGTTTCTACCGGTTTCCGCGCACCCGATTTGCGTCAGACTGTCGCAGGCTGGGGCCAAGTCAGCCGGGGCGGCAATATGTACGGCAACCCCAATCTGAAGCCAGAAAAATCTCTCTCCCAAGAGTTTGGAGTGATGTATGACACGCTGGAAGGTTTCTCAGCCGGTGTCACCCTGTTCAACAACGACTTTAAAGACAAAATCACTCGTATTGCGTGCCCGCTCAGCAAATGTACTGACGGCCCTAACCAGTTCGGCTCCAACCCGACAACCTACGAAAACGTAGACAAAGCGGTCACTCGTGGGGTCGAGACCAACTTCAGCTGGGATCTGGCTCAAGACTGGACCGTGAAAGCCAACTACACCTACACCGACTCTAAACAAAAGAGCGGTCCCAATGAAGGTCAGCCTCTGAACCAGATGCCCAAACACATGGCTAATGTCAGCCTGGACTGGCGTCCTACCGAGAAGATCAGCACATGGGCACGGGTAAACTTCCGTGGCAAAGAAAGCGAACCCGTCACGTCCGCATCTTCTTCAACGACCAAAGCCCCTTCCTACACCTTTGTGGATCTGGGCGGTACGTACAAGCTGAACAAGAACGTAGACCTGTACGCCGGCATCTACAACATTATGGATAAACAAATCCGCTATGAAGACTACAGCTATGTCGAAGATGGCCGTCGCTACTGGTTGGGCGTAGGCTTGCGCTTCTAAGTCTATTGCCCCCGTGCTCTACAGCGGGAGTCCAGGTGCGATCTGACACTAGCGACTCCCGCCTGTCTTTTCCCTGAGTAAACGCATGCAGCGGACCAAAGCAGTTTAGTATCATTTCAATTTCAACCTATTTCACGGTGCGCGCTCATGGATACTCCCGTTCGTCTGACCCAATACAGTCATGGAGCCGGTTGCGGCTGCAAGATTTCCCCCAAGGTACTGGACATTATCCTGGCGGGCAGCGGTGCCCAGAATGTGGACCCGAACCTGTGGGTAGGCAATACCTCGCGTGACGACGCAGCCGTCTACGGCCTGGATGACGAGCGTGGCGTGGTCTCCACCACGGATTTTTTCATGCCCATCGTGGACGACCCCTACGACTTTGGACGCATTGCCGCGACCAACGCTATCAGTGATATCTATGCAATGGGCGGCAAACCCATCATGGCCATTGCCATCTTGGGTTGGCCTATCAATGTTCTGTCCCCCGAAGTCGCCCGCGAAGTCGTGCGTGGCGGGCGTGCTGCCTGTGACGCAGCCGGTATCACCCTGGCCGGTGGCCACTCCATTGATGCGCCCGAGCCTATTTTTGGTCTGGCCGTAACCGGCGTGGTCGACAAAGGCCAATTAAAGCGCAACGACACCGCCACCGAGGGCTGCCAGCTTTATCTGACCAAGCCTTTGGGTATTGGCGTGCTGACGACCGCCGAGAAGAAAGCCAAGCTACGCCCTGAAGACCAGAACCTGGCTCGCGACTGGATGTGTACCTTGAACACTCCCGGCAGCCGCTTCGCGCAACTGCCCGGCGTCAAAGCCATGACAGACGTAACGGGCTTTGGCCTGCTGGGCCACCTGATCGAAATGGCTGATGGCAGCGGCCTGACCGCGCGCCTGAACCTGGAGCGCGTCCCCCTGCTACCGGGTATTGAGTACTACCTGGAACAGGGTTGCGTACCCGGCGGCACGCAACGTAACTTTGACAGCTACGGCCACCGTATCGCCCCTATCAGCCAGGAACAAATCAATATTCTGTGCGACCCACAAACGAGTGGCGGCTTGCTGGTTGCGGTTGAGCCATCCAGCGAGGCCGGGTTCCTCGCCGTAGCGGCAGAGCTGGGTTTGATACTGGAGCCTATCGGTCAAATGATTAAACAACAGGCCCACGCTGTCGAGGTCATCTAAGCGATAACGTCAAACCGTCGCAACAAGACGTTCACCTGCGGCCCAGTACCTAGTAACTGGGCCGCCAGGTATCTGGCACAGCGGTGCTGTGCCAGCCAACGAATCACCACCTCAGAATCACCTACCTATTCAAATCCAGCCCTTTCAACCGTTCTTGCCAAGCTAGAGCCTCTTCCTGCAACTCTTTTTCCAAATCCGGGCCAGCCTGCGCCTCGATGTGCAAACCGGCATCTTCATACTGCCGCACTAACCCAGGCTCCTGTAAAGCGGATACAACCGCTGAGGACAAGATCGCTATCCGATCAGTCGGGGTATCCTTATGCGCCACCAGCATCCACCAATTTGCAGGAATCGCGGTCAGCAGTTTTCCCCACCCTGCCTCCTGTACCGTAGGAACATCAGGCAAGACGGCTAAACGCTGTGGAGCCACCACGGCCAAGGCGCGCACACGCCCCGACTGCAGCATAGCCTGGACCGAGGAGTAGCCTATGACGGCAAACTGCACCTCACCCGCCCCCAAGCCTGTCACCATTGCACCTCCACCCCGGTATGGCACATGTACCGCTTTGGTATGGCTCGCTTGCAATAGCAAGGCACCTGCCAAATGGGGCAAGGTCCCAGCGCTAGGCGAGCCGTAGTTGGCACTGCCTTTCGCCACACGCAGATAGGCCACCAGCTCATCTACGGTCCGTATAGGCAGCTGCGCATTAACCACCACTAGCAACGGCACAGACACTAACTTGGCAATCGGCGTGAATTGTTTCAGGGGATCAAGCTGCTGATCCGGAAACAAAAACTGATTGATCACCAGGTTGTTGGTCGCTGCCGACAGCACGGAATAGCCATCTGCCGGTTGACGCAGCAGGTAATCCGCGCCGATCAGACCGCCCGCCCCCGGCTTGGACTCAATAATAAAAGCTTGTCCCAAACGACGTTGCAATTGATTGCCAAGCAAGCGAGGCACTTGATCAGCAATACCACCTCCACCATACGGCACAACGATGCGCACTGGTTGAGCAGGATACGGATCGGAGGCCTGTGCCCCCATACAGGACAAAGCCAGTCCAGCCGCCACGACAAGACGGCGCACACTGACACGACACAGGCGGCCCGCACGGTACAGCGCTACGAACGTGTTGTTCATGACAGCTCCTAGAACTTGGGGAAAATCTGCTTTTCAGACAGCCAAGTCGACATCTTCATGCGATCTTTGCGCGGAGCCTTCTTGAACTCGTCATGGTGCTCCTTGTTGGGCCAGACATCAGCACTGGTCACCGCCATCCGCGTCACGATCTGCTCTGCGGTGACATTGAAAACCATCATGTCTTTGGCCAGCGCCAAAGGCCCGCGATAATGCGTTCGGATGGCCTGCTCCATCTCGGGTGCCGTGTCGAAATCATTAAAGAAGTGATACGCCACAGCCAATCTGGGCGCACACAGTTCAAACACCTTGCCAGCCTCAACCGGGTCCGAATGAGCCATGCTGCCCACCCCGATAGCTGTGCGCTCGTCATAACCGGAACGCTCCATCAACTGCTGGCGAGTATTGAAAGTCTCGTGCACGACCACATCCGCATCACGGGCATTCTCCACGAAGAAGTAGCTAGGTGTCGTGTCGCCGGAATACACAAAGGACAAGCCATTCCAATCCAGACGAAGGCTGACGGCACCGTCATAAATGTGTACAGCTGGAAAACTCGTCACCTTCACACCGTTGCGATCGTAGACCACATGCGTTCGGGAGTAATCGAACTCATGCGCATTCACCTCCGCTCCCACCGCTGGCAACAGGCCCACACGAGTGTCCGTATCCCAGGCATAAGACTCCATCTGCTTGGTCACGAAGTGCTTCATGCCGTATTTTTCAAGCGGACCAGACGGACCGTAGACCTCCAGCGGCCGTGTTCGCCCACCGGCCCAACTGCCTATCCATATTTGCGCAAAGTCACCCACATGATCGGTATGCAAGTGAGTAGCAAAATATGCCGTCATCTTCTGATAGGGGATCTGCAGCGCGCCAAAGTTAGTCTGTGTGCCATAACCAAAATCGAACTGAAACTTGTCGCCATTACCCAGTTCGACCAGCCAACCTGCGTTGGCCTGCGAGGGCCTCAAAAAAGGGCGTCCAGTACCCAGTGCAGTAATCCGCATCTCATCCACCCCTAGTTCTTCCGTGTTGGGAAAGAACTGATCACGATAGTGCGCCATATTTGTCTCCTGAATCATCATTATTGAAGTACGCAAGATCAGTCTAGAATTGGATCACTTACCTGGCTATTTACATTACAACCCCCATCCATACCAAAATTGATATGCATAAACATCTCGATCCCGCCTTGCAACAAGCGCGTCAACGCTGGCAACAAGTTGCCCGTTTTAAGCTGCGTCATCTGGTCTTGCTGGATGCGATTGGGGAGCTACAAAACCTGCGTCTGGCAGCCGAGCACACGCACATGACCCAGCCAGCAGCCAGTCGCATGCTCAAACATATTGAAAACCTACTAGGCCTGCCGCTATTTCTGCGCGGTAGACACGGACTGCGTCCTAACTCGGAGGGCGAGCTGATGATCCGCTACGCCCGTCGCATGATTTACGATTTACAAGCTGCGCAACACGAAATCCAGCAATTGGGCCAGGGACTGAAAGGCAGCATTATGGTGGGTTCCGTGCAGTCTTCAGCCAGTCAGATACTACCGCGCAGCGTAGCGCGACTACTCAGTCAACACACAGGGCTGCACATTTCCATTCAAGAGGGTGAGTCCCACATGCTGACCGACGCACTACGGGCCGGCAAACTGGATCTGCTGGTGGGTCGCTTAAACACCGGCTCGGCTCACCACGAACTGAACGTAGAGATTCTCAGCACCGAGCCTTTTGTGGTCGTAGCCAACTGTCACCATCCCTTTGCCAAACGATCACAGGTTCAAGCCTGTGAACTTGTTGAAGAGCAATGGATACTGCCCCCCAGAACTACCCCCATCCGGCATGTGTTCGACAGTCTATTTATTAAGAGCATCCAACAAACACCAGCCAGGGTCATTGATTCAGTCTCCTTATCGTTTAACCAGGTCCTGCTGCAGGAAATGCAATGCTTGGCTATTTTGCCCCGCACAACGGCGGCCACCTTGGAGAAGCAGGGGCTGTTACGCATCCTGCCATTTGAGCTAGGCCAACTGCTCGGTGCGCTGACCATCGTCACCCTGAAGAACAACGTGCCGCGTGGCACCGTACAAGCGTTGATTCAAGCCTTGCGGGC
Source organism: Alcaligenes sp. (assembly GCA_052109075.1). Taxonomy (GTDB): domain Bacteria; phylum Pseudomonadota; class Gammaproteobacteria; order Burkholderiales; family Burkholderiaceae_B; genus Alcaligenes. Next base: position 88,209 of record JBQEAN010000004.1, on the reverse strand, counting down.
CACTGCAGCCCAGGAGCCGCCGCAGACCCAGCACCGCGCCCCCTAAGCCACCACCCGCGTCCCCATAAACCTGGGCATACCAATAGCGCAGCGATAGTAACGCGCAGCGAAAAAGCCCTTACAATGCCTGAAACCCTTCCCACAAGCCGATTTGCGCTGCATGCCATTTCAATGCCATGCCAAATCTCTAAAGGGGGCACGGCTATCAGCATCACGTTCGGGCATGTCCGCATGGATGCCGTTATTCGGGGCCGCCCATCACCACCTGACATAAGCTGTCGGCTTCCACCCCTTTGAAACCGCTTGATGCGCCCAGACACTCACCACTACCGCGATCTATTCCTGAACGATGTGCCTTTGATGGACGTTCGCGCTCCCATCGAATTCAGTAAAGGTGCCTTTCCCGGCGCTCTGAACCTGCCACTGATGAACGATGAAGAGCGCCATCAGGTGGGTATCTGCTACAAGACGCACGGCCAGGATGCCGCCATTGCGCTGGGTAACAAACTGGTCAGCGGTCAACGCAAGGAAGCTCGCTTGCAGGCCTGGGCACAATTTACGCAAGACCATCCTGGTGGCTATTTATATTGCTTTCGGGGTGGTCTGCGCTCCTCGATCACGCAAGCCTGGCTACGCGAAGAAGCCGGCATCCGCTATCCCCGCGTAGTGGGTGGCTATAAAGCCATGCGTGGCTATCTGCTGGACAACCTGGAACAGGCCGTCGGCAGCGCACACTTCCAGGTTTTGGGTGGCATGACAGGCACGGGCAAAACCGATGTGCTGCAACAGCTAAATCACAGTCTGGACCTGGAAGGCTACGCCCACCACCGTGGCTCCAGCTTTGGCAAACATGCCACCGGCCAGCCCAGCCAGATCGACTTTGAACATCGCCTGTCCATCACCCTGCTCAAGAAATCAGCACAGGGCCATCAGCGCTTTGTGCTGGAAGATGAAAGCCAGACTATAGGACGTTGCAGCCTGCCGCTTAGCCTGTATCGAGGGATGCAGCAGTGGCCCCTTATCTGGCTGGAAGACAGTCTGGAGAACCGTATTACGCGCATCGTGCGCGATTACGTACAGAACCTGCACGCCGAATTTACCGAGCAGAATGAGCCGCAAACAGGCTTTGCCCCCTTTGCCGAGCAGCTACGTCAAAGTTTGGGTCGCATCAGCAAGCGCTTGGGCCATCAACGCTACCAGCAGCTGGCCGTCATCATGGATGACGCCTTGCTGGAACAAGAACGCAGCGGCGTGTTGGACGGCCACCGAGCCTGGATCCATGACCTGCTGACCGAATACTACGACCCCATGTACATCTACCAGCGAGAACAAAAAGCGGAACGGGTCATCTTCCAGGGCGATGCGGATGCTGTGCTGAATTATTTACGCCAACAGAGCTGACACTACCTACAAGACGCCACCCAGCATCCAAGCCAATCCGCATTTCAGCATCAGGCCAGAGACAGGCGGAGACGCCGCCACGCGCACTATTGTCAGCGCCTGTCCTTGATCTGACGCAAAGAGAAAACCAAGGGTAACCCCTACCATTCTGTAAGCATTTTGTTGCAGGTGGTAAGAAATGACGTCCCTCGATCGCTTGGCCCGGCATGTTCAGTTGCGTACGCTCTGGCTCCTGCTTTTTATACTTGCAGCCTGTTTAAGCAGCACTAGCGCGCACTCCAGCTCGCGCATTGCCCACTTCCTCCCCGAGGTGGCCCTTAGCGAGATCTATCCCGCCGCCACCCATACTGGCAATCCCGAGGGCACCCTGCCCGTCGTCAAGGTTTTCAAAGACCAAGAGCAACTTGGGTATCTGTATGTCACTAGTGACATCGTCAACACCCGCGGTTACTCCAGCTTTCCCATCGACACCCTGGTCGCCATGAGCATGGACGGCAGTATCCTCGCTGCCACGTTGCTCGAACACCATGAGCCCATTGTGCTGATTGGTATTCCAGAAGCTCGGGTAGATGCCTTTATTCAAGGCTATATCGGCCAGAACTACATCAAGAACCGGCCTAAGCCCGGTGCTCCGCCTCCCGTAGACATTATCAGTGGTGCCACCGTGACCTTGATGGTGGTGGGCGACAGCATCATGCGTTCGTCCCAACTGGTCGCCCGGCAAGAAGGTATAGGCCAAGCGGCCGCCCCCGCCACGGCACAAACCGCCGTGCAACGCAGCATCGATACCAGCAATCACACGATTGCCAACTGGGACGAACTGCTCCAAAGCGGTGCTATTCAGCGCCTGCACGTCAGCGTCGCCGATATTAATCAGGCGTTCATTGATAATGGCCGCAGCGAAGCCGCTGCCCACCCCCAGGAAGGGGATCCAGAAGATACCTTTATCGATCTGTACGCCGCCCTGGTCAGCGTACCCAGCATTGGGCAAAGCCTGCTGGGCGAGTCTGAGTACAACTATCTGCAGCAAGAACTGAAACCCGGCCAGCAAGCCATGCTGGTCGTCGGTAATGGGCTGTATTCCTTCAAGGGATCAGGCTATGTGCGCGGCGGTATTTTTGACCGTATTGAGGTCATCCAAGACCTGAACAGCTTTCACTTTACCGATCTGGATCACCAGCGTTTACCCGGCGTCAAAGCCGCCAATGCACCTGACTTTAAAGAAGCGGCGCTGTTCAAGATCCCCGCTACCGCCACCTTTGATCCCATCCAGCCTTGGCGATTGCAATTGCTGGTGCAGCGGGTCCTTAGCGTCAAAGACAAAGCGTTTGTCACGCTCAACTTGAATTACCAGCTACCCGATGCCTATTTAACGGTGCCACCTCCTGCTGCTGCATCTGCTCCCGATCTGGCTGAACAAGACGACCTGGAAGCGGCCAGCGCTCCTCTTTACAAGCAAATATGGGCTGGCAAGAAAGTACAAATTGCCGTGCTGCTGCTATCTTTGCTGACCTTGGGCGGAGTCTTCTTCTTTCAAGACACACTGACTAAGCACGAAGTGTTCTACCAGCGCTTTCGCATCGGCTTTCTGCTGTTCTCGCTGGTCTGGATTGGTTGGTATGCCTCGGCTCAATTGTCGGTGGTCAACGTGCTGACCTTCTCCCACGCCTTGCGTACCGACTTTCGCTGGGAATACTTCCTGATGGACCCCTTGGTGTTCATTCTGTGGATCGCCACCGCCATTTCTCTGATTTTCTGGAACCGAGGCGCCTTCTGTGGCTGGCTCTGTCCCTTTGGCGCGCTGCAAGAGCTGGCCAACAAGCTGGCCCGCTTCCTGCGTATTCCCCAAATCAAGGTCGCTTACAGCGCCCATAAACGTCTGGTCGCCATCAAGTACGTCCTCTTCATTTTGCTCTTTGGGTTTGCCTTGTACGACATGGCAGTAGCCGAAAAGATGGCCGAAGTGGAACCCTTCAAAACCGCCATCATCCTGAAGTTCATTCGCGACTGGCCCTTCACGATTTTTGCCGTACTGCTCTTGATTGCCAGCCTGTTTATCGAGCGTTTTTACTGCCGCTATCTCTGTGCGCTGGGCGCTGCCCTGGCCATTCCCGCCCGCCTGCGCATCTTTGATTGGCTGCGCCGCTACCCCATGTGTGGTGACCCCTGTCAGCGCTGTGCTACCGATTGCCCCGTGCAGGCCATCGAGCCCGAAGGCCCAATCAACCCCAACGAATGTATCCAATGCCTGAACTGCCAGATGCTGTATCACCACGAAAAGAAATGCCCACACCTGATTCAAAAAATCGCCAAGCGCAAGCGCGGTAAAGCGGCCCCCGTTGCCGTTGCCAGTTCGCTGCACGACGATGCCGCAGCGCGCCCTACCGTGCGCCCGCGCCACCCAGATAGTTCCGATTCCACGCCAGCCACGCCGTGAGACGGCTGGGCGCATACCCAGCGCCAGTCGGCCACGTCATCACACACAAGGAAGATCACACCATGTCCGAGAACAAACAGGATAAACAGGGTCTAAGTCGCCGCGCCTTTCTAGGCACCGCCGCCTTATCCGGCGCTGCGGTGGTCAGCGCCACCCACATTGGCAACGCCCTGGCCGATACCAAGAAAACACCAGACGGGCAAAGCGCCCACATCGAGCCGGGCGAGCTGGACCAGTACTACGCCTTTAACTCCGGGGGCCAGTCGGGCGAAATACGCATCATGGGCTTGCCCTCCATGCGCGAGCTGATGCGCATTCCTATCTTCAACATTTGTAGTGCCACAGGCTGGGGGATCACCAACGAAAGCCGCCAGATCATGCGCGCCAACCTGACGCCGGAAACACTAGCCTTTGCCGACACCCTGGGCGGGATTTTGCCCAACGGCGATGCGCACCACCCTCATATGTCCTTTACCGACGGGACCTACGACGGGCGCTTCATCTATATCAATGACAAAGCCAATAACCGCGTGGCACGGGTGCGCTGCGATGTCATGAAGTGCGACAAAATCATTGAAATTCCGAATGCCGACGGTATTCACGGCCTGCGCCCACAGCGCTATCCCCGTACCGGCTATGTGTTCTGCAACGGCGAGCACATCGTCCCCTTGCCTAACAACGGCACCATCTTTGGCAACCCTAAAGAGAACTACTTCTCCGTGTTTACTGCCATTGATGGCGACACCATGGAAATCGCCTGGCAGGTAATCGTGGACGGCAACCTGGACAATTGCGACGCCGATTACCAGGGGAAATACGCTTTCTCCACCTGCTACAACTCCGAAAAAGGCCTGGATGTCGGCGAAATGAGCGCCAACGAACAGGACTGGGCCGTCGTGTTCAACCTGAAGGCCATTGAAGACGGCGTCAAGAAAGGCGACTTCAAGGAAATGCAGGGCGTCAAAGTGCTGGATGGCCGCAAAGGTTCGCGCTACACACGCTACATTCCCGTGCCTAACTCCCCACACGGTTGTAACGCTTGCCCCGATGGCATTCACGTGGTCTTTAACGGTAAGCTCTCGCCCACCGTCACCATGATTGACGTGCGCCGCCTGGATGACTTGTTTGCCGACAAGATCAAGCCACGCGACTGCGTAGTGGCAGAGCCCCAACTGGGCCTGGGCCCACTGCACACCGCCTATGACGGGCGCGGCAATGCCTACACCACCCTGTTTATCGACAGCCAGATCGTGAAATGGAATATAGCCAAGGCCATTGAGGCCTACCAGGGCAAGGACGTAGACCCCATCATCCAGAAACTGGACGTGCACTACCAACCTGGCCACAACCACACCACGATGGGCGAAACCAAAGAGGCCGATGGCAAATGGCTGGTATCGCTGAACAAGTTCTCCAAAGACCGTTTCCTGAACGTAGGCCCGCTTAAACCAGAGAACGATCAGCTGATCGATATCTCGGGTGATGTCATGAAGCTGGTTCACGACGGCCCCAGTTTTGCCGAACCCCACGACATGCTGCTGGTCGCTGCCGACAAGGTACGGCCCAAGCGTGTGTGGACCCGTGATGACCCCTGGTGGGACGAAACCCGGAAGATGGCCGAAAAAGACGGCGTCACCCTGGAAGGAGCTTCCAAAGTCATCCGCGATGGCAATAAGGTGCGGGTCTACATGACAGCGGTTGCCCCGGTGTTCTCGGTGCCCAGCTTCGAGGTTAACCAAGGCGATGAAGTCACGGTCATAGTCACCAATATGGAAATGATCGAAGACTTGACCCACGGTTTCACCCTGTCCGGCTACGGCGTGGCGATGGAAATTGGCCCGCAGCAGACCAGCTCGGTGACCTTCACCGCCTCGCGCCCCGGTGTGCATTGGTACTACTGCCAGTGGTTCTGCCACGCATTGCACATGGAAATGTCCGGCCAGATGAACGTGAAACCCAAAGCCTGACGGTGACATGAAGCCTTTGCGCCTACTCCCCTACCGTGCACGATGCACCAGCCCCGCCCATGGGCTGCGGCTGGCCCTGCCGCGGCTCACTGCACTGGCCCTGGCGGCCAGTGCTCTGACAGCCCAAGCCGCCATCATCCAGGTACCCGCCAACACGGCGCTGCAAGCCACTATTGATGCGGCCCAGCCTGGCGACACTTTGGTGCTGGCTCCTGGCAGCTATCAGGGCAACATCATCGTGAACAAGCCTTTGACGCTTCAAGGCCCCAGCGACCGACAGGCCGTGCTGATGGGCGAACGTGAAGGCCGTACGGTGTGGGTGCAGGCGGAAAATGTGCAAATACGTCAGATCACCGTACGTAACTCTGGCTTGAGCCTGCCGGATATGGATGCGGGGATATTCCTGGATAAACCCGCCCATAACGCCCTGATTGAACACAACGACATCATCGACAATCTGGTGGGCGTGTACGTATGGGGGCCCCACAATGCGCTGGTCCAAAACAACACCATTGTGGGCAATAAAGAGTTGCGTCTGAACGAGCGCGGCAATGGCGTCACCCTGTGGAACTCCCCCGGCTCACGCATTTTGCATAACGACATTTCCTGGGGACGTGACGGTATTTTTTCCAATACCAGCCGCGACAACGTCTTCAGCCACAACCGCTTTACCCAGCTGCGCTATGCGGTGCACTACATGTACACCAACAACAGCGAGATCAGCAGCAATATTTCCATAGGAAACGACATTGCCTATGCCTTAATGTTTTCGCAGTTTCTGACAGTGCGCGAGAACATCAGCATCAACAGCACCCATCAAGGGCTGATGCTCAATGCCGCTCAACAGTCCACCATTACCGACAATATTGTGGACGGTGCCGAAAAAGGCGTTTTTCTCTACAACGCCAACTTCAACAAAATCCACGGCAACCTGATACAGAACACCCAGATCGGTGTGCATTACACCGCTGGTTCCGAGGGCAACGAGATCACGGACAACGCCTTCATCCAGAACCAGAATCAGGTGAAGTATGTGGGCACACGGTATCTGGAATGGTCCAGCCAAGGACGTGGCAATTACTGGAGCGACCACAGCGCCTTTGACCTGAACGGCGACGGCATCGGGGACACGGCCTATCGCCCCAATGGCCTGATTGAACAACTGGTCTGGCGTGCCCCGTCTGCACGCGTGCTTTTGAACAGCCCCGCCGTTTCTATTGTCCGCTGGGCACAAACCCAATTCCCTGCCATTTTGCCCGGCGGAGTCATGGATAGCGCACCCCTGATGCGAGCTCCAGTGAATCCCGTCTGGGAGCGCTACAAGGCCACTCATGACCCCATCCACTAAACACACGGCCACCGCCCCCGTTACGCTGTCCAATGTCAGCAAACTGTATGGCCAACAGCGCGCCGCCGACGCCGTGAATTTTGAGCTTTACCCCGGCCAATGCACGGTGCTGGCCGGGCACAATGGCGCGGGCAAAAGCACAGTGATCAAACTGATTCTTGGCTTGATCCGTGCCGATGAAGGCAAAGTCACCCTGCTGGAGCATGATGCAGGCTCGTCCCAAGCCGCCCGCTTGCGGGCCCACATTGGCTACTTGCCTGAGACGGTCGCCCTGCACCCGGCCTTGACAGGCACCGAGACCCTGGCTTTCTATGCCCGATTAAAAGGGCTGCCTACCAACGACAACCAAGCGTTGCTGTCACGCGTAGGTATTGCCCAAGCCGCTCACAAACGAGTCGGCACCTATTCCAAAGGCATGCGCCAACGACTGGCTCTGGCCCAGACCTTACTGGGCAAACCACGCGTGCTATTGCTGGACGAGCCCACGACCGGCCTGGACCCTGCCTCCCGCCTCCTGTTCTACGACATCGTGCAGGAACTGCGCGATGCTGGGGCCACCATCCTGCTCAGCACCCATGCCTTGGCAGAAATGGAACGCTTGGCAGACCGCATCATCGTGATGCAACAGGGGCGCAAAATTGCGGACGGCACCTTATCTGAATTGCGACAGCACGCTGGCTTGCCGGTACGCATCCGCCTGACCGTAGAGCATATCCCCGACTCTGTGCCACAGAATTGGAAAGCCATCGGTCTAAACCGCCTGGAGCGTCACTGCACCGAGGCCGAAAAAATCCAGATCCTGCGTGAAGCCCATGCCATCCCCGGTTTAAACGACCTGGAGCTGGAGTCTCCCGGTCTGGACGAGCTTTATGCGCACTTTTTGAAGCGCGAGGATTACTAAGCCATGAACCCTGTCCTGATCATCATCCAAAAGGAAGTGCGCGATGGCCTGCGCAATCGCTGGGTACTGGCGGTCACTCTCTTGCTAGCAGCCCTGGCCCTATCACTGGGCTTTCTTGGCAGCGCCCCCACGGGCAGCGTCAAAGTAGACCCTCTGACAGTAACCGTCGTCAGCCTGTCCAGCCTGTCTATTTTCCTGATTCCGCTGATCGCCATGCTGCTGTCTTATGACGCCATTGTGGGTGAGATCGAACGCGGCACTATGTCCTTGCTGCTTAGCTATCCCGTCCATCGCTGGCAAGTGTTGGTCGGTAAGTTCCTGGGCCACGCCTTGATCCTGAGCCTGTCTACCGTGGTGGGCTACGGCTTGGCGGGGATCACCTTGCAGTTAGCGAACGGTGGACTGAACTTCAGCGTCTGGACACCCTTTTTGGCCATGATGGGTGCCAGTATCTTGCTTGGGGCCAGTTTCTTGTCCATGGGCTACTTCATCAGCACCTTGGTGAAAGAGCGTGCTACAGCGGCAGGTTTGGCCATCGGCATCTGGCTATTTTTCGTGGTGATTTACGACATGGCGCTGCTGGGCATGCTGGTTGCCGACCAGGGTGCCACTATTACCGCATCTTGGCTGAACATCATCCTGCTGTTCAATCCTACCGATGTGTACCGCCTGCTGAATCTAACCGGCTACGAAAATGTCGCCATGTTCGCCGGTATGGCAGGTTTAAGTGAGCAGGCGCGCCTGCCCGCCGGCTTGCTGATGGGTGTCTTGTTGCTATGGATCGTCGTTCCTTTTGGACTGGCCAGCCTGGTGTTTAAAAAGAAGGCCTTATGAAAAAGCTACGCACCTTTTTATTACTTTGCCTGGGCCTGATACTGGCCGCCTGCGGCCAACCCGAGCAAGTACAAGCACCGCCCCCACCCGTCGTCCAGATTCCCCAAACGGCTGTGGGGCACTACTGCGGCATGTACCTGTTTGAGCATCAAGGTCCCAAAGGACAAATTCTTTTGCGCGAACGCGAGGCACCGCTTTGGTTCACCACTATCCGCGAAGTCTTTGCCTACACCATGCTGCCCGAGGAATCCAAAGCCATTGCCGCTACTTATGTTCAGGACATGGTGCAGAAGGACGAAAACGGCCAGTTTCCAGAGCAGGCCTGGATACCAGCCCAAGACGCCTGGTACCTGATCTACAGCCGCTACACCGGCGGCATGGGAACCATTGATGCCCTGCCCTTCAGCCAGGAGCAGGCTGCCAAGGACTTCCAGCAGCAACATGGCGGCCAATTGGTTCGCTTTGCCGACATGCCCGAGAACTACATCTTTGGTGCAGTCGCACTACCTTGAAACGCGTACTTTCCTGACCCCAGGTATTTGCCATGACTTCTACCCCTGTATCCCGTCGTCGTTTTATCGGTATCGTGGCCGCAACTAGCGCCCTGACTTGCTTGCCCTGGGCAGCAAAAGCCATACAAACGACCACCCCCGCCCTAAGCTCCTGGCAAGGTGTAGCCTTGGGCGCCGATGCGCAATTGCACATCCACCATCCCGACCCCGTATTTGCGCAGGCGCTGATTGACCAAGCCCTGTCCGAAGTCCGGCGGCTGGAACGGATATTCAGTTTGTACCAGGAAGACAGCGCGCTAAGACGACTGAACCGCGACGGTTATCTGAAACAGGCCCCCGGCGACTTGACCCGCCTATTGCTGGAGTCGCAGCGCCTTAGCGAGTTAACACAAGGCGCCTTTGACCCAACCGTGCAAGTGCTATGGGACTTGTATAGCCAGACTGCGCAACGTAGTGATAGCTCTTCCAACCTTCCTACCGAAGCGGAGCTGAACCAAGTCCTACAGCAAGTAAATCACAAGGCCATCCAGATTCAAGGCGACACCATCCGTCTGAAACAGCCCGGTATGGCCCTGACCCTGAATGGCATTGCTCAGGGCTACATTACCGATCGCATAACAGAACAGTTGAAACAGGCTGGCCTGGGGCACGCGCTGGTTGATATGGGAGAGATACGTGGCTTGGGCATGGCTCCCGGCGAACGCCCTTGGCGCGTCGGCTTGGCGGGCGACTCGATGGAGCGTACCAGCTTGCTGGATCTGGATATTCACGACCAGGCTGTCAGCACCTCATCAGGTTCAGGTACAGCGCTAAGCCGAAATGGCTCGGTCACCCATCTGTTCAACCCTGCCAATGGTCAGGCCCGCCCCTTGTATCGCAGTGTCTCGGTTGTGGCAGGCAATGCCACAATTGCCGATGCCCTGTCCACCGCCTTTTCCTGGATGTCACCCCAAGAGATTGCAAAAGTTCTGGCCAGCGACCCGAACCTGCAAGCCTGGATACTGCCCTATGAAGAGCAAACTCTAGTCCAAATCCACGCCTGAAAATCAGGACAAGCGCCGTTACGGCCCGGTCTGCTCAAGCCTGCCTAAAGCCTCGTACAATAGCGTTCTAGCCCACTGTATGCTGACTTCCTATGCACACCAGCTCTAACGCCCTGTCTTCAGTCATCCCCTTACTCGGTCTACCAGAGTGGGCACGTTTCTGTGAGGCGGCCCTGCAGGCCGATCGTTACGCACTGGACCTGCATTGCCTGAAGGCAGCGGGACTGCAAGTGGACTTAAGTGGCCAACGCCATTCACCCGAGCTGCAACAAGCCGGTGAAGACTTGCTGGCTGCCCGTCACTTCGACAAGGCCCGCCAACAGCTACTAGGCGGTGGCATCGTCAACTGCACTGAACAGCGTGCTGCTTGGCACAGCGCTCTGCGTGCCCCCGCCCCCATGGCCGAAGTCACCAAAGAGCGCGAACGCATGAATGAATTTGTGCGGGTCGCGGACTCCGAGCGCCGCTGGCGCAACATCATTCACATTGGTATCGGTGGCAGCGACTGGGGGGTACGACTGTCCCTATCGGCCTTTGGCTATCGTCACAGCTGGCGCCATGTACGCTTCTTAGCCAATATCGACGGTCACGCGCTGGAGCATGCGCTCTCGGGTGTGGACCCTCACGACACCTTGGTCGTCATCGCGTCCAAATCCTTCACGACAACCGAGACCCTGAAAAACGGCCAACGCGCCTTGGAATGGTTACAAGCAGCCGGTGTTGCCAACCCCTACGAGCAAATCGTCGCCATTACCGCCCGCCCTGAAATAGCATCACACTGGGGCGTGCCGCAGAAACAGATTTTCAAATTCTGGGATTGGGTGGGTGGCCGCTTTTCTTTATGGTCCGCCGTCAGCCTGACCACGGCGTTGGCTGTCAGCAGCGATGTGGTCGCCGGCATGCTCTCAGGCGCAGCAGCTATGGACCAGCACTTTCAGGAAGCCCCTATCGCGTCCAACGTCCCCGCGCAAATGGCACTGACCGGTGTGGTGAACCGCAGTGTGCTGGGCTATGGCTCGCTGAATATTTCCCCCTACGACTTCCGGCTGGGCAATCTGGTGCCCTACATCCAGCAGCTGGATATGGAGTCTTTGGGCAAGTCCGTCACCACCAACGGGCAAGCGGTAGGCGTCGCCACCGGCGCTGCTGTCTGGGGGCTGGCGGGCACAGATGCACAACATACGTTCTACCAATGGTTGCATCAAGGAAGCGATGGTGCGCCGGTCGACTTTATTGTCTGCCAGCAGGCTGACCATAAAGAGCCGGAACACCACAACCTGCTGTTGGCCAACTGCCTGGCCCAACGCGAAGCCCTGATGCGCGGCAAGACCTACGAACAAGCCTTGGCTGAATGCGAAGGCCAGGGAGAACAAGCCGAGCAACTGGCCCACCATCGCGTTCACTCCGGTGGCCGCCCCAACTCCCTGATCGTATTGCCCCGTCTCAGCCCCTTCTCTTTGGGTGCACTATTGGCGTTGTACGAGCACAAAATCTTTGTTCAGGCTCTGATCTGGGGTATCAACCCCTTCGATCAATGGGGAGTGGAGTATGGGAAAGTGCTGGCGAACGGTATTTTGCAGGAGCTCTCGGGGAAGAAGGAAACCTCTGCCGAGCATGATGCTTCTACACGGCATTGGATAGACGCCTTCAAATCTTGAGCCAAGCAGATGGTGTCGCCACCTACTTGGCCTTTACCCCACTTAACTGCATCCACTCGCGCGCCAGATCATGAATCGCGGCATCTTGATGCTGCGTCCCCTTGTGATCTCCGGTGGAGTTCCAGATAAAGTAATCCACATCCCCGCAAGGCGTGCCCAGGGCGGCATACACCGAGGGCATGATGGGAACATGGTCGCCATACCAGCACAAGCTGGCAGGCCGTTCTGACGAGTTCAGAGCGCCACGCAAGCGTGTCAGCATGGCATCGGCATTGCGGATGTGGCGCAGATAAATCGTCAGGTCCTCACATGCATCGGGGGGGGCTTGGCGATACACGCTCTCGATATCACCCGCTGCCACCTTTTCCAGATGCAAAGGCCCGTGGTTTTCCATGGTGATGACATGAATAAAGACTGGACCTTGCGCCTGCTCCAACACACTGGCGACTTTATCTGCCACAGCCTGGTCACCGATATAAGGGCCAGTACGCTCCACAGCGCCAAACGCCTTGATATCCAAAAACTCATCAAAGCCAAACAGCGGGAACACGCGATTGCGTTGGTAGAAACTGGCGGGATAAGGATGAATACAAATTGTGCGATACCCCTGGCTCTTTAGCCAAGAGGCCAAGGTCGCAACCGACCAGCCTGCACAAACCGCGCGATACGGATTGAATCTATGTACGCCCAGAGCCGTGTTCTCGATACCGCTCAAAAAGGAGAACTCTGAACGTACCGTGTTCGCCCCCCAAGCAGGAACCTGCAGGCAACCATAAGCGCTGGCTTGAGACTTGAAGCGATCAAACTCCGCCAGAATCTCTGGCCGAATCCCATCCCAAATGCGTCGGGCATCAAAGAAAGACTCGCTTTGCACAGAAACCATATGAGGCTGATCCGCCAAGGGACCAGCCCCGGAAAAAGCAGACAAAGTCTGCGGGGACATTTGGGCAAATGGAGAAGATAAAATCGGGGGTTTTCGTCCTTGCTGCCAATAGCGCCAGAAGCTGGCCAATAAGCCTAAGGCTTGCACATCCTGCTCCGGTGCAATTTGCACCTTCAAACGCGCACTATTGCCCCATAACAGCAAACCCAGGCTCAACACTGCGAGCAAAGCCAAAGCGCCCCATTGAGCCGTCCAGGCAGCCCGCAAGGCCGGCACTGTTTCCAGCCACAAACCTATCGTCAAGGCAGCAATAAAACCTGCGGCTGCCAGAAAGAATTTGCCCCAGCCCAAGAACGGGATATAGAGCCGAGGATGGCGGAGAGCGTCGGTAAAGTACTCGTAATCCTGGAAAACAAAAGCTTCACGCAAGGCCTTGAACTTGGCATTACTGACGACAACCAGCAGCAGAAAAAACGCACACAGCAAAGCAGTGGCAAAAATAGGCCGCCCCAGCATAAAGACCAGAATCACATAGGTCAAACCATACAAGCCCACGTGCAAGGCCCAGGCAGCAACCGGACGACGCAAGCTGACCGCCGTCTGCAAACAACGCTCCAAGCCTACTGTCAAAGCCAAGCCCGACAGAGCGGCCAGGATTACCGGCCAGAAACCGGGCTCAAGCGTCATAACCGATTTTGCTCAGAATAAAGACGGACACTCGTGCAGGCAGTACCGCCAGAAACCAGCAACCCAGATTAAGAGGGAAAGGAAAGCTGATACGCGCTTTATTGGCCTTAAGACCACGCGCAATACGCTGGGCCGCCCGCTGTGGTGTCCACAGAAATGGTTTGGGGCCAGGCATGGCGTCACACATGGGCGAGCTGACATAGCCTGGCATCACAACATTGATCTTGATCCCCTCGGGAGCCAACCAACCACGCAGGCCTTCACCGTAAGCTTTAACGGCAGCTTTGCTGGCGCTGTAAGACGGCGTAGTCGGCAATCCAAAGTAGGCCGCCAGTGAGCTCATCAAAGCGATCTGACCACGCCCCCGTGCCCGCATGGCAGGCAACACAGACTGCACCACACGCAAGGTCGCTTTCACATTGATGTCCAGCAGCAGCTCAGTCTCTTCCCAAGCCTCGGGTTCGCCATTGGGGCCGACATGAATGTTCATGCCCGCATTCACGATCACGAGATCAAACGCAGCACATTGCGACAACCAACCATGCAAAGCATCCAGATCACGCAAATCCAGCTGATGGGTCTGCACCTGCGCCCCCACCTGTCGGCAACGTTCAGCCAAAGGCTCCAGAATGGCGACATTGCGACCATGCAGCATCAGCTCTGTACCCGGTTTGGCGTAATAAAGCGCCAGCTCGCCACCAATCGCACTGGTGGCACCGGTAATCAGAATCCGCTCCTGCCCTGCTGGTTCAGCTACGCTCACGCGTTCTCCTTTCTTGAAAGGACCAGTACAAAACCATGCCAAAGCCTACGCAAACTGTCGCGTTCAGGGGTATCAACAAGTAATTGCCCATACGCACGGCCACATACAAGGCAAAGGCCGAATACAGGAAGGTGAACACCTCACCAATCAGCAAATACAGATTAATGCGAGGCTGTCTTGTGGTCTTCTCGCCTGCGCCTTTGGGCGTGCGATTAAATTCCCCATAGACCTTGAACGCAGCTCGCACACCACCAACAAAATAATACCAAGCCATGGGCGGGAACATGGCGACATACAAATAGGTATGCCACAAGGTTCCCAGTACGCCGGGCCTGTCATCAAAACGCGCCCCCTTGCGAGCCCCAAAGGCATTATTCAAGGCCCAGACGGCTACCAGTAAAAAGAAGAGCGGCGCACCCCACTGCAAAACCACATGATCAAAATCCAGCAAATAGTTCAGCGGTAGGCTCAACAAGATTAAGGCATAAATAGATGCCAGCATGACTGATGAAAACATCATGGAAAACGCATGCATGCGTTTCATCAAAGGCATGTCCTGATGCCACATCTGCCCCAAGTGCTTAAAGGCACTGTGGATGAGCCCCCGCCCCCAGCGCTCTCGCTGCACACGGAAGGCGCTAATGTTCTCGGGTAAGGTGGACATGGACACCACATCACGCAAATAAGCGTATTTCCATTCCCCAAACTGCGCCCGATAACCCAGGTCTACGTCCTCGGTAATGGTAGAAGCATTCCAACCACCCAATGCCTCTACGCAAGCGCGCCGCCAGACACAGGAGCTACCGCTTAAAGAGGCCATATCGCCATCTTCGCTCAAGCCCACCGTCACGTACTGCTGATGGCCCATCTCCATCGCCTGAAAGCGGGTCAGAAAGGAATGATCTCGGTTCTCGTAACCGATGCCGGTTTGAAGAAAACCGAGCTTCCCGTCCTTAAAAGGGGGAATTGTTTTCTTCAAAAAATCGACCGGTGGTAAAAAATCTGCATCAAAAATTGCAAAAAACTCGCCTTGAGAGTGCTGAATGCCATGCACCAGATTCCCCGCCTTGTAACCCGAGCGATCGGTTCGCTGAATACGGCGGATCGGCACACCCTGCTTTGCCAACTGATCCACCTTATTCTGAGCCAGCAACGCGGTCTGATCCGTGGAGTCATCCAGCACCAGGATTTCCAAGGCCGACACCGGGTAATCCAATCGGCACGCTGCATCGATCAAACGCTCCACGACTGCCGCTTCGTTATAGATCGGCAATAACACGCTGACCTTGGGATACCAGTCCTGTTGCAAAACCACTGTCGACTGCACCAGTTCACTTAACTTGCGACGTTCCACCCGCCGCGAGATCAGCAACACCCGCAGTTCCAGAACCACATACAGGGCAAAGGCCCCTACCACTAAAACGAATAGCGCCTGAATCAGGTACGCAAAAATGCTCACAATCATGGAAACAAG
Source organism: Alcaligenes sp. (assembly GCA_052109075.1). Classification (GTDB taxonomy): domain Bacteria; phylum Pseudomonadota; class Gammaproteobacteria; order Burkholderiales; family Burkholderiaceae_B; genus Alcaligenes. The sequence goes on along the minus strand of JBQEAN010000004.1, from coordinate 72,301 downwards.
CGCACCCTAGAAACCAACCACGTCAGCCAACTCCTGGAGGCGATGCTCCCAGGTATGGAACTGACGCACATACGCCGCCCCCGCAGCCGCACGCTCACGGTCCTGCGCCGTCGGGCCTTGTTGGCATAAACGGGCAAACAATTCACTGGCCTGCTCACGGGAGTGCACAACGTGGCAGTAATCACTGAAATAACGATCCACTGCGCGACCTGGGTTGGTCACCGCAATGCCCCCGCTAGCCAAGATTTCCAACAGACGGCGCGAACACATCGTCTCCGAGTCCGTGACCGAGTTCACATTCAGGCACATCACATGTTCCTTGTAGATACGCCCTGTTTCACGGTGCGGCACTTGGCCGTGAACCTTCACATGGGTGGAACGAGGAAAACGGAACTCAATGTGCCGGGACAACCGGTCATGATTTCTGTCGTAGGCATTCAGATGCATCTGCGAGTCCTCACAGGCCCCGAAAACCATGTCCAGAAAACGACGGCGTTCACTCAAAATACGTCGGTAATAACTGCCGGTAAAACAACCTTCCTTGCGCGTAAAATCAAAACCCGTGAAGCTATGAAACGCGGGTTGATACGGCATGCTCAAGGTATGTACCGGCACATCTGGACCTACCTGGGCGCGATAACGCGGCAGGCAATCGCTGTCCGTAGTGAACACATAGTCAAAAGCCTTGGCAACATCAATAAAGTGCTCGAAGTACGCCCCGTCGTCCTTATTCCAGAACACCGTGGGCACACCCTGATCTTTAGCAAACTGCACCAGCTTGTAAATCGTGCGTGGTGTGCGCAGGCGAATCAAACGTGACTGTTTGGCCAGCTCGTACCGCCACACCCCACCCAAACCATGAAACACCGACTCCACAAAAACCAGATCTGGTTTCCAGGTGGAGATCACTTCTTCATAATTACGAGGATTCAGAATGCGAATTTGGCACTCTGCCGATAAGCAGTCAGCCGTGAAGTAATCCGAGACCAGGGCCACCTTTAACTGGCCAAACGACCCAGTGGGCCGCCCGTCCTCGCTAACCGTAGGGTGTGTGTAGACACGCGCGCCCAACGCCCGGATTGCGCGGCCGATCATGAGTGAGCCCCGGCTGGCAAAGCATGTACGACAAAGTCAGCCCAGCTACGACGTTGAGTCGCTTCCTCTCGCGCCAAAGCGCCATCCTGCGCCAAGACTTCAGGGCCAGCCTGAAAGGTTTCATCCAGAACGCGGGCCAGATCTTGAACATCACCTGCCTTGAAAAAGCGTACGGAACGACAGGCACCGACCTCATCCTGAAACACCGGCAAATCCGGTACCAACACCGGCTTGCCCATTGCCATCGCCTCGACCAACTTAATGGGAGGCACGATACGGCACACTTCAAACGGACGGCGCGGAATACAGACCAAGGCGGCCTTGGCCTGCAAGGCACGGGCTTCCTCGGGTGACACACGACCTGCAAACAGCACATGCTTTTCCATTCCCAAGCTTTGCACCTGAGCCTGCAATTGAGCGCGCGCCTCCCCGTCTCCGATAATGGTCAGGGTCACATCCTTGCCATGGCCTACCAAGTCCGCCACGGCATCAATCAATACATCCAGCCCTTCATAGACAATCAGGGAGCCAGCATACACAATCGTGTTGGGCTGCACATCCTGCGCGTCACCCGGCATAAAGCGCGACGGATCAATACAATTGGGCATCAGGCCCATGCGGGCCGGATCTACATCCCAGTGCTCGCAGGCATAGCGGCCCAGTTGCTCGGAAATAACGAACAAACGATCTGCTTGGCTGGCGACCAAACCTTCTAGCTCCAGACCTTGCTTAAAACCTTGAGAATCACGGAACTCCGGCATACGGGAAGCACGGCTCAGTTCCCACAGGCCACGCATTTCGTATTGGAACGGAATACCCAGCTGGCGAGCAGCGATCAGGGCAGGTAAAGCGTTGACATGGTTGGAGGCTGCATGGATGACCGAAACGCGCTGCTTGATGGCCTCTTGGGCAATGGAGACAGCGGCTTCGATGGCGAACTGCAAAACCGGACGATTATTAGCGGGGCGGTGGATATGCACATACTGAACCTGATCAACCATAGTTGTATCGGCCAAAGCCTCCGCTAACCGATCCTTGCGGTCCCACGGATACCCTGGCCGAGTCAGCACCCGCACATCCCCACCAGCCGCCTGCAAGGCCTGAGCAATAGCGTGCGTACGGGTGGTATAGCCACTGATATGGTACGGCAAGGCACTGGCCGCCACATACAGTAGGCGTCCTGGCACAGGTTCATAAGGCGTTTGCACAGGTCTGCGCTGCTGCGTTTTGCGTCGCAACATGCGGACTGTCAGAAAACGATTAAAGGCCAACCAGGGTTCACCCAGCAGCCTTTGAAAAAATCTCAGCGCCATTACGCTAAACCTTCACTTTCTTGTTTTTCTTTTGTGGAGGAGCATACTGCGCTAAAGATAAATCTACTGAGTGCGGCGTGGAGATCTTGCCCCTCGCGTGCAAATCCAGAAACTCTGCTGTCGTGATCACGTCGTAGTCCTTGGTCAGACGTGACATTAACTTGCGGTATCCCTCTAAGCGGCTGTCATCCCGGTATTCACCCAAACCATTCTCGTCCCAATACAGCAAGGACCAAGAGTGCAGCAAAAACACAGCAAATGGTGGGCTACCACTGACTGCGTTAAACAACAAATTGCCCCACCAAGGGCGAAAGCGAAAGTAGCGGGACTCTGGGTAAGTCAGTCGAACCCACCAGTCCGGCTTGCCTAACCTACCCAGAATCCGCTTCTCGGTCGTGGGAATTTCAATAATACCGTTAGACCAGACATAGGGCTCATTCGTAGCCTCGCTATATATGCATTGGCCATTATGTACCGCACATACCGAATTATTGAAGGACAGCGGGATACCCACTTCTTTCAAGGCCCGGATTGAATCCGCGTTCCAGCGGAACGAGCCCGCACGATGCGCCAGAACCGGCTTGCCCGTTTGCTCCGTCATCAAATGCGCAAAATGCCGAAACACAAACGCTGCGCGCTCCTGCTCGGTGTACTGATTCATGTATTGAGGGCGATTAGGCAGGCCGTGCTCTTCCCAGAAGCTGTTTGGTAGATATTCAGGATGAGTATGCAACTGCACATCCTGGCCCTGCTCGTCCAGCCAACGCACAACTTCTTTCAACTCATCCAGATAAGCGTACGCACCACAAAAATCCGTAAAAAAAACGTGCTTGGCACCAAACTCATCACCGATGCGGCACATTTCAGCCACACCAGCTGTCCCCTTTGGGAACCGCCCCCATATCAGACGATTGACGTGGTCTTCGGATGCTCGCTTAGGTAGCGCCTCCGTATCCACCGTAATCATTGCGTAGCGATCCCTCATATTTGTGCTTCTACCTGCTCTAAGTTAACTGTTCGCGAAATGTCGATTTTACCCTGCTCACGTAGCTCTAAAAACTCCGCGGTCGTGATGACCTCACAATCCTTGACAAGGCGGCGCAGGAAGTTCCGGTAGCCCTCCAACAAGCGATCATCTCGATACACGGCGTGGCCTGCCTCATCACGATCAAGCAGAGACCAAGAGTGTAAGAGTACAACCGTAACCGGTGCGGGCTTAGGTGCAAAAGGATGTTTCCAAACAGGAATAGGGCGCGAGCCAAATTTAAAGTACGGAGATTCCGGATAAGTCAGGCTAACCCAACGATCAGGACGGAAACCCGGGACGCCTGGCACCCAACGTTCGGTAACGGGGACTTCGATGACGCCGTTTGACCAAGAGTAAGGCAGACAGTCGGGCTCGCCGTGGACACCTCGGCCACTTTCCAGGGCACGCATGGATTGGTTAAAGGACAAGGGAATATCGAGTTCTTGTAAAGCACGTATGGTCAGGGCATTCCAGCGAAAGGAGCCTGCGCGGTGGGCAAGGACTGGCTTTGCCGTGATCTCTGTAATTATCCGACTGAAATGGCTCAAAACAAACACAGCTCGTGCTTGATCACCATAATCATTCATGTAACGCGGCAATGCCGATTGACTATGCTCCTGCCAAAATGCATCAGGCAAAGTTTCAGGATGAGTATGAAGCTGCACATCCTGACCTTGAGCGTCTAGCCACCGTACAACCTCTTGCATTTGAGACTGATCACCATAAGCTCCACAAAAATCCGCAAAGAAGACGTGCTTAGCTCCAAACTCACCACCAATTGATGAGATTTCCTGAATTCCGGCAGAGCCACGCGGATGCACACCCCAGACTAAGCGTCGAATATGGTCCTCAGCGGCGCGTCGAGGTAAGGCCTCTGTATCCACAGTCAGCAGAACAAAGCGCCTAGTCACTTGCAAAGTCTGTCACCCAAAACATGTTCGTCACGAAAGCATTACAAAAAATCAATTACGCTGCACCATTACAGCGTGCATAAGCCACAGCATTATGAATAATAAACTCCTTCGCTGAATTCCATTTTTTCAATGTCACACCTACTGAGCTAACGCCATCAGGAAAAACAAAGGTATATTGCATTACACAGCGCTTTCCTTTCTCCGGAAGCTCCAAGTATTTATAGCAACCAATAATCTTCGAAAAGCTTAAACCAGCCGAGTAAAGACTCTTATTACCCGGCTGCTCATTATCTAAAAAATTGAAATTCACCAACATAGAGGATCCCAAAACATCGCCAGTCGACTCCACATCAACGAAAAGTGATATTTCTCTTTTTTCCTCTAAGTCAAACCTAACCCAAGCATCAACATAAACTTTATTTTTATTAATTAAAGAAGTTGATTTACTTTTATTTTTATTTAGCAAAAAACCAACCAACGCATCAGAAATATATTCATTTCCAATAGCAGTCAGGTGAACAGAATCATAAAACGAATCTTTAGGATAGTTTCCTATTGTTATAAAATCAATACCCCTATCCCGACAAAATTTTTCAGCCATTTCATTAATCTGCTGGTATCGCAGATCTTCATCACGATAAATAACGCCTGAAACAAAAAAACGAAAACCAAATTCTTTACAAAAGAACTCCAACATACTCAACATTGAAAGCAGTTGTTGCTTATTCTGGTCAAACAACCTAGAGTCGCCTAGCTCATTTTTTGCGGGAATGATGTTAGCAAAATATTTCGATCTATTAATGTATCCTTTTTTAAACTCAAAAGCACGCACATCATTTGAAGGAATAAAATAAACCACATCCCCCGTCCGGCCAATCAACTTATTCACAATAGAATTAAATAGATTCAAAGAAGTACAGCCGGATGCACCCATATTGTAACAAACATTACCAATACCAACACTTAACAACTTTTCTTGCAACAAAAATGAAGCACGCTTATTAATATCACAGTAGCTTGCTTCAATAGAAGAACCACCAACTAAGAAAATATCCCGATCATCCAAAGCAGCTGGCAAAGCAGTTAAAGCAAGCCCATCATCATCCGTTAAAAATGTATATCCATAACCAATACTTAACCCTGTACGGCCGACTAGATACTGCTGTGGTGGAAAATTCAACCTCCTCACTGAGGCGCCAACTTCCTTTAAACGAATAGAACGCTTTTCTTTCATGGCTTAATTAAATTTTATATAAAATCCCATGCTCTATTTTGAACAAACCCATCCATAACGAGAGCCTTTTTAATTTGAATTAAAATCAATCTCCAAATCAGCACATGAAAAACTTATACGGCAGGCGGATTTAATTTCACCATATTTTTCAGAAAAATATGCACCATTATAATAATCCACATCATCCCAACCCAGAACACTAAAAAATTCTGTGCCAGCATCATACCTAATAAAACAAGAAAAACCTTGAAATCGAAAAACAGCAGCATTATTTTCAATTTCGAATTTTTTTTCATGAGGAATTAAAAAATTTGCCCATACCTTTTCATTAATTTCTTCTTTAGGGTGGTCATTAATCCTCAGCTTCAGACCAGACTCAATCTCCAAACACACTCGTCGACACAAGCGCTTACCAAACATGGAGCTCTCCATATAAAACTCACGATCACTGAGCGCTTCAACAACAGCATCTTCTGACAAATTTCGTCTATCCCTAATTGCCAAAGAATCAATATAAGGGACGCAGTGAGATTTGTAAGATCTTATATTTTTCCGCCTGCCATCCTTCTCCTGGTGATTAAAAAGCCCGCCATCACCAAAAACAACCTCACCATCATAAAACAAATAAATCATCATATCGTCATCATGTCTATGATAATTAGAGAGATGGCTGTTTTTTAGAAGCAGAAAAAAACTCTTCTCCCGCCCATCAACGCCTTTTGCAATTAAATACCCAGATTTTGAATAGTCATAGACATCCAAATACGGATGTACCTTAGCACAATCAATATCACTACCCACGAGCCCCATTTCAAGCTTAGTATCCCCAATCAGCGGCAGATACCCATTAGGCAATGTTAGAGCACGCAAAAAAACCTCGGCTTTATTCACATAAGAGCCAACCAAATCAGAAACATCTGTTTCACCAAGAATTTTAATTATCCGAAGCTGGCGCACTCTCTCCAACATAAACTTCTGATATCCAGGGCTATTTTCTTTATGAACCCCCTCATCAGTAAATGCATGCCGCAATTCTTCCAATAGCCTCTCTTTATTTATTATTTTAATTTTTTCAAATAAATCCCCACCAAACATCAAAGAGACAACCAATGAAATCATTGCTTGGTCAAAGCCATGATTCGTATATCTAGAAAAATTCTCATCCTGAGACAACCAACACAAATGCTCCTTAACCAAAATTGACACTTGATTTTTTATATCATCATTCAATTGAGAATAATTATGAATACAACAAAAAACTAGCCAATTAACAATATTTCTCACACGAAATGCTGACGCATGGTCATGCCAAACTAAGGGTGACTCTGCCTTTAATGCTTTATCTTTCCAATTCTCTAGCGATCTCCAGCAGAGGTTAAAAAAGCTCTTCTTTTCTAAATCAGTCTGCAAATTATAACTATTTATATACCAAGCAAGAAAAGGCAAAGACTGCATTTGCCACCACCAATTCCTATCTCGGTCACCACCGGCCCATTCAAAATCACCAATATCTATTTCACAATCAGGGAAATTATTTAGCTCAACAATTCCTTTTAAGAATAGTGTTTTTATTTTCCTATAATCGGTTTTATTATTAGAGCCAATAATCTTATTGATATACTCAATACCTCTTTCATTCAAACAATCTAAGATATTATTTTCATTCATACTTTCTTAACTCAGGATTCTCTTCCATTCTTCCACCACTCTATTGGCAGACAAATTACTGAGGGACTTTTCTATACCCAGGGATCCAATTTCCCATTTTTTTATAGCCGCCTTAGCCTCTATTACATCCTTCACTACCCATTGCTCCCCCCATATATCTCCAGCCCCCTCCCAATTCCAAATAATAGGAACAGCCCCTGTAAGCATACCCTCACCAACAGCCATATGAAATGACTCAAAATCAGAAGGTGACAGAATAAAACCCACCATTGACAACCAATCATTCACATCATCATTCGGCGGATCAAATATAACCTTATGTCGTAACCGAGAGTTTTGATTGATTCGCTTATAAATATTTTTATAGTACTGAAGCTCATCCTCGCGCTTTAAAAGCCATCCATAATCAAGCGGATTTTTCCCCTTTATCCGCAAGCAATATCTCGCATCATCATCCAACAACGCTTCCAATAAATCAATAGCTCGATCCAACCTCTTCAAGGATGGAGCCACACCAATCATCCCTAAGGTATAACTGGCATCTCCTGCTTTTTTCAATGGCGTGAATTTATTAGAGTCCAATAGATTTGGTATCACGGAAACTCTTTCGTCCGGAAATCCAAATGCATTTTGGCCTTCCTTCCTTATAAATTCACTTACATAACTAATATGGTCAATATTTTCCCAATTTGCTTCAACCACATATGGAAGTGTTCGTTCTTGAGCATGAAACCTGGCTACTAGTCGCTGGTGTGGCTTTTTGTTATTTGAGTACCATTTCAAATTGCCTAGGCACCACTCACAAAAGATAATGTCTGCTTGCTCTAAAAGCTCAAAACTCCTTCGTTCATCATGCTTATCGTGGCCTGCCCAAGTATCCACCAAGAACTCAAACTGACCAGTTGACTCCAGGGCATCCTGCAACAAAGCAAAGAACTTCAGATCGTGTCCAGCCACCAGCACACGCACCTTACCATTAACGGCTGTTCTCTCAGGAACTACTTGCAGCCAAGTTTGAATCTCCTTCACCCTTTGCGAAAAAGTGTGACGGCGAGCTAACTGAGTCAAAGCATTAGCAGCGGCCTCCACAACAGCCGGCTCTGTGAATGCTCTACGCAACTGACGCGAGAACTCCTCTGCACTGTTAGCAAACAAAGGATAATCCACACCTAATAGTTGCTCATGCAAAGTATTCCGGTTCAAAATGGCGGCGCAGCCCGCCCCACCGTATTCAAGAATCTTAGTCGAATACTCCACTGTATCGTTCATACTCTCGGCACGCCAGGACAGCCCCACCCTCGCAGATTGCAACTGAGCCTGCACAGATTCACGAGATTGCGCCCCCAACCATTGCAAACCTGCCGTAGCTTCTAACGCTTGCTGCATGCGCCCTTTATACTCTGGCCAGCCTGCTTCATTGTGGATTTTGTCCCCAATCATGACCAGTTCACTACCCGGAACCTCGGCATGAACGATAGACCAGCTCTCTGTCATCTCCAGCGTCATCCAGTCTGCTTTAAACTTACCCGCATAGACTGCCCGCATAGATCTCTGGCTTAACGGAGTGAGGCTAGCAGGTAGGTCGGGGATGACTGGCGTATAAAGGCTGAACTTATCAAGGCTGACACTTGGAACCAGCTCTTTCCACAGATTCACAAAACCTTGAGTTTGGCACAAAAGGCGCTGGCAACCTGTCGCCATACGGCGCATCTTCTCGCGTAACTCAGGAGGGTACTCACCTACCAGCTGCGGAATATCCGTCAAATAGAGCCAGCATTTTGCCAGAAGAGCAGGATGGTCCAACAACGCTATGGCAATATCCAGCCCACGCACCACCACAGCGTCATAGGGGTTGGCTTGATCCAATTTAACTGATAACTCCGCCATCATTGGCAAAGTCAGGCGCTTAAAACCTTTCCCATTCCAATAGCTTGGATCTGTCCCATTCACAATGGTAAGTCGGTCAGCACTTCTCAATGGGGCAAACAGTTCATCTCTTTCCGGCTTGCTCTTGGCAATAAACTCTACCTCCGCTTGGCCAGTCGCCGCAAAGGCTAAAGCAATGGTCTGAGCCCAAATAGAAGAGCCATCAATGAAGTTCAAGTCCGGGCTACCGCAGACCAATACACGTTTACTCATTATTTACACTCCCACCATTGCCTGCGAGGCAGCACCATTCAATACAAGCTGATCACTATCAACAAAATACAGATCATCCCGATTCACACTGCCGTCCGGCTGAGCGTTTATATAGACAGCCAAGAACTCCTTGGAACGCCATAAGACTGAGCATAAATCAGCCTCACCACCAGCACTAAAACGGTCCTGTCCAATCGCCTTCGCCCATCCAGCAAGCCCGGGTTCATAAAGACTAGCATTGGCCAAATCTCGCAAATAATGCGGTCCGTACCAGTGCCCGCTCCCAATCCACCCCATGATTGGATAAGCTGCCCCCTGTTCCTGCGCCCAAGAGGCATGGCCTCCTGGGCTCAAAACCACGATACTCTCGTCAATATCGCTGAAATTGGTTGCAGCACTTGGCGAGCACTCAATGCCCAGAACAAATTGGCGATACTCCTGTTCCTTGGCAAACTTCACCAACGCTCCCATGGCTTCTGAGTTATTGGCTTTTGCGAACAACATCACAGGTGGATCCGTAGGCAAACGCGTCGCAGCATTCAGATGAGTAAAGATAGTGTTCAGCCGATGTGCATAAGTATGCTTTGCAAACACTTCTCTAATCCCAGCCAAACTCCGACGGCGCCACTCTGCATCATTAGTCATTAATGTATGAATCGCTTCTTGAGCTTCCTCACGATTACGAACTAGCCAAACAGCATCGGACTCAAACAGATTCTCAATCCCCTTGGCATAGGTGCTCACAATAGGGGTGCCGCAAGCCATCAGCTCAAAGACACGGCGCGAGAACATTGTAGGAGAATCGACCACCGAGTTCACATTTAGGAATGCACGATAGCGATTGTATTCCTCACAAAGTGCTTTATAGGGCAAGCTCCCTTTGATTCCTTTCTGGAATTCATCCGGAAAGGGGAAAACCCCCGTACCATGATTGCGATCATAAATATCCAGATCGTACTGATTAGCAGTTTCCAAAAGCCAACGCATGGACTGGCCTCGCTCTGCATGTCGATTTCCATACCAGCTTCCCGCAAAGCACAATTTCTGCTTCCGCCCATTTAATGGCGCTGGTCGATGCAGCGCTGGCTGGGCGGCAAAGGGAAGTGCGTGAATATTAGGATTACCTGTTTTACGGAAATATGATTCTTTCATATTTGCGTCAGTAGTGAAGATCCCATCGACTAGCTTAGCGCTACACATGAATTTGTCATGATGAACGGGATCTTCTTTATTCCAAAATACAGTTGGTATCCCCTTCTCACGGGCATAGCTGCAAAGCTGAGCAACTTCTTGCCCAGGCTTATTAGAATACTCTGCAACTCTATATTGCCAACTCCCGTAATTCCCCTTCCATGCACTTTCAATAAAAATCAACTCTGGTTTGTATTTTTCCAAAAGAGCATACCAATTATCTGGCCTAGGTTGAATGAGATTCAGATCCTGCTCAAAACATCCGGCTGTAAATTCATCCATTACTCCTAGCACATAAGGCTTTCCATTATCGGGGTACTCAGGCCATCCCAGTATGCTAATTTCAGCGGCTAGTTCGCTAGGAGGGACAAAATCCTCCTGTTTACCCTTTGCTCGTTTTTCCTTAACCTTAACGCTGTCAACGAAAACCTTTTCATTTTTTTGAAGATTGAATCCACATAATCCGAGATGCATTTCTACAACCCCATCAGGAACTATGAATGTGTGTACCTGTTGTCTTTTTCCGAACGTAGCAGGGAGATACTTAAATCTAGCCTGAAGATGACTAGACTTTGCCATCTTCCCAAAACTCTCATCGACTTCATTTCCCTTTTTATCAAATCCTTTTAACAAAAACACAGCTTTTCTATTTTTCTCGTCAGTCTCATAATAATCCGCTGAAACTTCTACCCGTAGCTCTGCACCTTCCTTAACGGACAAAACGTACCACACAGGATCTTTCCTAGAAAGCTCCATATGGCCACGCCAATCCAACGAAGCAGGATTTTCTTTTTTCTTTTTCTTCGCTATACCTTCTTTACTATTAACATTTTCAACAACAACATCAACAACAGAACTAGCTCCAGCCTCACTCTGGCCAAGGCGAGCATGGCAAATCTCTATATTTGCTTTGAAATACTGCTCACCAAGCAATGTACCCAGCTCCCGATATATTTTAATTGCAGCTGAATAATCTGCCCGTAAAAATGCGTCTAAAGCTTTTTGAACATTTGCTGGATTCATAATAATCCACTACCCCGATTCAATTAATACTAAAAATTAAATCGGCCTATGTAGGCCGATTTAATTAATCTTAAAACCAAAAGCTCACTGCCTATTAATCAAACAGCCCAACAACATCAATACATTGGGCATGTTTACGAATTTCTGCAGTTTGCTCGATGAACGGACGATGTTTCACCATGATGCAGACGACATCAGCATTAGCCAAAGCACTTCCTAAGGCTGATAACTCAATACCCATGCCCTGCAGCTTGACGGGTAAGTCTTGAATATTGGGTTCTACCGCGCTGACTTTGCATCCCAGAGTAGCGATCTTCTTAGCTATACCAACGGCAGGGCTCTCACGTAAATCATCGATATCTGGTTTGAAAGCCAAGCCTAGGCATGCAACTTTAATATCTGCCATACGAGCATCGGGGCGCAAAGACAAGACTCCAGCAATAGCAGCTTTGACCTTCTCTACAACCCATTCAGGCTTGTAGTCATTGATCTCACGAGCCAAGCGAACAATACGAGCTTCCTCAGGCGTTTTATCGACGATAAACCAAGGATCCACGGCGATACAGTGACCACCCACCCCGGCACCGGGCTGCAAAATACTAACGCGTGGGTGACGATTAGCCAGGCTGATCAGTTCCCACACATTAATATTCAAGCGATCACAAATCAGAGACAACTCATTGGCAAACGCGATGTTCACATCACGGAAACTATTTTCCGTCAGCTTGCACATTTCAGCCGTACGCGCGTTAGTCGGTACCAGATCACCTTCAACGAAGATTCTGTACAGCTCGATCGCCATTTCGGTTGCTTTTTGCGTCATACCACCGATCACGCGGTCATTGCTGACCAGTTCGTGCACTACACGTCCTGGCAGAACACGTTCTGGGCAATAAGCCACCTGAATATCAGCCTCCTCACCCGCTTGCTGAGGGAAGCTTAGATCTGGACGAGCCTCTGCCAGCCACTGCGCCATCTGCTCTGTCGTGCCGACAGGCGAAGTGGATTCCAAAATAACCAGATTGCCTTTAACCAAGACAGGCGCAATAGCTTGAGCCGCTTGTTCGATATAGCTCAAATCTGGTTTATTGCCTTCCAAAAATGGGGTAGGGACTGCAATCAAAAAAGCATCAGCCGCCTCGGGCGTCAAAGTGGCGCGCAAGTAGCCGCCATGCACCGCGGCTTGCACCAACATATCCAGCTCAGGTTCAACAATGTGGATCCTGCCTTGATTGATCGTGTCGACCGCGTGAGGGTTCACATCTACGCCAATTACCGTCTTACGGCGGGAGGCAAATAATGTTGCGGTAGGCAGGCCGATATAGCCCAAGCCGATCATGGATAAAGTTTCAAACATGCTGATTTTCCGAATCAATAGATCAAAGTTTTTAAAATTTCACCAATGCGGGTAGCGGCCTTGCCGTCGCCATAGGGATTGTGCGCCCGCGCCATACGCTCATATTCAGCAGCGTCGTCCAGCAGCTGCGTGGCAGCGCTGACAATGGCTTGCGTCTCTGTCCCTACCAAACGTACCGTTCCTGCATCCACGGCCTCTGGGCGCTCAGTGGTGTCTCGCATTACCAATACCGGCTTACCCAAAGAAGGTGCCTCTTCTTGAATGCCCCCGGAGTCCGTTACCAAAAGATCACAACGATCCATCAAGTAAACAAAGGGCAAATAATCCAGTGGCTCGATCAAATGAACATCGGAAACATCCGATAAGATACGACGTACTGGTTCCTGAACATTTGGATTCAAGTGCACGGGATATACCACCTGCACATCACCACGCGAGGCAATCTGGCGCAAAGCCAAGCAGATGTTTTCAAACCCAGAACCAAAGTTCTCACGACGATGCCCCGTCACCAGAACCAAGCGTTTGGCTGGATTGACAAAAGAGAATTGCGCTTCAAAACGGCTGCGCAATTCCGAGTCTTGGCGTACGCGTGCGGTTACATCCAACAGCGCATCAATTACGGTATTGCCCGTGATATGCACCGTTTTAGGATCCACTCCTTCACGCAACAAATGCGACTGTGATTGCTCGGTTGGAGCAAAGTGCACATCAGCCAGAACGCCAGCTTGGCGGCGATTCATCTCTTCAGGCCAAGGCGAGTACTTGTTGTGAGTACGCAGACCTGCTTCTACGTGCCCAACCTTAATCTTTGAGTAGTACGCCGATAACGCAGCTGCCATTGTGGTAGTCGTGTCTCCATGCACCAGAATCATGTCTGGCTGCCACTGTTTGTACACATCGCGCATACCCAACAGTACGTTACTGGTAATGTCGTACAGATCCTGACCAGGTTTCATCAGGTTCAAGTCAAAATCAGGCTTGATGGAAAAAATATCCAGAACCTGATCCAGCATCTGGCGGTGCTGACCCGTCACGCAAACACGCGCCTCAAATGCAGAGTCGGCAGCCAGAGCCTTGACCACAGGAGCCATCTTGATGGCCTCGGGGCGGGTACCAAATACAGTCAAAATCTTCATTACTAAACCTTATTGTCCTCAAAAAGATCAACAATCAAACAGGTATCCCGCCTGACCAAACCGGCATTTCACACCCCAAATGCTCGCGTTACGCCCTGCTGAGAAACACAAAACTGGAAAGCGCCCTCACCTCTGGTCCCAGTGATATCACCCGTGGCGATCTCACCGCTTCCTATCTTGGCTACGCTTTCGACTTCTAGGTGAAACACGCCCGCCCTGTTTTGCAACTAACTCGGACAACTCCTGCTTTAGTGCTTCACGCTCAACAAGCCGCTCGGCCGCCAGACTCGCCTGCTCATTACGGGATCGAGTCAACTCAGCCACCCCAAACTGAAGCGTTGTACATTGTTCAAACCATTGTTGAACCAGCGCTTTTTGCTCCTCACCTTCTTTTTGAAGGGAAGCCATCAAAGCTTGAGCCTGCAGCAAAGCCTGCTGCTCTTGCTGCACAGTCAAACCCATTGCAGCCTTTTCTTGTTGCAGTTTGTTGACAGTTCCCTGAGCAGCCGTCAGTTTTTTAGACTGCAAAGCAACTTGTACGGCCAATTGATCACGCGAGGCCGCCAACTCATTCCACTGATGCCGTACTTGATTTTCACGCTCAGCATGCCCAAGAGCGTTGCGCGCCCGATAAAGCCGATCCTGTTTTGCTTCATCCTTAAGACGATTAAGCTGGCGTCCTTCCGACTCACTAAATCCGACACCATCTGGAAGCAAAGCAGCCAGAGCCTCTGCCTCTAATAGATCTCCAGCTTCATGTAGACGGAAAGCAAGCCATTTTTGCCTAAACGACCGAGGTTCTAATGCGTAAGCCCGGCGTGCAAACTTAGCAGCAGCTGCTGCACTCGTTTGCATCTGTCCCCTAGCCAGAGCAGTCCAGGCGCTCGCTTGAATCGTGGTAGATACTGCGGCTCGGGTCAGCAGGGCCTCTACCATCTCCTCTCCTCCATCCTTGAAAGCATCTATCACTTTTCCGAACTGCTTCCCTCCCAACTCCTTAGGAGGTACCTCACGTCGGTTCTGCTTCCAGACCTTCAACAAACGATTCGGCAAAGACAACATAGCGCCGACCGAATGAGTACCCTGGATCAGGATTTCACCCAGTTGGCTGGCCAATGCAAATTGCGTCTGCAAAACATGGACTTCGCCTTGTGCTTTAACCAGGGCCTCATAGCGAAGAATCTCTGCCTGCTTTTCAACCAGCAAATTGTCCACTGACGCTATGTGAATAATCGTCGATGGCAGAGCGTGCGCTTGCTCCCGATAGTGCAAACGCTCTAATTCGGTTTGCACAATATGCAGCTGGTCCAATAACAACTGATTTTCGTCCTGTAAAGCCTGCATGCATCCATCCATAGACACATTGCCAGGCTGATCCACCTGAACGGGCGAAACGGCCATTATCTACTTCCCCTGATAGTGTTCTTAATCCACATGGTCCAGCACGATGCTCTTGAGCAACTTCAGAATCCCCGCCAACATCAAGGCCAGTAGTAACGTAACCAATGTGTTGTAAAGACGCCGCGGCTCAATCGGGTACTCAGGCAAAGTGGGTGACTGCAGCACGGACACCTTCTCCAGCATCCGGGTAGCATCAATCCTGCCTTTTTCCAAAGCGGTCAACGATGACTTGTATAGCTCTTGAGTGAACTTGACATTCATGTCCAAGCGATAAAACTCTTCCACAAACTTATTCAAGGTCCCGCCTGATGGCGTAGCCAACTTGAGTTTTTCCTGCTTAATTTGCTCGTCTACGGCTTTCAAAGACTGCTTGAGCATCAAAATATTGGGATGATCACGATCCAAAGACTTAGGCAAAGAGGCAAGTTGGGTCTGCAGCTGAGCTCGCTGCCCCTCTAAAGCGGCAACAATTGCATTGATACTTTCTGCCGTCGCCTGGGGTGAAAGCAGCCCTGCCTCGTTCTGATAATTCAACAAGGCTTGACTGGCTTTTTGGAAACGCTCCTGAGCTTGATCAACCTGAGTTACCAGAAAATTCACCTGAACTTGGGCCATTTCATGGCCCAGCACGTTCATATAACGCTCACCTTCCTGAACCAATTGCTGCGTAATAGCTTGCGCCAACTCGGGGTTATAGGCCTGCACCTTAATGCGCAGCACACCCGAAAACTCGTCAAACTCAACCTCTACACGACGTAAATAATGACGGTGGAACCACTCCATCGAGGTATCTTGAAACCACATCCTCGACACAAAATCATGCTCTGAAGAACTGTAGTGCGTGCGTAAATCCAAGGCCTGATCGAGCTTTTTGAGCATATCCACGGACAACAAATAGTCACGCAGTAATAGCTGATTAGCTCGATCGACAGAGGCTACACCAGACACCAACATTCCCAAGTCAAATGAAGGCGCCCCGACCGAGTCTGTTTTGCGGATAATGACATTGGCTTCAGAGACATAGCGATCTGACGCAAACACCAACCAATAAGCAGTCGTCAAAATAGCCAAGACTAGAATCACACGTACCGCATGATCAAATAGCCGCAAAGAGAACCAGGAACGGACACGCGTTAAAAACGTAGGCTGTGTAGAGATGGGCTTGTCTGAAGCGGTGCTATTGGCTTGCGGAGTGACTTGAGGTGTATCTGTCATTTTGGAAGTGAATCCTTGTAGGCATTAAGCGCGTCATCAATCTGGTCAAACCAGTGCGCTTTCCCTTTATGCAGCCAGACGCCAGCCTGGCAAAATTGTCTTAAAGTTTTGTTATCGTGCGCGACCATAATCAGGCCTGCACGATCCGTCATGGTTCTAAACGCGTCTGCGGCTTTCTTACGAAAAGCGGCGTCGCCAGCTGCGGTAACCTCATCCGAGATATACACATCAAAATTGAAGGCAAAGGACAAGGCAAACTGGAGACGGGAGCGCATGCCCGAGGAGTAGGTATAAATCGGTTCCTCAAAGGCCTGGCCTAGCTCGGAAAAATCCTTAATAAAAGCCAGGCGATCGGCTAGATCCTCCTGATGCCCATGCACGCGGCAGACAAACTTGGCGTTTTGACGCCCGGTTAAAGTGCCTTCCAGCCCCCCATTCCCCATAGGCCACGACACCCGGCACAAACGCTGAACCGTTCCTTTATTAGGATGATCCACCCCACCAATCAAACGTAGCAAAGTGGATTTACCGGCTCCATTAGAGCCGATTAAGCCCACGTTTACTTTAGGAGGAATCGTTAAGTTGATTCCCTCCAAAACCCATCTACCCACACCATGCGCAGTCTTATATCGCTTATAAACATCATTGACGATGATCATTTCATCACCAACTGTTGAGTGAAGCGCCGGTACAATAGCAAGCCAAGAAAGAGACTCACTACGCCCCAAGCATATAAGTACGCCATGCTGATACCAGCCACCACGTGGTAGTAGCTGGAAAAACCCTGCCGCACCAACTCCAACCCGTGAACTAAAGGGTTAAACAATAATAAGTCGCGGTATGGCTGAGGCACCGCCGAGATAGGCATAATGACGCCGGAAATAAGATACAACGGCATCATCATAATTTTCAAAATGTGCTCTGTCTCCCGCACTAGCGCTATAAGAACAGAAGCAATTAATCCGTACCCCATACCAAACAGCCACAAACCAAAGAGAGCTATCACAACCTGGATAGGGTCATCAGGTCGTATATCGTGCCCGAGCAGTGCCACCCCTGTAAGAATCACCGAAGTCACTAATACCATCAGGAACGCCTCTAGTACCCCCCGTGCAACAGAGGTGTCAAAAGGCTGAACCTGGCGATAAGCAAATAACGGCTTATTGCTATCCACTGCATACATCACTTGAATAGCGGTACGCCGAAACGTGAAAAAGGCCAGCATCCCCACCACAATCCAAATTGAGGAGTCAATACCACCAACCGTACGTAAGCGAATCACTGTAAAAATAAATGTGATGAAGCTGATATGCAGCACCGGCTCCATCAACAACCAAAACCACGCCGCCCGCATGTCAAACAGACGGTCCAAAGACTCTCGCAAAAGCAAAGCCCGCCAAACCGACCAGGTGACGGCCATGGGGCTACGCACCGGTTCAGTCATACTGGCTCCTGTCAAAGAAAGCCTTCCCCTTCATGGCTACCATCAATCCACCATATTGTTCAAAGTCACACTAGGCACGGCCACCGACACCACCAGGCGCAGGAACTTCTGGAACTCCGCTGCTGGGGAGTTAGAGACGTAAATCACGTCCTTATCCTGAACCGGGAAATTCTGGGTGACAAAGAAAGAGCCGGGATCACGCAAGTCGATCTGATAGACCACGGGCACCACGCCCTTCTTGTCGAGCAAAGCAGACTCGGGGGCACCCTCAACCAGAGCAGCGTCCTCAAAACGGAAGATGAAAACACCCCGCGCATCAGCTCGGGAGGTATCCAGGCCACCCGACCGCGCCAGAGCCTGCACCAGAGAAATGCCTTGGGCCTCAAACGGAACTTCTTCGTTCTTGCCCGTTGCGCCCAAGATGGAGAAACTTTGGTTCTGGTACAGCGCCGTAATCACATCGCCGGGCTTCAACATGATGTTTTGCTGAGGGCTACGAATGATTGTGTCCAGCGCCATCGTCGCCGTATTTTGTTCGCGTGAAAGCTGGATCGCGATGCGGTTGACCGCTTGCTTGACGCCACCACCGGCCGCTAAGGCATCCAGCAGGCGTTCGCCTTTAGGAGTCAACGGCATTAAGGTGCTTTGATTGACCTCACCCACCACGGTCACATTGGACGTGTTGTTCTGGATGACTCGCACAAGAACTTGAGGATTATTGGCTTTACCCTGCAAACGCTTAGCAATGCTTTCTTCAATTTGTTGGGTATTACGCCCACTGACCGTGATACGTCCTGCAAATGGCATGCTGATCATGCCATCCGGGGTAACCATTTGATGAGGGAACGCCACGGCATTCGTCGTGGTCCCCATGGCCTTAGCATCCAGCGAGATAGTGCCAAACAACATGGCAGGCGGGGCTTCCCACACGGATACTTCCAGTACATCGCCTGGACCGATCAGGTAATGGTTTGAGCCTGTGCTAGGAAACTGAGCGGCAAAATCACCCAGGCGTTTCTTTCCAGCCAGTTTCTTAGTCAGGTCGTCTGTCACATTGACCAGGGTGATCCCTTCGATACGACCATCGCGCCGTTCCTGTACTTGCTGGCGGCTGGGGCCGTCTGCCGACATCCAATCCGGCATCGTGGCACATCCGGCCAGTACAGCGACCAGGGTGCTCGCCACAACGGGGCGTCCCATTGCGGCAATCTTGCTAACTGCTATGTGTAGTAATTGAGCCATGCTTATTTCTTCATGAGCGTGTGAACGGTTTCGCACGCTAAATCAATGTCATCCTGGGTATGACTGGCCGACAGGAAAAAGCGCAGACGTGCAGCCTTTTCTTCTACCGCCGGATGAATAATCGGTTGCACATTCAGGCCGGCATCAAACAACTGACCAGACAACCTGACTGCTTTCAAGGAACTACCCGTAATTGCTGGAATAACGGCATAGCCTTGGGCATAGCCAGTATCGACTCCTAGCGAACGCATCGTGCTCAAGAACTGACTACCCCGCTCTTGCAGGGTCTGCACACGCTCAGGTTCCCGGTGCATGATCTGCAAAGCTTTTAAAGAGGCAGCGGCCAGCACAGGCGAGATCCCCACGCTGTATACAAAACCAGAGGCGGCGTACTTGAGCAATTCCACCAGCGCGCGGTCGCCAGCGATATAGCCGCCGCAGCTTGCCAGAGTCTTACTTAGCGTACCCATCCAGATATCCACATCACGGCCCGCCACACCAAAATATTCATGCGAGCCCCGGCCGGTCTTGCCCAGCACGCCCAATGCGTGCGCTTCATCCACCATCAAAAAGGCTTTATAGCGCCGTTTGATGTCAATAAATGCAGGCAGGTCCGGAATGTCGCCATCCATGCTGTACAAGCCTTCGATGACAATAAGCACCCGCTCGAACTGCCCACGAATCTCGGCCAGGATGCGCTCTAATGCGGCGCTGTCGTTGTGCGGGAAGGAGCGGCGAGCGGCACCCGATAGCTGGATGCCTTGCAAAATACTGTTGTGGATCAGGCTATCGTGGATAACCAGATCTTTGGGGCCGAACAAGTAACCAATCGTGCTGACGTTGGTGGCGTGCCCACTGACAAACACCACGCAATCGTCCACGTCGTAGTTCTGTGCCAACTCTTCTTCCAGCTCACGCTGCACCCGACGCTCGCCTGCCACCAAACGACTGGCCGAGGCCGATGTGCCGTACTGGTCCATTGCAGCTTTAGCCGCAGCGTTCACTTCAGGGTGAGCAGACAGGCCCAGGTAGTTGTAGTTGGCAAAGTTCAAGTAATCGCGCCCACCAATACGGGTGCGTGCAGCGGCCACACCATCGTGGCTGCGAAAAAAGGGATTGCGTACACCCAGACGATCGGCCATGGCCTTGGGCACCAGCATTTTCTCGTAACCGGGATGACGATCAAAGCGGGTAAAGGACTCTGGGATATGGCTGGACGCGCCTTGGTGGGCCGCGATTTGAGCCGTCATGCGGCCATCACTGGCCGCATGACCGGTTTTACGCCCCAAGATGCGCTGGATCAATTGTGCTTTACTGCCTGGCGCTAGATCTTTCTTACTCATTGATCAATGTTGTCCCTTTTTCTGCCAATCGCTGTACATCCTGCGCCAGACTTTGCAAGTCCGCTTCGGACATATCGTCCCCGTGCTGCCGTACAACATCGGCTATTAAATGCCCGGCTTCCTGTTCCACCGAATCCTCGCCACCGGCGGTCAGTTTGTCCACAATACGGCCCGCCACGTTCCAGACAGTCGGCGAGTCATTCAGCACCATGGCCGGCAATTGCACGCCAAAGCGTTGCTCCAGGCCCAAGGCCAACTCCACCGCCATCAAGGAGTCCATGCCCAGATCATGCAAAGAACGCTGGGTCTCGATACGGTCTACCTCGGTACGCAAAATGTTGGCCACTTCCTGGGCCACCCAATCGGCGACTAAGGCGTGAATCTGCTCCGGTGTTTTACCGGCGATCAGCGCATGGATATCCTGTCCATCACTGCCGGAGTCATGGTCTTTACAGGCTCGGTTCAAGATGGCAAAGCGCTCGCTTTGCGCCGAGGCCAGCAAACGAGCCAATGCATTCCAGTCGAAGTTAGCCACAATGGAGACCTCACCATTGACTGCCAGTACGCGATCCAATTGGTCCAAAGCTAGCTCAGCCTGCAAAGGAGCCTTGCCCAAGCGCTTTCCAAGACTGTCTTTAACGGTTTCGTTACGGGTCAGGTAGCCTGCATCACCGATGGGTCCCCAAGCAATGCAAGATGCAGCCAGGCCCAGGTTCTGACGCAGGCGCGTCAGGCCTTCCAGGCCCGCGTTGGCAGCCACATAATTGGCCTGACCGGGGTTACCAATAGCGGTCGTCACCGAGGAATACAGCACGAAGTGCGACAGTTTCAAATCCTGTGTCGCCTGATGCAAATTCCAGGCACCCACCAGTTTGGTTTGCAGCACTTTATCCAGACTGTCCTGATCCATATTGGCAATCAGGCGGTCATCAAACACGGCGGCGGCATGCAGCACACCCGCCAGCGGGGCTTCGCCAGCCTGAATCTGCGCCACTACGGCCTGTACAGCGGTGTAGTCGGTAACATCACACGCCACGACTTGTACTCGGCAGCCCTGCGCCTGGAACTGCTCCAGCAGCTCCTGTGCACCAGGGGTATCAGCCCCCCGACGGCCAGCCAGTACCAACGATTTGACGCCACGTTTGACCAGCCACTGAGCTGAAGCCAGACCGAAGCCGGACAAACCGCCCGTTACCAGCCAAGCCCCCTGTGCGGACAAATCAATAGCAGCGGCTCGAGGCGCTGGCAGGCTAGGCTGGGCATCCTTCAAGGACACCACCAGTTTGCCAATATGACGAGCCTGCTGCATAGCGCGGAAGGCATCAACCACATGCTCCGCATTGAAGCTGCGATACGGCAAGGGGAACAAGGCGCCATCATGGAACAGCTCCATGACCTCTTTAAACAAGCGCCCCGCCAAGGCAGGACGACCCGTCAATAACTGGTCGGCATCAATTCCGAAGTAGCTGATATTGCTCTTGAAGGGACGTAGACCAATGGGCGTGTTCTCGAAGAAGTCGCGTTTACCCAACTCCAGGAAGCGACCAAAGGGGCTCAAGACGTCCAGGCTGCGACGCATGGCTTCACCCGCCAGCGAGTTCAGCACCACATCAACACCTGCACCGCCAGTGGCATCCATCACATCCTGAGCAAAGCTCAAGCTGCGCGAGTCAAACACACGATCCGCACCCAGCAGGGAAGCAAACACACGCTTCTCATCCGTACCGGCGGTGGCATAGATTTCTGCACCCAAATGGCGGGCCAGCTGAATCGCTGCGATCCCCACGCCACCTGCGGCACCATGAATCAGAATTTTTTCACCAGGCTGGATGTGAGCCAAGTGAGTCAAGGCGTAATACACCGTGAAAAAGACGGTAGGTACTGTAGCGGCGGCCTCAAAATCCCAGCCCTCTGGCATGGGAGCAATCGCATCGGCACGCGTCACCACATGGCTGGCAAAGCAGGAGGAGCCAAAGCCCATCACTGGCTGGCCTACCGACACATCTTTAACGTCAGCACCAACTTGCGTCACCACGCCTGAAAACTCCAGGCCCAGGCTGGCACCGGCAAACCCGTTTTCCACCGCCTCGTCGGGTAACAAGCCCATTAAATACATCACGTCACGGAAGTTCAGGCCAGCAGCCATCGTGCGGACTTCAACCTGATCTGCCGCCAGCTTCGGAGCTTGAACGGCCTGCCATTCCAGATTACGCAGTTGCCCGGGCACTTGGAAGTCCAGCTTGAAGCGGGCGTCCTGGCTCAGTTGGGCCTGTTCTGCCTGAGTAGCATCTTCGAGCACTAAGGTATGACGTGCGTCGTGGGACAAGACAATTTCAGTGGCATTATCTGGCCACAGTAGTTCACGTTCCAAACGGATGCTGATATCGCTAGCGGCGGTATCACCGGCCAGATCAATCATGGAACATGACAAAGCGGGCAGCTCATTCATCAAGACACGGCCAAATCCCCACAGTGCCGACTGGGCCGGGTTAACCGTCCAGTCCAGCTTATCTGCCATCGCTGGCAAGGCACCACCTTGCGTCACTAGCCACAAGCGGCTTTGAGCAGCACGTGCGGACAAACCTTGAGCCAGGCTCAACAGTTTGCCGCTGCTATCACTGGCTGCGGCAACGGAGTCGCCCCAGCCCAGCATCTGCACCACATTGATCGCCACCTGCTCGGCCAAGGCATCGGCTGCCAAGGGCCAGGTTTGAGCACTGACGGTTTGGCCTGTCGCTTGTAAACGGATCTGCAACGACTGGGCCTGCGCCTGGGAGGCATCATCAAACAGCAGCACCCAATTGGCAGCAGGCACGGACTCTGTATCTTGTTCGGGCTGAGCCTTGGCCGCATTGGCCAATAGCAGATAAGCACCTTCACTTAGCTCGTGGGCGGCAGGCTCAACGGCGGTTTGCACCTGTTCAAAGCCGACTTGCTCCAAGGCCTTGTGCCAGCCTTCGGGCGACAACAAGGAGGAGGATTGTTGATGGCCAGTTTCATGCCACCAGCTCTGGTCCAGACCCGACAAGAAGTCTGCGTGCCAATCCGGGTGACACTCGGCCAGCAACAACACGCCACCGCTGGCTAACCACTGTTTGCTACGCGCCAGTGCGGGGGGCACATGCACCGTACGGTGCAAGCTGTGGCGCAAAATCACGACATCAAATGCAGTAGCGTCTGGCTGTTCCAGTTGCCATTCCTGCAAATCAAAACCAACAACCTGCACATTCGCCAGACCATGATGCTGGGTTGCCTGACGTGCCTGCAAATCGGCATCCGGCAGGGCCAGCACATAGTCAAACTGATCTTCAGACAGGCACGCCGCCAAGATCTTGGGCAAATCGCTTGGGCCTACGGCTACTTCCAGCACTCGCAGTCGCTGGGATGCTGGCAAGTTAGCAGCCAGCTCACGCAACTGAGCTTCCAACGCCAAGCGCACACCCAAATACATGGGGTCGTCGTCGTACAACACCTCAACCACGGGAGAGCGACGCAACGCAGCCAGCAATTGTTGACCTGACACCTCACCACGCAGCAAAGCAGGCAGTTGACGGCCAACCGAACCAATCTGGGTCAGTTGCGGCAGACTGTTGGGCGAATCCTGCAAAATCGTGCGCCACAAATCCTGGGCGGGCGGCATGTCTGCCTGCTCCACCACACTCCATCCGTGCTCGTTATCTTGCAGCAGTTCCTCACGACGCAGCAAATCGCTCATCCAGCGGCCATAGGGGCCACTTAGCACTTCGGCGCTGATGACAGAGGGCTGAGCCGACAGACTCTGGAAGGCCTCATAAATAAAGGACAGGCTCAGCGCATCCAGCAAAGGCAGAGTTTGCTGGAACCAGTTTTCGCGCTCCTGTTGCTGGTCGGCCAGGGCGGCCCAACCCCTTGTAGCCAGTTGTCCGGTAGACACCGTAATAGCAACGTGCTGATCACGCGGATGAGGGCGCAGGTAGGGGGTAATTTGCCAGTTGGAAACCGCATGGCGATCCTGCCGCAAAAAGTAAGCAGCGCGGAAACGGCAGCCCTGTGCGCTGGCCAGCAAGCGACCATCAGCGCCATACAGTTCAAAATCCGCCAGCACCGAACGAGCACTACTACGGCGCAAATGCGCACGGAAATGGGTCACCTGCCCTTCTGTGGACAAGGCAAAGCGCCCTACTTTCACAGGTAGCAAGGCCACGCCTTGGCCTGCCTCAATATCCTGTGCGAAGAAATCCACCAAGGATTGATAGCACACGTCCATCAAGGCCGGATGCAGCAGATAGCTGTCTTGCTCCAGGCTGATAGGCATATCCAGTTGGGCACTCAGATGGGTACCCTGCACTTGCGCAGCCTTCAAGCCTTGAAAGGCTGGGCCGTAATCCAGACCCAAGGTATGGGCCAGGCGATAGTGTCGGTCACGATCGATCTGAAGGTCCGAGTGCTCCAAGGGCTGCAGCTCAGCCAAAGGCATGCGTCCATCGGAAGCCAGAATACGGCCACTGGCATGAATCACCCATTCGTCCTGACTCAGGCGTTGACGGCTCTTGATATGGAAGCTGCCATCGCGTGGATTCAGCACAAAGCGCAAGCTGCGAGCATGCTCACCGTCAAAGACCAATGGGGCCAGAATATCTAGCTCGTCCACCAGAATCAGGGCCTCACCCAGCCACTCTCGGGCAGCGGCCAAGGCCATTTCCAGGTAGGCAGCGCCGGGGTAAACCATTGCGCCACCCACTTTGTGGTCGGCTAGCCAAGGCAGAACCATAGGGTCCAGCACGTTTTCCCAGCCAAGCTCGGTATCGGGCAAGCGCCAACCCAGCAGATCATGCACACGGCGGCGCTCAATAGAACGCATGCCTTCGGTGCTGGCCTTGTACCAGTGACGCTCACGCTGCCACGGATACACAGGCAGATCCACGGGACTACCGGGCACGGGGAACCGGGCTTTCAATTGGGTGGGCAATAAAGCCAAGGT
The DNA here is from genome assembly GCA_052109075.1 of Alcaligenes sp. Classification (GTDB taxonomy): domain Bacteria; phylum Pseudomonadota; class Gammaproteobacteria; order Burkholderiales; family Burkholderiaceae_B; genus Alcaligenes. The sequence goes on along the minus strand of JBQEAN010000004.1, from coordinate 46,599 downwards.
ACGCAAGACAGTGTCAGCCAAGCGCTGGGCACCATCATCCTGCTTACTCAGGCTCGACAACACCACCCCCTGCACATCAGCTTGCGTCAGGGTTTCACGGATATAACGCTGCAAGATGGCATGTGGGCCAATTTCCAGGAATACGCGGCAACCTTGCTTGGCCAAGCAGGCAATAGCCTGCTGAAACTGCACGGGCTCGCGAATATTGCGCCACCAGTAGTCCACGCCCAATTCTTGGGCTGCTAACTCTGCACCCGTAACCGTCGAGACAAAACGAGCTTTTGGAGCATTCTGACCGGGCTGCAAATCACCCAGATTTTTGCGCAGATGCGGTAACAAGCCATCCATATAGGGACTGTGAAACGCGTAGTCCAGGTCCAGCAAACGGAAAAATACACTTTGGCCTTCCACTGCGGATTGGATGCGTTGCAAACCTTCCAAGCTGCCAGACAAGGTAATGTTGGAGGGGCTATTTACACCCGCCACATTCACGCCCAAATCGTCACCCAGACTTTCCAGCAGGGTGTTGACGGCTTCCAGCGACTGGCCAATCACTGCCATCCGGCCTTGTCCACGGGTCAAACCTTGCGCCTGACTGCGGGCACAAATCACGCGAATGGCCTGCTCCAGCTCCAGCGCCCCAGCAGCCCAGGCAGCAGCAATCTCGCCCACGCTATGACCGGCAACAGCATCAGGCGTCACACCATCTTCGCGCAACATGCGCGTCACACTAACCTGCACGGCAAACAGCAAGGGCTGAGCAACCGTGGTGTCGTCCATTCGGGACGCGGACGGTTCGGCCTGCAATTGTTCCAGCAGGGAGAAACCCGCCAGTGGCATCATCATGGAGTCCAGATCAGCCAGCAAAGCGGCAAAACGAGGAGACTCACGCAACAAGGTCACGCCCATACCCAACCACTGCGCTCCGTTTCCGGCGTAGACAAAGGCCAGCTGGCCTTCTTTTTCCAGCGCATCCACAGTTTGCAGGCCCTGAGTGTCCTTGCCTTGAGCGTAAGCACGCAACCGCGCTACGCCTTCTGTGACCGTTTCAGGTTGAATGATCAAACCACGAGCCAAGGCCTGACGACGATGGGCAGCAGCGTAACTGACGTCGTAAAAGTGCTGTTGTGTCGCGCCGTCTAGTCTGTCTGCATAATGACCTGCCAGCTCGCGCAGAGCCCCTTCCGATTTGGCCGACAAGGCCAAGGGTGGCAAACCCGCTTCCGGCAAACTGGACTGAGTGTCAGGAACAGCGGCAGGCGCTTGTAACAACACATGGGCGTTGGCACCGCCAAACCCAAACGAGTTCACCCCGGCGACCAAGGGCTTGCCATCCGCACGCTGCAACATACGCGCCTGAGTCAGCAGTTCCAGGTTCAAACCATCGAAATCAATAGCGGGATTAGGAGTGTTCAAATGCAGAGCAGGAGGCAGGGCTTGATACTGCAAAGCCAACACTGCCTTGACCAGACCCGCCATGCCGGAGGCCGATTCCATATGGCCCAAATTAGCTTTGACCGAACCGATAGGCAGGAGCTGCTCGCGCTCCTTGCCATAAACTGCGCTAATGGCGGTGGTTTCAATCGGATCACCCACTGCCGTTCCCGTGCCGTGGGCTTCAACAAAATCCACCTCGGCAGCCGTCAGGCCACTACGCTCCAGCACGGAGCGCATCAATTCAATTTGCCCCTGACAGCTAGGGATAGTGATACCAGTTTTGCGGGCACCATCCGCATTCACGCCCGTGGCCAGAATCACGGCCTGAACTTCATCACCATCCGCCAACGCCTGTTCCAGCGGCTTGAGCATGACAACCGCCCCACCCTCGGAGCGCACATAGCCATTGCCAGCGGCATCAAATGCTTTGCAGCGACCATCAGCCGACAGCATGGAGGCTTTGGTAAAGCCGACAAAGGGATACGGGTGCAGCAAAAGATTGACGCCACCGACCAAAGCAGTCGACGCCTCGCCATTACGCAAGCTGGCGCAGGCCTGGTGTAAAGCGACCAGCGACGACGAACAGGCGGTGTCCACGGCCATCGAAGGGCCGTGTAAATCGTAAATATAAGACAGGCGATTAGCGGCAATACTCAAGGTATTACCGGTCATCATGTGAGAGGTAAGGCTGGCCAAATCGTCCAGACCACGCATGCCGTAATCCAGACCGGAAATACCGACATAAACGGCACAATCACTGCCTGCCATTGCCGATGGTAATACCCCGGCATTTTCCATGGCTTCCCAAGACAGCTCTAACAACAAACGCTGCTGAGGGTCCAACCAGGCCGCTTCGCGTGGGGAAATACCGAAAAAATCCGCATCAAACTCGTCGATACGCGACAACACGCCCGCAGAAAAAGTAACGCTACGGCCTGGCTCGGAGCGTTTATTGTGCTGCAACTCCTGCGTCGCCCAACGATCGGCTGGGATTTCAGTGACTAGGTCGCGCTTTTCAATTAAGGCATTCCAGAACTGATCGGGTTGCGATAGATCGCCCGGGAAGCGAAACGCCATACCAATAATGGCGATTGCACCAGACGACGTATTTCTTTTATTAATATCTGTACGGGACGCTTCAAACTCCTTAGCCCCCTTGCCTGTATTTTGAGACACGCACCCTACCCTTTCGATCTTTACTGACTCGCCCTGCCACTCCGGAGTGCAGAATAGTCATATTTGAATAAACGCTATTTTGGATGACCACTTCTGACACAGACGCGTCACAGGCAGCACACCAGTAAACAATGGCGAAAATTACATTTAGCTACCACAGCTTACAAATAGTTATTGTGCTAGGTTTATATAAACCTTAGCCAATTAGATATCATTTATTTGCAATTTTAATTTAAATAAAAATACAATTAAATAAAATATCCAATTCAAAAATCCACTGACAATATTATTTTATTTATTTTTAAAAAATAAAAACCAGGGTTTAAAAACAACCAAGATTTAAGTGCACTGTTCATGACAACTTGGCCAAGACACTAGGAGAACTATCAAAGACGTTTCATTCTTCAGCCACCATCTTCAGAATAAAAACCCAAATCCCATATTAAACAAAGACTTTTATTTACCAAGAAAACACTTTGCTCTTAACAGCAATTTCCAGCACATCAAAAAGTTTTGTAGTTAGGGATATTACCATTACGCACTTGTACTAATCCATAAAGAATTGAAATGCAGCAGGTGTGCACTGTAACAATCCGATGCTGCCCAAAAGGCGCTGGACAAGCCCTATCGCAGTCTCTCGCAGGCTTACACCCCAGTCATAACTGACACTGCTGTGCCTTCCTTCTGGCACAACACGGCCGCCCAGCCGTGTTCATAAAAACATTTTTGATACAAACACCACAGCCACACGACGAGCGCAAACCGACTGCTAGTGCTCGTATACAACGATCCGCCGCCTTGCCTGACGATGTACCTCCACAGCAGTGTTTTCCCTTAGCTATTCCTCAAAAACCCAGGTTCGGGCATTTTTCTTGAGGGTTATCCCTCATTTATAGTCTTGCCCACCTAGGCTCTATACGAATTATCTTATGGCCCGCCTGTCGCACGCCGTTACATTGACATAGCTACATCTAATAATTAATCCACTCTGGAGACATTTCATGGGTACGAACGCGACCACCGCACCCGTCGACGAACGATTACCAAACGGCAGGCTGGCGGCACTGGGCCTGCAACACGTTTTGGTAATGTACGCCGGTGCCGTCGCGGTTCCACTAATTGTGGGCCGAGCACTGAATTTGACGTCTGAAGAAGTATCTATCCTGATTGCCGCTGACTTGTTTGTATGCGGCATCGTATCCATCATTCAATCGATGGGTTTTACGCAGTACTTTGGTATCAAACTGCCTGTCATGATGGGCGTGACTTTTGCAGCTGTAGGCCCAATGGTCTCCATGGCTCAGGCCAATCCTGGACATGAGGGAGCCCAACTGCTCTTTGGCACGGTAATCGGGGCGGGCATTATCACCATGATCATTGCGCCCACAGTCAGCCGAATGCTGCGCTTTTTCCCTCCTGTGGTGACGGGCACGATTATTGTCATGATCGGTATTACGCTGATGCGCGTGGGGATCAACTGGATTTTCGGTAATCCGTTTGGCCCTACCGCCCCCAGTGTCATCAACCCTGACCACCTGGCCTGGATACAGCACGCTCAATCCGCTGCAGCCATGCCCGGCTCTGCCCTGCCCCCGCTCCCTGAAGGGCTGGCCTTGAAGGCGACGGTACCCAACCCGCGCTACGCGAACCTGACGGGCCTGGGCATTGCCGCCATCGTGCTGACATCCATCTTGCTGATCGCCAAGTTCTGCAAGGGATTTTTAGCCAACGTGGCTGTTTTGCTGGGCATTATCATCGGTGCCGTTGTGGCCTCGGCCATGGGCATCATGACCTACGAGAAAGTAGCTAACGCTGCTTGGGTTGACCTGGTGTTGCCCTTCCACTTTGGCATGCCCAAATTCAACCCCCTGCACATTGCGACCATGACACTGGTCATGATTGTGGTGCTGATTGAATCCACTGGCATGTTCCTGGCCTTGAGCGACATGACAGGCAAGAAAGTGGATCAGAAAGATCTGGCACGCGGTCTGCGTACCGATGGCCTGGGCACCTTGCTGGGCGGTATCTTCAATACCTTCCCCTACTCCAGCTTCTCGCAAAACGTAGGTCTGGTTGCAGTCACGGGTGTGCGCAGCCGCTTTGTCTGCGTGGCCGGCGGTGTCATCCTGATTGTGCTGGGCCTGCTGCCCAAGATGGCCGCTCTGGTTGAATCCCTGCCCACCGTTGTATTGGGTGGTGCTGGCATTGTGATGTTCGGCATGGTGACCGCCACGGGCATTCGCATCCTGTCCAATGTGGATTACAAGACCAACCGCAATAACTCCATGATTGTGGCTATCTCCATTGGGGTCGGCATGATTCCCTTGGTCGCTCCCAACTACATGCAGTGGATGCCTCACGCCATTCACCCGCTAATCGAGTCCGGTATTCTGTTGACTTCGATTGCTGCCGTGCTATTGAACGTGTTCTTCAATGGCGCTAAAGAAGATACGCAAGCCGCAGTGGACGCAGCCAAGCACGCCGAAGCATAAATTACGACCGTAAAGCTGTTCTTAAAACTGGCCGGTCTCGTCATGAGGCAGGCCAGTTTTTCATGGCGTGCTATTGATAACGATCCGTCGGTTTAAAGAGTCAAGGGGTTTCAGACCAGCACCTTGCACACCAAGACCCGGTGTCCGCGCCTCAGCAGGAGGATTACAATCAGCGCTGTTATGCGGCCCATGCGGACCGCCGCCACCGACCCGAACCCATGGCCCCCAAAGACTTACGCGATTTATTCCTGCTAGCTGCCATCTGGGGCAGCTCGTTTTTATTTACGCTTCAAGCGGTCCCGGAGTTTGGCCCCTTCCCGCTGACGGCAGTACGTGTTGGTGTCAGTGCCTTAGCTTTGATGAGCTACATCACCGTGACGGGACGCTTGCCTGATTTTCTGGCGAACTGGAAACCGATCTTTGCCTTGGGGGTACTAAATGCTGCCGTCCCTTTCTCCTTGTACGCCTTTGCCGCCCTGCGGCTGGAATCAGGGCTATTAGCCGTCTTGAACGCTATGGCCCCTTTGTTTGGCGCACTGGTCGCCCGCGTTTGGCTGAAAGAGCGTCTGACACGCAACCGCATCCTGGGACTCTGCCTGGGCTTTCTAGGGATCTTGATTCTGGTCTACGACAAGCTCAGCTTTAACCAAGGAGCCGCAGGCTGGGCCGTGCTGGCCTCATTGCTAGCGACGGTGTTCTATGGGATTGCGGCCAACTTTACTGCCCGGTATCTGCGAGGCGTACAACCACAAGCCGTGGCCGCGGGTAGTATGGTCAGTGCGACCTTGATCTTGCTGCCCGTTGCTATTTTTTGGTGGCCTACACAGCTTCCCGGCCTACATGCCTGGGGCGCAGCGCTGTCTCTCTCTTTGCTGTGTACCGCTGTCGCCTATCTGATCTTCTACCGCCTGCTATCCAATGTAGGCCCATCCAAAACCATTACCGTCACCTTTCTGGTGCCGCCATTCGGGGTGCTCTGGGGCGCTCTGCTATTGGACGAAGCCCTGACCGCCCAAATGCTAATTGGCATGAGCACTGTCTTGTTTGGCACCCTGCTGGCGACAGGTCTGATCGGCAAGCGCAAAGCGGTATAAGGTGGCTACGCCGCCTTATGCTCTCCCTGTCTACTTAAATTCATGACTGACGCTGGCCGTCTTTCCTGAGCGAACGCGTATCGTTGTACTGAATGTCGGCAAACCCGCATTTTTAATGACGATGCGGTGCGAGCCCGGGGCCAAGGACAAAGACTTCAAAGGCGGGCTGACACCCTGCTTGCGACCGTTCACGTAGACCTCGCCCCACGGGCGCACATCCAAGGCGACGGCACCCTTGGCAGGCGGCGCAGGCTTAGCGGCGACAGGCTCCAGTTGCTCCACCTGGGCGACCTGTGCGGACGGCTCCAATACTTCGTCTTGTTTAACTGCCGCCACCCCATCTGTTCCGGCGGCATGATCCTCCAAGGCGACACGGCCCGCCTCATCAAGCAAGGTTTCTGCTTGCGCCGACAACACAGGCAGCAAAGCACTTGACCCGGACGTTACATTTAACTCCGGTTGTGGCTCGACTTGCTGTTCTGACCCTGGCTGAGTCCCTAGGGTAGCGGCGATGCCCGCGGGTGCGGCCTCCACTTCTAAGGGTGCCACATTGTCCGGTTTGCGCTCAAGCTCTCCCACCTGCACCGGCATACCGGTTCCCGGCTTTTGTAGCCGCTCTTCAGCTTGGTGCTGCGCCACCGTAGGGCGATCAGAGTCTGGCTGCGCTACGGAGGGTCCGGCTATCTCACCACCCGCTTCCCAATACACCCCCCCCAGTCCCGCCAACGCCAGCACGGCCAAACCGGCCAGCCAAAACGGCAAGGTAGAGCGGTGCTCGAGTGTAACGGGCAGCACCGGTTGCGCGGCAGAAGCTTGCTCGGACACCGATTCAGGCACCTGCCCCAAGCGTTCCAATCGCCGATACGAAGACATGGATTGAGGACGCTGCACCCAGTCCAAGGCCAGGCCCTGCACCATCGCCTGCGTAGGCCCATCTGCATCCTCGTCCATCACCACCGGATCCTGCAGTTGTCGCCAGGGCGCTGCCATCAACGGCATGCCCGTCATTAACTGCCAGCGCAAGGCTGCGTAGCCATACACATCCGTCCAAGGGCCTGCAGGCTGCAAAGGGTCATCCACATATTGCTCGGGTGCCGCACACGGCTCATCAAACGTTTTTCCGTGAGCACGGGCTTGCGCCAGACTGCGCCTGTGTATGCACTGCTCCAACGGCAATAACTGAACCAGGCCTTCATCGCTCAATACAACCGTATCCAACCCCAGCGCGCCGTACCATTGTTGTTGCTCGTGCAGCTCGGCTAGCTGCAGGGCTAACTGGTCCAAAATCACCAACCGCTGATCCAACAGCAAAGAATCCAGGATCAGCTCCAAGGGGCGACCCTGTGCGTCCTTGGCAGAAGCCGTATGTTTCATGAAGGATCTCACCATGGTTGAAAAAAGCGGCCTTCTGCATCTGCCGCCGCTGACACAAACAGCCGCCGAAACAGGGCCAGACTTAACTCGCCACTGTGCGTCACGCTGCGCCAGCTTGGATTATTCATACCCAGACACCACCAGTAACTGCGATGGGAGCCAGGCTCCAGACACGGTTGCAATACAGCCCAAGGATCTTGCTGCACGGACATAGCTTGAGAGCCGTACAAAACATCCAAAATATCCTGTCCTGCATCACGCAGTTCAAGCTTGGCCGAGACACTCTTGGCCAATAAACCAGCAACAGGCATGGCACTGCACAAGGTCTGATCCAGTTGTGTCGCCGCCCAGCAAAAGCGCACCCCTTGTTGTAAGGACAGGCCCAACTGCTCGACCATGCTGGCCAGTACAGGCAGACGCACACGCTGACACTGCCCGATATCCAACGGCACCAACGCACAGACCAGATACTCTCGCCCGACCCTGTCCTGACTGGGCAACACTGCCCCCGCCTGGACACCACCCTGCGGCAAGGACCTGAGAAAACCCCAGGCATGTACAGGCACACGTTGCCCAACAGGCCTGCCAGTCGAGCGAATCTGGCTGACTCCACTGTTGAACCAGCGCTCCCAAGGCAATAAAATGGGATCGGGCATGCGCCTGCGCACAAAGTCTCCCATTGCAGGAATCTTGCCGTACCACATCACCACCAGACTGGAGTCAAAATCGTCCTCGCGCATTTCAATGGCTCCCAGGGCAGCTAAAACCTCTCATCTCCGCCAAACGCCACGGATTTCTGGAGCTATTGGCTACTACATCCACCACAAACTGGCGGCTTCCCAAGGAAAAAAACAAGCGCTGGGCACCTGATGACGCGCCCGACACAGGCTGTGCCTTATCCAACAAGCGCAACAGCGCCCAAGCCCCACTTGCCCGCATCCCTGCGCCCTCCGACTGCGGCTGTGCTTCCAAACTGACCTGACGGCCCCCACGCGGGCCCGGCCACTGCACACCCAAGGCTATCTGCGGGCCATGCGCATAGCGCAGCACCTGACCATCTACATCCAACAGCACCTGCGATAGCTCCGCATCCAACTGCACGGGTGTGAAAGCCAAATCAATTCGTGGCTGCGTACTGCCTGCCGGGAAAAACACATCCCGAATCACCGCGGCTCGCTGGAAAGCGTCCAAATAACGGAAGTTGGCAGCCGCCTGCCCGTCTATGCCCGGCTTGAAGCGCCAACGTCCGCCAGACATATCCACTTGGTGCATCAGATGCTCTTGGAAAAAAGCATCCATCAAACCACCGGGCGCAAACATGCGAGCAAAATCATTGGGTGCAACATCCTGGCTGGATTGAGTCGCAAAGGGATAACGCCCCGCAATCGCACTGCGGCAAAACTGGCCTATGGTGGCGTTGACCAACTGCCCCAGACTGGCTTGGGTACGGGAGGCAATCTCAGCAGAGGCACCCACCGAAAACTGATCCAAGGCATCACGCAAAGGCCCAGGCAAGCGACCGGCCTCCGCTTGCAATTTAGTCAGCACGTTGGATTGCGGTGGTGTCCCTGCACTACGCAAAGCCGCATCCGACGAGGTCAGAAACGCATAGAACTCGTCCAGCAACTCCAAGGTGCCATCAATAGGAGCCGGTGCCCCGCCGCTACTGGAAGCCAAGCGGTGATAAGGCTCAAAATGCTGATCCACAATCGCCTCCACCTGCCGGGCCTGGGGCTCGTTGCGGCGACTACCTTCCAGGCCCACCGGACCAAACATCTGCTCCAGCGCCTGCCGGGTATCGTCCAACCTGACCTTGGCCTGTGCTCCCAAGGAAGCACCCTGCTGCGCCGCCTCACGCAGCAACCGGGTCTGCAAGGCCACTTGTTGCACCAGTTGCTTCAAGGGCGAGTCGGCCATCGACAAGGTACGAGCCAACTGAATGTTTTCCAACAAACTGCCACCTTGAAGCAAGCGCAAATCGGCCAGGTACTCGTCCCACACACGCACATAATCCAGCAGATACAAGCGACGCAACTCCTGGCTAGCGGCACGACGAGCGGCCTCGGACTGGCCGGCGCCAGTGTCAATCCCCAGTATCCAGCGGTCGTCCCCTCGCATTTGTTGCAACTCACTGTCGATGCGCGGCTCGACCACTGTCCAGTACCCCTCATAGGTATACAGTCCATCCACCCCTTCAGTCAGGGGTTTGCCACTTTGACGTTTGAACACAGAGGCGGCGTAAGGCCCCGCCATGCCCGAGACCGACATAAGCCTCAGGCCCGGGGTTGTGGCCAAAATGCGACGCATGCGGCTATAGGTACGCTGCTCCAGGCTAATGCGCGCCAAGCGTTCCCGGCTTTGCTCAATCAAGGCCTCATTGCGAGGGAAAGGGTTCAGCAGCAAGCCTGCCTGAGTCACCGCACGCACATGGCTTTCCAAACTGTCGTATTGCGCCTGGGTAAAGCCAGCAGGCAGATCCTGTTTCAGGCTGCCCAGCAACCAAGTCTGCAAGTGGGCGGCATCATAGCGCCGCGTGTCATACAGCATCAGATACGCACGCAAGGCTTCGTAGCCATACTCCAGATCCTGAGCCTGCTCGCTACGCAATACCGTTTCGATACGGCGCGCCAATAACGGAGCCAGCAGCTTCTCCAACGCGCGTTGATAGACGGTATCAGCGGCGGCTTTCATCTTCTCGCCCTGATACAGGCCCATGCGGCGCTCCAGACCGGGAGCATCCAAGGGAAATTGATCGCTTTGCGGCAATAGCGACAACATATTCAGCAAAGGCAACAGCCCCACCGCGGGAGTGGTATCGAGCACCTGTGTTTGATCGGCCTGTTGCTGGGCTTGTGGCACCCGCTCCTGCACCTGCTCCACATAGCTGCGATTCAGCAGAAAGCTGCGGCTCCACGCCAAAGCCAATAACAACACGCCCACCGCGACCAGACCGTAAACCAGAAAATGGCGCAAACGCACACGACGCTCCCAGCGCTCATCCCGGCCTGCTACCCCGGCTTCCTGAAAAATCAGCTCTTTCAGCAGCTGTGTCAGGAAATAACTGCGGCCCTGGCCTGCCACGGTTTGCCCCTGATCGGCCTGCACATCCACTTCCAGATACTCCCGCATGGAGTCCCGAACTTGATCCAGTCGCACCCCACCTTGTCGACCACTGGTGAAGTACACACCACGTAGTAAAAGCGGTGCCTCGAAACGAGACTGGCTAAATACCTGCTCCAGAAACTCTTCCAACACTGGCCCCAAGCGTGCGAACTGTTGCGGCAGCAGATAGGCTTCAGTACGTACACTTTCGTCAGACTGCTCGGCCATCACAGCCGTCAATCCTCGCTCCAGCCGCTGATGCAGCGCTGCATACTCGCGCCCATAGGTATGGGACAAAGAAAAGCCCGCCTCACGCGAGTTTTCATAAGGCAGTGTAAAACCCCAGACTTGCTCCAACTCCTGGCGATCGCAATGATCAAAATACTCCTGAAAGCCTTGGAGCAAATCCATTTTGGTGACCAACACATAGATCGGAAACTGAATGCCCAAGCGCTCTCGTAACTCCGCCAAGCGCTGGCGCAATACCTGTGCGTGGTCGTGCCGCTGTGCAGGGGTGCTCGCCAACAAATCTGGCACGCTAATGGTCAGCAAGGTGCCATTAATCGGTTGCCTACGACGGTAGCGTTTGAGCAGACCCAGGAAACCGCGCCACTCCTGCTCGTCGCCCACCGGATCGCTTTCATGCGTGGTGTAGCGGCCTGCCGTATCCAGCAGCACAGCCTCATCGGTAAACCACCAATCGCAATTACGAGTCCCACCGACGCCACGTAAAGAGGTTTTACCGTAGCGTTCAGACAAGGGAAACTGCAAACCAGAATTGACCAACGCCGTGGTTTTACCCGCTCCGGGCGCACCGATGAAAACATACCAAGGCAGTTGATACACGTACTGACGCGACAACAAGGAGCGCAAACGCCCGCCCATATGCGAGCCAAATCGAATCCGTTTGAGCAGTTCAATAGCCTCATCAAACTGGCCCTGCAAGGGATGAGGACTAGCTGTATTGCCTGGTGGCGCCGTCTTTTGCGTCGGACGGCTTAGCTGCCCCAGCAACTGTGCATTCAAGCGGCCTTCACGCCAACTCCGCCACAGCAAGCGCAATAGCCAAAAGGCCAGCACCAGTGCCATCGCAATCCAGCGCGACAACTCCGTGTCAAGCGGCCGGGTCTGGCCAATGGCCAGCAATGGCCCCAGCAACCAGATCAGCACCAGCAAAATCAACACACCCACGAAGGTCCATACGCTGCGACTGAAGATCAGACTCAAGATACGTGTCATTGCCCTGCCTCCTTGCTCAAGGGCACTATCGTGATCTCCACCCGACGGTTCTGTGCCCGACCTTGAGCGCTGCTGTTATCCGCTATGGGCGAGGCATCGGCCCGACCTTGCGCACGCACCCGTTCGGGCTGGCTCAAGCGTTCCTGCAAGACGGCTTTAACCGAATCGGCGCGAGCCTGAGAAAGATGGAAATTGGAAGGAAAACGCACGCTGCGTATGGGCACCTTGTCGGTATAGCCATCCACCAACACCAGTCCAGGCGCGGCTTCAACGGCATCCGCAATACGGGCGATAACGGGCAACAGTGGTGCGCGAATCTGGTCCGCCCCCGAATCAAACAGGCCATCGCCACGCAAGATGATGACGCTGCGATCGGCCTGGTCCCGCACCGTCAGCAAACCCTCGGCAACTTCAGGGGCCAGCAGTTCCGCCAAGGCCAAAGGTGCGGGTGGCACCACGCCTGCAGGCTGCGGCTGTCCCTGCGTCTGCATGGCAGGCAGGCGCAAAGCCACGATGTCCTCAAAGGACTGGTCGGATTGTCGATTCAGCAACAAGCTGGTGCCCAGATACATCAACAAACACAGCAACAAGGCCACGCAAACCGCCACCCAGATGGGGACAGGCAAAGGTTTGCCCACTTTCTGCGCCGGGTTGTCGCGCCAATGAGGGGACAGGGCAGCAGGTACAGTGGGACCGTACTGGCGCAAGCTCATGTACAGGCGCTGGCGCACTGTTTCCAGCTGACTGGCTCCGTGCTCATGCACGCGATAGCGGCCTTGAAAACCCAGAGCCAGGCAGAAATACATCAGCTCCAGCAAATGCAGATGCGCCGCCGGACTTTGCATCAGTTTGTCCAAAAGTTGGAAGAACTTTTCGCCCCCCCAGGTTTCGTTGTGAAAGGTCACCAGCAAGGTATTGGAAGACCAAACACCAGCCTGCCCCCAAGGGGTCAGGGCTGCCGCCTCATCCAGGGTGGTACACAGGCAATAGCGGGCTGCCAAAATGGTTTCATTGGCAACCGGCACCGCTTGGGCACGCAACTCAAACTGGCGAATTTCAGCCACCAGCTTGGCACGCAAACCCGCCGGATCCGCATGCCGTGCGCTGCTGCGTATATCGGACACCATCACAAGTAAGGGGTTGGCGGCCTCCAGCAAAGGATTGGCGCCTTGGGCAACAAAGCGCGGCGCATCTGCACGTGACTGACGCTCGTTCGGGACCGGGCCATTGTTCCAGGAAACTGTCTCGTTCATAGCCATGCTCCGGATCAGCGGCGTATTGCCCAAAACTCAAGTTGCAGGCCGGGAAAGTCACCCGCCAAATGCAGTGCTAAAGCACCGTTTTGCTCCAGCTGACGCCATAGCTCACCGCCTTTCTCCAGCTCGAAATAGGTGAAGCCTGCGTGGTAGGGTAAGGCGCGTGGCGCTACTGATAAGGGCTGCAAGCCTATGCCGGGCAACTGCAAATGAACCAGATCACGGATGCGCTCAACCGGCCCCAATTTGACCTGGGCGGCGAAATGCTGCCGCACGGTTTGAGCAGGCAAATCAGCCTGCACGGCCAACACAAATCCCGCCTGACGCAAGAGCGCACGGTCGGCAATCTGAGCCAGGCGCACGCCCTGCCCTTTGTCTTCCAGCACAATCGGTATCGCTTGCTGTTCCAGCACCACGGACAAGGCACGGCGCAACTCCAACACCAGGGGCAGAAAGGACTGGGCCAGATCGTCGTGCTGATACGGTGGCCAAATCAGCGGCTGGCGCCCGTCTTGGGTATAGGTCGCCAGGCCTCCATGCAGCTCCATCCAGGTTTGGTACAGCTCGCAAGGGTGCACATGCACGCGCTGCTCCATCGCCCACAGGGCTGCCCGATAACGGTTAACCAGTTCCAGCATCATGAAGTCCGCTACATCACCCTGACCACGACCGCCCGGGCCCAGACGCTCCGCCAAGGCTTGAGCACGAGCCTGCAAAAGCGCCTGTACATCAGCGTGTAGGGTACTGAGTCGGGCCTGTGCCTGAATGGACAAAATGGGCGGAATAAAATCCGGGTCCAGCACCAGTGAACGGTCTGGCCTACGCTCCAGAACACGAGCCACAGGCATCGCAATACTGTCCTCGTACACCTCGGACTCGGGCAAAAGGGCAGGCTGCAAGCGTGCCAGTTGCGTCAGGCAAGGCTCTGGCGACAGGCCACTGTTATCGTGCAGTTCCTGCTCGCTCACTACGTAGCGGGAGCGACGCGAACTATGTCCATCAAACTGAATATCCACCCGCCCGGGTTGCCTACGGGGCAGAACCAGCATCAAACGCTCCGGTCGTACGACTTCTGGCGCAGTCCAAGCCAAAGTCTGTACCGCGCCCGGTCGGCAATCGAAAGGCGTGCCGTCCGGCAACAAGCCGCGAGCTTCACGCAGCGCCACGCTACCCATGCTCAAGCCCTGCTCGTCCAGACTCAAGGTTTCAAAACCCCAACAAAATGGCTGTGCAGCACGCCGTCCGGCGTGAGCATAGTGCTCCAAATACCGCTCCATCTGCTGAAAATGCTGGGGCCGTAAAAACAGCCCTTCGGTCCAAATAACTTTATCCATTGAAATAATCCGTTCTCCGCCATCAGCGACGGCATCAATCGACGACATGAATGGCGTTCTCGCGCAGTTGCAGGCTGACCTGGACAGCATCAGGGGCTGATTGCCAGAACTTGTAGATATTGGTGGTACGCGACTCGGGCAGGGGCAGCAAAACACGCCACACACTGGTATCGAGCAGGCGATAGCCCACTACCACGCCCACCGCGGTGGCCTGCAGATCGCCCGGCCTTTTAAGGGCCTGGGTCTGTCCAGGACGCAACACAAGCTGCTCCACATTCAGCAGGTCTCCCGTCAAGGCCTGTTGCGGGTCGGACTGCAAGGCAAAGAAATCCCTGGCCTCAAACGTGCTGCCCGAACGCAGTTCGAACACAAACACCTGCACCGGGGAGGGTCGACCCGTTGCATCCGGGTTGAGCCGCTCGTCCGCGCTCAGAACAACCTCATAGGGCACAGCCATGCGACTGGAGGTAGACGCACATGAGGCCAGCAAACCCAGCATCAGCAGCGAGCACAAACGAAGCAAGCGGCAGACAGTCACAATGTCTCCTTGAATGGCAATGCCCCCCATCTAAAAGCATGAATGCGACAACTTTGTTAAGGACACGGGGTGTTTCGGTGCTTACCCTTACGCAACAACTCTTACAAAGCCATCTGCGTCATGTCATGCGCCTGTCTTTTTCCTTTCCTAGTCTTGTCAGCAAGTACAACTTTTCTTTTTTTCTGCCATGCCTTTACCAGACCGTCTGATCTATCCCACCCTGGCCCTATTGCTGACGGCCTGCGCTCAAACCCAGAACAAACCTGTTGCTGTTTTCAGCCCGACTGCCGAGACGGAGCTTGAGCAAATACGCTCCGCCTTCAATGACGGCGACTACAGTACTGTCATACGGCAAGTCGGCCGTTCCAGCACCCTGCCTGCTGCCGCACCCAATCAATACAGTGAGGCATTGAAACTGCAGGCCTTCAGCTTTTGCGTACGCGAGTACACGTTTCTGTGTGAAGAACGATTCAAGCAAGCCCTGGCCGTGGACCCTGGGTTCACCTTGGCCCAGGCCGAGCGCGGCCACCCTACCTGGGGGCCCGTGTATGAAAAAGTGACGGAAACACAGCCATGAGCCCATTCATTGACTGGCGTCTGCAGGCCGAGAGCGGCGGAGCCCCACAGCGCGTTCCTGAACCTGGTCTGGTGTGCGGGTCCTGGATGCAGGCCGATTTGGTTTTGCCCGACAACAACCAGACCCCGTCCATCTTGTCCTATCTGCGTCGCCAGCAAGACCTGCTGACGATTCAGCGCGCCTGCTCTGACGGCCAAGTAGCGGTGAATGGCATAGAGCTGCCCCTAGCACAGATAAAAGCTTTGCAGGAGGGGGACCGTCTGACTTTGGGAGACATGCACTACCGGGTGGAGTCGGGTGTCAGCCCCGCCAAAACAGTGGATGCGCCCTTGGCGGCTGCGCCTGCTGCGGACCCGTTTGCAGACTTGCATGTACCCGGTTTAGTGCCGGTAGGTGGTCCGATGCCTGCCCCTTCGGACAAGCACCCCTTTGACACGCCCGCCAAAGCGGCAAACACACACAGCACCGACAGCACGATCCCGGCGGCAAGCTGGCAACCTGAATTAGGCCGCGCGCCGGAATGGGTCAGCACCTTATCCAATCAAGAAAATGAGTTCGATCTTTTACAGGGAACTCGTCGGGCTTAACGCCTTAGCTCAGCGGATCTTGCCAATCTGGTCGACTGTCCAGAAACAGGCACAGATCCGCTCTGTCCTGCGTGCCTGGCTGACCTAACCAGGTCTCCTGCCCCAAGCCTAAGCCAGCCCCCAAACCCAGATCAGGCTGCGCACTGGCTGCCAACACTAATTGCAGCTGTACCGACCACTCCAGCCCCAGATACAGGGCTAGGCAATAGCGCAGTTGACGCCAAGCCAGACGGCCGGGCAGGAAACGTCCATAGTCTTGCCGACTTAAGGGCCCAATCCGTATCCGTATGGTTTGCTGCACGTCCAAAACCCGCGCACCCAACACCGTATTTTTCCCAAGGTCCGCACAACTTCGCCCCAGACACACCTGGGTCTGCCCATCCAAAGGCACCCAAACTGGCACGTTCTCCTGAATCGTCACGGGCAATTGAAAGTAGCTGGATAAAAGAGCCTGCAAGGCAGGCGCACTGCGGGTTTGAGATGTCAACGCAGGAGCCTGAAACAGGACCGCATGGTCGCTCATGGGAGCGACTTCACACTGCCCCCCTACTCCCGCCAGACTGGCCAACCAGCGCGTGAATCCGTCCTGGTCATGCTCCAGATCACAGACGGCCTGTGCCTGTGCCCACGCTCTGAAAAACAGTAAAAACAAACGGTGATGGAACTGGTCCAAAAAGGCCACACCCGCATGGTCACCAAAGTTGTGGCTGCGCTGAAAAAAGTACTCCGTCATGTGCAACGGCAAAGGTCCATTGGGTCCCCACAGGCCGAAACCTTGCACACCCAGATGCAGCTTCTCCCCTTGCCAACGGGCGCTTTGCACACTGGAAGCCACAAAGGTCAAGGTAGGTGGCTGGCCTACCCTCACCACTTCTTGGCAAGGCGTAGGCGCCGTCCCCAAGCGAGGTTGATCTTGCTCTGCTTGCAAGGCATCCACCGCCCGCAAGACCCGAAACAAGTCATGCCCAAACGGCCATTGCTGAATGATCCGGGCCAGTTCTTCCAAGGATGCCTGCGGTGCCAATTGCTCCCGCTCGACCCGGTTCACAGTCCCGCCCGCGTACCCACTTGCGGCCCCCAAGCACCTAGCTCCACCCCCGTCTCAGAGCGAAACTGGGTAGAGACAAAACTATTCAAACTGACATGACGAGCCAGGTAACGACTCAGCACCGCTGCCAGTACAAAGGGCCGACCGCCGGGAAAACCACTTTGATCCAAGGTCACCTCGAAATGCACTCCACGCGCCATAACCAACGGCCCGGGCCCAGGCATCGCCCGCTGCACTGGGCGCGCCTGCACCGCCACAATGGAAGCCAACTGGCGCAAGGCGCCCGCATCGGCACTGTTCACATGCGGAGCCAACAAAGCACGCCAACGGCCGGCCGCCTCTACCGGGTCCGACTGGGCCACACCCAACTGTGCCAGGCTCATCTGCGAGATCAAGTCCCAGGCTTGGCGGCCATTGGTGGAGGCAGCTCGTGGGCGAGTCAAACCACCCAATAAACGGACAGCCGCGACAGGGGCAGAGACCTGCAAGCTGAAGTCAGACTCGGGAGAGCGCGGCAATAGCAAAGGCAAGTCACGATTACTGCACCAGGCCGTGACACTGATTTGATTCATGCCAAAAAATTCCGACTGTTCGTGCTGATTAACCAGTGACAAGTACACTTCACTGCCTCCGTAGCTACTGCGCCCGCCCCAACGTTTCTGGGTATCGGACACCACGCGCGGCTCGCGACGCAAGGTGTAGTAACGGCCGTAACGCCCGACATCCTGCGCGGTGCTGGCATACAAGGGGCGAAACAGGACACTGTCCGTTTCTTGCCGACCATGCCCTTGCACCTGCTCCATCATGCAGACCTCAAAATCCAGGGGCCGGGTTCTATCCATAACGACATGATGGTCTGTTGCCTGCGGGCGCAAGGCCATGCGTTCGCTGCGGCGGCGGAATAAATTCACAACGGGCGTGCAATACAAACGCACATGACCGGGGCCGACTCGAGCCGCCAGATCAGGCCACGACTGCTTGAGCACAATGTGAATGCTCCAACGGCGGCTTTTCAAATCCTGCGCACGCTGTTTGGCGATAGCCGCTTGCAAACCTCCTAGCCGCACAAAGGCAAAACGGCCCGGCAAGGCAAAATACTCCCGCAACAATCGATGGCCGGAGAACTCATGGGAGACCATAGGCAAGATGGCTTGATCATCTTCCAGACCATCGTGCTTCAGGCAGTCCGAGTTCGCCAGAAACTGTGGTGCCTGATCCTCCATCTGTACAAATACACCCAAGGCTTGCCGCAACAAGGCATCCAACAAAAGGCTACTGTCAGACTCCGGGCCATCCAGATGCAGGCTCAGTTCGTCCAACGCCAGTTCCTCCAAGGTCAAACCGCCTTGCACAATGAAGTCCAGCCTTAACGCCGAACGAGCCTGGGCCGCCTGTCGACTTCCCAACGCGGCCAAGGGTAAATCTGCCGCCACATCTCCCAATCGCACCTGGGAGAGCTGCATGGGCCACAAGGACACGGCATGACAGGTGGAAAACTCGCAGGCCGTTTGCTCACCTGCCGGAATGCGTGAACGCAAGGTGGTGTGACGCGGCATGGTAAAGCCTTTCGCCAGCGCTCCTTCGCTCATGCTGGGGCGAAACTGCACCAGTCCCATGCTGGGCATGGGCATCAGCCAGGACGGCTGAATTACGTCCAGCAACTGCTGACTCAGGCGAGGAAACTCTGCATCCATTTTCATCTGAATGCGGGCAGTGAGAAAGCTGAAACCCTCTAACAAGCGTTCGACATAAGGGTCGGCTACCGTCGTATCATGCACGCCCAAACGGGCAGCCACTTTGGGGTAGGCTTGCGCAAACTCGGCCCCCAGCTCGCGCAGGTATGCCAGTTCACGGTTGTAGTAATGCAGCAGCTCCGGATTCATCCCGTCGTGTAGCTCTCTTCAAGGTCCAGTTGGCCGCTTTCCAGATCGATGCTGGTGCGCAGCAAGAATTCTTGCGGATAGGGCTCGCACCAGACGTGGCCCTGAATGCGCAAGCTCAAGACGTTATGCAAATCGCGCTGAGCACTGTGATCCAGACAATGCACCTGCAAGGTGTCAGGCAAGATGCGTGGCTCGAAGTGCAAAATAGCCGTGCGCAGCGCGTCCTCTACATCCAGCCATTCCACTTCGCTCATGGTTTTACCGGCCAGCGGGCTCATGCCATAGTTCAGGCAAGAACGACGCACATGAGCCAAAGCCTGCATCAAGGGGGTTGCCCCCTGATTAGGCGTATTGAGTAAATGACCCAGATCACGCAGCACCGCCTGACGCATCTGGTACTGGCTCATGGGCTGAGGAGGCTCCCAAGCTTTATCGGGCCGCTCGTCGGTCAACCTGTCCAACAAACACGGTTGCAAACGATCCGCCTGACCGCGCATCAGCGCGGCCCCGCGGCGTCCGGGCAAACGAAATTGGTCCATAGCGGCCCTACCTGAAAACCTAAGCCCGATCAGGCTTCTTTGTTCTGTTTGATATCCCAAGCGACCAGCGTTTCAGCACCTTTACTGCCACGATCGGACTGTTCCCAATACTGCTGTTTGACGCGAGCAGCCTGGAAGGAGTAATTGACCATGACGCTTTCCACATCATGCTCGGCGTTCAGCTGAACCGAAGTCACCAGCACTTCTTCCAGCGTGATTTTCGAGTACTCCACCTGCTCGCCACCGGCCTTGCACACCGACACTTCCACTTTGCCCAAGTGCTTTCCGCTGGCGCAATGCTTCATGACAGCTGGGGCCGCCTTGTCGATGCGAGCAACTACATGCAAATCGTTGAAATTGGCCTTGCCCTGGCCTCCACCACCGCCCGAGCTCATGCTGCCAGGCTGAGATGCGCCCCACGAGAAGGACAGAATATCGGTCCAGTCTTTGTGGTTGGAATCCTTGGACTCGCCGCTGGCGCCCTCAATTTTCATGAACATATCAACAGACACGCTTTTCTCCTTGGAGGTCGAATAAGGCCATTAACTGGCCAGGATGGGAATCAGCTCTGCTCACCTTTGAGCGAAGGCAGGCGGGACACCAGTCGCAGGGATACGGTCAACCCTTCCAACTGGTAGTGCGGTCGCAAAAAGAACTTGGCGGCATAATAGCCAGGGTTGTCTGGCACCTCTTGCACCGATACCTCGGCCGCCGCCAACGGTTTGCGAGCTTTGGTTTCTTGCGAGGAGTTGGTCGGATCGCCATCCACGTAGTTCATAATCCAGCTGTTTAGCCAACGTTCCATATCGTCACGTTCGCGGAACGAACCGATCTTGTCGCGCACAATGCATTTCAGGTAATGCGCGAAGCGGCAGCAGGCAAACAGGTAAGGCAAGCGCGCTGCCAGACGGGCATTGGCAGTGGCATCGGCGTCGTAGTACTCCTGGGGCTTCTGTAAGGACTGGGCCCCAATAAAGGCCGCAAAATCCGAGTTCTTACGGTGCACCAAGGGCATGAATCCATTCTTGGCCAGCTCGGCTTCACGTCGGTCGCTAATGGCGATTTCTGTGGGGCATTTGATGTCCACACCACCATCATCGGTGGGGAAGGTATGGCAAGGCAGGTTCTCGACTGCACCGCCCGACTCCACTCCACGGATCGCCGTGCACCAGCCAAAATGCTTGAAGGAACGGTTGATGTTCACGGCCATGGCATAGGCCGAGTTGGCCCAGGTGTAGCGGTCGTGGCTGGCTCCATCGGTGTCTTCCTCGAAGTCGAACTCATCGACCGGATTGGTACGTGCGCCGTAGGGCAAGCGCGCCAGAAAGCGCGGCATGGCCAGGCCCAGATACCGGGCATCGTCTGACTCACGCAAGCTTTGCCAGGCAGCGTATTCGGTATTGGAAAAAATCTTGGTCAAATCGCGTGGGTTCGCCAGTTCCTGCCAGGACTCCATCTGCATCACAGAAGGTGCTGCTCCCGCGATAAAGGGGCTATGAGCGGCCGCACCGATACGGGCCAGTTCACCCAGCATTTCCACATCCGGTGGGCTGTGGTCGAAGTGGTAATCCCCCACCAGGCAACCAAAGGGCTCACCACCAAACTGGCCATATTCCTGTTCGTACACTTTCTTGAACAAAGGGCTTTGATCCCAGGCCACACCTTTATAACGCTTCAGGTTGCGTGCCAACTCCTTCTTGGTCGCAGGCATCACGCGAATGCGCAGCAGCTCGTCTGTTTCGGTGTTGCTGACCAGATGGTGCAGGCCTCGCCAGGCACCTTCCAGGAGCTGGAATTCGGGGTGATGCAGGATGTGGTTGATCTGCTCGGTCATCTTCTGATCGATCTGGGCAATCACTGCCTGAATGGTCTGATAGGCGTCATCGCTCAAAGTCACGGACTGGTCCAGGGCCTGCTCCGCCAAGGTGGTGACGGCGAACTCAACCGCCTGCTGAGCTTGTTCGGTTTTCGGGCGGAATTCCTGCTGCAACAGGTTCGACAACTCGTCCAATTGGGCGGTATCGCGAGTCGCGGTCAAGGTTTGGGTAGAAGTCATGCTGCGGGCTCCTTAAGCGTTGGACTCGGGGTCCTGATCAGGCTGGGACTCATCCATGGTCAAGGCCTGGGGTGGGCGGCCAGCCAAGGCATGCAAGAGTTCGGGCTGCTGCAAGAGACGGGACAACAGTTCCTCCGCCCCGCTTTTGCCATCCATGTAGGTCAACAGATTGGCCAGTTGAGTACGCGCTTCCAGCAAGCGGGCCAGCGGCTCGATCTGACGAGCCAGTTCAGCAGGCGAAAAACTGTCCATGGAATCAAAGGACACCTCCACTCCCAAGACACCATCCCCCTTCAAACTGTTGGGAACCTGCATGTTCAGCTTGGGTGCGATGGACTTCATGCGGTCATCGAAGTTGTCCACGTCGATTTCCAGAAACTTGCGCTCGCCCAGCTCCGGCTGGCTCTCCGTGTTATGCCCGGCCAGATCAGCCAGCACACCCATCACAAAAGGCAGTTGCACACGATGCTCGGCGCCGTACAGTTCTACGTCGTACTCAATTTGCACACGCGGAGCCCGATTGCGCCCAAGGAATTTCTGGCCGCTGCCAGAATTGGATTTCACAGACATCAGGTCTTCTCCAGTTGGTTTATTGAATTAAGAGGCGGTATTCGCCACTTCAGATCTAGGCATGAACACCTGAATCTGCTCCCAGGCTCCCGGCGCAAGATCACGAATCAGCTCGTGAAAACCCATAGGCACCAGTTGTTGGGCGCGACGCAGTAGCAAAGGGGCGGGATGACTGGGCTCGTGATGCTCGAAATAGGCCACCAGCTTGTCCAGCACCAGCATCACTTCTTCACGGGATGAAACATGTAGGTTTTGCCAGCCCATCAAGTCCATTACGGGCACAAGTGGGGTGACAGCGGGGGATTGAACCGGGCTGGTGCTGCTTGTTGGCACAGGCTCCGGCGCGGCAGGCAGTGACGTTGACGCGTCCAGTACCGAGCAAGCCGCTTCCACGGTGTCCCAGGCCCCATCCAGACGGACAGACCACTCGGCGTCCAGATGACGAAGCACCAGCGCCTCCAGTTCCTGTCGGAACTGGCGCAAGCGGCTCAAGGCGACGGTCTGCCCCTGGCCGGCTGCAAAAGCGCGGCGCAGCTCTTCCACCAGACGATCCCGACCCGGCAGACCCGATTCTTTCTGGCTACCATCAAGCACATAGCCGACTTCACGCAAATTCAATTGACGATGCCCCAGGCTGACCACGGGGGCTTCACGCATCAAACGGCCCAGACCATCAATGGCTGACAGCCCTGCCAGGGCATTGACGCGTGGCAAGGGGTCCAGCTCGCCATCTTCATGCAAACGCGGGTGAACTTGTGCCCAGCCTCGTTGAAGTGCGCTCAACAACCAGTCGCAAACTTCCACCAAAGCGGGCAAGCCACTGGTCTGCAAACGCGCCTGGGCCAGCACCACCAGCAAACGAATATCGGCCGAGCGATCCAGCAAGTCCTGTACCAAACGAACAATGCGTGTCCAATCAGGCACTTGGGCCGGAATGATGGTTTGCCCAAACTGCTGCTCACCCTGCACTTGCAGGGCCTGCAGCAGGGCCAGAAAGTCTGCTTCGTATTCCAGGTTGTCGCCGTAGCAGGCATTTTCGGGCGCCACAATCCAGGCTGGCTGCCACTGCCCCTGTATTCCTTCGACCATAGCTCTTGTCTCGGATAACTGATCACGGACCCAGTCTAGGCAGCGAAGGTGACACCTTTTTGACGAAAATTTTTCCTTACTTATTTTGCAAAATAGATGTATTTACGCTCTTTTTGAAGCAAATAAAGCAAAAGCGCCGCCCGCAGGCAGCGCTTTCAACAAAAAAGAACAGACGGGCCGAAACTAATCGTCCAAGCCCTGCTCCTGACGCCAGTGCTGGTAGCGTTGTTCAAGAACGGGGCGCAGCGTTTCGTAGCTGTCCCAGTCATCGGGCACGTGGTAGATGGATGGCAACACTTCGTCGTCCAGCGTATCGACGTAGTCATCCAGGTAAAGTTCGTCGTAATAAAAGTCGCTGAAGGCTTTACCCATCTCCGACATGTCTTCGCTAACCAGCACGTCGTCACAACACTCTTGCAGCAGTTGCGAGCCTTTAATCATATGATCGCGGCATTGTCGAACCTCGTTGGGATAGCGGTCTATAAACGCATTGGCCAGCAAACCTTTTTCAACCAGCCAGGCCAGATACATGCCAATGTGCGTGCGTCCGCCCTGAGGGCCCAGGTCGGAGGGGTAGTCCCCGCCCACATGCCAGTCCGCAGCGTCATATTTAACGGGATCAGTGTGCGTTTTCAATGTCGTACCTCCGTAGGTATGCGTATGTTCTTGGGAAGTGGCTGCTTAGGCGCATTCTTGCCAATCAACTGCGCCCCTTTGCTCTCCATGGCCTTGTCCTTGGCCAGCTGGGTCGAGGAACGGCGCGCTCCCCCACTTTTGACTTCGACCGCCCGGATTTTTCCCGTGTTCTTGTCTTTGATCAGTATATCGATCACGCGGCGGGTCAATGGTGTTTTTGCAGACACCTGAGTGCCCATCACTTCATGTCCTTCCTGTTTCAATTCGGCCTCCACTTCGCGCTCGCGCTGAGCACCGCGCCGCCTGTTGCGTTTGAGCTGCGCCCGCTTAGCTTCACGTGCTGCCGCCTTGCGAGCGGCATCAGGGCCGCTGCCCGCGCCTGCCTTGCCTGCCTTACCCGCCCCACCTCCTGCGCCGCCCCCGCCTAGCAGCAAGACCTTGAACTGGCTGGGCACGACACGCATGCCTACCGTATTGACGGTGTTTTGCATGCTCAAGCTGGTCAGGCGAGTGGCCGGGATACCCTTCCACAACACATTGGGTACGCAGGTAATCGATCGCGACCGCGACATCACCGTTTGCGAGATCAAGCCCAAGGCCACGCCCGGATTATCACCATTACTCAAAGGTATCGTGGTTAGCAAATTATGGGCAGGCCCACCTTGCAACAGGATATTCCAAGCATTGGGAATACCCATCAAACCCGTCGCAAAATTCGGGTAGGGAATGGGCAGCAGGGCCGGTGGCGTCTTGCAAATATCGGGAAAGGCAATGTCCATGCCACCCCGCTGGCAGTTGGCGAACATCAGGGCTCCTTATTCAAGATTCATGTGACGCGCGGTCCAGCTCTCGGCCTCGTGCAGGGCCGGATCATTGGGCAAGCACCCTGAAGTCTGTTCCTGCCCCGGCTTGTCCAGCAGGCAGCGATGAAACTGCGTGCGCTCAAAATTCGCGCTATCCCAACGGGCACGGCGGCAATCTGCATAAGAAAAATCCGCATAGCGCAGCTGGCTATGGTCAAAACGCGCTTCCTGTAAGACAGCCTGCGCAAAATAAGCTTGTTGCAAGCGTGAGTGACAAAAATTGGCCTGAGGAGCCCAAGCCTGCGCCCACAGGCTTTGCGTCAACTCCGCATCCCGGATCTGCAACCCTTTGGCCTGTGCCTGTACAAACAGAGCCTGATTGGCCTGCACCTGATCAAGCACTGCATGATTTAGGATGGCAGACTTGAAATTTGTCCCGCGCAACCGCGCATGACTCAAGTCCGCCTGACTGAAATCGGACTCCGTCAACACGCTGCCGCTCAAGTCCAATCCCGATAAATTCATGCCCTGAAAATTACAACCCTTGGCGGTCACCCTATCCCAGCAGCTACCCGCCAGCGAACTGCCCCGCCAATCCATATCCGTAACAGCCACATCCTCTAAACGAGTCGCTTGCAAAGACAGCGCTCCTGCGCAACCCGTCCAGGTACAGCGCTGCAACAAGGCCTGGTCAAAGCTTCCTGCCTGCAGCACACATTGCGCCCAATGCGAATCACTCCAGGCACCGCCTTGCCAGGCGGCACCGTGCAAATCACAGTCCTGCCACAACACGTCACTGGCCCGTACGTGCTTACAGGAAAGCTCTTTCATCACGCAGTCCATAAACGCACAACCATCCAGCACGCTGGCATCCAGCTCGGCTCCACTTAACTCACATTGATGAAATCGGGAGCCAGCCAGATTGACGCCCGGTCCCTGCAAACCAGGCAAACGACAAGAGATAAACACGGCCCCCGAATAGTCTCCTGGTGGCAGATACAGATTGCTTAAGTCCAGGCCTAGCAAGGGCTCGCCTTCACGGATTCGCAAACGTAGCACATGAGCATCCATCAGATCTGCCCTCCGGACGGATCACGACGCGCCGTGCGCATATACAGGTTCCGGCTACAGGTGCGAGCATCCGTTTGCAGACCGGTCAGATCCGCCCGAAAGAAGTTCACCGTATCCAGCGAGGCACCTTGCACATTTGCGCTACCAGCAAGGCTGTTGCTCATGTCGACCTTATGCAGGCGGGCCTGGCTGAAATCCGTATCAATCAAAATACAGTCGCTTAAACGAGCCTGCGTCCAATGCGAGCCTCGCAGGTTCGCACCCGACAAGTCACAACGAGTCAGCTGAGCATTCTCAAAACAGGATTGTGACAAATCCAGCTCGCGTAAATTGCTCTCTTCCAAACGCGCGCTGCTCCAGTCCGCTCCCGGTATGTCCAAGCCAGACACTACACTTTGACGCCAGGTGCTATCACGACAATCCAGGACACCGTCCAACAAACCCAACAGCCAGGACACCTCCACCAAAGTGGAGCCGCGCACAGACAGCTCTCGCAGGTCACAATCCAGCCAAGCACACTGCTGTAGCTGACAATCCAGATAGGACAAGCCGGACAAGCGCGATCGCATCAGATACTGCACGCCCTGCAACTGCGAGGCCTCAAAAGTGCAACGCAGCATATCTACATCCAGCCACTCTTGCTCCTGCAAACTTGACTCCCGGAAGCTCACATCTTGCCAACTAGACTCCCGTAGCTGCCAGCGGGTCGCCTGCACTTGGTGAAACTGCACGGACTGCAAGACCGCAGCACTGAAGTCCACCTCATCCAGCTGTGATTGATTGAACTGGACCTGCTCCAGCCTTGCCCGTACAAAAGTGGCCCCCGAGCAATCCGCTCCCGCAAACGTGCCACACGTCAACACAGCATTATTGAAGCAAGTACCTACACACCGCACGCCAGAGAAATCGAAGCCCTGCAACCGCAGGCCACTCAAGTCCAGACCAGACAGATTTCGCGTGCCTGCCAGAATCAATTCCACGCGTCTGCGCAAACGCTGCTGCCGCAAATCGGACGCAGGCGATGGCGCAGGCGCGTAAGCCTGCAAGACGCGTCTAGCTTCTTCCATCGGTTGGGCCAGCAAGGCAGACACCGGAGGCTGATTGCTGGCTGCGTTATCCAGCTGGCTCAACATGCGCTCTGTCTCACGCGCGGAAACACGGCTGCGCACCGTACCCTTAAAGGGCGATTGGCGCTGCATCTGCTGCACTTTCTCCATCCCTTCTGCCATTTGCTGACGCGCATCCCATTGCTGACGATTCGCCTGACGCACCTCCTGCACCCAATCCGTCCTATCCACATCCATAGGCTTGGGTGGCCCGGCCTGCGCCATCGCAAACCACTCGTTTTGCCAAGCAGGATGATCCTGCGCGGCAGCCATTGCCCACCGCTCCAAACGGGTACGCATGGTCAAGGCCAGCGGATCGTCCGGCGTCGTTTGCGCATCCCCCAAGGGCGCGCTACAGCCAGCGGGCAACAAGTCCTGATCACGTAAGGCAAAAAGCCCAGCCTGATCGCCTTCACTGCGCGAACGCAGCACCTGCTCATAATGCTCTTGACCACGAGGCTGCCCTAAAGACTCCAAGGCAGGCATCAACAAGCTCACATCTTGAGCCTGTGCATCCTGAACCGGCACACTGCCTTGATATAGCAGCAACATCTGCCCCAGATCAGGGAAAAACCAGACTGTCGTGTGCTTCAGACTCAACTTCCGTAAACCCGGTATACGGCGATCCTGATACCAGCACAGAGCCTCCCACTGCGGCAACGTACCCTGCCAGTTGGGCCGGTGTGGATGTAAGTGCTGTAGTTCCCAACACGTATCAGCAGGCCAGTGCGCTTGCTTAGGCCACCACTGATCCGCTTCGGCGGCGTTAAAAAAATGCGGATCCAGGCTGTCCAGCATCATGCCAGGATCTCCCTTTTGCCAAGTAGGGTCATAGCTACCCGCCAAGCGAAAGCGACGCGGTCGTAACGGTGAAACAGGCCCCAAACCCGCTACTCGCCCTTGGTCTCCAGGGCGGTACACGCGCCCTTCCCAAGGCTCTACCTGAGGCAAGTAGAGCGGCTCGCCCGGCGCGGAGGCTTCCATTCCCATACCGGCCGGGTTATCTGCATACTGTGGCCCACCCCAGCTGCGGGTACCATCCAAAGGCACACGACAAAAAGGGTCTGCTGGCCCCGGTCTGCCTTGACGCCAATGTCGCGTCCCAAAGACCGCCAGCTTCTTTTCTATCGGCCCCACGCGTGCTTGCACAGCCAATTGGGGCACCGCCTCGCCACCCGGTGCACAGGCATGACCCGACACCAGGAATTCAGCGCAGGGTTTAGGCAGAGCCAGATCCAGCACATCATCGCCCTGCATCAGGTCGGCGACCCCCTGCCACATGCGTGCATCCGTGCTGAGTAAATGCGGTGCATCCATCGAGCACCAAGCCTGCACAGAAATACCCAAGGCATGTTGCCCGCGCCAACTCCAGGGGCGCGCCAAGATACCAAGCCGCAAAGGTTTTACGATACGCATGCCGCTGCCCCCATCAATCCCCATAGGAGTTAGCTGCTGGCTTGAGCTGTAAGGTCACCTGTTCGCGATTCAAGGCACAGCGCTGCACATTAGCCGGATCACACAACACGCTCACTTCATTACCCGGCTGGAAGCGATTACTCAGTTCAGGCTGCACCAGCACATCAACATGGGTTGGTTGCCCCTCCACCTCCAGCCCCAGTCGCATCAAGGGATAGGCGGATTTGAAGACCTCTGGCAAAAGCTCATACTGGGACAAGATCACCGCCTGCCGTGGAACAATACCCGCACTGTGCAGACGCTGATACAAACGTTGCTCAGGCCAGGCGCGCCAGTAACGCAGAAAACCCCGGTAAGCGGCGACAAAACCACCGACCGCTATCAGCATGGGCAAAACGACTAAATAAGGTAGCCAGTCCCGCCACTCAAGGGCCACGCCTATCGAGATCATGATGGCTCCCAGCAGTACGCAAAAAGCCATCCACATAAACTGTCCCAACATCGTCGCTGATATCCTTAGAAAAAGATGTGCAAGCCAGACTTGGCCAGACGCAAAGTCGAACTTCCCACACGCACGGCCTGTTTGCCCAGATACACTGCGCTGGTCTTGATAGCCGTATAGGCTTTCTCATCTTTGAAGGCGGAATGGTCCATTTTCAAAACGGCAGCCTGAAAATTAACCAGATAGCCCTGCGCCCGAATGCCCCAGGCATCCAGAGAGGAAATGGTGCCATTCAGGCGGAACCCCGTGACTTTTTCGGTATGCGGTATCCACCACTTTTCAACACCCGTCACATTGACCTTCCAGCTGGGCGTAGTGATATTCACCCCTGCTGAGGCGGTAATATCCACCGGTCCGGAAATACTTTTAGTCAGATTACCCGTCAAGGTATCGGTCACATTGCCGGTGGTGGAAAGGTCCACGTCACCCGTAATGGTTTCTTTGACATCACCGGTCACGGTGTAATCCACCGCACCCGTTATCGTGCGGGTGTAATCGCCGGTCTGTGTCGAATTGCGCACACCCGTAATCGCATCGGTGACCTCGCCCGTGACGGTATGGGTAACATCCCCGGTAATCGTTCGGGTCAGATCGCCCGTCAGCGTATCAGTCACATCACCCGTTACCGTCCGCGTCACATTGCCGGTATGAGTCCGGGTCTGCTCACCTTCTATGGTTTCCACCAGATCACCGATCACCGTCCGTACAACACCGCTATTAAAGGTTTCGGTTTCCAGCGCCTGTACGGTGGTTGTCCGGGTCGCCATGACGCCCAAAGTGTCGTGTCCCGTCACCACTGTGGTCCGGTTACCATCGACAGTATGTGTTTCGTCGCCCTCAACCTCCGTATCCAGATTGCGCTCGGCATGCAGCCAAATACGTTCCTGCCCGGCTCTGTCCTCGAACATGAAGGCGTTGGCGTTGCTGGGGTCACCGTCTTTAGATCGGCTTAGAAAGCCGCTTTGCGTCGCATTGTCCGGCAGGTTCCAGGGTGGCATATTGCTCGCGTTATACACACGCCCCACCGCAATCGGCCGGTCTGGGTCGCCTCCCAAAAAATCCACAATGACTTCGTCACCCACGCGAGGCAACTGAATACCGCCAAAGCCACCGCCTGCCCAAGGGCTGGAAACGCGTAGCCAGCAGGAGCTATTTTCATTAGCCTGCCCATAGCGGTCCCACAAAAACTGAACTTTGATGCGGCCATACTGATCAGTCCACAACTGCTCACCACTTTTGCCCACTACCTTGGCAGTTTGGGGACCATAAGTACGTGGGATGGGCGTAAGCCGCAAGGGGCGGTATGGCTGGCTGGACGGAATAACCAGAAAATCGATGAAGTAGTGGCTAGCCATCCCGCTCTCGCCGGTATGCCCCACATCCAGAAAGTCGTAATCAACCTGGGTCACCAGATAATCACGGTTGTCCTCGGGGCGCGGATGATTGCGCACAGACAGTAAGTAGCCAGGCGCGACGCCACGCGCATTAGTCTGGGCCTGTGCCTGACTGCGTACGGCTTGCAAGGCTTCCAGCCGCAGGCGAGAGTAATGTTCTCCATGCTGAGGCTCGGTATAACCACCGGCCCACTCATAAACTTCCAAATCGCCCAAAGCGTGTTCTGCCGGATTACTGCGGGTGGCATCCAGGCTGGCTCCCGGCTTGCAATAGTCGTAATCCGCCGTCGCATAGCGACCTGGGGTCACTTGCTCGTAGGGGTGCCAGGCATGAATATGTTCAACATCGGGGTGTGCAACCCGGTCAGGCGAGACAAAAGGCAGATCCGACAGCCAAGGCGCTGTCGCATGCTGGCCTGCATCGTCAGCCATCACCAGGGTGTGTGCACCATTACGATGCTCAAACCAGTAGTAAATCCCCTCGCGCTCCATCAAACGGCTGACAAACTGAAAATCACTTTCCTGGTACTGCACGCAATAGGTTTGGCGCGGATAGTCCTGCGTCAGACGCGACTCCCACGCAAAGGGATAACGACCCAGCACTTCCTGCAAGACCTCGGGAACCGTCTTTTCCTGAAAGATCCGGCTGTCCATGTTCTGGCTCAAGAACCACAACCAAGGACGCAAGGTCGCCCTGTAGGTATAGAAACGGTCGCTGCGGCCAGTTTTACCCAGCAAGCGAAAAGCGCTGATGCGGCCATCCAGAAAACGCGGAACTCCCAAAGGCGTCTTAATTTCCAGGCTCAGGGACTCGCCCAGCAGGCTGCGCAAATCCAGCAAAGGCGTGTTGCACACCACATCAAGCTGCAACTCAAAGGGCTGGGACAAGGCTTCCCGCCCTTGTAGAGCATGAAACAGCAAGACCTCCGGCCCCAGCGGGCTATGCACTTGTACAAGACGTTCTGTCAGCATGCTTATCCCATATGAATTTGGTCGGCATCTACTTTGACCAGCTCGCGTGCGGTCAACAAGGTATGACGGGCATGCAGGCGCATCTGATGCTGAGCCTGCACATCCAGCCGGCCGCCGCGCCAACGCTCTTCTTTTTCAGTCAGCCGGAACACGTGATTACACACTTGAGATAGTCGGTCCGCCACGGTTTCCTGCACCCGGGACAAAATCCGCAATGTGCCCGCTGTCAGACTCAACTCCCGGCCGGACTGCCGTAAATGCCCGCCTGCCTGCAAGGTCAGGTCCATCTCGGATTGGATGTGGACACTGCCTTGGGAGGCTTGCACATGCAAACCCTGTTCAGCCACCAAATGCAAAACTCCACCTTGGGGGCGCTCCAGTACGGCAAACACATAAGCCTGCTCGCCATCGGCACCACCAACCCAAACCTGGTCACCCACTTGTGGTTGCACTAGACAACTGACCGCAAGCCGGGCCTGCCAGCAACGCTCGCCGCAGTCGATTTCAAACTGCCCCGACTCCAGACGGGCCGTGACCCACCCCTGCCAGAACAAAGGGGGAACGTGCAGGCTGGGCACCAAGTGAGAGGGCAATCCCATACATCCTCCGTGTGAGCTGTTCAACACAATGAAAAGGACTATGGCTTGGGCCCATGTCTACTCTATGACAACAACAAACCTTTACTTTTTTGACATTTAGCGGGTTTTAAGCAGATTTACTTACACGTAGTACATATGACCCATCAAAGCTCAATGGCGGTCCAATAAAAAAGCCGCCCGAAGGCGGCTTGCTGCAACACAGAGATAGAACCAGGGCCAGACCTGGAATTACGTACGCTCGAAAATCCCGGCGGCTCCCATGCCTGTACCGATACACATGGTCAGCATGCCGTATTTCAACTGGCGGCGCTGCAAAGCATGAACCACGGTCGCGGCACGCATGGCACCGGTCGCACCCAAAGGATGGCCCATAGCAATCGCACCACCCAGCGGGTTGACGCGCTCTGGGTCCAGACCCAGATCACGAATCACCGCTAGAGACTGAGCAGCAAAGGCTTCGTTCAGTTCGATCCAATCCATCTGATCTTGCTTCAGGCCCGCCAACGCCAGGGCATGAGGTACGGCTTCTTTAGGGCCGATACCCATGATCTGCGGCGGCACGCCACGAACCGAGAAAGTCACAAAGCGAGCCAAAGGCGTCAAATTGTGTTCGCGTAGAGCACGCTCGGACACCACCAGCAAAGCGCCCGCACCGTCGGACATCTGCGAGCTGTTCCCTGCTGTCACCGAGCCACGTGCCGCAAATACAGGACGCAACTTGCCCAGCACGTCCAGACTGGTATCGGGACGCGGGCCTTCGTCACGGTCAACCACTTGCGTTTTGACCGTGATTTCCTGGGTGGCTAGATTAGGCTGACGGCGTGTCACCGATACGGGCAAGACTTCACCCGTGAACTCGCCCGACTCCCAGGCCTTGACGGCCTTCTGGTGCGATGCCAACGCAAAGGCGTCCTGATCTTCACGGGACACTTTCCACTGGCGAGCAACTTCCTCGGCGGTCAAGCCCATGCCGTAAGCAATGCCGTAGTTTTCATCCGAAGCAAAAATTTCGGGGCTAAATGTGGTGCCGACACCCATTACCGGGACCTGGCTCATGGATTCCACACCGGCGGCCACAATAATGTCGGCCTGCCCCGTACGGATACGGTCGGCAGCAATGGCGATGGCACTCAAACCCGAAGCGCAGAAACGGTTCACAGTCATGCCCGCCACGGTATGTGGCAGGCCAGCCAGCAAGGCCGAGATACGCGCAACGTTAAAGCCTTGTGGGCCTTCAGGCAGAGCGCAACCCGCCACCACTTCTTCAATAGCAGCCGGGTCTAGGTTGGGCACACCAGCCAGTGTTCCGCGAATGGCTTCGGCCAACAGCTCGTCAGGGCGGTAGGACGAAAACACACCACGAGGCGCTTTGCCGATGGGCGTACGCTTGGCAGCGACGATATAAGCTTGTTGTACAGTCATGTCTACTCCTTGATCCGCTCTAGTTACGCACTGGCTTGCCAGTGGTCAACATCCCAGTAATACGTTCCTGGGTCTTGGGGGTATTGAGCAGCTCCAGGAAAGCCTGCCGCTCTTGCGCCATCATCCATGCTTCATCAACCAGCGAGCCTGGATCAACATCGCCCCCGCAGATCACGGTTACGACCTTCTCGGCGATATGGAAGTCATATTCCGAGATAAAACCACCCTCTTTCATATTCACCAGTTGGGCTTTCAGCGTGGCGATGCCATCGCGTCCCGCGACCGGGAAACGACGTGGCAATGGAGCACGCCAACCGGCGCTAGCCAGAGCCTGTGCCTGACGCACGGCCACAAAAACCAGTTCCTGACGGTTCATGACGATAGTGTCGGACTCTTTCAGGAAACCCAGTTGGCGAGCATCCAAGGCCGAACGCGACACTTGAGCGCTGGCAATAGCCAGAGCAAAGCGCTTCAAGTACGCAAGCAAAGGCGCATCAGGAGCCCCCATTGCCTGCAACTCCGCAGAGCGGCGAGCGGAGTACGCCAAGCCACCTGCGCCCGGAACCAGACCCACACCCACTTCCACCAAACCGATGTAGGACTCAAAGTGGGCAACACGGTGCGCACAATGCACAGCCAACTCGCAACCGCCACCCAAGGCCAGACCGGCAACGGCAGCCACCACGGGCACTTGTGCATAGCGAATACGCAGAACCATGTCCTGCATGGCGCGCTCTACCGGCTCAACCGCCGCCACACCTTCTTTCTCGAACAAAGGCAAGATAGCTTTCAGGTCAGCACCTGCCGAGAAGGGATCGCCGTCCTGGGCAATGACCAATGCTTGGTAGGAGGCCTCAGCCAGTTCAACCGCTTTGAAAACACCTGTGACCACACCGGGGCTAAGCGTGTGCATCTTGGTTTTGAAGGAAACGATCAGCACATCTTGGGGATGTGGGGCTGGCAGAGTCCAGCAACGAACCGACTCATCTTCAAAAACCGTGCGAGTTTCCAGCGCATCGACTTCGCCCACCAGCAAAGGTGTGCCGATATGACGCTGATACACGGCCAGCTCGCTACGGCCCTCAAAACGTGATTGCGATGGATTCCAGGAACCAGCGGCAGTATGTACGCCTTGCGCCTCCCACACGGGACCACGGGTGGCCCAATCTGGTAGCGCCTGGCTGCTAAGCGTTTTGCCGTCTTGAATATCCTGATTGATCCACTCGGCCACCTGACGCCATCCGGCCGCTTGCCAGATCTCGAAGGGGCCTTGTTTGTGGCCAAAGCCCCATTTCAAGGCCAAGTCCAATTGACGGGCGTTGTCAGCAATATCTTGCAGATGAATGGCGCTGTAGTGGAACGTGTCGCGCAGCACGGCCCACACAAATTGAGCTTGTGGCTTATCGGACTCGCGCAGCTGGCGCAGGCGCTCAGCCGGGTCACGCACAGCCAGAATAGCAGCAACATCTGGATCGATCTTCTGGTCAGCGGCAACGTAATCACGCTGCTGGGCATCGAAACGCTGGATCTCACGGCCCTTCTTGCGGAAGAAACCCGCGCCGGTCTTTTGACCCAGAGCACCGGCATCAATCAGGCCCTGCACTTCTGGCGGCAGACCGAAGTGAGCTTTGAAACTGTCATCAGGCAATTGATCCTGCATGGTGCGGATCACATGAGCCAGCGTATCCAAGCCCACCACATCAGCGGTACGGTAAGTACCCGATTTAGCACGGCCCAAGCGAGTGCCCGTTAATTCATCAACCTGTTCGTAAGTCAGGGAGAAACGGTTCGCCTGCTCAAACACGGACAGAATGCCAAATACACCGATACGATTACCGATGAAGTTAGGGGTATCTTTTGCGCGAACCACGCCCTTGCCCAGTTGCGATACCAGGAAGGTTTCCAGGGTATCCAGCAACTCTGGCTGGGTGTATTTCGTTGGGATCAACTCCACCAAACTCATGTAGCGGGGCGGGTTGAAAAAGTGCACACCGCAAAAACGTGGGCGTAACGCTTCGGGCAAGACATCTGCCAGAGAAGTAATGGACAAGCCCGAGGTATTGCTGGCGATGATGGCGTGAGGGTTTAAAGCTGGCCCGATCTTGCGATACAGATCCTGTTTCCAGTCCAGCCGCTCGGCAATGGCTTCAATCACCAGATCGCAGTCGGCTAGACGATCCAGATTGTCTTCGTAGTTAGCGGGCTCGATCAGCTCGGCCAGATCTGGCGTCCCTAAGGGAGCGGGATTCATTTTTCGCAAATTGGCAATTGCACGGATGGCGATGCCACTCTTCGGACCCTCGCGGGCAGGCAGATCAAACAGAACCACTGGTATGCCCGCATTCACGCAATGGGCGGCAATTTGCGCGCCCATAACGCCGGCACCGCACACGGCGACCCGACGCAAGGTACGGGCACTGCCCGTCACTGCACTGGCTGAACTAGATGTCATAGGTTTGTCTCCAGGAAACTGAAACCCCACGCAGCATAAGCTCCCAAACGGACGCTCTACGATGCGAGGCAATCGAATAATCGTACACGCACAACTGGTTTTAAGACCATAAAGTCTTTTCCATTTTCAATCAAAGACGGGCATAGATCAAATACATCTGCATCAATCTGTCCATGGCGGTCGCCCAAACGACCTGCCAAGCTGGCCTGCAAACCATCGACGAATTCAAACGATCGTTTCAATCCCTTTTATTTCAATAGATTGAAGATATAAAGAGATCATTTCGCCCCTCCACCAGGAGAGAAACAGATAGACCTCCCCAAGCAGGCATCAGGTATAGCTTCAGGATTTTTTTATTATTTTTTCTATTTATTTTATTTTTATTTTTATTTTTATTTAATTTTTATTTCATATTTTATTTATTTTTATTCTTAAATAATTCAAACAAATGACAAGTCCTTCGCCCCCTAACAAGCCCAGACCGTCCAAGTATTAAATTTCACCCTCCAGAGCCCAGCCCCTCTCCCCAACCCCAAAAACGACGTGCCGCTCGCCCCCTCAAGTCCACAAGAGGGCAAAATCAGCTTATTTTGTATGCCAGAATGCTCTCACTTTCACACTTAAGAGCCCATCCGTCCTGATTGCCTTATGACCCGGCCCCAAAAACCCGCTCCTTTATCCTTAAGCGCTTTATTTCTGATCTTTGCCCGCATTGGCCTGACCAGCTTTGGCGGGGGCTTGAGTGGTTGGTTGATGCGCGAATTCGTCGTACAGCGCCGATTGATGAGCCAGGATGACTTTTTGAGCGGATTGGCTCTGTCTCAGGCCCTGCCCGGCATTAATGTCGTCAACCTCTCTATCTGGATTGGCTACCGCCTGCAGGCAGGCCGTGGCGCACTGGTCGCAACGCTAGGCATGGTGGTGCCCCCACTGCTGCTGGCGATTTTGATGCTGATAGGTCTGGAGCAACTGACCGGCTCCACCCTGGTGCCCCAGATCATGGCCGGAATTGCGGCGGCAGCCATTGGCCTGTCCCTGGAAATGGGGGTGCGTTCCGCACGTCGTGCAGCCAATGGCCTAATACCGATTACCCTGATGGTGGCCGTTTTTGCAGGCATCTTCGTCATGGAGTGGAACCTGATCCCCGTCATCCTGATCTGCGCCCCCTTATCCATCTGGCACGCCTGGCTACAACAAGGCCAATCGCAGGCTGACCCTTCATGATCACGATTTTGCTGCAGCTGATACGCGTATTTGCGCCCTTATCCTTTCTGACTATTGGTGGCGGGCAAAGCATCATTCCTGAAATCCATCGGCAATCGGTGGAGATTCATGGCTGGCTCAGCAATCAGGAGTTCCTGGATCTGTTTGCCCTGTCGCGCCTGACACCCGGCCCCAAGTCCTTACTGGTCACGCTGGTGGGCTGGAAAGCAGCGGGATGGGCGGGTGCATTAGCGGCGTCCATCGCTATTTTTCTACCCTCGGCCCTGCTGATTTATTACTTGGCCACGATCTGGAAGCGCTATGAGGGCACGCGGATGATTCGCGCGATCGAGGCCGGTCTGTTGCCGATTGCGGCGGGCATGATTCTGGCCGCCAGCGGCACCATTCTGAAAGCTGCCCAGGGTGGATTATGGGCCTGGACCACGGCCTTGGCCTGTGCTGCCGCCCTGCTGCTTAGCCGCATCAACCCTTTATGGCTACTGGCAGGCGGCGGACTACTTTTTGCTGTGATCCAGCCGGCCTCCTGAAACAAATCCGGCTCTTCATAACGGTCTATTTCCCGCTCCCGAGCCCCTATTCAGTAAGCAGCTGTGTCAAGGGGCACAAAACGCCCCAATCCCGCGCTTATCGTACGTAAGACATTGAGCCGTCAGACGCGCAAGCGGTACAATGGCAGGTCCTTTTATCCCATTTTGCCCGCGACATGGCTGCAAATACTGACCAAGCCGTACTAAATCTGGACGCTGCCTCGCTGGGCTATGGTGCCTTCACCGTGCTGGCGGACGTCTCCATGACCGTCCAGAAGGGCCAAGTGGTCGCCATGATGGGGGGCTCAGGTTCCGGAAAAACAACACTTCTGCGGGCCGCGACAGGGCAAATCCGCGCGCAGAAAGGGACGGTTACGGTTTTTGGTCAAGACCTGGCCGAACTCAACCATGAAGCCCTGCGCCAGACGCGTCAACGCATGGGCGTGCTGTTCCAGCAAGGCGCCTTGTTTACCGACCTGAACGTGTTTGAAAACGTCGCCTTCCCCTTGCGGGAGCTGACAGGCTCGTCCGAAGCCGAGATTCAGAACCTTGTATTGGACAAGCTGGATGCCGTGGGCCTGCGTGCCGCCGCCCATTTAGGCATTAACGAGATTTCTGGCGGGATGGCACGTCGGGTCGCCTTGGCCCGCGCCATTGTGCTGGAACCCGAGCTGATTCTATACGACGAACCCTTTGCCGGTCTGGACCCAATTTCCATGGGGATTACCGCGCAATTGATTCGCAACCTGACAGACCGCCTGAACTGCGCCTCGGTACTGATTACACACGACGTGGCCGAATCCTTTGCTATTGCCGACCAGGTTTATATTGTTGGCCAAGGACGTTTACTGACCCAAGGCGCCCCCACGGAGCTTCGTGCCTCGAAGGACCCTTATGTCCAGCAGTTCCTGCGTGGTGAGCCCGATGGTCCTATCGCCTTTAACTATCCCACCACCCCGGCCTTTGAAGCCTGGCTGCAAAATCGGACGACGCGCTCATGAATTTCATCACCGCCCCGATTAATGCACTAGGCGCGGCCATACGCAGCAGCATTTATGGCCTGGGTGCCTTCAGCCGCCTGTTTGCCGCCTTGCTGGCACGTTCGTCCCTGTTATGGCAGCGTCCGCGTCTGGTTTCCCAGCAAATTCACTTTATTGGCAACTATTCACTGCTGATCATCGCCGTTTCCGGTTTGTTCGTGGGTTTTGTCTTGGGTCTGCAAGGCTATTACACGCTGAACCGCTATGGCTCTGAAGAGGCTCTGGGTCTGTTGGTAGCCCTGTCCCTGGTGCGGGAGCTGGGCCCAGTCGTTACCGCCCTGCTATTTGCGGGCCGGGCGGGCACCTCATTGACGGCTGAAATCGGCTTGATGAAAGCCGGCGAACAGATTGCCGCCATGGAAGTCATGGCGGTAGACCCTTTGCGCCGGCTGCTGGTGCCACGCTTTTGGGGCGGCATTATTGCCATGCCCATCCTGGCTGCCGTATTTTCTATGGTCGGCATTTTGGGTGGCTATATCGTCGGCGTACAAATGATCGGCATTGATGCGGGTGCATTCTGGTCGCAGATGCAAAACGGCGTCGATGTCATTGATGACGTGCTCAACGGTGTGATCAAAAGCCTGGTGTTTGGCCTGATCGTGACCTTGATCGCCCTGTATATGGGCTGGCACGCCAAACCCACCCCCGAAGGCGTTTCTCGCGCGACCACTCGTACGGTTGTAAGCGGCGCACTGGCGGTATTGGGCACGGACTTCCTGCTCACCGCCCTTATGTTCAGTTAACTATTTAGGAATTGCTCAGCTATGAATCGCGAGAAAACCGATTTCTGGGTTGGCCTGTTTGTCTTGCTAGGGCTGGTTGCACTGGCGTTCCTGGCCCTGCGTGCGGGTAACCTTAGTTCTTTTTCCTTTGCCAAAACCTACCAGGTATCAGCCAAATTCGATAATCTGGGTGGTTTGAAACCCCGTGCGCCTATCAAGGCCAGCGGTGTGGTTGTAGGCCGGGTAAGCTCCATTGGTTTTGACAACCAGGACTTCAAGGCCGTGGTCACGCTGGATATGGATGAGCACTACAAGTTTCCGTTGGATACCTCGGCCTCTATCCTGACCTCGGGCCTTCTTGGCGAGCAGTACATTGGCCTGACAGCCGGTGGCGACGATAAAGACCTGCAAGGCGGTAGCACCATTACCTATACCCAAAGCGCGGTTGTGCTGGAAGAACTGATCAGCAAGTTCCTCTACAACACAGCCTCCAAAGAAGGCGACTCCAAAACGGAGTAATACACCGCTGCCTCATGCTCATTACAGACGACACAACCATGAATACAACAACAACTCGCCGCTCTTACTCCCTGCCTCGTGGAGTCCGTTTGAGCTTGATCGGTGCCAGTGCTGCCTTTGTAGCCGGTTGCGCTAGTGTGCCCAACCCCAATCCGCAAGACCCTTGGGAGAGCATGAACCGTGGCATCTACGCCTTCAACGAAAACGTGGACGGCGCACTGATCAAACCTATTGCCGAAGGCTATAAGGCCCTGACGCCACAGCCTGTGCGCACCTGCGTTGGCAATATGTTCAATAACCTGGGCGATGCCTGGTCGGCAGTGAACAGCTTCCTGCAAGGCGAGCACATCGACTTCTTCAACACCCTGGGCCGAGTCCTGTTTAACTCAACCATGGGTCTGGGCGGCTGTATTGACGTGGCCACCATGAACGGCTCGCAGCGTATTCCCAACGACTTTGGCGTGACGCTGGGTGTGTGGGGTATCAAATCCGGTCCTTACGTCGTGCTGCCATTTTTTGGCCCCAGCACCGTACGTGACGGTGTGGCACGCGGCACCAGCTTCCTGGAAGGCTTCTCGTCCACTGGCCCGATCATGGCCATCAAGGATGTACCCGTGCGCAACAGTATTATGGGTCTGTGGGCCCTGGATGCCCGCGCGGGCGTGCTGGATACAGAAAAACTTGTTAACGACATCGCGCTTGACCGCTACAGTTTCATACGCGACGCTTACCTGCAACGACGCCATGCCTTGGTGCAAGTACGTCGCACCGGCGGCGACACCACCCAGGACTTGCCTGATTACTCGGACGCAGACGAATAAAAACGCCCTGCCCGCAGAACACTCATCTGGAGTTTTTTATGATTTCCCGTCCCGCCTTGGGCGGGACTGCTTTGCAGTCCTCTCCCTCTCGTCTTATTTCCTGGTTACTGACCACCTGTACCGCTCTGGCCCTATGTTTGTACGCTGTTGCAAGCCAAGCCCAAGCCGCTGACCCGAAAGGGGAGCCCAACAAGTTTGTTGAAACGGTCGGCAATCAAGCATTGCAAGTCGTCAAGGAAAGCGAGTCCATCCGCAAGGGTGACCGTACTGCGATTACGGCCGCGGTCAACGCTCACATCATGCCCTACGTCAATTTGGAAAAGACAACCCGTTTAGCCGCTGGTCGCTACTGGCGTCAGGCTAACGAAGAGCAGCGTCAAAAACTGGTTGATGCCTTCAAGGGTACCCTGGTGCGTACCTATAGTGGCGCTCTGTCCCGCGTGGATGCCAAAACCCAGCTGACCATCCTGCCTTTCCGTGGTGATGCCAATGCCGATGACGTCGTCGTACGCTCTTCCCTGACCCAGCCTAACGGCGGCCCGGTTGGCGTGGACTACCGTCTGGAAAAAACACCGGATGGCTGGAAAATCTATGACCTGAACGTAGAAGGCATCTGGCTGATCCAGAATTACCGCAACCAGTTCGCCCAGCAAATTGAACAAGGCGGTATTGATGGCTTGATCCAGGCCTTGAACAAACAAAACAGCTAAGCCAGGCCGTGGCAAGCACGGTGCCTTCGGTCTTGCGCGCTTAAGCAGACCAGAGTCGTACTCTATAATAAAGAGCCTGACCACCACCCAAACAGGTCTACGCCCATGCGTAGGCCTGTTTAGTTAACAAAGACGCCATAGCGACGACCATCACCGCTCCACCCGCGTCAGGCTAACCGAAATTGCCATGTCCGCCTTCAAACTAGATAACGTCAGCAAACGCTTCGCCCCCCAAAGCCGGGGACTCAAAAGCCTAT
Source organism: Alcaligenes sp. (assembly GCA_052109075.1). GTDB lineage: Bacteria > Pseudomonadota > Gammaproteobacteria > Burkholderiales > Burkholderiaceae_B > Alcaligenes. The sequence goes on along the minus strand of JBQEAN010000004.1, from coordinate 5,015 downwards.
TTTCACCTCCCCGTTCCGATGCCGGTTTTCTGGCCGTCGATCAGGTCAGCCTGACGATCGAGCATGGCGAGTTTTTTGGCTTGCTGGGTCCAAACGGCGCGGGAAAAACCACCTTGATCTCCATGCTGGCGGGGTTGACCCGCCCAACAAGTGGCCAGATCAGCGTCTGTGGTTACGATGTGCGCACCCAATATCAAAAAGCCCGCCAGTCGCTGGGCGTGGTGCCACAGGAAATTGTTTACGATCCCTTCTTCACCGTCCGTGAAACGCTACGCTTGCAGTCGGGCTACTTTGGCCTGAAAAACAACGACGACTGGATCGACGAAATTCTGGCCAATCTGGCCTTGAGCGATAAGGCCGACGTCAATATGCGCGCCTTGTCCGGCGGCATGAAGCGCCGTGTCCTGGTGGCCCAGGCGCTGGTGCACCGCCCCCCTGTCATTATTCTGGACGAACCCACTGCCGGCGTAGACGTGGATCTGCGCCGCACGCTATGGGAGTTCATCATTCGCCTGAATCAACAAGGCCACACCATTTTGCTGACCACTCACTACCTGGAAGAGGCCCAGGCCCTCTGTGGCCGGCTGGCTATGCTCAAAAGCGGCAAGGTCGTTGCCCTGGATACCACGCAAGCCATTATGGAGCGTGCAGGTGGCCACGATCTGGAGGATGCTTTTGTACGCATCATGCAGAACGAAGGGAAAATGGGGGTGGCACTGTGAACCAGAACAATTCCCCCAAACACTGGGGCGTACCTCAGAACACGGACGCACCGGCCGCCAAAATCGGAACACTGAACCTGCCACCACAACCCAAAATGGGATCGGGCTTTCCAACACTGCTGCGCAAAGAGCTGATGCGTTTTTGGAAAGTGGGCTTTCAGACCATTGCCGCCCCGGTACTGACGGCGCTGATGTACTTGCTGATTTTCGCCCACGTATTAGAAGGCCGCGTCACGGTGTATGACTCCGTGCCCTATACCGCCTTCCTGATTCCAGGCCTGATGATGATGAGCATGTTGCAAAATGCCTTTGCCAACCCTTCATCGTCGCTGATTCAAAGCCGTATTACGGGCAACTTGGTCTTTATCCTGTTGCCACCGCTCTCGCACCGCGAAATTTTCGCCGCTTACCTGCTGGCCGCCATCGCCCGTGGCGTCTGTGTGGGACTCTGTGTCTGGCTGGTTTCCCTGTTCTTTGTGTCTCTGCCCATTGCCAATCCCTTGTGGGTATTGGTCTTTGCCATCCTGTCTTGCGGCATCATGGGCACCTTGGGGCTGATCGCCGGTTTGTGGTCTGAAAAATTCGACCAGCTGGCGGCGTTCCAGAACTTTTTGATCATGCCTGCCACCTTTTTGTCGGGTGTGTTTTATTCGATTCATAGCTTGCCGCCCTTCTGGCAATCTGTTTCACACTGGAATCCGCTGCTCTACACCATTGACGGATTCCGCTACGGGTTCTTTGCCGCCTCGGACATTTCTCCGTGGTTCAGCTTGACCGTTGTCGCCAGCGTCTTTGTTGCGCTGTGTCTGATTTCGCTACGCCTGCTTGCCTCAGGCTATAAATTACGGAATTGATTTCATGTTGCCGACCCCCGAACAAGTTCACCAATACATTGCCGACAACCTGCCCTGTGAACACTTGCAAGTGCAAGGCGATGGTTCGCACTTTGAGGCCCTGATTGTCAGCGCTGCCTTTGAAGGCAAACGCCTGATCGCCCGCCACCAATTGGTCTACAAGGCCTTGGGCGACCGGATGAAAGCTGAAATTCACGCCTTGTCCATGCGCACGCTTACCCCCGACGAATACAAGGCCAATCCGAATGGATAAATTACGCATCACGGGCGGACAACGCCTGAATGGCGAGATCACTATCTCTGGCGCCAAAAATGCCGCCTTGCCCATTCTGTGTGCCAGTCTGCTAACTGCCGACACGGTGTACCTGGACAATGTCCCGCGCCTGCGCGATATCGACACCACCCTGAAGCTGTTGGGGCAATTGGGTGTCACGCAGGAACGCAATGGTACTTTGGCCCTGAATGCGGGCAACATCACCAATCTGGAAGCGCCTTACGAACTGGTGAAAACCATGCGCGCCTCGATTCTGGTGCTGGGCCCCTTGCTGGCCCGCTTTGGCGAAGCCCGCGTCAGCCTGCCCGGTGGCTGCGCCATTGGCCAGCGCCCCGTGGACCAGCACATCAAAGGTCTGGTGGCCATGGGTGCCGAAATCCATGTCGAACACGGCTTTGTGAATGCCCGCGCCAAACGTTTGCGGGGCGCGGTCGTACGTACCGATATGGTGACCGTCACCGGTACTGAAAACCTGATGATGGCCGCCGTGCTAGCAGAGGGCCAAACCATCCTGGAAAATGCCGCCCGCGAACCGGAAATTATTGATTTGGCTGAGTTGCTGATCAAAATGGGCGCCAAGATTCAGGGCCACGGCACGGACCGCATTGTCATTGATGGTGTAGAGCGTCTGCACGGTGCCACGCATCGCATTTGCCCGGACCGTATCGAAACCGGAACCTTTCTGTGTGCCGTTGCCGCCACAGGTGGCGAACTGACCTTGCGCAATACCGATGCCGACGCCATGGGCGCGACCTTGGACAAGCTGCGCGAAGCGGGCCTGCACATTGAAACTGGCCCTGACTGGATCAAGGCCAGCATGAATGAGCGTCCCAAGGCAGTCGGTTTCCGTACCAGCGAATACCCCGGCTTCCCCACAGACATGCAAGCCCAACTGATGGCCTTGAACACCCTGGCTGAAGGCACTGCCTCGGTTGTGGAAACCATCTTTGAAAACCGCTACATGCATGTGCAGGAACTTAATCGCCTGGGTGCACAAATTGAGATCGAAGGCCATATGGCCGTTATTACCGGCGTCCCCTACCTGACCGGTGCCACCGTCATGGCGACCGACTTGCGTGCGTCGGCCAGCCTGGTTATTGCCGGCCTGGCCGCTCGGGGTGACACCACCGTCGAACGCATCTACCATCTGGACCGTGGCTACGACCGCATGGAAGCCAAACTTCAGGCCGTAGGTGCCAACATCGAGCGAATCAGCAGCAAGGAAACCTAATGAGTCCCGCCGGTTTAAATCAACCCCTGACGCTGGCCTTGTCCAAAGGCCGGATTTTTGACGAAACCCTGCCTTTGCTGGAAGAGGCAGGCATCAAGGTGCTGGAAAGCCCTGAAACGTCGCGCAAACTGATCCTGCCAACCAATAGTCCTGACCTGCGTCTGATTATTGTGCGTGCCACAGATGTGCCGACCTATGTGCAATACGGTGCCGCCCATATTGGGATTGCAGGCAAGGACGTGCTTTACGAGCACATGGAACAGCACCCGGGCGGTCTGTACCAGCCCGTGGACCTGAACATTGCACGCTGCCGCCTGTGTGTGGCTGTAGCTGAGGGTTTTGACTACCATTCCGCCGTCAAGCAAGGCTCACGCCTGCGTATCGCCACCAAATACACCCGTGCTGCGCGCGAACACTTCGCCAGCAAGGGCGTGTATGTGGACCTGATCAAGCTGTATGGCTCCATGGAGCTGGCGCCACTGGTCGGTCTGGCCGATGCTATTGTGGACTTGGTTTCCAGTGGTGGCACCCTGCGCGCCAACAAACTGGTGGAAGTGGAAGATATCAGCCCCATTTCCTCGCGCTTGATCGTTAATCAGGCTGCCATGAAGAACCGTGGTGCACAGCTGCAACCCCTGATCGACGCTTTCTCCCGCGCCTCGGTGGACGAGTAATACCCCCCCTTTTCCTGATAAGGGGAAACAGCCGGTAGATCATGCTTAGGCAAAAGGCGCAGACCGCCTTTTGCCTAAGCGAAATGTTATACACTGGTCCTTGATTCTTAGCTTTTTCCTATAGCGACATGTCACTGATCCATCGCCTGAACTCTCAATCCGCCCAGTTCGATGCTGAACTGCGCACTCTACTGGCTTACGAAGCGTCTGAGGACGCATCTATCGAGCACGCATGTGCTGAGATTTTGCATCGTATCCAGCATGAAGGGGACACGGCTCTACTGGATTACACCCAGCGATTCGACCGTCTGAGCGTTGATCAGGCCTCGGCACTGGAAATCTCTAAAGAAGAACTCGTATCGGCACTGAACAGCCTGCCTGCAGAACAACGCAAGGCTCTGGAACAAGCCGCCGAACGCGTACGTCGTTACCACGAGCACCAACGCACTGAAACCTGGACCTACACGGAAGCCGACGGCACCGTGCTGGGACAACAAGTTACGGCTCTGGATCGCGTGGGGCTGTATGTTCCCGGTGGCAAGGCAGCTTATCCGTCTTCCGTTCTGATGAATGCCATCCCTGCCAAAGTGGCTGGCGTTGCTGAACTGATCATGGTTACGCCGACACCCGATGGCATACGCAACCCCATCGTACTGGCTGCCGCCGCTTTAGGCGGTGTAGACCGTGTGTTCACCATTGGTGGCGCACAAGCAGTCGGCGCTCTGGCCTACGGCACGGACACTATCCCGGCCGTGGACAAGATTGTTGGTCCCGGTAACGCCTATGTCGCTGCTGCCAAGCGCCGCGTCTTTGGCGTAGTGGGCATCGACATGATTGCCGGCCCCTCCGAAATCCTGATCATCAGCGACGGCAGTGCTCCTGCTGACTGGGTGGCCATGGACCTGTTCTCCCAGGCCGAACACGACGAGCTGGCCCAGGCCATCTTGCTGTGCCCTGATGCCGACTTCCTGGATCAGGTTGAAGCCGCCATCGAACGCCTGTTGCCCACCATGCCACGCGCGGACATTATCCGCCGCAGCTTGTCTGGCCGGGGTGCCTTGATCCACGTCCGCGACCTGGACGAGGCCTGTAAGATCAGCAACCATATCGCGCCGGAACACCTGGAAGTCTCTACCCAGAACGCCCAGGAATTGTTGGGCAAAATCCGCCATGCTGGCGCCATTTTTCTAGGTCCTTACAGTTCTGAATCGCTGGGCGATTACTGTGCCGGGCCTAACCATGTCCTGCCGACGGCACGCA
>JBQEAN010000003.1:107513-109466 GCA_052109075.1 Alcaligenes sp. | reverse complement strand
AAGCTTTAGATTCCGTCAACTAAGGACATAACAGCCATTATAAATATGACCGGACATAAAACATAAGATTAACTGAATATTAAATATAAGCAGAATCAAAACAACGTTAAAAGGTTCAAAAAAACAATGGGCCTGATGCAAAAAGCACAGGCCCATTCCTCTTATTTTTTTTTGTCTAATTTCTTATCTATCAATGCATTAGCAGAAAACAACATGCAAGCCCGGTACAGGCAACCAATACACTACTTGTTGAAATTCAAAATTTCCAGAATAAAAAAAACCCCCGATTTCTTGCAAAATCAGGGGAAAGCTACCACAGGAAAATGATTGGATACAAAACACCCAATACCGTGATTCTATATAAAATAAATAAAAAAATCTGCATACGTTGTTTAAGGTAGACGCTATAGCTGAATAAATTAATTTGTGCTAGGACGTAATAATAATTAAAAACCTGAAAAAGATTATCAATTCCCTACTGTTACATGACCTTAGCAATCGCTCGTCAAATCTTGAGTCCTGCCCCCTGACTGCACGACAATAGCGTCTCCCACGGGCTGGACACTCCACCCCTTTTTGCTTCTCAGGCTGTCATCTTGTCTTCCTCACACTCTTCTTTATCCCCTCGTCAGGTTCTACTGGCCATTCTGGCGCTGGCGGTGGGCGGCTTTTCTATCGGTACTGGTGAATTTGTCATCATGGGGCTACTGCCTGATGTGGCTCAGGACCTGGGCGTCGACATTCCCACAGCAGGCCACTTGATCAGCGCGTACGCCCTGGGGGTGGTGATCGGTGCGCCAGTCTTGGCGGTATTGGGCGCTCGCTGGCCCTGGCGGCGCTTATTGATCGCCTTGATGGGCGCGTATGCCGTCGGTAACTTCCTGACCGTTCTCGCCCCTACCTATGAAACCGTTTTGATTACCCGCTTTCTGGCGGGTTTTCCCCATGGCACCTACTTTGGCGTAGCTGCCCTGGTCGCAGCGCGTCTGGTGCCACCGCATCGCCGTGCGCAGGCAGTGGCCTACGTCATGCTGGGGCTGACAGTTGCAACCTTACTGGGGGTCCCTATCGCCACCACTTTGGGTCAGTGGCTAAACTGGCAAGCTGCCTTTACCTTCGTCAGCGTCATTGCTTTGCTCACCATGGGTCTGGTACTTCGCTTTGTACCTTTTCTCCCGGCCAATACCCTGGCCAGCCCGTTACGTGAATTGGGCGCATTGAAACGCAAACAAGTTTGGCTGACACTCGGCATAGGCGCCATTGGTTTTGGCGGTATGTTCTCCGTCTTCAGCTACGTCAAATCGACCTTGATGGAATTGGCGGGCCTGTCCGCCAGCACCATCCCTGTTGTGCTGGCCTTGTTTGGGGTAGGCATGGTGCTAGGTAATCTACTGGGGGCACGCTATGCGGACCGCTATCTGGATCGCAGCATACGACTGGTACTGATCTGGGCGACGGCGGTGCTCTTGCTGTTCATGGTGACCGCACACCATCCTATTCTGGGTCCCTTGAACATCATGCTGATCGGCACGCTGGTTGCCTTGGGTCCAGCTTTGCAAATCCGCTTGATGGATGTCGCTGGCGATGCCCAAACCCTGGCAGCGGCCCTGAACCACTCGGCTTTCAATATGGCCAATGCGCTGGGAGCCTGGCTGGGTGGTCTGACCATTGCCGCCGGTTGGGGCTGGACTTCCACCGCCTGGGTGGGTGCCCTGCTGGCCCTGGGCGGTTTGGCCCTGCATACCATTTCGCTGCGGATCAAGGACTAAAAGCAGGTCGATCCGGCAAGAAACTTGATCTGCCCACGGCGGGCACGTCGACCAGTGCTCTCACTGAAAACAGGCCGCTTTTTAGTCGCCGTCTTAAATCAGGAACCTAAACCTACCCTGCCCATTTTTACCTAAGGTGTGGCCGCTACAGCGGGACGTGCCGCCAGCCAACCGGCATAAGCCA
>JBQEAN010000003.1:73946-107413 GCA_052109075.1 Alcaligenes sp. | reverse complement strand
ACCTAAGGTGTGGCCGCTACAGCGGGACGTGCCGCCAGCCAACCGGCATAAGCCATCCCCACAGTCACCACCATACATAGACCCAAAGCCCAGCCCCAACCACCAAAAAGATCATGCAGCCCTCCCATGGCGGGAGGCCCCAAAGCGGCCAGCATATAGCCCATGCATTGAGCCATACCCGACAAAGACGCCGCCTGCGAAGTGGACGTGGAACGCACCCCGATCAAGGACAGGGCAATCAAGAACACGCTGCCGCTACCCACCCCAAACAGCACAGACCACAGCAAGGACCAGGACGGCAACACCAGGAAGCCGACAAACGTCAGGGTCTGCAACAAGGCGCCTGCCAAAGCCACAATACGCTGATCCTTCAAACGGCTAAGCACAGGCATCAACAACAAGGCTGGAATAGCAGTAGCCAGCTGCATGAGACCGTGGATCTGACCCGCTTGACCGGCCTCGAAACCATAGTTGACCAACATGACGGGCAACCAGCTGGCGATCATGTAGTACGCCACCGAGTTCAAGCCCATATACAGGGTGATATACCAGGCCAAAGGCAGACGCCAGACGGGTGCGCTGGCTGTAGCCACGGTAGGCGCGTTTTGCGCGGCATGGCGGTCTGCCCCAAGCTGGGTAGCCCACACCAACACGCCGACCAGGGCCATGAAGCCCACCACAATCAAGGACGACCAACGCCAGCTTTGCCCTGCCCATTGCGCCATAGGCACTGCCAAGGCGGAGTTAAATGCGGCCACCAGCCCCATAAATAGCACATACAGGGAAGTCACAAAGCCGATGCGCATTGGGAAATGTCGTTTCACCAGGGACGGCAAAAGCACATTGGCCAAGGCAATACCGATGGCCAGCAAACCCATACCGGAGAACAGCGCCGTCGTCCCGCCCATCACACGAACCACCACACCGACAGCAATCAGCACGGAGGCAATAAACAAGGAACGAGAAAGCCCCATCACACGCGCTATAGAAGCCGCCAGCAAAGAAATGACGGCAAAGATAAACAACGGCATGGCCGTCAATAAACCAGCCTGAGTCGAGGACAAAGACAAATCGGCCTGGATCAGCTCCAGCAAGGGAGCAATGCCCGTGATCGGCGCGCGCAAATTACCCGCGATCAATAAAACGCCCACTAAAACAGTCAGGGGGTGAAAGAACCATGAAAAGCGAGAGTGGGGCATGGAAACGAATCAGTAGGTAAAAACCCTACTCTATCCTGTGCCCGACCCGACGTAAACAGGATATTATGACAACTTATACCCCAAAACAGACAAATCATGAGTTTTAGCTCTAATCCGCAGGGCGGTCCCATTTTCAGCATCAAAATGGCCATGGGCAGCGCAACTGAAAACCCCTTGCACACCCACCCCAATGGGCAACTGATCATGACGCAATATGGCCCTGTCACGTTGCAAACAGATCAAGGCTATTGGATGGTCCCGCCGCTTTGCGCGGTTTGGGTGCCGGTAGGCATACGCCACCGCGCCCGCGCGGCCAACAAGTCCTTGATCCATTTTCTGTACATACAGCCCGGTCTGGATCAATTACCCGACCATTGCTGCACCTTGGACATCAGCCCCATGGTGCGGGAAATGATTATTCACTTAAGCGACCTGAAAGCCGACTACGAGCTGGGCAGCCAAACCCATCGCCTCGCCCTGGTTTTGCTGGAAACTTTGAACCAGATGCCTACGCGACAATTGCACGTCCCAGTACCGGAAGACAAGGTTCTGCAAACCCTTGTGCAGTCCATGCTCAAGCAGCCCGACTCGCGCCCCACCATGGCTGACTGGGCAAAAAAGCTGGCGATGAGCGAGCGCACCCTGGCCCGACATATGCTAAAACACACAGGGATGAGTTTCGGGCGCTGGCGTCAACAATTCATGATGATGTTGGCCCTTCAAAAACTAGGTTCGGGAATGTCTGTAAAGAGCACAGCCAGGGAATTGGGTTACACCTCTATCAGTGCCTTTATTACCGTTTTCAAATCTATTTTGGGTGACACCCCCAGCCGTTACTTAAGCCAAACGCATGCTTCTTAAGTCTTAACCCCCTCACCACACGCACCCATGTCCCTCACACCCTTGCCCCGCACCGGATATCTGCATCGCTTACTTAGTTGGTTTCAGATCTCTCACATGTCGGCCGGGCTTATTGCTGTGCTGGTGGGCTATACCAGTTCAGCTGCCATTGTTTTTCAAGCTGCTCAAGCTGCAGGCGCCAACACCGCCGAGCTAGGTTCCTGGATGTGGTCTTTGGGTATTGGCCTGGGGCTGTTGTCCGCTGGCTTGTCGCTGCGCTACAAAATTCCGATTCTGACGGCCTGGTCGACACCTGGCGCGGCCTTGCTGGCAACCGGCCTGGTCGGCCTGCCCATGTCGCAAGCCGTGGGGATTTTCCTGTTTTCCTCCCTGCTGACCACGATCTGTGGTCTGAGCGGCAGTTTTCAAAAACTGATGAAGTACATGCCACGCAGCATTGCCGGTGCCATGCTGGGTGGCATTTTGCTGCGCTTTGGTCTGGACTTGTTTGGCGCTATGCAGACCCAATGGCTGCTGTGCCTGAGCATGTTTATTGTGTTCTTGCTAGTGCGTCAGTGGTCGCCCCGTTACGCCGTTCCCCTGTCTCTGGTGGCCGGTGTCACGATTGCCGCCATGCAAGGTCTGCTGAAAATGGAAATTCTCAGCTGGACACCGGCCACACCGGTACTGGTCTGGCCCGAGTTCTCCTGGACTGCCCTGGTCGGTGTGGGAATTCCCTTTTTCATCGTCACCATGAGCTCGCAGAACATTCCGGGCGTGGCGGTCTTGAAGGCCCACAATTACGACGCCCCCCACTCCACCGTCATTAGCTGGACGGGTATTGTCGGCCTGATTTTTGGCCCCTTTGGCGGCTATGCCTACAATTTGGCCGCGATTAGTGCAGCCCTGTGCATGACCCCTGAAGTGGATGCCGACCCGCGTCAACGCTACCGCGCCAGTGTCTGGGCAGGGATTTTCTATTTTGCTGCCGGGATTTTCGGCGCAACCGTGGTCAGCCTGTTCGCCGCCTTTCCTGCCGAATTGATTGCCGCCATTGCGGGCCTGGCGCTGCTGGGCACCATAGGCAATAGTATTCACATGGCCCTGGAAGCCCCTGACACGCGTGATGCTGCCCTGGTGACCTTTTTGACCACAGCCTCGGGTATGAGCCTACTCAATATCGGCAGCGCCTTCTGGGGTTTGGTTTTCGGTATGGCAATGTATCTGATTCAGAAACGAAAAGTATCCTGATCAGGTTATCCCCCCTGCGGCTGTTCAGGACGGCAAACAAGCCTCACATTTGCTTGCTGTGACGTCTTTTTTTCAGGTGCACACTACAGACTTGACCACTTGTTTATCGGAGGTGATTCATGCCTGCTTTATCTCAAGCTCAACAAAAAGCCGCAGGTGCGGCCTTAGCAGCCAAACGGGGCGAAACGCCCATGTCCAGCCTGAAAGGGGCCTCGCTTGAAATGTACAAGGACATGACGGAAAAAGAGCTGGAAGAACTGGCTAGCACTGATACAGCGCGTCGTAATTTGCCCGAGCACAAAACCTAGTTAGACGGCTTGAACGCGGACGCCGCTCTGCTCGAATGCTTGATGCAAACGCTGCGCAAACTCGGCCGCTCCGGCCTGATCACCGTGCAGACATAAGGTATCCGCAGACAAAGGCACCGTTTTACCCGCCAGGCTGGTTACGGTGCCTTGCTCTATCATCTGCATCACTTGCTGCACAGACTGTCCGGCATCGGTAATCATGGCACCCGCCTGCTGACGCGGTGTCAGACTGCCATCATCCTGGTAGCTGCGATCGGCAAACACTTCCTGGGCGACCTTCAAGCCTGCATCCCGTCCGGCCTGAACCTGAACACTGCCTGCCAGCGCATACAAAACCAGACTGCGATCAATGTCCGCTACCGCTTGGGCGATGGCCGTGGCCAATCCCCCATCACGGGCGGCCATATTGTAGAGAGCCCCATGTGCCTTGACGTGATGCAAGGCCGCGCCTTGAGTACGCGCAACCGCGGCCAGCGCCCCCACCTGCACCACCACCATGTCATACACCTGCTCGGGCGTAACAGCCATGACTCGACGGCCGAAACCGGCCAGATCAGGCAGCCCAGGGTGCGCCCCTAGCTTCACACCGTGTCGCCGTGCCAGGGCAACGGTCTGACGCATGGTGCCCGGATCACCAGCATGAAAGCCACAGGCGATATTCACGGATGTCACCCAGGGAATCACCTGCTCGTCATGGCCCATGCCCCAGGGGCCAAAGCTCTCGCCCATATCGCAGTTCAAATCAATCTTTAAGCTCATGGAGTTCCCCCTGACAATCCATCCAAACGACCTGCGGCCTGAGCAATACAACGCCGGAACCACAACAACTCTGCCGCATTATGCGTACGGGGATGCCAGAGTTGGTAGAAACGCATCAGCGGAAAATGAACCGGGCAAGGCAAAACCGTAATGGGCAAAATGCGGGCATAGTACTCGGCAAACTGACGGTTGGTCGTGAACACCATATCCGTACGACTCAAAATACCCGGTACCAGGCCAAAATACGGCACCACCATCTGCACTTGACGGCTGATCCCCTGTTCGGCCAGACAGCCATCAATAAAACCGCGTTTGTCCGTGACATGGGCCGACGGTGCCAGATGCGGCATCTCCAGATAATGCTGCAAGGACAAGCCGCGTTGCGCCAACGGATGGTGGCGGCCCAACATACAGACCACATCATCATCAAACAGGCGCGCCAGATGCAGCTTTTCGGGGGGTTCCAGCCAGTTCCCGATCACCACGTCCAGCTCGCCCTCCTCCAGGGCCTGCACGTAGTCCAGATCAGGGTTGATGGTATGGACCACCAGCCGGGCCCGCGGTGCCTGACGGCGCACTCGCTCGGCAATATCCGGAATAAAAGCCCCGTCCAGATAGTCCGGTGCGCCCAGATTGAAAACCCGGGTAGACTGGCTAGGATCCACCGGCTCTGCCGTAGCAGAAATTCGCTCGATCGCTTGCAGGGCTTCCGTGGCATGTGCCAGCAAAAAGGGGCCGCGCTCGGTAGGCACCATTCCCTTTTTGCCACGCAACAAAATCGGATCACCCGTGATTTCACGCAAGCGCCGCAAGGCATTGCTGACGGCCGGCTGGGACATACCCAGACGGATGGCCGTACGCGAGACGCTATGCTCTTTGAGCAGCGACTGCAAAACCCGCAGCAAATGTAGGTCTAGTTGTTCTCGTAATTTTGGCATGGTCTAAATAATACAAGCGCTGGCCCCTGCCGTTGATCCGTGTAGACACTCATACGCTTATATAGTGAACATCATTCCAAGCAAATGTTCGCATCCTAAGCAAATGCTATCTTCAAACCGTAAAAAAAACAGTCGAGTGAGATCATGGAGACAAGACCAATTCGTTTTATTTTTCGCGGCCAGGTACAGGAAGTGGCTCAGGCCCCGACCACGCGAACCGTTTTACAGTATATACGTGAGGATTTGCACTGCACCGGCACCAAAGAAGGCTGCGCCGAGGGTGACTGCGGTGCCTGCACCGTCATGATTGGCGAACTGGACCAGAACAATCAATTGCAATTGCGGGCCGTGAACGCCTGTATCCAGTTGCTGCCTACGCTCGATGGCAAGGTGCTCTACACCATTGAAGATCTGCGCCAGGACGATGGCACTTTACACCCTGTGCAACAAGCCATGGTGGACTGGCACGGCGCCCAATGCGGCTTTTGCACACCCGGCTTCATCATGTCCCTGTGGGGCCTGTACATCAAGCATTCGCCCGAGGACGGCCCCGTTTCCCGAGAGCAGATCGACGATGTGCTCTCGGGCAATCTATGCCGTTGCACGGGCTACCGCCCCATTATTGATGCCGCCAAAGCCATGCACAGCTACCCGGCTGTAGGCATGGATCGCCGAACCATTGAAGACAAGCTGCGCGCCATTCGTCAGGACGGCATGCTGGCCTACGAATATCAGGGCCAAACCTTTCACGCTCCGCGCACGCTGGAGCAATTAGCCCAATTGCGCGAACAATATCCGCAAGCCCGCATTCTGGCTGGCAGCACCGATATTGGCTTGTGGGTGACCAAGCAATTTCGCGAGTTGCCACACCTGATTTATATTGGTCAGGTCGCAGAGCTGCGCGAACTGAGAAGCACCGAGAGCGATCTTTATATTGGCGCAGGCGTGCTACTGAATGACGCCTTTGATGCCCTCATCAAGGATCACCCTGAATTGGCCGAACTACGCCAGCGCTTTGCCTCTTTCCCTATCCGCAACGCCGGTACGCTCGGTGGCAACGTGGCCAACGGCTCGCCCATTGGCGACTCCATGCCCGCCCTGATTGCCATGCGCACCCGCGTGGTCCTGCGTAAAGGCACCGTCGAGCGCGTCATGCCTCTGGAAGACCTATATCTGGCCTACCAGAAAACTGCCATGGAGCCGGGTGAGTTCGTACAGGGCCTGATCATCCCGCGTGAGAAAGGCCAGTGGCAATTCCGTACCTACAAACTATCCAAGCGTTTCGACCAAGATATTTCTGCCGTCTGCTCCGCCTTTGCCATCGAACTAGATGGCAAGATCGTCAAACAGGCTCGTATCGCTTTTGGCGGCATGGCGGCTACGCCAAAACGGGCCAGCCACGCCGAGCACGTCTTGCAAGGCCAGGAATGGAACGAGGAGAACGTCCAAGCTGCCATGCAAGCGCTGCAACAGGACTATCAAGCCCTAAGCGATATGCGTGCCAGCAGCGAGTACCGCAATCAAAGTGCGGCCAATCTGCTGTATCGCTTCTTCCTGGAAACCCACCCTGAACATGCGTTGAGTCCCGCCCAGTTGAATGTTTTTCACCGAGCTCAAGCCAGCCTGGAGACCTTGTGATGAAAATCGACAATATCGACCACCTGAACACTGCCACGGCCAAGCGGGTTGGCGTCTCCTTTCTGCACGAATCGGCAGACCTGCACGTTAGCGGCACCGCCACCTACACGGACGATCTGCCCGAGTTACAGGGCACGGCCCATATTGCGCTGGGCATGTCAGAAAAAGCCCATGCCCGCCTGTTGAATGTGGATCTGGAGGCGGTACGCCAGGCACCGGGCGTCATTACCGTGTTGACCGTAGCGGATATCCCGGCAGCTAATAACTGTGGCCCGATTCTGCATGACGACCCCATCTTGGCCGATGGAATTGTGCATTACTTTGGCCAACCCATCTTTGCGGTAATTGCCAAGTCCCACGACCAAGCGCGCCGCGCCGCCCGTCTGGGCAAGATCACGTACGAAGAACTTCCTGCCATTCTGACCCCACAAGAGGCCAAGGCAGCCCAAGCAGGTGTCTTGCCCCCCATGCACCTGACACAAGGGGACGCTCAAAAAGCCCTGGATGCCGCCCCATATCGCCTGAAAAGCACCTTCCAGTGCAATGGTCAGGAACAGTTTTACCTGGAAGGCCAGATCTCCTACGCCGTGCCAAAAGAATATGGCGCTGTGCATATCTGGTGCTCTACCCAGCACCCGTCGGAAATGCAGCAACTGGTGGCGCACTGCCTGGGAGTAGGTGCCCATAAAGTGCATGTGGAATGTCGTCGTATGGGCGGTGGTTTTGGGGGCAAAGAATCCCAATCTGCCCTGTATGCCTGCGTGGCCAGTGTGGCCGCCGTCAAGCTGCAACGCCCGATCAAGCTGCGTCTGGATCGTGACGATGACTTCATGATCACCGGCAAACGTCACGGTTTCTACTACGAATACGACATTGGCTACGACGACGAAGGCCGTATTCTGGGTGCCCGTCTGGAGATGACGGCTAACTCGGGCTTTTCGGCTGACTTGTCTGGCCCGGTTGCCACCCGTGCCATCTGCCACTTTGACAATGCCTATTACTTGTCTGATGTCGAAATGAGCGCCCTGTGCGGCCGCACCAATACCCAATCAAATACCGCGTTCCGCGGCTTTGGTGGTCCACAAGGCGCTTTGGTGATGGAAGTGGCCCTGGATACGATTGCCCGTCGTTTGGGCAAAGATCCCCTGGATGTGCGCCACCTGAACTTCTACGGCAAGCAGGACCGGAACATCACCCCGTACGACCAGACCGTCGTGGACAACGTCATCAACGAGTTGGTGACAGAGCTGGAAACCACCAGTGAATACCGACAGCGGCGTGAACATATCCTTGAATTCAATGCCAGCAGCCCGATTCTGAAAAAAGGTCTGGCGCTGACTCCGGTAAAGTTCGGCATTTCCTTTAACGTGCCCGCCTTCAATCAAGCCGGTGCCTTGGTCCACGTTTATCGTGACGGCACTGTACTGGTGAACCACGGTGGTACGGAAATGGGCCAGGGTCTGAACACCAAGGTTGCCCAGATCGTGGCTCATGAGCTGGGCCTGAATCTGGAACATATACGCGTCACTGCCACCGATACCACCAAAGTGGCCAATACTTCGGCCACGGCGGCCTCCACCGGGACCGATCTGAATGGTAAGGCAGCACAAGACGCCGCCCACCAGATTCGGCAACGCTTAACGACGGTAGCGGCTCAACTGTTCTCGGTTGAAGAATCCAGTGTGAAGTTTGAACATGGTCAGGTCGAGATCGGTGATCAGATCATGCCCTTCTTCCAATTAGTTGAACACGCCTACCAAGCCCGCGTTCAGCTATGGTCCGACGGCTTCTACGCCACACCCGGCCTGCACTGGGACTCCAAGATCATGAAGGGCAACCCCTTCTACTACTTCTCCTATGGCGCTGCCGTAGCAGAAGTGCTGATCGACACGCTGACAGGTGAATCGCGCCTGATGCGGGCGGACATTTTGCACGACGTGGGAAAATCCATCAACCCGGCTCTGGATATTGGTCAGGTTGAAGGGGCCTTTATCCAAGGCATGGGCTGGTTGACCACAGAAGAATTGGTTTGGAATGCCCAGGGCAAGCTCACCACCCATGCGCCCTCGACCTACAAAATCCCGGCTATCAGCGACTGCCCGGTGGATTTTCGCGTGAACTTGTTCGATGGCCACAACGCCATGGATTCCATTCACCGCTCCAAAGCGGTGGGTGAACCTCCTTTGTTGCTGCCCTTTTGCGTGTTCAACGCAATTCGCGATGCCGTCGCCAGCGTGGGCAATTACCAGATCGAGCCTGAGCTGAACGCCCCAGCCACCGCCGAAGCCGTCATGCGTGCTGTCGCGGCTATTCGTAACGTGAAATGAGTAGCTGGCCCTCTCTTGCCCTCGTCCGTCTGAAAGCGGGCGAGCGGTTGGTTCTGTGCTCGGTGGCGCTGGCCAAGGGCTCTACTCCGCGCGCTGCGGGTACAGCCATGCTGTTCAGCCAGACGGAGCAGTGGCTGACCATTGGTGGCGGCCATCTGGAGTGGGTGGCTGCCGAGCAGGCGCGTGTGATGCTCGGCCAGTCTTCCGGGCCTGATTGGAGCCTTAGCCGCCTGCCACTAGGCCCCAGCTTGGGCCAATGCTGCGGCGGGGTCGTCACTTTGCTGTACGAGACCCTGGGCCCCGACGATCTGGGCTGGCTGGAAGAGCTGGACAGCGCAGTGCGAGCCGGTCAGGCGACCAGCCGCCGTTCGCAATTGCTGTCTGACGGCAGCAAACAAGTGGATATTCAAAGCCCTTCCATCGTGGACGAGTCCCGCTTGGACTACGATGGCGCGCAAGGTATCTGGATGGAAGACCTACCGCCCCCTCCCCTGACCATCCTGCTGTTTGGTGCCGGTCATGTGGGCGAGGCGCTGGTTCAGATCCTGGGTACCCTGCCCTGCCGAGTGCTCTGGATAGACGAACGGCCTGAACTGTTTCCAGCTCAGGTGCCCGATAACGTCAGCCTGGAAATCACCGATATTCCCGATGCCCTGATTGAACAAGCCCCTACCAATAGCTATTTTCTGGTGATGACGCATAATCACGGCCTGGATTTGGCTCTGTGCCAACAAATTCTGCGCCGCCCCGATACGGCGTATGTCGGTTTGATCGGTTCCATGACCAAACGTCGTCAGTTCGAGCGCCGCCTGCAACAACGCGGCATGCCCGAATCCCGTATCCAGGAACTGGTCTGCCCGATTGGTGTGCCCGGCATCACGGGCAAGGCCCCTTCTATTATTGCCGTGGCGGTCGCCGCTGAACTGCTGGCCCACGCCTATCAAATGGGCCAGCTCAGTCGCTGA
This sequence comes from Alcaligenes sp., assembly GCA_052109075.1. GTDB lineage: Bacteria > Pseudomonadota > Gammaproteobacteria > Burkholderiales > Burkholderiaceae_B > Alcaligenes. The sequence goes on along the minus strand of JBQEAN010000003.1, from coordinate 97,188 downwards.
TGCGCCCCCGACTTCAAGGACATTTATGACTACCTCTTTGCACTCCGCCTGTGCTTACCGCGCCCAACTGCTGTACTTTGTAGCAGACCCGGCCACGCTGGAAGATCCTTCCGAGGCTGTGCGCTACCATAGCGATGGCCTTTTGCTGGTCAACGAGCAAGGCCAGATCCAGGCCTGTGGTGACTGGGCCGAACTGTCGGGCAGCCTGCCCACCGGCACACAAAAAGTCGACTTGAGCGGCAAAATCATCATGCCCGGCATGATCGACACCCACCTGCATTTTCCGCAAACTGACATTATTGCCTCCCCCTCCAGCGGCCTGCTGCCCTGGCTGGAAACCTACACCTTCCCCACCGAAGGCCGTTTTGGCGATAGCGAACACGCTCGTGAAGTTGCCAGTGTTTTTCTGGACGAGCTGCTGCGCAACGGCACCACCACCGCCTTGGTCTACGGCAGTGTGCACCGCCAATCCGTGGATGCCTTTTTTGAAGAAAGCCACGAGCGCAATCTGCGCATGATTGCCGGCAAGGTCATGATGGACCGCAACTGCCCGGACTATCTGCAAGATACGGCTGAATCCGGCGCACGCGACTCGGAAGACCTGATCAAACGCTGGCACGGCAAGGGTCGCCAACTTTACGCACTGACTCCCCGTTTTGCGCCTACCTCTACCCCCGAGCAGTTGGCCGCCTGCGGTGAATTGGCCCGTGCCTACCCCGATGTGTTCCTACAAACCCACGTGGCGGAAAACAAGGACGAGATCAAATGGGTCAACGAGCTGTTCCCCAATAACCGCAGCTATCTGGATGTATACGACAGTTTTGGCCTGCTGCGCCCGCGCGCCATTTACGGCCACAGTATTTGGCTGGACGAGCAAGACCGCGCACGCATGCACGACACTGGCAGTATCGCGGCCCACTGCCCTACGTCCAACCTGTTCCTGGCCAGTGGCCTGTTCGATTTTCAATCGATCCGCAACAGCAAGGTTCTACATACGTTGGCCACCGATGTGGGTGGCGGTACCTCTTTCTCCATGCTGCGCACTATGAACGAAGCGCACAAGGTGGCCCGCCTGAACAATTACCACCTGACAGCCGCATCCATGTTCTATATGGCCACCGAAGGCGCCGCCCGCGCCCTGGACATGCAAGGTCAAATCGGTACGCTGGCTCCCGGTGCCGAAGCCGACTTTATCGTGATGGACCCCAAGGCTACCCCCCTGATGGCACGCCGCAGCACCATGCTGAACTCGCTGGAAGAGCAATTGTTCATGCTGGCCCTGCTGGGCGATGATCGCTGCATTCAAGCCAGCTACAGCGCAGGCCGCTGCGTGCATCAACGCGATCACTAAACCGATCTGAGGGCCGTTCCTGGTTGGCAATGTCAATTATTCAAAAGCCGCCAGGACACCTTTTTGCTCCACAGAAAAAAGCCTAAAACCGTGCTGCGATTTAACGCGGATTTTACGGTGCCAACGATACATTGATCCCGTCAGTCGGGAGCCAGCCCCGGCTCCCCTCTCTTCTTGGCGAGATCTCACTATGTCCGGCACATCTACACTGGTGCAACGCAACTCCCTGTTTTACCTGCTGACCCAGGTGGTTGGGGTAACTTTCCTGTTTCTCTGGCTGGCCAGCCTTAGCCAGGACTGGTCGCCACTCAATCCCTTATTGGCCGCCAGTCAGCGGCCTGACTCTATGGCCCACGAGATGAAAGAAGCTCAAGGCCTGCTGACGGGCCTGATCGCGGCGGCAGGCTTGTTTCTGGCCACCTGGAAACTGCGCCGCTTGCGGGGGCAGGAGGTATTGCCGGGTAAACGCATCCTGCTGCTGGGTACAGGGCTGTTCCTTGCCGTGCCCTTGCTGATGTTGCTTTTGCAAAGCATATCTGGCCCCACTACGCTGGCGGCCGCCTCTCGCTCGATGCCTGAGCTCAAACCTTTGCTGGAAGTCGGTGCGATCGTCGCCGTGGGTGCTGGCTTACTGCACCTGTACTTTGCAGGCTGGGCGCTGAACCAGACGCGTCTGCGCTGGGGAGGATTATTGGCGGGTTTGATCTGCGCCTTTTTATTGGGCCTACTGGAGCCGGATCAGGAGCGCCTCAATCTGACGCAGGTGTTTGCCTCACTAGCGATGGTCTGGTTACTGGGCAGCCTGGCTTTTTATCCCCTGATCGTGAACCCCAAGCTCTGGTCAGCTTCCCACAATGAGCGTGCCACGGTCGAAGAAGCCTGGGAGCATTTGGCCCGCATTCAAGTACAACGTCGTCGCACCTTGGGCGTGTTTGGTGGCCTGTTGGCTGTCATCTTGCCTTTCTTTTCCTCCACTTGGCCAATGGATTCACTGACATTCCAATTCACCCGCATGGCGGGCCTGGGACTGGTGCTGATTGCCGTATTGGGGCGTTGCTGGTGCATGCTGTATCTGGGCGGGCACAAAGGTTCCAGCCTGATCAGCCAAGGCCCTTACTCCATCAGCCGTAATCCCCTGTATGTTTTTTCCCTATGCGCCGTCACCGGCATGGGAGCGCTGTCCGGCAGTCTGCTGTTAGGACCAGTACTGGCCCTCTTTGTCTACGCGGTATTCAATAATGTGATCGACGAAGAGCAGGTGCTGCTCCAAAAAGTCTTTGGCACGGCCTATCAAGATTACTGTCAGCGGGTGCCCCGGCTGGCTCCACGTCTGAGTCTTTGGAATAGCCCCAATGAACTACAAATCTCGTTGACGGGACTGGCCCGAACCCTGCGCGATGCCTTGCCCTACTTTCTGATCTGGCCAATTTTTGCCTTGGCACAGTGGCTGCAAATCAATGACTGGGTACCCGTACTATTGCGCCTACCCTGATGAGCCCTACCTGCAGTAAGCTGAACAAGAATTGGCCAACCAAGTGGAACAAGCTGCCATGCGTGTCCTGATTGTTGAAAACGATACGACTATTGCGGAGAATCTGTACACCTATCTGGAACTGAAAGGCTTTGTCGTAGACGCAGCCTACGACGGCAATGGCGCACTAACGCTACTGCAAGAGTACGATTTCGATGCTCTGGTGCTGGATCTGGGCCTGCCCGGACTGGACGGTTTTGGCGTACTACAGGCCCTGCGCCAATCGTCTCATACCCCAATCCCCACCTTGGTGCTGACCGCGCGCAGCCAGCTGGAAAGCAAACTGACCGCTTTCGACTTGGGGGCGGACGACTATCTGGTCAAACCTTTTGCACTGGCTGAAGTAGAAGCCCGGTTGCGTGCCCTGATGCGGCGTGGCCCTCCACAAGTACAACATGGCTCACTGCATTGGGGCGCCTTGGAATACAACCTGGATACGGCTCTGGTCAGCGTGGAAGGGCAAGACCTGCACTTAAGTTTTAAAGCCCGCCAACTGCTGGAAGCGCTGCTGCGCGACCCGCAAGCCATCCTGACTCGCCGCGCCCTGGAAAAAACCCTCTGGCCCCAAGGTGCTCCGTCCCCCGAGGCCTTGCGCAGCCAGATTCATCTTCTGCGCCGCGCCCTGTCCGATTCAGGCGCAGGCTCTATAGAAACCTTGCCCGGCATGGGCTGGCGTTTACAAAAAGAGAGCTAGAGGATGGTAAGAACCCCACGCCGAAGCCGCTTCATGAGCACCCTCACGCAACGCGTATCCTGGGCCCTGACCCTGATTGCCGCCTTGCTGGTCATCATTATGGGTGGGCTGGCCTATGTGGCCTTTGCGCGCATGGAGGACGACATGGTCAATGCCATGTTGATGTCCTACGCCCGCAATCCTACCCTGCTGCCCGAGAACGCTTACGACCGCAGCGAAGCGCTGGGGGCGAAACTGGACAGCTACTGGTTCTTGCCCGGCCAGCCCTTGAACACGCTGCCCGACTTCGCCCAGGTACCTGAACCGGGTATTTACGAGTTTCATCTGGATGGCGATACCTGGCACGTGCTGCGCCAGGACAAGGAACAAGGCCAGTTGTATCTGGTGTATCGCGCTACCCCGCACGAAGACCGGGTGCGCGAGTTTGGCCTGATTTTGATCCTGATCGGCTCAGCCACAATTCTGCTGGTCTTTTTACTGGGGCGCCGGGTTGCCCGTCACGCCGTCGCTCCCATGCTGACCCTGTCCCGCCACCTGGAGAACTGGGCACCGGGCCGATCCGGCCTGCCCGAGCATCAAGATGACGAAGCCGGACGCCTGATCCGGGCCTTTAACCGTATGCAGGAACAAGTCGAAGAACTGCTGACCCATGAACGGGAGTTCGCCGCTAATCTGGGGCATGAACTGCGTACCGGCCTGACTGGCATACGCAGTGATTGTGAACTTTTACTGCTACAGCTTCCCGAAGGCCCACAACAACAGCGACTACAACGAATGATGGTGCAAGCCGATGCCGTTACCGCCAGCCTGGATGCCGCAGAAAGCCTGGCCTATACCGCAGAACGCCATGTCCGCGAGGTCGAGCTCCACGAACTGGCCCAACAAACCTGGCAGGCTGTGGCTTTACTGGACACCGATAGCAGCAAGGTTCGTTGGAGCAATCTGCTCCCCGACACACTGACCTACACCCTGGACCCGTATGCCCTGTCCATGCTGCTGCGCATCTTAATGCGTAACGCCATCGACCACGCCGCTCCGTGCAAGCTGCAACTCAGCTGGATAGGCCCGTCGACACTTTCCCTGCAGGATGATGGTCCCGGTATTGCCGAACAAGACCAGATTCTAATTTTCGAGCGCCACTTCAGCCAAGGCAAACAACTGGCTACCGGCTTGCGTGAAGACGGTCATCGGGGAATAGGTCTGGCCCTGGCTCGTCAACTGGCACTGGCCCAAGGTTGGAGCCTGAGCGTGCAAAGCGGGGAAAATGGTAAAGCTTGCCTGTTCAAGCTGGATTTAGATCCTTCTTGAGACTGTGTTAACAAAACACGAATCCTGCATGCCCCCTTGCCGACGATGCTCGCAATACAGCAGCAGCCACGAATATCGGCAAAGCCCTGAATCTCCGAGACTACAAGTCTCAAAAAAAGACCGCTAAGCAGCAGGACAAGATAAACAAAGGAGATAAAAAAACCCGGTCTTTTCAGACCGGGTTTTTTATCATGCCTAGCTAAAAACTTACTGGCTTTCCAGGAAGCTCTTCAACTTATCAGCACGGCTTGGGTGACGCAGCTTGCGCAAAGCCTTGGCTTCTATTTGACGAATACGCTCACGCGTTACGTCAAACTGCTTGCCTACTTCTTCCAACGTTTGGTCGGTGCTCATCTCGATACCGAAACGCATGCGCAGCACTTTGGCTTCGCGTGGTGTCAGGGAATCCAGGACGTCTTTCACTACATCGCGCATGGAACCGTGCAAAGCGGAGTCCGATGGCGAAACGGTGTTGTTGTCCTCGATGAAATCGCCCAAATGGGAATCGTCATCGTCACCGATAGGCGTTTCCATGGAAATAGGCTCTTTGGCGATCTTCAAGATCTTGCGAACCTTGTCCTCAGGCATGTCCATCTTCTGGGCCAGCGTTGCGGGATCGGGCTCAACGCCGGTTTCCTGCAAAATCTGACGATTGATCCGGTTCATTTTGTTGATCGTCTCGATCATGTGAACCGGAATACGAATCGTGCGGGCCTGGTCAGCGATCGAGCGCGTAATGGCCTGACGAATCCACCACGTCGCATACGTGGAGAATTTGTAGCCTCGACGGTATTCGAACTTGTCCACCGCCTTCATCAAACCGATATTGCCTTCCTGAATCAGATCCAGGAACTGCAAGCCACGGTTGGTGTACTTCTTGGCAATGGAGATCACCAGACGCAAGTTGGCCTCGGTCATTTCGCGCTTGGCTTTACGAGCCTTGGCTTCGCCCGTGGTCATGCGTTTGTTGACTTCTTTCAGGTCCTTCAAAGGCAGTACAACACTGGTTTGCAAGTCGATCAGTTTTTGCTGAACTTCCTGAATCGCAGGGACGTGACGCTCAAGGATGGAGCTGTAAGCGTGGTTACCTGCAACTTCCTGAACCACCCATTCCAGATTGGTTTCGTTGCCGGGGAACGCCTTGATGAAGTGCGCACGTGGCATATCAGCACGGTCCACACAGATATTCAGGATTTCGCGCTCGTGCTGACGCACGATGGCGACCTGTTCACGCATGGTGTCGGCCAGCTTTTCCACCATTTTGGCGGTAAAGCGAATACCCATGAATTCATTCAGGATGGTTTCTTGCGCCTGCACATAACCCTGGCTCTTGTAACCGTCCGTCTCGAAAGACACGCGCATCTTGTCAAACCATTCGCCGATAATGTCGAATTTCTTGAGCGATTTATTGCGCAGGTATTCAATCTGCTTGCTGCTCATGCCGCCAGCAGGACCTTCGTCCTCGTCGTCAGCCGTTACACCGGAACCGGCGTATTCTTCACCCTCATCGTCCACCAGACCATCGACCACTTCGTCAATCTGCATGACGCCTTCGCGTACACGCTGAACGTAGGCCAGGATCTCGTTAACGGTGGTTGGGCACGCCGCGATAGCCATCACCATGTGCTTCAAGCCGTCTTCGATACGCTTGGCGATTTCAATTTCGCCTTCGCGGGTCAGCAGTTCTACCGAGCCCATTTCGCGCATGTACATACGCACTGGATCAGTCGTGCGACCAAAGTCGGAATCCACGGTGGTCAGAGCTGCTTCGGCTTCGTCCTCGACGTCGTCGTCGCTGGATGCCATGGGCGCGTTATCGCTCATGAGCAAGGTATCAGCGTCGGGAGCCTGGTCGTAAACCGAAATCCCCATGTCACTGAAGGTGCCGATAATGCCATCAATGGCTTCGACATCGACCAGATCATCGGGCAGGTGGTCATTGATTTCGCTGTAGGTCAGGTAACCGCGATCCTTACCCAGCTTGATCAGTGCCTTCAGGCGATTACGGCGCGCTTCCTGTTCTTCAGGGCTCAGCTGGCCACGTACACCGAATACATCTTTTTCGGCTTTGGCACGCTTGGCACCACGCTTGGCTACCGGCTTGAGATCAGGAATAGCCTCTTCTTCGCCAATTTCGTCGTCATCGACAAAGTCAATACCGTCATTATTGGCATTTTTTGCGGGACGTCCACGGCGACCACCGGCGGCCACTTTAACGGCCGTTTTCTTGGCAGCCGCTTTTTTGGCTACCGTTTTTTTCGCAGCAGCCTTTTTAGCGGCTTTCTTGGCAGGCGCTGCGCCTGGCTCTCCACTCTCGTGAAGCTCATCGAGCTCTACCGAGCTTGATGCCCCTGATTTTGCTGTCGCGGCCAAGGTTTTCTTAGCAGACCGAGAGACCGTCGTCGAGGTTTTACCAGTCGTTTGAGTCATATTTTCTTCCATAGACGCCATTTACCCCTGTGGCACTAAATATGTAGCCACCGAGTCGTACAGGCAAGAGCCTGATGATGAGCGTGCTTGCTGCCGGCGTGCGCCTGGGCGTGCTGCGCGAGCGAACCCTAAGTTAATTTCATCCCTGGCTCATGGGCTCAAGGCATAAGGTGGTTCACAATCCGCTACCCGCCGCATTTGCTCGCGTACCAGTTTTAACCCCCTGGCCAGCTACAAACACAACACATAACCCAATATTTTACTTCACTTGCCGAGTATAAGCAGCATTCAACAAAGCAATACGGCGTGTCAATTCCTGATAACGCTGACGCTGTTCAGGCTCTTGCAAGCCTGTAGCAATCAGTGCCGACTGCTCTGCCTTGATCGCATCAAGTTCAATGCGATGCAGCGCATCGCGCCATTCGCCTTGGGGATCGGGCAACTCTTCTTCGCCCAATAGCTCCGTAGCCAGCGACTCCAGCACGGGGGCCAGGTCGGAATCAGGATCCACGGCCTCCAATAAAGCGCCTGCGTGACGCGCCGAACTGATATTGCTTAAGGCAATCAGCTCTTGCACTAATCGTAAGTGGGGACTTTGCGCCAAAATTTCAAGTTGTTGATCGCCCAGCCCACCCACCAGGGTGGGATGCCCAATTAACAAACGCAGCAATCGCTTGGCCATCGGGGTGACAGCACGGCTTCCCCCCAGGACAGCGCGATCTGGACGCTGACGATTATTCTTACCCTTGCCTCGGCCTGCTGCAGGACGTTCTTGCTGCGCTGGCTGAGCATGCCAGTCTGGTTCATCCTGCCAGCCGTCCATCGGCAGGCTGTCGGCAAAAGAACCATCAAAGCCGTCCTCAAACGGCTCCATGCCATCCGAGGACGGCGCAGGCTGTGCAGGAACAGCAGGTCTAGCCACCAAACCATCCTGGGCCGGCGGCGTCTCTACGGCAGGTCGACGTACTGGCTCTACCGTGCTCAAGCGCTGCGCCAGCTCATCGGGAGTCAAGAGCACCATGCGGGCAAATTCATGCTGAATCTGCACCTTCAAGGTGCTGTCGGCTAATTCCAACAACAAGGGCAAGGCTTCGTGCACACAAGCGGCACGGCCCTCGGCCTCGTCCATACGGTGTCGGGCCGCCAGCTCGTCCAGGAAAAAGCGCGATAAAGCAGCGGCTTCCTGGGCCTGTTCGCGAAATGTGCTAGCACCGTGTTCGCGAACAAAAGAGTCCGGGTCGTGATTATCCGCCAGAAACATAAAGCGAATCGACACATCATCACGGACCAGCGGCAAGCAAGTATTGAGCGCACGCCAAGCGGCCTTGCGCCCTGCCCCGTCACCATCAAAACAAAACACCAGCCGGTCGCTGGCGCGCATTAATTTGGTAATGTGATATTCAGTAGTCGCAGTGCCTAAGGTTGCCACAGCATTGTGCAAACCATGCTGCGACAAAGCCACCACGTCCATATAACCTTCAACAACCAGGACAAAGCCTTCTTTGCGTATGCCCTGACGTCCTTCCCACAAGCCATACAGCTCATGGCCTTTGGAAAACAGCGTAGTTTCAGGTGAATTCAGGTATTTGGGCTCGCCCTTTTCGATCAGACGGCCACCAAAGCCAATAATGTGGCCTTTGTTGCTGCGGATCGGAAACATGACGCGCGAGCGAAAGCGGTCGTAGCGACGACCATCCTCGGACTCAATAACCAGGCCTGACTCAACCAGTTGCTTGTCTTCGTACTGCGGAAAAACAGCCGATAGCCCACGTCGCTCCGTACCTGTCCAGCCCAAGCCGAAACGGGCGGCCGTCTCCCCGTCCAGGCCACGACGTTTTAAATAGTCGATCGCAATGGGGGACTGTTTTAGCTGACGTAGGTAATGCCCCTGGGCCGTTTCAAGAATAAGATGCTGGCGCGATAGTTCGTCTTTACGACGCGCATCGGCAGCACGTTGGCGCGGGGTTCGATCTGCTTCGGGTACAGTCATCCCGACGGAGCCAGCCAAGCTGCGCACCGCCTCAGGGAATGAAGCCCCTGTGTGTTCCATCAGGAACGAGATAGCCGATCCGTGAGCGCCACAACCGAAGCAATGATAAAACTGCTTGGTGGGACTAACTGTAAACGATGGGGATTTTTCGTTGTGAAAAGGGCACAGGCCAAGCAAGTTGGCCCCGCCTTTACGCAACTGCACATACCGCCCGACGACATCTACGACATCGACACGGGCGAGCAGTTCCTGAACAAAAGATTCAGGGATCAATACAAGCGTGGAGGCAGTTGCTGGCTGCGGATGCGTTTGTAGTGACGCTTCACGGCGGCAGCGTGCTTGCGCTTGCGCTCAGCCGTTGGCTTTTCGTAGAATTCGCGCGAACGCAGCTCGGTCAACAGACCGGTTTTTTCAATAGTGCGTTTGAAGCGGCGCAGAGCAACTTCAAAGGGTTCGTTTTCTTTCAGGCGAACAATGGACATGTAATCCCTGACCTTTGTAAATAAAGAGTTAGCGTAACAGATAGCCCATTATGGTAGCACGATTGCAGGCATACACCAAGCAAGGCGCAAATAGGCTATCCACCAAGTGTCTGAAGCCAGCGATCAAGCCTGGCCCGTACCCTTGCGGATCCAGGCATCCAGCTGATGAGGGCGAATGCTATCGTAGTCCTCAAAAGGCTGATGAATCCAGGGATTTGTGGGCAACTTGGACACGTAGTAGTCTGGGTCGACTTGTGCGTGGCCTTTCCACCACAAAACAGCTGTTTTCAGCTCGGTGATCGCGGGGAACTGCGCGCGCAGGTGATCGCGCACACGCATAAAAGTCTTGCCCGTATCGACCATGTCATCAACCAGCAGCACATTACCATCCAGGGTGCCACGAGTAATGGTGATGTATTGCGCAATATCCAGATCACCCTGTTCGGTACCGGCAGCTTCTCGATAGCTGCTGGTGGCCAAAATGCCCAGGGGAACATCATAGATACGCGAAATAACGTCTCCCACTCTCATGCCGCCTCGTGCCAGGCAAACAATTTTGTCGAATTTCCAACCTGATTCGTGAATGCTCAGGGCCAATGTTTCAATCAGACGATTGTATTGTTCCCAGGAAACCCATTCATCAGTATCGCTATTTGGGGGCAGACTCATATGTATTCCAGATATAAATGCAATAGCTGCGCCTTTCATACCGGTAAAACAAGAGCCTGGTAGGCCGCGCAGCATCCAGAACGACAAAGCGGCCCTTCAGGCCGCTCTGTACGCACCGTACAACGGTGCAAGGCATTATAACGCGAGAATGCCCTTATTTGGTAAACGGATCACGCAATACGATAGTTTCGTTGCGATCTGGCCCCGTAGAGACCATATCGATCGGCACATCGCACAGTTCAGCAATACGTTCCAGGTAGCGGCGCGCATTGATAGGCAGCTTGTCGTAGTCAGTCACGCCAACAGTGGACTCGGTCCAGCCGGGCATTTCTTCCAGAACAGGCTCGGCTTCCGCAACCGCGTGTGCGCCGTAAGGAAGGACGTCCAGGAACTCGCCCTTGTAGCGATAACCCACGCCGATCTTGATCTGCTCAACGCCGTCCAGTACGTCCAGCTTGGTAATGCACAGACCGGAGATACCGTTGATCATTACTGAGCGCTTCATGGCAGCGGCATCAAACCAGCCGCAACGACGTGGACGACCGGTTACCGAACCAAATTCTTTACCCACGGTAGCCAAACGCATGCCGGTATCATCCAGCAGTTCGGTGGGGAACGGCCCCGAACCTACGCGAGTAGTGTAGGACTTGGCGATACCCAGAACATAGCTCAACTCTTGGGGACCGACACCCGACCCTGCAGAGGCCGCACCGGACAAGCAATTGCTGCTGGTGACAAAGGGGTAAGTACCGTGATCGATGTCCAGCAAGGCACCTTGCGCACCTTCAAACAAGAGCTTCTGCCCTGCTTTTTTGGCTTGGTACAAATTATTGGAAACGTCTGCCACCATAGGAGCCAGCTGCTCGGCATGCTTCATAGCCTGATCACGCACCTGTTCGGCGGAGACAGCTTCAGCACCCAGGTACTGAGTCAGTACAAAGTTATGGTAATCCAGCGCCTCGAGCAGCTTCTCGTCGAAAATCTCGGGGTCGTACAAGTCCTGAACACGCAGTGCGCGGCGCGCCACTTTGTCTTCGTAGGCTGGGCCAATACCGCGGCCAGTCGTACCGATCTTGCCATCGCCTTTCCGCTTTTCACGAGCCTGATCCACAGCGATGTGGTAGGGCAGGATCAGCGGACAAGCTGGCGAGATCTGCAGGCGCGCACGCACGTTCAGGCCGGCGGCTTCCAGTTCGCTGATTTCGGTCAGCAGGGCTTCAGGCGAGAGCACCACGCCATTACCGATGTAGCAAGTAACGTGTTCGTGCATGATGCCCGATGGAATCAGGCGCAGAATGGTCTTCTTGCCATTAATCCACAATGTATGGCCAGCGTTATGCCCACCCTGGAAACGAACCACGCCATGCGCGGACTCGGCCAGCCAGTCGACGATCTTGCCTTTGCCTTCGTCACCCCACTGGGTGCCAATCACCACAAGGTTTTTGCTCATGTCTAGTATCAGAATAAAGGAGGCCGGCACAGTGCCGGACCGATAACAATCACCTACGCCACAAGCCGCTTGGCTTACAGCGCCCTAAGTTGCCATTGACCGGCCAGCAAGACTAGCTCGCGGTCGATCACAAATTCATCCAGGTTCAGCTCCTGACCGGGCAGTATCTGAACCACAATCTCGCCACTCTGGCGCAACTGTTTTACCGCCGCTATTAAGTCGGCATCACTCCCCCAAGGGGCGCGTACTGCACATGCAGCCTGAGCCGCAGGCAAGCCAGCCGAGAGCTTGCGCAAATCCAGGCTAAAGCCCGTAGCAGGACGAGCACGGCCATACATGCGGCCAATGCCATCAAAACGCCCGCCCTTCACCAGGGCATCGTGCCACCCTTCGGCATAGACCGAAAAGATCAGGCCCGAATGGTAGGCGTACCCACTGCCGATGTCGGCCAGGTCCACCGTAATTTCATGGCCCGGCAAGGCATCAATAAAGCGGCGCAAACTACCCAAGGCTTCACGTACCTCGGGTTCGTCTGGCAAGACGCCACGGGCACGCTCCAACACACTGCCGTCGCCATACAACGAGGTCAAAGCCAGCAGATAACGGGTGGTTTCAGGCAGACAGCCCGACTCACGGCCCAAAGCACGCAAGCCCGACACATCCTTGGCGTTCAGAAGCTCACAGACTTCTGCCACGCGTGTTTTCAAAATAGGATCGCGCTCGATAAGGAAGCGCCCCAGATCGGGGTAATTCAGGTCCAAACGAGGATGACGCACCCCTGCCCGACCCACGCTTTCCAGCGCCAGTTGCACCACTTCCAGATCGGACTCAATACCAGCGTGGCCAAAAATCTCTGCACCGATTTGCAGTAGTTCGCGATCCGACAACAAACCGGCCGGACGAGCATGCAAGACCGAACCACAGTAGCACAGTCGAGTAACGCCTTCGCGGTTCAACAAGTGAGCATCGATACGCGCCACCTGGGGCGTCATGTCGGCGCGTACACCCATGGTACGACCCGAGATTTGATCGACGACTTTGCTGGTACGCAGATTCAGATCCGTACCAGAAACCGCTTGCAGGGATTCCAGATACTCCACCAGCGGCGGAGCTACCAGCTCGAACCCATAAGTACGATACAAGTCTAGCAAATCGCGGCGCAATTCTTCGATACGGCGCGCCTCTGCAGGCAAGATATCAGCCAGGCTCTCTGGCAACAACCAATTGGACATACTCGTGCCTCGGACTACTTATAAACGAAAGTTCCAGCCAAACAAAAAGCGACTTGGGGCTTGTAAGCCGCCCAAGTCGCGTGCGAAGTGGTGTTAGTAACTTACACGCTAGTATAAACGATCAAGGCCGCAGGTGGAACACCCGCGGCCTTAAGTTCTCTAGCGTTGATCAGTTAGCAGCTGGCGCTGCCGGTGATCCTTGCTTGCCCCAGTACTTGAAGAAATCAGAGTCGGGACTGATGACCAATGTATCAGTCTGTTTACTGAAGGCACTGCGGTAGGCTTCCAGACTACGATAGAAACGGTAGAACTCGGGGTTCTTGCCATAGCCTTCGGCGTAGATCGCTGCGGCTTCACCATCGCCCTTACCACGAATTGCCTGAGCTTCTGCATAGGCCTCGGCCAGCAACTCTTCGCGCTGACGCTCGGCCTCGGCACGAATGCGCTCACTTTCAGCCGCACCCGTTGCACGCAAACGGTTCGCTTCTTGCGTACGCTCGGCTTCCATACGCCGGTAGACCGATTCCGAGATCTCAGGCGCGAAGTCGATACGGCGCAAACGCACGTCGACCACTTCCACACCCAAAGGACGGGCTCGGGCCTCTACCGCCGTCAGCACTTCACGCATGATGGCGTCACGTTCGGTCGACACCACCTCTTTCACAGTACGCACGTTGACCGATGCGTTCAGGGCGTCACGAATCTGGGCTTGCAAACGCTCGACAGCACCACGGTCTGTAGAACCGAATGTCACGTAAAACAGGCGTGGATCAGCAATACGCCATTTGACGTACGAGTCGATCAGCAAGTTTTTCTTTTCAGCAGTCTGAATACGCTCGGGGTCCTTGGTTTCAATCGTCTGCAGACGCTTGTCCAGAAACACGACGTTTTCAAACGGCGGAGGCAATTTGAAATACAAACCCGGCGTGGTGATCGTGCCGCGCACCTCACCCAGCGCAAAAACCAGAGCCGCATCACGCTCGCGCACGATGAATACGGAAGACAGCAGCAGACCGACAATTACCGCCAGGGCCACTAGAGCAGGAAATAAACGTTGCATCAAGCTCTCCTAGCGTGCGTATGGGGAATAAGGACTGACCAAAGAGCCCAGCGAGGTATCCAGGTTAGCTGGATTGGCTGGCGCAGGCGCTTTGGGGACCGCAGCCGGAGCTGGACGGCTGACTTGTCCTTGAGAAGCAGCTGTTGTGACAGGAGCGGAAGGCTCCATATCAGCACCGCTGCCAACCTGACGCACGATCTTGTCCAAAGGCAGATAGATCATGTTGTTATCGCTACGTGTATCGACCAGTACCTTGCTGGTGCTTTCCAGGATTTCCTGAATAGTGGCCAGATACATACGATCCCGAGTGACACCAGGAGCTTTCACGTATTCCGCCTCAACACTGCCAAATCGCGCGGTATCACCCTTGGCGTCACCCAATACACGAGCCTTATAACCTTCCGACTCCTGCATCATGCGGGCCACTTGACCGGCGGCTTCTGGCAACACCTTGTTGGCATAAGCCTGACCTTCGTTGATCTGACGCTCACGGTCCTGACCAGCCTTGACGGCATCGTCAAATGCGGCTTGAACCTGCTCAGGCGGCTGCACGTTTTGAATAGCAACGGTACTTATCTGGATACCTGTGCGATAGCGATCCAGAATGGACTGGGCCAACTGCTGCACATCCACAGCGATCTGGGTACGGCCGGAATACAGGACCGAATCCATAGGCTGCTTACCTACGACTTCACGCATGGCGGTCTCTGCCGCCTGACGGACTGACTCGTCGGGATTATTGGTATTGAACAGATAGTCCGGTGCGCCGGTAGGCAACAGGCGATACTGAACCACATACTGCATATCGACGATGTTCTCGTCGGTGGTCAGCATCAGGGACTCGGGCAATACTTTATTGCGCGCGCTGCCCCGGTAGCCCACCTCAAAGGTACGCAGCTGGGAAATATTGACCGTCTGGTGATCCTCGATGGGAGCAGGCCAACGCCACTGCAGACCGGGGTTCAAGGTTTTTGTGTATTCGCCAAAGCGAGTCACCACAGCAACTTGACCTTCCTGCACGATGGTAAAACCACTGGCCATCCAAAGACCTACCGCCACCACACCGCCGATAAGCAGCAGTTTCGGTGAGCCTTTAGGAAGGGATGGACCGCTGCTACCACCAGGGGGCGTGCCTCCCGGAGGGGAGCGTCGTCCCTTCTTGCCAAATAAAGATCCCAAACGACTATTGAAGTCACGCCACACCTCGTCGAGGTCAGGCGGGCCATCTTGTTTCTCGGGGCGGCGAGGTGGCTCAGAACCGTTTTTGCCACTGTCTCGTCCCCAACCGGGATCATTGAGATTGAATATTTTATTGTTCAGACGCATTGTTTTCCGCGAAATGACCTGATTCGACGATTGCTGTACGCAATCCATCCAATCCGATGCGCTCTAAAGCGCTAACAAAGACTCGGGCAATAGTACCATGTTCGTCTCGCTCTACCCGTGGCTCATAGCCTGCCTGGTCAATTTTGTTATAGACCAGAATGCGAGGTATTTCATGGGCCCCGATGTCCTCCAGAACCTTATGAACTTCGGCGATTTGCTCATCGCGCTGGGGATTGGCCGCATCGACCACATGCAACAACAAATCTGCATGCACCGTCTCTTCCAGAGTAGCCCGGAAAGCAGCGATCAAGGTGGGTGGCAATTCACGGATAAAACCAACGGTATCCGAAACTACCACCTGCCCTGCCCCTTCTATCCAGATACGACGCGTGGTCGTATCCAAGGTAGCAAAGAGTTGGTCTGCCGCATACGCGTCAGCCCGTGTCAGTGCATTGAACAAGGTGGATTTGCCCGTATTGGTATAGCCCACCAGCGACACCGACAAAGTGCCGCTGCGTGTACGTGCCCGACGCTGGGTGCTGCGCTGACGCTGCACCTTGGCCAGACGTTCGCGCAGGGTACGGACCTTGTCGCCAATCATGCGGCGGTCCATTTCCAGCTGTGACTCACCCGGCCCGCGCATCCCGATACCGCCTTTCTGGCGTTCCAGGTGAGACCACATCCGGGTCAAGCGGGAGGTCAGATGTTGCAACTGAGCCAGCTCGACCTGTAATTTGCCCTCGTGACTTTGCGCACGCAAGGCAAAAATATCCAGAATCAGGGCGACCCGATCAACCACCCGAAGCTCCAGCTTGCGCTCCAGATTACGCTGCTGTGCAGGGCTCAGAGCGTGGTCAAACAGCACCACCTCAGCCTGCATGGCTTTCGCCAGGGCGACAGCCTCTTCCAGCTTGCCGGTACCAATATAGTAAGCAGCATCCGGCCGAGAACGACGTACGACCAGCAGCTCAACAATCTGGGCCCCGGCACCTTCAGCCAGCATGACGAACTCTTCGGCGTGAGCCTTGTAGTCCAGCTCGCCCATATCCACACTAATAACCAGTGCCTTCAACGCTTGCTCCAGAAACAAAGACCCGCCCGCGGGTACCGCGAGACGGGTCTTTCAGAGTACAAAGAACTGGGTGAGGATTTATTCAGCCTGCTCATCCGCAGCCAAAGTAACAGGGCGTGCAGGAACGACGGTAGAGATCGCGTGCTTATACACCATTTGAGTGACTGTATTGCGCAGCAGCACGACATACTGATCGAAGGATTCAATCTGACCTTGCAGCTTGATGCCGTTGACCAGGTAGATCGACACAGGGATATGTTCCTTGCGCAGCGCGTTCAAAAACGGGTCTTGTAGAATTTGCCCTTTATTGCTCATTGGTGAGGCTCCGGTTATGTTGTTTTTCCAGAAATGGAAGCGAATCCCACTACTTTACCGGGTTTTCCCTGAATCCGCACGTTCCAAACTGGAGATATTTATCTAATAGGTGTATATCAGGCACCTTGACCCAGAATCTGCCTCAAACTGTTGCACAGTCGGGCACATTGCTCGGGCGATCCTACGGTAATACGCAAATACTGCTCAATTCGTGGCTGGCGGAAGTGACGCACCAAAACCCCCTGCTCGCGCAATGCCTGCTGAATACCGGCTGCCGAATGCTTAGGGTGGGTTGCCATCAAAAAGTTCGCCTTGGAAGGCAAAATTTCAAAACCCAGCTGCTCCAGATCGGCACGCAATTGCTCACGCGCATCAATCACAGCCTGGCACTGGCGTTCAAAGTATTCCGTGTCCTTCAGAGAAGCCACCGCACCGACCTGCGCGACCGTATCCATGGGGTAGGAGTTGAAGCTGTCTTTAACGCGCTCCAAGGCCTGAATAATTTCAGTGCTGGCCAAGGCATAGCCCACCCGCAAGCCGGCCAGGGCACGCGACTTGGACATGGTCTGAATAACCACCAGATTGTCGTACTTTTCCAGCAGGCCCACCGAAGACGTACCGCCAAAGTCCACGTAAGCCTCGTCCACCACTACCGTGGTGTCGGGGTTGGCGGCCAGGATGGCTTCAATATCCGTCAGGGACAAGGGAATGCCGGTTGGCGCGTTGGGATTGGCGAAAATAATGCCAGCCGGCTTCAGGCTGCGCTCGCACACATAGTCCTGCACATTCAGCGTGAAATCCTCGCGCAGTGGCACGATATCAGCAGGCACGCCAAAGTACGAACAGTAGGTGGTGTAGAAGCTGTAGGTGATATCGGGTAACAGTACAGGGCGCACACCCCGCAGGAACAAGGCGCTAAATACATGGGCCAGCACTTCGTCAGAGCCATTGCCCAAAAAGACATTGTTCGCTTTTACACCGTGAGCATGGGCCACGGCATCACGCAGTTCTTGTGCGCTGTAAGAGGGGTAAAGACGCAAATCATCGGTCGCCGCCTGGCGGATCGCTTCCAGCGCTTTAGGCGACGGACCGAAAGGATGTTCGTTTGTGTTCAGCTTCAAGAGATTATCCAGCTTGACCTGCTCCCCGGGTACATAAGGAGAAAGTCCCGCTACATGGTCACTCCACAAACGACTCATTACACATCCTTCAGATAAGGGTTTTTAGATGATTTGAATTCGATTCGCAAAGGCGTGCCTTCCAGCTTGAAGGCCTCGCGGAAACGCGTTTCCAAATAGCGGCGGTAACTGTCCGAAATAGCATCCAGAGCATTGCCGTGAATCACTACAATCGGAGGGTTCATGCCACCTTGGTGAGCATACCGCAACTTGGGACGGAAAATGCCTTTACGCGGTGGCTGTTGCTGCTCTACCGCTTCTTGCAACACACGGGTGAGCTTGGGCGTAGACAGCTTGGCAAACGCGGCAGCGTGCGCGGAATTGACCGACTTGAGCACGGGATTGATCCCCTGCCCTTTCAAGGCGGACAAGGTATGCATCTTGGCAAAGTTCAGGAAGCGCAATTTGCGATCGAACTCACGCTGGATCCATTCGCGCTGGTACTCGTCCAGGCCATCCCATTTATTGATACCCACAACCAGCGCACGGCCTGTTTCCACTACAAAACCGGCAATGCTGGCGTCCTGGTCGGAAATTTCGGTGTGGGCGTCGATCATCAGCAAGACCACGTTACACGCTTCAATGGCCTGCAAAGTCTTGATCACGGAAAACTTCTCGACCGCCTCGAACACTTTGCCGCGCTTACGCAAACCAGCCGTGTCGATCAGGGTGTATTCCACCCCGTTACGCTCGAACTCGATTTCAATGGCATCGCGGGTGGTACCGGGCTGGTCAAAAGCAATAACACGCTCTTCACCCACCAAGGTGTTGATCAACGTGGATTTACCCACATTGGGGCGGCCCACAATCGCCAGCTTGATGCGGTGCTGGAATTCATCATCATCCTGGCCATCACCGTCCGCCTCGGGACTCGGAACTTGTTCCAAGGCCAGGTTGATCAGCTCTTCCACGCCGTCGCCGTGGGAAGCCGAGATCAGGTAAGGTTGGCCCAGGCCCAGTTCGTGGAATTCCGCACCGCCGGCCTCGTAACGCATGCCTTCGGCCTTATTGACGGCCAGCACCACCTTTTGTCCCAGCTTGCGCAGCAACTGGGCAATTTCCAGATCCAGTGCATTGATGCCTTCACGGGCATCGACCAGAAAGACAACCACATCAGCTTCGGCAATCGCTTGCTGAGTCTGGCGAGCCATCTCCAGCAACATGCCGGTTTTGGCCACAGGTTCAAAACCACCCGTATCGACCACGATATAGGGACGGCTGCCAATCCGGCCTTCGCCGTAATGACGGTCACGGGTCAGACCAGGAAAGTTCGCCACCAATGCCGCGCGCGAACGCGTCAAGCGATTGAACATCGTGGACTTGCCAACGTTGGCCCGACCGACCAACGCCACTACAGGCTTAAAAGAAACGCTTTTCAATTGATTCCAACCAAGACCAAATTACCATTGCCGGTCTGCACCAGAACCCCACGCGAGGTTCCAATCAAAGGCGTCACAATGGCACCACCGCCGACACTGACCCGGCCCAACAAGGTGCCGTCCAATCGCGATAGAAAGTGAACATAGCCTTCCTGGTCACCGGCGGCAAGCGCCTGGGGCAGGACGGCCAAAGGAGCCAGACCACGGTTACGCAAAGCATCCTGCGTCCAGATTGTTTGCCCATCCGTCATGGCAAACGCTTCAATCTGGTCGCGACTATTAGCGGCATACAACATGTGCTTGTCCGCTGCGATACCGGTACCGGCAGAAAATTCTCTATCCCATACCAGACGCCCACCTTGGGAGACGTCAAAGCAGGCGACACGACCTTGGTAGGTTGCACCGCACAGCAAGGGATCGATGACTTGGGGCGCACCCACGACATCATTGATACGTTCCAGGTCGGTAGCGCCACGGGAGACAGAAATACTGCCTTCCCACACCAACTGACCTTGAGCAGCATCAATTGCCATCAAACGACCATTGGGCATACCTGCCAACAGCAAACCGTCAACGATGCGCATTTGCATACTGGTTTTGAGCGACAAGGCAGGGCCTGGGCGCTGCAGGCTCCAGCGCAAATCCCCGGTGCTGGCATCAAAAGCCTGCAAACGGTAATCGCTGGTACGCACCACCACCACACCGGCACCGACAGCAGGTGGTACATTCACCGCGCTGCTGCTGCGGCTACGCCACAACTCTTTGCCGGAGTCGTCAAAGGCGATCACATTGCCATCTACCGAGGCCACCGCCGTCACCACGCCATCCGAACCGGCACCGGCGGTCAATTTCTTGCCAGCATTGGCCGACCACTGAACCCGACCCGTATCCAGATCTACTTTGCTAACTTGGCCCGACACCGTGGCGGCGTAGACCGAGGAGCCAGTCAACTGAGGAGCAAAACCGGAATCGGCACCGCTGCCGATCGAGGTGCTCCAGCTGATTTTGGCGGCCACACCGGGGGTGTATTCCGTCAAAGGTGTGGGTTCAAAGCGCGGGTCCTTGCTGGAGAACATGGAACAACCGGCCAAAGCGGTCAGGCTCAGGGCCAGCGCGCTCAGACGCAAAGCACGCATGGCAGAGGATGGGGATGTGCGAATCGTAGGAAGAGACATGAATTAAGCTCCCGCCAGGGCATCAAGTTTGATCTGTACCAACTGCGAAATAGGGTCTTGCTTGAGCAGCTCCACAGCTTGCTTCCACGCGTCCCGGGCAGCCTCATTCTGTCCTTGAGCGGCCAGAATATCGCCTTTGCGATCCGCAAACAGACCGGCGAAGCTGGCCGGAGGGTTAGTCAACTGAGCCAAGGCTTCGTCGTAATTCTTTTGCTCCAGCAAGACTCCAGCCAGGCGCAAGCGAGCCAAAGGCGTCAAGGCTGGGTCATGGTTGGTCTTGACCATCCATTCCAGCTGTTCGCGGGCAGCAGTCAGATTGCCACGTTTTTGCAAAGCATTCGCAGCCAGCAAGACACCACGCGAGGTGTAGCCGGACTTGGCAAAATCGTTACGCAAGGTCGTGCTGGCGGCCAGAATGCGCGTGTCAGCTTCTTCACCAGTCTGGGCAGCAGCGCCTTCCAGAGCTTCAAAGTAACCCATCGCCTGACCCGCCTGATGGCCCTGGTACCACTGCCAGCCACGCCAGCCAGCAACAGCGGCTACGGCGACAAAGGCCAGCACAATGCACAAAGTGCCCCAGCGGTCCCACCATGCCCGCATGGCATCTAGTTTTTCCTGTTCTTCAAGATCGTAGGCCATGCTCAAATCCTTACTGACAAAACACTGGCGAGTTCAGAAAAATCAACAGACTGTTGCTGCTCGGCGCCATCCGGAGCACGCAACCATTTCACACTGGCCTGTTCTTTCTGGATTTCATCGTCACCCAAAATAACGGCAGCCTGCGCGCCACTGGCATCAGCCCGTTTGAACTGGGACTTGAAGCCACTGGAGCCTGCGTGGACAATCACCTGCAAACCGGCATCACGCAATTGTTCGGCCAACAGCGCGGCCTTGCGTTGCGCTGCTTCGCCTTGGTGAACCATATAAACCTGGCATTCGGGTACGGCCTGCTGCTCGCCATCTTGCGAGCACAGGTCCAGCAAACGCTCCATACCAATGGCAAAACCCACGGCTGGGGCAGGTTTACCACCCATCAATTCAATCAGGCCGTCGTAACGACCACCACCGCACACGGTGCCCTGAGCACCCAGGCGATCAGTAACCCACTCGAACACGGTCAAGTTGTAATAATCCAAACCACGCACCAGACGCGGATTCAGCGTGTAGGCGATACCCGCGTCATCCAGGCGGTCGCAGACACCCTGAAAGTGAGCCCGTGACTCGTCACCCAGGAAATCAAACAGACGCGGAGCCGTATTTGCCATTTCCTGCATGGCCGGATTTTTGGTGTCCAACACGCGCAAGGGGTTGGCGTACATGCGACGCAGGGCCTCTTCGTCCAGCACATCTTTGTGGGCTTCCAGGTGCTCGATCAAGGCAGCACGGTGAGCCGCACGTTCCTCGGCCTGGCCCAGCGAGTTCAATTCCAGACGAATATCCGTCAGGCCCAGCAGCTTCCACAGGCGAGCCAGCATGACGATCAGCTCGGCATCCACGTCTGGCCCGGGCAAACCCAAGGCTTCCACGTCAATTTGATGGAATTGGCGGTAGCGGCCACGCTGCGGGCGCTCGTGACGGAACACCGGCCCCAGGGCGTACACGCGATGAGGCCGATCGTACAGAAGATTATGCTCGATAGCGGCACGCACCATCCCCGCTGTAAACTCGGGGCGCATGGTGAGCTTGTCGTCGTTCAAGGAGTCAGTAAAGGAATACATCTCCTTTTCGACAATATCGGTGACCTCACCAATACCACGAGCAAACAACTGGGTATGTTCCAGAACGGGGGTGCGCATATTGCGATAGCCATAACTGGCCAACCATTCCCGCACGAGTGCCTCCAGGGCTTCCCACTGTGCGCTTTCACCCGGTAAGGTGTCTTTCATGCCCGTCAGGGCGCGGAGCTTTTGAAACTGCTGCGTCATAATTCTAATGGTTTGCTCGCCATAGACTGACAAGCGTGTTGATCAAACCGTTGGAGCTTTGCCGTAGCGGCGCTCAACGTAATTCTGGACAATGGTCTGAAATTCCTGAGCGATAGTATCACCCTTCAGGGTCACGACCCGCTCGCCATCCACATAGACCGGTGCCGAAGGCACTTCCCCGGTCCCCGGCAAACTAATGCCGATATCGGCATGGCGGCTTTCCCCTGGACCATTGACCACACAGCCCATCACCGCGACGTTCATGGATTCCACGCCGGGATACTGATTTTTCCAGACAGGCATCTGGTCGCGCAAATAGCTTTGAATATCATTGGCCAGCTCCTGGAACACCGTACTGCTGGTGCGCCCACAACCTGGACACGCCACCACCATAGGAGTGAAGGCACGCAGACCCATGGTCTGCAAGATTTCCTGAGCCACCACGACTTCGCGGGAGCGATCGCCACCGGGCTCGGGGGTCAGGGAAATACGGATGGTATCGCCAATGCCTTGTTGCAACAAGACAGACAAGGCGGCGGTAGAGGCCACAATGCCTTTGCTGCCCATCCCCGCTTCAGTCAGGCCCAGATGCAAAGCGTAATCGCAGCGCGAGGACAAATCCTGATAAACGGTAATCAAATCCTGCACATGGCTGACTTTGCAGGACAACACAAT
>JBQEAN010000003.1:53759-73846 GCA_052109075.1 Alcaligenes sp. | reverse complement strand
CGACGCTTGCCCCCGCCCATATTGCCGGGATTGATCCGGTACTTGGACAAGGCTTGCGCGCATTCCGGGAAGTCGGCCAGCAATTTATGGCCGTTGTAGTGGAAGTCGCCCACCAGGGGAACGTTCACCCCCATGCGATCCAACTGTTCACGAATAGCAGGAACTTCGCGCGCGGCTTCCGGCGTGTTAACGGTAATGCGGACTAACTCGGAACCGGCACGGGCCAGCTCTTTAACCTGAATAGCCGTTGCGATGGCATCGACCGTATCGGTGTTGGTCATGGACTGAACCACCACCGGCGCCGAGCCCCCAAGCTTCACCACGTGATCCCCCCAGCGCACGTCAACCGCGCGCGTCACCCGTTTGGCTTGAGCGCCAACAGGCAAGGGTTGGCAAGCAGAGGAAATATCGGGGCCCTGCGTCATTTCTTCAGTTCCTTGAGCCAGTCAAAAAACAGCCACTCTTCGGGAATCCAGCCCCGATCAATGGCGTAAAAACCAGCTACCAGCAAAAACGCAATAATGATAAGAATCCAGATCCAGGAAAAGCCTGAACGCGAATCGGCATACAGGCTTAAGTCGGCGCTGGACAGGCCCGCACCGGCGTTGCTGCGCGGCACCGGCTTGAGAGCAGTCGTATCCGTAACCTGGCTCTCCAGCAAGACCAGCACAGCGGCAATGTCGGCGTCCAAAAAGCGGGCGTAATTGCGCACCATGCCACGCAAGGGCTGCCCACCGGGCAACTGGTCCCACTCCTCGCCCTCCAGGGCCTCGAGCTGCCGGACCGAAAACTTCAAGCGGGTGGAGACTTCGTTCAGCGTACAGGACCGCGCCAGACGCAGTTCACGCAATGCAGGGCCTACACCTGCGCCCGCTTCCGGAGCAGTTTGGTGGGAGGGGACCAGGGTCTCGCTCATGCACGTTCCTGTTTGATTTGAATAACAGCACGATCAGGCAAACGCTGTTCGATACGGGTGCGATCACGAATATCGCCCGCCAACTGTCCACAAGCAGCGGCGATATCGTCGCCACGCGTCTTGCGTACTGTGGTTACCACCCCACCATCCATCAGCCTTTGGGCAAACTGTTTGACCCGTGCAGCTGAGGAGCGTTTCAGACCGGACTGCGGAAAAGGATTGAAAGGAATCAAATTAAACTTACAACGCACAATGCGTGCGATATCCAACAGTTCCTGCGCATGCTGGTCGGTATCATTAATACCGTCCAGCATGATGTATTCAAACGTGATGAAGTCACGCGGAGCGTGCTCCAGATAGCGATTACAGGCATCCAGAAGCTCGGCCAGCGGATACTTCTTGTTCAACGGCACCAGGCGATCACGCAAGGCATCATTAGGTGCATGCAGCGATACAGCCAAGGCCACCGGGCAATCTTTGGCCAGACGGTCCATCATGGGCACCACACCGGAGGTGGACACCGTAACGCGACGACGCGACAGGCCATACGCATTATCGTCCAGCATCAGGCGCAACGCACCCAGCACCTGGTCATAATTAAGCAGGGGCTCGCCCATACCCATCATGACCACATTGCTGATCACTCGCGTGCTGGTTTGCCCGGCATCGCCAATGCGGGCCGTTTCAGGCGCACCCAGCAAAGCACGGCGAGCAAACCAAAGCTGGCCAATGATCTCCGACGTAGACAGGTTGCGGTTGAAACCCTGATAACCCGTAGAGCAAAACGGACAGGCCACCGTACAACCGGCCTGACTGGAGATACACAAGGTGCCCCGGTCGTCTTCGGGAATGAAAACCGCTTCGACGGCGTTATTGCTGCCTACATCAAACAGCCATTTACGGGTGCCGTCGGTAGAAATATGTTCATGCGACATGCTGGGCGCGGTGACAACGCAATGAGCGGTCAGCTGTTCGCGGAACTCGCGCGCCAGATCGGTCATCTGCCCAAAATCGCTTTGTTGACGCTGGTGAATCCAGCGCTGCAATTGCCGCGCTCGAAAAGGCTTGCCACCCCATTGGGCGACCAGTTCAACAAGTTGCTCCGGGCCCAGGCCCAGAAGATTGGTAGGTTCGAGCGATGACATAAAAAATTAGTACCTTCACGCTGTACGGCATTTACTTATTTGCAAAACCGCAAAAAAGTCCCCTGCTGTTCGATTTACCCGGTACACCAGAGTTCCAGTGAGCCGGGCAAGTCTTGCTCAGAGTGCCGCCAATACTGCGCGGTTTAGCAAATTAACGGCTGTAAACGTTGCACTCTGGGAAGAAGAAAGCGATTTCGACCGCTGCAGTTTCAGGGGCATCAGAGCCATGAACTGCGTTAGCGTCGATGCTTTCTGCAAAGTCAGCGCGGATGGTGCCAGCGTCCGCTTTCTTAGGGTCAGTAGCGCCCATCAGTTCGCGGTTTTTGGCAATGGCGCCTTCGCCTTCCAGAACTTGTACGAATACAGGACCGGAAATCATGAAGTCGACCAGATCCTTGAAGAAAGGACGCTCGGCGTGCACGCCGTAAAAGCGCTCGGCTTCGCCGCGCGACAGGTGAACCAGGCGACCGGCGATCACTTTCAGGCCAGCGCCTTCAAAGCGGGAAACAATCTGACCGATCACGTTTTTAGCAACGGCATCGGGCTTGATAATGGACAGAGTGCGTTCAATAGCCATGTGAAAATCCAATTAAGAACAATATAGTGTAGTCTTTGCTGCGTAAAGCAAAATGCAGATCCGACGGTTCGCGCTAAATTTTTTAATGAAAACAAGCACTTTCATCAGATTTACGGCAACCCGGCATTTTACCACGCCAAAGACGCACGGCCACATCTTAAAATAGCGCATCTTACATTCGTTTTTTACCCAGGATTAGTCCAGCCCGACGCTGCGCCCAAAAGCGCATTGGCAGGCCGACAGACCGCATCACCATGACCAACTCATCCGCAACAACCCCCGACGACCAGCTATCCAAGAGCTTTGAACCCCAGGAAATCGAAACGCGCTGGTATGCGCGCTGGGAGCAAGCCGGCCTTTTCGAGGCCGGCCAGCATGTCCAGCCCTTGGGGGAGCACCAGTCCGAACCTTTTGTTATCCAGTCCCCGCCACCGAATGTGACCGGGACCTTGCACATGGGGCACGCCTTTAACCAGACCATCATGGATGGCCTGACGCGTTACCACCGCATGAAAGGTGACGACACGGTCTATATCCCCGGCACCGACCATGCCGGGATTGCCACCCAGATCATTGTGGAACGCCAGCTTGATGCCCAAAACATCAGCCGCCACGAACTGGGCCGCGAGAAATTCCTGGAAAAAGTCTGGGAGTGGAAAGAGAAGTCTGGCAGTACCATTACCGGCCAGTTCCGCCGCCTGGGCGCGTCCTGTGACTGGAGCCGCGAATATTTCACCATGGACGACAACCTGTCCCGTGGCGTTCTGGAAACCTTTGTGCGCCTGTACGAACAAGGCCTGATTTACCGTGGCAAACGCCTGGTGAACTGGGATCCCGTACTGGGCACCGCCGTGTCCGACCTGGAAGTGGTCAGCGAGGAAGAAGACGGTCATTTGTGGGAAATCAGCTACCCGCTGACCTCGCCCCAGGGCGGGCTTACCCATTTGACCGTTGCCACAACCCGCCCTGAAACCATGCTGGGTGACGTTGCCCTGATGGTGCACCCTGAGGACGAGCGCTATATCGGCTTGATCGGCCAGACTGTAACCCTGCCGCTGGTGGGGCGCTCCATCCCGATTATTGCGGACGACTACGTAGACCCGGCCTTTGGCACGGGCGTGGTCAAGGTCACCCCTGCCCACGACTTCAATGACTACGCCGTCGGCCAACGCCATGGTCTGGACATGATCAGCATTCTGACACTGGATGCCCATATTGCCGACACCGCGCCAGAAGCCTACCAAGGCCTGGAGCGCTTTGCTGCCCGCAAGCAAGTTGTGGCCGACCTGGAAGCCCAGGGCCTGCTGAACGCCGTCAAACCACACAAGCTGATGGTGCCACGCGGCGACCGCACCAATACGGTTATCGAACCCATGCTGACAGACCAGTGGTTTGTGGCCATGAGCAAACCCTCACCGGAAGATTCGCTGCACCCAGGCAAAAGCATCACCCAGGTTGCCCTGGACGTTGTGGCCGATGGCCGTGTGCGCTTCTACCCCGACAACTGGTCCAACACCTACAACCAGTGGCTGAACAACATTCAGGACTGGTGTATTTCGCGTCAACTGTGGTGGGGCCACCAGATTCCTGCCTGGTACGCCGAAGACGGTCGCCTGTTTGTAGCCCGCTCGGAAGAAGAAGCGCTGGAACAAGCTCGCGCCGCTGGCGTGACCGGCCCATTACGTCGCGACGAAGACGTGCTGGACACCTGGTTCTCCTCCGCCCTGGTACCGTTTACCGACCTGGGTTGGCCTGAAGAAACCCCAGACCTGGCCCGCTACCTGCCCTCCAGCGTACTGGTCACCGGCTTTGACATCATTTTCTTCTGGGTCGCCCGCATGGTCATGATGAGCATGCACCTGACCGGCCGCGTTCCTTTCAACACCGTCTACGTCCATGGACTAGTGTGCGATATGGAAGGCAAGAAAATGAGCAAATCCAAGGGCAATACCATTGATCCGGTGGATTTGATCGACGGTATTGATCTGGAAAGCCTGCTGCACAAGCGCACGTTTGGCCTGATGAACCCCAAGCAAGCACAAAGCATCACCAAGCGCACCAAAAAAGACTACCCGGACGGCATTCCTGCATTCGGCACAGATGCGCTGCGTTTTACCATGGCCGCCTATGCCACTTTGGGCCGCAACATCAACTTCGACATGAAGCGTTGCGAAGGCTATCGCAACTTCTGCAACAAGCTGTGGAACGCCACCCGCTTTGTGCTGATGAACACCGAAGGCCATGATCTGCACTCTGACGCACAGGCCGAACTGAGCTTTGCTGACCGCTGGATCATCAGCCTGCTGCAGGGCCTGGAGCAAGACGCCGAGCGCGGTTTTTCTGATTACCGTTTCGACAACGTCGCCAACGCTATTTACCACTTTGTGTGGGATGAGTACTGCGACTGGTACCTGGAACTGGCCAAGACCCAGATCCAGAGCGGCACACCAGAACAGCAACTGGGCACCCGCCGCACCCTGATCCGCGTACTGGAAGTGGTATTGCGCGTCGCCCACCCCATCATTCCTTTCATCACCGAAGAGCTGTGGCAGAAAGTATCGGTGGTGGCAGGCAAGCGCGCTGCTGACGAAACCGTCAGCATTTCGGTCCAGCCTTACCCTGTCGCCAACCTTGCTGCCATTGACGAACAAGCCCAAGCCCAGGTTGCAGAACTGAAAGCCCAAGTGGACGCCATTCGTGCCCTGCGTGGCGAGATGAACATCTCGCCCGCTCAGCGCGTGCCTTTGATCGCTCAAGGCGATGCCGCCATCCTGAAAGCCAATAGCCCCTATCTGGCAGCGTTGTGCAAACTGGAAAACGTGGATATCGTGGAACAGTTGCCTACCGATGCAGGTGCTCCTGTGCAAATCGTGGACTCCGCTCAGTTGATGCTGCATGTAGAGATCGACGTGGAAGCAGAACGTATCCGTCTGTCCAAGGAAATCGAACGCCTGCAAGGCGAGATCAACAAAGCCGAAGGCAAGCTGGGTAATGCCAGCTTTGTCGAGCGTGCACCGGCTGCCGTTGTCGAACAAGAGCGCCTGCGCGTGGCTCAGTTCGGTGAAACCCTGGCCAAGGTGAAGCAGCAATTTGATCGTCTGGCTTAATCGCCAGCGCAAAAAAAGGCCCTGCATTTTTGCAGGGCCTTTTTTAATTCGCCAAGATAGCAGTCCATGTAGCCTCCCTCCCAGGCAGCACTGAGCCTGCTCCGCCTTATGCATGACTGACTTTTTGCGCTTCGAAGGGCGCTGTCAGCATAAATAGCGTTTTAGACGCCTAACAAAGCCAGGGAAGCCAGAAACCGTTCGTCCGCTTTAGTCAGCTCGCCGCGCTGGCGGGCTTGCTCGATCAACTCAGGACGACGCAAAGCCGTCAAACGCAGAGACTGTTCACGTCGCCAGGTCTGAATACGACCATGATGACCAGACATCAACACTTCGGGCACCGCCTGATCACGGTAGACCTCGGGCCGAGTGAAATGGGGGCTATCCAGCAAACCACTATTGTCTGCATGGAAGGAGTCCTGGCGCGCCGAGTCGGCGTCATTCAGAACACCCGGCAGTAAACGCACCACACTATCGATAATGGCCAGGGACGCGATTTCCCCACCAGACAGCACAAAATCACCCAAAGACAATTCCTGGGTAATACGCGCATCAATAAACCGCTGGTCGATCCCTTCATAGCGGCCACAAACCAGAACCGCACCTGGACCTTGCGCCAGCTCCTGAGCCACCACCTGATCAAAACGCCGCCCAGTGGGGCTAAGCAAAATGACTTCAGGGTTATCGGCACGATCGGCCAATGCTTGATCCAAAGCGTCGTTTAGGGGATCGGCCAGCATGACCATACCAGGACCACCGCCATAAGGTCGATCATCCACGGTGCGATGCACGTCTGTGGTGTAGTCGCGCGGGTTCCAGGTACGCATCTGCCAGATACCCTGCTTATGCGCACGACCCGTGACGCCAGCCTCGCTGACCACATTAAACATGTCCGGGAACAAGGTCAGGGCATCAAATCGCATGGAGACTCGGCAGAAGAAAAGACAGGCTGGTATTGAAAACAGCAACAATCCGCTGGGGACCTGCCGGCTTCAGACCATCTGATTGAAACGATCAAACTGACCAGTGGCTATGCAGCTCGCGCGCGGGCAAATCTACCGAATGCACAATAGCTTGCACAAAGGGGACCAGCTCTTCCAGCGGTCTGCCCTGCTCATCTTTTTCAGGTGTGAAAACACCGTCGGCATCCCAGGAACCGCGATGCACAACCAAAATGGACTGAGCACTGTTATCCAGCACTTCCACCACTTCGCCCACGCACACCGACTGGCCATCCTGCTCGCCAAAGAAACGACAGCCGATTAGATCGACCCAATAAAATTCATCTTCGTCCGCTTTGGGAAAAGCGGCGCGGGAGACCGACACAGTCTGCCCCTTAAGAGCATGAGCCAGCTCTCGATTATCTAAACCTTCAAACTGCGCCACGATGGTTGCACCATGCTGACGAGCAGTCAGTATCTGCCTGGGAGACGCAGACGCAAAAACGCCCGCCTGAGATTCAGGCCGGGGCGTTTTTAACCACCATGTTTTTGTATTCAGTAACGCTTGGGTCTGCATAGAATGCGGCTGGATTTTCACCCAACCACGCACACCGTAGGCGGAAACAATACGACCAAGCTCAACAAGGTCAGCAGGAATCGTGGGTTGTTTCACACTAAGCGCTACAAAAAAAACGGGTGGATCAACTTAGGCTGCCGAAGCGACCTTAGCCGAGTATTCTTTCAACAGGCGAGCCACAGCAGGCGAAACCTGAGCACCGTTGTCGGTGAAGTGCTTTACACGATCCATTTGCAGACGCAGGTTTTCATGACCTTCGCCAGCAACTGGGTTGTAAAAACCTAAACGTTCGATGAAGCGACCATCACGGCGTTCACGCGCCTCGGCGGCTACTACGTTGTAAAAAGGACGCTTTTTGGAGCCACCACGGGCCAAGCGAATTACCACCATTGATAATCCCTTTATTGTGTAAGGTAAACGGTAAACAAAAAATTCTAGCACTATTCTGGCATGCATGCCAAAAGCAACACGCAAAGATAGCAGGTTCAGTGCTAGATACGCAACATACAAAGCAGTATTCTACCGCCGTCGGCTTAACGACGGCGTAAAAAATGCAGAGTTTTTTCAGCTTCAGGCTCTTGAACCAACAATTCATTGCCTGTTTGGCGACAAAAAGCCTGAAAATCCTGAACAGCATGCTGGTCGGTTGTAATAACCAGCAGGACCTGTCCAGATTCCAACTGTGCCAAGGCCTTCTTGGCACGCAAAATAGGCAGCGGGCACTTCAGCCCACTGGCATCAACCTGCAGATCGCTGTTGGGCAAAGCGCCAGTTTCCGGGGTTGTCATTACGCACCCAGCTTGCTTTCAACCCAGGCCTGTACCGAGGCATTGGCCTGTGGCAAGACGCTGGCATCGTTACCACCGCCCATGGCCATGTCAGGACGGCCACCGCCCTTACCGCCCATTTGCGAGGCCACAAAGCCCACCAGATCACCCGCTTTGACTTTGGAGGTCAGGTCAGGCGTCACGCCTGCCACCAGGCTAACCTTGCCATCGGCCACGACCGACAACAAGAGCACGGCGGACTTGAGTTTATTCTTTAGCTGATCCGCCATTTCACGCAACGCCTTGGCCTCCACACCTTGCAAGGTTGCGACCAGCAGACGGCTATCGCCATTCAAAGGCATAGCCTGGGCCAGCAGATCCTGACCTGCTGACGCAGCCAGCTTGGACTGCATTTGCTCACGCTCACGCTCCAGATCCTTGACCTGGCTTTGCAAGGCGCTGATACGGGCAGCCAGACCTTCAGGCTGGGTACGCAGACTGGCAGAGGCCTCGTTGAGCAGACGCTCCTGGGCCTGCACCCAGTGCAGACTGTTGATGCCGGTAATGGCCTCGATACGACGCACACCCGCTGCAACACCGCCTTCAGAGACAATCTTGAACAGACCGATATCACCCGTGCGCTGAACGTGGGTACCACCGCACAGCTCACGCGAAAAACCAATATCCAGCACGCGCACTTCGTCGCCGTACTTTTCGCCAAACAAGGCCATGGCACCACCACTGACCGCATCATCAAAAGACATCAGCTGAGCCTGTACAGCTTGGTTCGCCAGGACCTGATCGTTCACAATGGCCTCGACCTGAGCGATTTGCTCGGCCGACATGGCGGCATCGTGCGCAAAGTCAAAACGTGTCTTTTCAGCATCAACCAGCGAGCCACGCTGTTGAACGTGTGAACCTAATACCTGGCGCAGCGCTTTATGCATCAAGTGAGTGGCCGAGTGATTACGGATCACACGATCACGACGCTCGGTATCTACTTGGGCCTGAACGGTTTGACCAACGCTTAAGGTGCCAGCGCTCAACACGCCTTGGTGACCAAAAACCTGATTGGAAATTTTCTGGGTGTCCTGAACTTCAAAGGACAGACCATTGTCGCCACTCAAGATACCGGCATCACCGACCTGACCACCGGACTCGGCGTAGAAAGGGGTGGCATCCAGAACCACAACGGCTTGCTGGCCCTGAGCCACGGATTGAACGGACGTGCCGTCCACATACAGCGCCGTGACCGTGCCCTTGCCCTCCAAGGTGCTGTAACCGTCAAAACGGGTCTGCACACCGGAATAGCTCAGTCCTTCAGCCGTTTTGAACTTGCCTGATGCCCGCGCCATCTGACGCTGGTTTTCCATGGCCACTTCAAAACCATCCAGATCAACCTCAATACCACGCTCGCGGCAGATATCGGCTGTCAGGTCCACCGGGAAACCATAGGTGTCATACAAGGTGAACAGCGTCTGACCATCCAGCTTGGCGCTCTCTGGCAAAGCGGCCAAGGCCCCTTCCAGAATGCGCATGCCGTTTTCCAGCGTTTCGCTAAAGCGCTCTTCTTCCTGACGCAGCACTTGTTCAATACGTTCGCGTTGCTGAATCAGCTCGGGATACGCTTCACCCATGGCTTGACCCAGATCCTGAGCCAAACGGTAGAAGAACAAGCCCTTCTGACCCAGCTTGTGGCCGTGACGCAAGGCACGGCGAATAATACGGCGCAACACATAGCCACGGCCTTCATTGCTGGGGATGACCCCGTCAATGATCAAAAAGCTGCAGGCACGGATGTGGTCAGCAATAACCTTGAGTGAGTTATTGCTCAGGTCGTTGGTCTTGGTTTCACGCGCAGCGGCATGAATCAGGGACTGGAACAGGTCGATTTCGTAGTTGGAGTGCA
Source organism: Alcaligenes sp. (assembly GCA_052109075.1). Taxonomy (GTDB): domain Bacteria; phylum Pseudomonadota; class Gammaproteobacteria; order Burkholderiales; family Burkholderiaceae_B; genus Alcaligenes. The sequence goes on along the minus strand of JBQEAN010000003.1, from coordinate 63,910 downwards.
CATGCTGCAACACAGCCGAAATACGCTCCAAACCCATGCCCGTATCCACACACGGCTTGGGCAACGGCGTCATGGAGCCATCCGCAGACCGTTCGAACTGCATGAACACCAGGTTCCATACTTCGATGTAACGGTCGCCGTCTTCTTCGGGCGATCCGGGAGGGCCACCCCAAACGTCTGCACCGTGATCGTAGAAAATTTCCGAGCAAGGACCACAGGGGCCGGTATCGGCCATCTGCCAGAAGTTGTCCGAGTTATAGCGTACGCCGCCCTTGTCACCAATACGGATGATGCGCTCTTTGGGCACACCAATTTCCGAGGCCCAGATATCGTAGGCTTCGTCATCTTCTTGATAGACGGTGACCCAGAGTTTTTCCGCAGGCAGTTGGTAGACAGTCGTCAGCAGTTCCCAGGCATAGCGAATGGCGTCTTGCTTGAAGTAATCGCCAAAGCTGAAGTTGCCCAGCATTTCAAAAAAGGTATGGTGGCGGGCGGTATAGCCCACGTTTTCCAGGTCATTGTGCTTACCACCGGCACGGACACAGCGCTGCGAGCTGGTTGCACGGTTGTAGGGGCGGGTTTCTTTACCCGTGAACACATCTTTGAACTGCACCATCCCTGCGTTAGTGAACAGCAAGGTGGGGTCATTACCTGGAACCAACGAAGCCGAGGAAACGATGTGGTGTCCCTTGGATTCAAAAAAAGAAAGAAACTTCTGACGAATTTCTGAGGTTTTCATTACATGCAACGCGATGGAAAATTTAACTGCCTATTATAAGACGATCAGCCTTGCAGCCCATGCGCGCGCTGCGCTGGCACAACACCTGCCGCCCCGGCATAGCAGTGAGAAGCCCGGACGCCACACTCCCTGTACGAGCGGCTGCGTAAGCGTCAAATAGTACTGTTTTCAGCGGGCAGAAACAACAATTCCGACCCCGGAGAGTCGGAACGTGAGCCACACAGCCTGGATTGCAGGATGCTGCCATGACAGACCAGGATGCGTAGACCCTGGCCTGGGGCCGATCAAGCCTTGGGCTGATAGGGATGATGCTCGGCCCAATGGCGAGCAATATCCACACGGCGGCACACCCAGACGCGCTCGTGCGATTGCACGTAATCCAGGAAGCGCTGCAAGGCACGGAAGCGACCTGGGCGGCCAATCAGACGGCAATGCAGGCCGATGGACAGCATCTTGGGGGCTTCTTCGCCCTCTTCGTACAGCACGTCAAACGCGTCTTTCAGGTAGGAGAAGAAATGATCGCCCGTGTTGAAGCCTTGCGGAGCCGCAAAACGCATGTCGTTGCTGTCCAGAGTGTAAGGCACGATCAACTGAGGCTTGATGCTCTGGTCGCTCATCGGGACTTCGGCCCAGAAAGGCAGGTCGTCGCCATAGTAGTCGGAGCTGTACAGGAACTGGCCCTCTTCAGCCACCAGACGCAAGGTGTTAGGGCTGTCTCGGCCGGTATACCAGCCCTCGGGATGATGGCCCACCAAGTCCGTCAGCACTTTTACGCACTGACGCATATGCTCGCGCTCCACCTCTTCGGACACGTTCTGGTAATGAATCCAGCGGTAACCATGACAAGCGATCTCGTGGCCCAGGCGGACAAACTCTTGTGCCAGCTCGGGGTGACGCTCCAGCGCCATACCCACACCAAACACGGTCATAGGCAAACCTCGCTTTTCAAATTCCTTGAGAATCCGCCAAACCCCGGCACGCGAGCCGTATTCGTAAATAGATTCCATGGACAGGTGACGGTCGGAGTAGGCCGCAGCACCAATGATTTCGGATAGAAACTGCTCAGAGCCCGGATCACCGTGCAAGACGCAGTTCTCGCCGCCTTCTTCATAGTTCAGAACAAACTGCACCGCGATGCGCGCCCGCTCCGGCCATTGTGCATGGGGCGCGTTTTTACCGTAACCAATCAGGTCACGAGGGTACTTACTCAAGGACATACCGTCTCCGTTTAGCGTTTTACGCTGAGTGCCAGCCAGGGATCGGCAGCACTGCCATCACCCGCCTCGCTCATGCGATGTTCACAATCACTTAAGTGATGCTGCATAGCCAGATGCGCACCGTCGGCATCGCCCTGGCTAAGCTTGTCCAAAATCTCTTTGTGCTCGTAAAACGAGCAGGCCTGTTCGCCCGGTGTGTCGTGATAGGCAATAATGAGCGTGGTGCGAGCACACAGGGTGTGCATCAGCTCGGTCAGCTCGTCATTACCGGCACAACGGGCTAGCATCACGTGAAACGCATTGGACAGGCGCAGCCAGCTAATGCGGTCGCCGTGTTCAAACGCGAGTTGCTCACGCTCCACCAATTCATACAGGCCAGCCAGGCGCTCCGGCAGATCGGGATAGCTAATCAGCTTTTTCAGGATCAGCGCCTCCAGATCGCGCCGTAGCTCGAACACATCTCGTGTCTGCTTGGCCGTAGGCTTCCAGATAAAAGCGCCGCGATTGGGTTCGATCACCACAATCTTGTCATGTTCAAGGGCCGCCAAAGCAGCACGTACGGTTGCTCGCGAACACTCGAAAATGGTGCACAGCGTCGCTTCCGTCAGTTTGGTTCCAGGCAAGAGACGCCGATCAACGACCGCATCAAAGATTTGGCTATATACACGCCCGACCTCACTATCTGCCAAACCACCTTCCAGCAGCGAGGAGGCGCTTGGCGCTTGGGATTCGCTCGTCGTCCCCTCTTGCCGCCGTATCTGAAGCATAGAATTTCTCGTTATTGACTATTGACAATTATTCGGTACCCCGACAAAATCGTCAACATAAATTGTCGACAATCTGATTCCCCAAACAGAGCGATGATTTCGGGGCCTCAACCCAGCGCACTGATCCTTGCACCGCTGGCCCCCGGCCGGTTCTCAAAACTGGGCTCGCTGGACCTTTTTTGATCACCATAAACCGGAGACATTTATGGGAAAGCTATCAACCCACGTCCTTGACACGACTCAAGGTCGCCCAGCCAGCGGCGTACGCGTCGATCTATACACAATCGAAAACGATCAACGCACTCTGATCAAAACAACTCACACCAATAGCGACGGTCGCTGTGATGAGCCTCTGCTGCAAGGCGAGGCGATGCACACTGGCGTTTTTGAACTGGTGTTCCATGCAGGCGCTTACTTCGCGGCCAATGGCGTGGCAGTACCCGAACCAAGCTTTGTGGATCAGGTCGGCATTCGCTTTGGTATCGCTGATGCCAATGCCAACTACCACGTGCCACTGGTCGTGACCCCTTGGTCCTGGTCTACCTACCGCGGCAGCTAATCGCGTATCCAAGTCGACTTTTCGCTTCTATACGAAACCACTCTGATACGAGATCTTTATGTACGCTTACCTACTTGAGTACGGCAACCTGCTGCTGCGCTGGTTACACGTCATCGCCGCTGTCGCCTGGATTGGCGAGTCCATCTACTTTGTGATGCTGGACAACGGCTTAAAGCCCCCTAAAGGCGAAGAAAGCAAAAAACGCGGTGTGTTCGGCGAGATGTGGGCCGTCCACGGCGGCGGCTTCTACCACAGCCAGAAATACCTGACCAACCCGGCTGAACTTCCTAATGACCTGCACTGGTCCTTCTGGAAGTCGTATACCACCTGGCTATCCGGTTTCTTCCTGTTCGCCCTGCTCTACCTGACCAAGCCCGAGTTCTATCTGGTCAACCCCAATAGTCCCTGGGAATGGGCTGCCCAAATGAGCGGCACCCAAGCCAACGTCATGGCCCTTGCCTTCCTGGCTCTGGGTTGGGTGGTTTATAACGGCCTGTGCCGTCTGATCAGCCCCAATATGAACCGTGACGGGCTGCTGAGCATTGCCGTTGCCATCATGATGATTGTGGTCGCTTACCTGAGCACCCACATCTTCTCGGGTCGCGCAGCGTTCTTGCTGACCGGCGCCGTCATGGCCACCAGCATGTCGGCTAACGTGTTCTTCTGGATCATTCCCGGCCAGCGCCGCATGGTCAAAGCACTGAAAGCAGGCGAGGCACCTAACCCTCTGGATGGCAAACGCGGTAAACAGCGCTCGGTACACAATACCTACTTCACGCTGCCCGTCTTGCTATTAATGCTGAGCAACCACTATTCGTTCACGTATAACAATCCGAATGCGTGGATCATCATGGTGCTGTTCATTTTCGCTGGCGCCTTGATCCGTCAATATTTCGTCTTAATGCACGCTGGTATCAAAAAACCAGCCTATCCCGCTGCGGGTGTAGTCCTGCTGTTGATCGTGGGCTGGCTTGCCGCCCCCGCCAGCCTGAAGGGTGATGCCGGCACTCAAGCCAGTGGCAGTGCGACCGAAACCGTCAGTGTGGCGCGCATTCAGGAAATTATGGATGCCCGATGTGTGCAGTGTCACGCCGTCAAGCCCAAGGCGGATTTTGGCTTTACCGCGGCCCCGTCTGGCATGTTGCTCGACACCATCGACAACACTGTCTTGCATGCAGACCAAGTCAAAACCGTTGTTCATTCCAAGTACATGCCTTTAGGCAATATGACCCAAATGACCGACGAAGAGCGTGCCGATATTGCAGCCTGGAGCGGCAAGCGCGATTAATGCACAAGAAGGTGTCATGCCGGCTTGAACAATAAGTTCCGTAGCCTCTAGCCCCGATGTGGTGAACACCATGTCGGGGTTTTTTATGGAGGCAAGACGGCACGATTTCTTATCGATGCTCCACGGCAAAGCCCCCCCAAACATCAAGAAGCCAGGCAGAGCTTGAGCACTTGAGGAGGCAACTGTTCCGACCGGGGCGGAGTGTTAGACGGGGCCTGCGTCTTACTCAGGCTTTGCGTTTGGCTTTGACTATGGCTGTCGCCTGGACGCAGGCTGAAGCTCAGCTGTTGTTCCTGCCCTACTTCCAGTTCTATGCAACGACTGCTCAAAGACAACAAACGAATGTGCTGATCACGATCACGCCCAACTGGCCACAGTTGTCCTTGCTGAAACACCAACAGACGCTGTCCCTGCTGCACTTCAGCCAGCAGCCGGGTGTCTCGGCCATAGATCGCCTTTAATTTGAGCAAGGGCACAGGTGTGGCCGCTTTGCTCGGGACAGCAGCATTCGGCGCTGTGCCGCCCCCCTCGTCTCGCGTCGTGGATCGTGTACAGGAGGACATATTTTGAAGGGCCTGCTCGGCCTCCAACAGCAACATATCGCGCACAAGGGACACCAGGGTTTCATTCGCGTGAGCCGGAGTATTCAACATCAGCATCAGACCAGACAGAATGCTCAAACACCTGTGTACGAGCCGCCTCGTCCAGATCGTCCCGTTCATAGACATAGCCTTCCAGTTCCACAATAAAAGTGCTGCCCAGCAGCGAGGGATAAGCCTGCGAATTCAAAGCCAGCCTGAGCCTGTTCCAGTGCAACTCAGGCACCTGCGTGGCAAGCAAATAGGCCGAACGCAATGGAGATTGGCTGCGCCAGGATCGGCGCCACCTATCAGCGCTAACTGATTCGTCAATATCACCAAGTTCAACAGGTCGAGCTTGAGCCAGGGATAAATATATAAAGGCGGGTCGCAAAGCTCCTAACTCAGTGAATAAAGCCGCAGGCTGCTGCAAGATGCCTGCTTGTTCTACATTGGCCTTGGCCTCTCCTAGGCTCAACACGGCATCTGTCGCAAGCAGCCCAGTCAGCCCATGCCGCCGATCCCTCCGTTTTGGCCCGGACCCCGAAGTGGTAGACAACTCCTGATAGGCTCGCTGAACTTGCAGAGTGGCCTGCCCCTGGCCCGAGAACTCAAGCACACTGGATGCCCAAGTCTGACTTTGCATGGCCAGACTGAAGCTCTGCACGTCCTCAAACCCATACTGCGCCTGACACTCCCAATCAGCAGGCCGACGCTGGCAATCAACTTGCTGCAATTGCCAATTGCTACCCTGATAGGGCAGCGCTTCAAGCAAACCCAGCACCGAAAGAGCACTCCTGGGGACTGACTCCACATGATTTGAAATTGGGCCCTGACCCAACGCACTGGCACGTATCAGTCCCGTCAGATCCGCCGCCAATATTCCCCATAGTGCAGCCATCACCAATAAGGTCGAAACAAGCAAATGAACAGAGAGTTTCTTGAATCGCCAGGTACGCTTGAAAGTCTGCAGGCACAAACCGCCATGGGGACGTCTTCCCTGCTCCAGACAAACCCATAGATCATCGGGCTGTCGCAGTTCCCGTATGGCCGGATAGCGTTCTTGCATCGCCTGACGCAATGCCTGCACCTGCCCGACCTGAGCCAGCAGGCAATCGCTCCCCTCCACCACCAAACCTTGATCCAGCACCAGAAACCATAAGCGCTTGGGAGCTACTGTCCATATAAGAAAAATCGTCTCTTGAGGGTGGTGGGCCGCCAGGCAAGCTGCGGCAGAATAGGCCTGAACCCCAGCCAATTTGCGTCGTGTCGGGCCATCTTGGGCCAAGCGCAATACCGAGTGAACCTGCCTGGCCTTAAGCCAGCCGTGTTGCACCCACCCCACCCCCTGTGCGTCAGCACCGATAGAACACGTCCAATGCGCTTGCGCCGCTTGCTGCATCTGAGCCCGTTGTGAGCCCTGCCCAGTATTTACCCATTGCAGACCAAACCAATACTCTCGTTGAACTGGGTGGGCGTTCATTGTGAACTCCTGCTGACCGGTTTTGGTGCCTTGTCAGTCGGTAAGGAAAAGCGCTGCGCTTCGCTGCGGTACAGCTCAATACGGCCTTGTTGATAACGCCAACTCAGGCCGTATACCGCTGCAATTTGATGGAGCAAATCTGGCAAGCGCAGTTGCTCCAAAATCACAGCCCCACGCTGGGCAGATTCAGCGACAAGCTCCAGTGCCTGCAGATTCGGTAGAACGTGAGTCGGCGGCAAACGGGCCTGTGGGCTGATAACAACCGTCAAGTCGGACAAGAGGGACAGACGGCGCGCCAGCTCATCCAAATTGGGTAAAGGCTTTTCCAAAGAAAAACTAAAAGTTTGCGTAGAACGTAATGCCGCTGGCCAAGCAGTCGGTTTTCTCAAAGGCACGGCCGCCCCCACCAGCCACGGTTTACCAACAGACTGTGCAGCCAGCCCGAATTCCGAACCTGCCTCCTCCAGTGGTATGGCTTCATCAAGCCATGGACGATCCAGATGAGGCGTGGCGGGCTGTACCGCACAAGCCGTTATCAAGGCAAAAAGCGGCAGGACGAAGTAATTCATACGCCTTCCTGCGTCTGCGTCCCTGGATCACACACTTGCGGCCCAGCCAGAACGCGTAACACCTGATTGGAGTAAAAACAGGCTTGCAAAGGATGAGCATTCAGTTGGGCTGCCGCCAACAGTTGGGCCACGGCAGACTCAAAGCCCCCCTCAAAGCGAGCAGCAGCCTTGATGGGGAAATCAACGTCCAAGGTCCAATGCTCAGAATCAAATACCCACTTCGCTTGTCTGGCCCAGCGAATCAGTGCTTGCCTCAGTGTCTTATCCTTCAAACGCAGCTCAAAAACAGGTATCTCCGGCGGCTGATCCCCCAAGGCAGATGCATGTGCTGGCAGCAGGTTCGAGGTCGCCTGGAACGTGGGTTTTTGCGTCAATTCCGCAGGGGTTTCACCCTTCCCTTGCTCACGGGCAGGTAGCAAGCCGGACTCGCCTTCCTCGTTGCTGCTCCCCCCTTGCTTTAAGCTTTGGCTTGCCTGCGCCTGTGCCCGTCCCGCGCGGAACAGCAGTTCCGCCCACAGACCATCGATGAGCTGAAACTGCCCGGATGGCCTTAATGGCAGCAGCGTTTCTTGCCCATCCCGCCGTCCGAAAACAGCTGGCAGAATCTGCTCCGGCGCAAAATGCAGCCAAGTACGGATACCGTTATCAAAAACCTGTAAGGGGCCAACTTGCGAGTCACCGGACAGGCGCCAGTCAAAGTTAAAGACACGAGTGCCAGGGTCAGCCAACAGGCCATCTGGACCTTGACTGACCTGACAAGCAGACAGCCCTAGCGACCACATCACCAATACGCAGGAACGGAAAAAGAAAAGCATCACAGGCACCCAAAGAAAAAACCCCATGTCCCTTGAGAGGGCATGGGGTTTATCTTCAGTGATGCCAGCAGATAGCGCTAGATCGGCTTATACGCAGCGATAAATCAGCGTCCTTTCTGAGCCACCAGTCGGTTGGCTTCGGTCGCGGCTGTACGCAATGCCGTCATAGCGGGCTGTTGGCCATCCAACGCACTTTCCAGACTCTGGTTGAACACGGCACGAATCTGGCGGTAATTGCGGAAATTGCCTTTGGCCGTTCCCGACGCACCGCTACTGTATGCACCTACCAAGTGCATCCAGTCGCCCTTACCCTTGTAATAATCGCTACCCGTTGCGTTGAAGGCCTCGCGGCTGACAGGCAAGAAGCCGGTGTTCTGATACCAGCGTGCCGCGTTTTCAGGCTGAGCCAACCAGTTGATGAAACGGGCCGACGCCTGATTCTGCTCGGCATTATGGCCTTTAAGCGCCCACAAGGCAGAGCCGGTCACAAATGGTTTGCCGGGAGTCTGGGTCACTTCAGGGTAGTACGGCAGGCCAGTCACGGCGTACTTCAAGCCACGCGTGTCGCTGTATTCGCCAATATGGCCGGAGTTCGAGAACATGACCGCGCACTCGCCCTTGGCAAAACGCTGGGGTGACTCAGGCAAGGTGCCTGGCTTGACCATCAATTCGGATTTCACCCAGCTGATCATCATGGACAAATGGCGGATGTACATGACGTCAAAATTAAAACCGACTTTGCCTTTGACTTGAGCACCGGGGGCCAGACCATAGATCTGATTATTAACCGCAGCCAGGTTCTCCAGATTGATGGAGACGGACTGATCAGAAGTCAAAGGACAGCGGCGCGACCCATTATTGGCCAGATCAACCAGTTGGGCCTGCAAGTCCAGCCAGACACGACTAGGAACAGCCGGTTCAATCTTGGCTTTATCAAAGGCGTCCAAGTTGTAGTACATCACCGGGATTTCCGCCATAAAGGGGAAACCTTGCAGTTGCCCACGGCCGCTGCGAACAAACGAATTCGAGGCCAGGAACCAGGACACATTGTCCATTTTTTCCCGTGCCAACAAGGTGTGCATAGGCAGGATATAGGGGCGGTCCGCAACCTCATCCAGGCCGGACATCTCGCCTAACTGCACCAGATTGGGCAAGTCTTTGCCCGCTTGCATGACCTGATCCAACGAGGCTTCCGTCTCATGTGCCTTGACCGTCACTTTAACGTCTTTCTGGCTACGATTGAAATCCCGAACCAAGCTTTCAAACTCGTCTTGATTGTGCGAGTTCAAAGCGGTCCAGACCTGAATATCAACGGCTGCCAGGGCAGTGGACCCAAACAGCAAAGCGGCTGAGCCACCCGCTGCCATCGCCAAAGCCATAACACCACGTTTCAACAGTAATCCGCGTAGATTTTTCATACATCCTTCAAGATAAAAAAGGAAATTCAGGTTCGGGTTGACGTCCCATGACCAGGTCAGCCAAGGCTCGGCCAGAGCCTATACCCATCGTCCAGCCCAACGTGCCATGTCCCGTATTCAGGTACAGGTTGGGGATGGAAGAACGGCCTATCAGTGGGACATTTGATGCTGTGGCAGGACGTAATCCTGACCAGAAATGAACATTATCAAAATCCAATGCGCTTGGGAACAAATCTGCGACTTGGGTTAACAAAGCCTGACAACGGGCCGGGTTCAAACTGCGCGAATAACCCGACAACTCAGCTGTCCCCGCCACGCGCAGGCTGTCACCCAAGCGGGAAAAAACAAGCTTGCTGTCTTTATCCGTCAAGCTGACAGTGGGCGCCCCCTCGGGCACCAGCACCGGGAAAGTTGCCGAATAGCCTTTGGCCGGATAAACCGGGCAGGAAATACCCAGGGGCTGCAAAAGAGCGGGGCTGAAACTGCCCATGGCCACCACAAAGGCATCAGCCTGCACCGATTCGTAAGCACCATCGGGGCCTATCACTTCTACTCCCACGACCCGACCCTTGGCCGTCAACAAACGAGTGATCTGAGTAGAAAAGCGGAACTCTACCCCGACACGCTGAGCCATGGCTGCCAAACCGCAGGTAAATTGGTTGGCGTCACCGGATTCATCGTCTTTGGTGTAGTCACCGCCCACAATCTGATCGCGGGC
>JBQEAN010000003.1:5993-53659 GCA_052109075.1 Alcaligenes sp. | reverse complement strand
CGTCACCGGATTCATCGTCTTTGGTGTAGTCACCGCCCACAATCTGATCGCGGGCGGTGGCCAGTGCGGGCTCGATCTGCACCAGTTCATCCAGACTCATGATGCGCCGGTCCACGCCCATATCACGCATGACATCCGCCATTTGCTGAGAGTCATCCAGGCTTTGAGCATCGCGATAAAAGGTAATAATGCCTTTTTCTTGATGGCGATAATCAAAATCCAGACTAGGGCGCAGTTGCTTGAGGGTGCTGCGACTGTATTCGGCCATGGCTACCAACGCACGCACATTGGGTGCGACCCGGCCCGGCAGGCACTCACGCAGAAAAGACAGGCACCAGCGCCATTGGCGCAGGTCCAGACGCGGACGGAACAACAAGGGAGCATCGTCCTGCAGCAACCACTTCAGCAGTTTGAACGGCATTTTCGGGTTGGCCCAAGGCTCGGCATAAGACACCGAGATTTGTCCGCCATTGGCGCGCGAGGTTTCTTGCGCAGGCCCGGTGCCCCGATCCACGACCACCACCTCACAACCTTGCTGGCTCAACCACCAGGCAGTTGATACCCCAATAATGCCACTGCCCAGAACTGCTACTTTCATGTGTACTGTCCGCTTGTTGAGCTATTGATATGCTACTTACTTTACGTCTGCCAGAGACGTAAAGGCATCTGCAAAATATTGGTCGGGATTCAGCTGCGCCTGTTCCACAAAATCCTTGCGCGCCGCTTCCACCATACCCGGCGCACCACAGGCATACACCTGCCAAGCGGACAGATCAGGCAAATCAGCCAATACCGCCTGATGCACCAAGCCAGTGCGGCCGGTCCAACCATCTTCGGGCTGGGCGTCGGAGATCACAGGAATGAAACGCAGGTTAGGCAGTTCGCTGGCCCACTGCTCAGCCAGTTCCGACTGGTACAGATCCTTGGGTCGGCGACCGCCCCAGTACAAAGCGACTTCACGCTGACTGCCCGTTTGAATCAGGCGCTCGATCAAAGCCTTGACCGGAGCAAAGCCAGTACCGCTAGCCAGAAATACCATCGGCGCTGCGCTGTCCTCACGCAAGAAGAACGAACCCAGGGGGGCTTCTACGCGCAGGATTTCACGCTCTTTCATGGCGGTGGCACCGGCACCAAACACATGGTCGGTAAACACGCCACCTGGCATGTGGCGGATGTGCAGTTCAACCTGATTGTCTTCCCGTGGCGGTGTGGCCATGGAGTAACTGCGACGGCTGCCATCTTTCAGGATGAATTCCAGATACTGTCCAGGATAGTAACGGAAAGGCTCGGAGGACGGCATTTGCAGGCGTACCACCATCACGTCATCACGCACTTTTTCCAGACCCACTACGCGCGATGGCATTTTACGAATCTGGATATCGGTGGCCATGCGGATTTCATGGGACTCGATCACCATATCGCTGCTAGGTTTAGCCTGGCAAAACAAGGTGTAGCCGGCCGCACGGTCATCTTCGCTAAGCAGCTGCTCAGGCGCACGGCCTGCCTCGTATTCACCTTCAATGACCTTGCCGCGACAAGACGAACAGGTGCCATTACGGCAACTGTAGGGCAACACAATCCCTGCATTCAGCGCGCCATCCAGGACAGACTGCCCAGGCTGCACCTCGAAACTGTGCCCGCTGGGCTGAACCGTGACTTTGAAACTCATATCCCACACTCAAAAAAGAAATCTATCAGGCGGAGGGCCAGCCTCCGGCGTCAATCAACACTCAGGACTCTTCAGGCCGATGCAAGACCGGGTCGTTCAGCTTGAGCGTCAAGGTTTTACCCTTGCCCGCCCGCTTGCCCAGGTAATTGGCCAGCATATCCAGATCCATCACGACCGTGGACGGACGCTTGCGGTTCACCCCGCTGACAGCCAGACCCGCTTCGCCAAAAGCCACCCACTGGCTTAAATTATCGTCCTCGTTCAGCTTGATCAGCACGGTGCCACGCCCCCCTTTGGACAGCACCTTCAGCTCTTTGATATCTACCACCAAGAAGCGCCCTTGCTCGCTCAGCAGACCGACATACTGATCGTCCGGACGCAAGGCCAGAGGTCTGAGCAGCGTTTTGCCATCTTCGATGGTGACAAACTGCTTACCCGCCTTCTGGCGCGTATTCATATCCCCTTGGGAGGCGACGAAGCCGTAACCATCACACGCTGCCAGCAAGTAAGTCTGCTCCAGAGGCGCAGCCAGAATATGCTCGATAGGCGCGTTGGGGCTGACTTCAATCATGGAGGTAATAGGCTGACCATCCCCACGGGCTGAAGGCAAGCTGGAAACCGGCACAGTATAGACCCGGCCATCGGTGCCAATCGCCACTAAATCCGTGGTGCTGCGGCACTCCAGCGAATCGCGCAAGTCGTCTCCTGTCTTGAAGCTGAACTGCGTAGCATCATGACCATGACCCTGGCGTGAACGCAGCCACCCTTTGCGAGACACAATCACGGTGACGGGCTCATCGACCACTTTAGTTTCCAGTACGGCGCGTTCGGCGGCCTCGATCAAGGTACGGCGCTCATCCCCATAGGTTTTGGCATCGGCCTCAATTTCACGAATCATCAAGCGTTTCAATGCCTTGGGATCGTCCAGCAGCTTTTGCAAGGCCTCTTGCTCATCCAGGCGCTCTTTCAGCTCTTTCTCGATCTTGAAGCCTTCAAGCCGCGCCAACTGGCGCAAGCGCATTTCCAGGATATCGTCGGCCTGACGCTCGCTGAGATCAAAGCGTTCCATCAGGGCAGCACGGGGTTCGTCGGACTCGCGAATGGTCTGGATCACTTCATCCACGTTCAAGTACACCACCATGCGCCCTTGCAGCACATGAATGCGGTCCGTGACTTTATCCAGACGGTAACGGGTGCGACGCTCCATCGTATGACGACGAAAATCCAGCCAGCTCAGCAAAACCTGACGCAAAGAACGTTGGCCGGGACGTCCATCGATGTCGATACACACCAGGTTGATAGAAGCGCCACGCTCCAGACTGGTCTGTGTCAGCAGTGTCGTCACAAACTCGTCGCGGTCAATAGCGCGGGACTTGGGCTCAAACACCAGACGCACCGCCGCCTGCTTGCCGGACTCGTCTCGTACGGCATCCAGCATGTTCAGCATCAAGGCTTTGGTTTGCTGTTGTTCGGTGCTCAGGGTCTTTTTGCCCGCTTTAACCTTGGGATTGGTGCGCTCTTCGATCTCTTCCAGAATTTGCTGAGAGGAGCTGCCTGGAGGCAACTCCGTCACCACCAATTGCCATTGGCCGCGTGCCATTTCCTCGAATACCCAGCGTGCGCGGGTCTTGATGGAACCCCGGCCTTGTGCATACACCGCAGCAATATCCGCCGAGGAAGAAATAATCTGACCGCCACCGGCGAAATCCGGACCCGGAACAATCTCGTACAGTTCCTGATCACTCAGATTAGGGTTACGCAGCAAGCTGACGCAGGCCTGGGCCACTTCGCGCAGGTTGTGGGAAGGGATCTCTGTCGCCATCCCCACGGCAATCCCCGAGGCACCATTTAGCAACATGATAGGCAAACGTGCTGGCAGAGCTACGGGCTCCTTCTGGCTGCCATCGTAGTTAGGAACAAAGTCCACCGTACCTTCGTCCAGCTCATCGAGCAGCAGGCGCGAGAACGGCGTCAGGCGTGCTTCGGTGTAACGCATAGCCGCGGCATTATCGCCGTCACGGGAACCAAAGTTCCCCTGCCCGTCTACCAGTGGGTAACGCAGCACAAAGTCCTGTGCCATGCGCACCATGGCGTCATAGGCCGCCTGGTCACTGTGCGGGTGGTACTTACCCAGCACATCACCCACCACACGGGCGGACTTAACAGGTTTGGCGCTAGGGCCCAGGCCCATCGCATCCATGGCGTACAGGATGCGGCGCTGCACCGGCTTCTGGCCGTCGGTCAGGTCGGGTAAAGCGCGCCCGCGTACAACCGAGACGGCGTAATCCAAATAAGCCTGCTCTGCGTAAGTGGCCAGCGTGATGCTATCGTCCGATCCCGCCGGTTCAAAATCCAATTGATTGCTATCCATAAATAACTCTTAAGTCGGGCTCAGACGTCCAAATCGGCCAAATTGCCTTTTTCTTCCAACCAGGCGCGGCGCGCAGAAGCTTCGCCCTTACCCATCAGCATGGTGAACATGGCGTGCGTGCCATCCAAGCCATCCTCGCCCCAATGCACGGGCAACAGACGACGGGTATCCGGGTTCATGGTGGTATCCCACAACTGTTCCGCGCTCATTTCGCCCAGCCCCTTAAAGCGGCTGATGCTCCAGGACTCGTTGCGTATCCCTTCGTTGCGCAGCTTTTCCAGGGTGGCCTCCAGCTCGCCTTGATCCAGGCAATAAATTTTGCGAGCCGGGCGTTTGCCTGCGGCGGGTACGTCCACGCGGAACAAGGGGGGACGCGCCACATAAACGTGGCCAGCCTCGATCAATTTGGGGAAATGGCGGAAAAACAAGGTCAGCAACAGCACCTGAATGTGCGAGCCGTCCACGTCCGCGTCGGACAAGATACAGATACGGCCATAGCGCAAACCCGACAGATCGGGTTCGGACTGTGCATCATGGGGGTCCACGCCGACAGCCACGGAAATATCATGAATCTCCTGGTTGGCAAACAGACGGTCGCGGTCCACTTCCCAAGCATTCAAGACCTTGCCTCGCAGGGGCAAAATGGCCTGAAACTCCTTGTCACGGCCCATTTTGGCCGAACCACCCGCCGAGTCACCCTCGACCAGAAACAGTTCGGAGTTTTCCAGGTCGTGGGACTCGCAATCCGTCAGCTTGCCGGGCAATACTGCCACGCCCGAGCTTTTGCGCTTTTCCACTTTCTGGGCCGAGCGGGTACGGGCCTGGGCCTGACGCACCGCCACTTCAGCCAGCTTGCGGCCCTGGTCAACATTGGCATGCAAATGCAGTTCCAAGGCATTGCGCACATAGCCACTGACCAGGCGCACCGCATCGCGGCTATTAAGCTTTTCCTTGATCTGCCCTTGAAATTGCGGATCCAGCACCTTGGCCGACAAGACAAAGCTGGCACGGGCAAAAACGTCCTCAGCCTGCAGTTTGACGCCCTTGGGGATCAAGCTGTGCAGCTCGGCAAAGCTGCGCACGGCTTGATACAAGCCATCGCGCAAGCCCGACTCATGCGTGCCACCAGCACTGGTCGGGATCAGGTTGACGTAGGACTCACGCGTAATACCGGAGTCCAGTGTCCAGGCCACGACCCAATGGGCCCCTTCACCAGGGGAGAAATTATCATCATCTTGCGGGGCATATTGGCGGCCTTCAAACAGGGGCACCAACAGCTCCACGCCCTCCATTTCTTCCTGAAGGTAGCCGCGCAGGCCGTCCTGGTAGCACCACTGCTGACGCTGGCCGGTTTTTTGTTGCACCAGCTCCACGGTCACCCCTTCCAGCAAAACGGCTTTGCTGTGCAGGATATGCGTCAGTTGAGCCAAGGGAATCTGGGGAGAGTCAAAGTACTTGGGGTCCGGCCAGACTCGCACACGGGTGCCGGTCTTGCGTTTGGCAACCGTGCCGGTTTGGGCCAAGGGCTGTTCCAGCTCGCCGTCGGCAAACACAATTTCATTGGCCTGCCCATCACGCCACACCAACACTTCCAGGCGGCGTGACAAGGCGTTGGTCACAGAGACACCTACCCCGTGCAAACCGCCGGAAAAGGCATAGGCCCCACCATTGAGCTTGTCGAACTTACCCCCTGCATGCAGACGGGTAAAGACCAGCTCCACCACCGGCGCATTCTCTTCAGGGTGCAAGCCGACGGGAATACCACGCCCATCGTCCTCGACTTGTATGCCGCCGTCCTCCAGCAAAGTCACCGTCAAGGTACGGGCAAAACCAGCCAGGGCTTCATCAGCCGCGTTATCAATGACCTCCTGCACAATGTGCAAGGGGTTATCCGTGCGGGTATACATGGCCGGGCGCTGACGGACCGGTTCCAGCCCTTTGAGCACCCGTATAGAAGATTCGTCGTAACGTGTAGTAGACAACTTGATTCCCGGTAGATCGTACAGAAAAACGCTATTTTACGAGTGGTTAGGCAACAGTGGGGAAACGCTTTATTGGCGTACGTTGCACAGCGAAAGCACTTTATCAGCCAAAGGCAATGGTATCCTGTCAAAAATTGGCAACAAGACCATCACAATTGGCCGTAGAATACATTGTGCTCTGGTCACGCCACACGTATAGTTTTTCGTTATCCTTCATTCTTTTTGTATCTTGCCATGAGCGACTCCATCAAACACGTTACGGACGCCTCTTTTGAGTCAGACGTCCTTCAAGCCGGCCTTCCTGTTTTGGTCGATTATTGGGCTGCCTGGTGCGGCCCCTGTAAAATGATTGCTCCTTTGCTTGACGAGGCTGCCGAACAATACCAAGGTCGTGTTATCATCGCTAAGCTCAACGTCGATGAAAATCCCGACACGCCTGCTCAATATGGTGTTCGCGGTATCCCAACGCTCATGCTGTTTAAAGACGGCAAAGTGGCCGAAACTAAAGTCGGCGCACTTTCCAAGTCCCAACTTAGCGCGTTTCTCGACAGCTCCCTGTAATCTCTGATTAACCGCACGCAGGCCCTTTGCTGGCCTGCGGTCTGCTGCTGAAAGCCCTTCCCCACACCCATGCACCTGAACGAATTAAAAGCTCTGCACGTCTCGCAGCTGCTAGAAATGGCTGCCACTCTGGAAATCGACAATGCGAACCGCTTGCGCAAGCAAGAGCTGATGTTCGCCATCATGAAAAAGCACGCCAAAAAAGGCGAGCAGATTTTCGGCGACGGGGTGCTTGAAGTCTTACCAGACGGTTTCGGTTTTCTGCGTTCGCCAGAAACCTCTTACCTAGCCAGCACAGACGATATTTACATCTCACCCTCCCAGATTCGGCGCTTCAATCTGCATACAGGCGACTCGATTGAAGGTGAGGTACGCACCCCTAAAGACGGCGAGCGCTACTTTGCCCTGGTCAAGGTGGACAAAGTTAACAGCATGCAGCCCGAGGCCATCAAACATCGCATCATGTTTGAGAACCTGACGCCTCTGCATCCTGATCAGCCCATGCGCCTGGAGCGCGACATCAAAAGCGAAGAGAACATCACAGGTCGTATCCTGGATATTTTCTCGCCAGTTGGTAAGGGCCAGCGCGCCCTGATCGTGGCCAGCCCCAAGTCGGGTAAAACCGTGATGATGCAACACATGGCCCATGCCATCACGACCAATTACCCCGAAGCCACCATGATTGTTCTGCTGGTGGATGAGCGCCCCGAGGAAGTAACCGAAATGCAGCGCACCGTGCGCGGCGAAGTGGTGGCCTCCACTTTCGATGAACCCGCTACTCGTCACGTCCAAGTGGCTGAAATGGTGATCGAGAAGGCAAAACGCCTGGTTGAAATGAAAAAAGACGTGGTGATCCTGCTGGATTCCATCACCCGTCTGGCTCGCGCCTACAACACCGTGGTCCCTGCTTCTGGCAAGGTATTGACCGGGGGTGTGGACGCCAACGCCCTGCAGCGCCCCAAACGCTTTTTTGGCGCTGCCCGTAATCTGGAAGAAGGTGGCTCTTTGACCATCATCGGTACTGCCCTGATCGAAACCGGCAGCCGCATGGACGAAGTCATCTATGAAGAATTCAAAGGCACCGGCAACTGCGAAATCCATCTGGAACGCCGTCTGGCCGAGAAACGTATTTACCCTGCCATCAACCTGAACAAATCAGGTACCCGTCGTGAAGAGTTGCTAATCAAGCCAGACCTTCTACAAAAGGTCTGGGTTCTGCGCAAGTTCATCCATGGGATGGATGAAATTGAATCGATGGAGTTTATCCTGGACAAAATCCGGGCTACCAAGACCAACTCCGAATTCTTCGACATGATGAAGAAGTAAATCGAACATCCTGCGCAAGCCTCTCTATACGAGAGGCTTGCTTGCGATGGGCGTATGATCGGGTGCATTCCCATGCATCCATTCTTTCAATCTGCTGAGTTCTACTCGAAACCTCAGTATTGCAAACAGAGTTCGCTTGCAATGAAACCTATCTCTCTAGAGCAGTTCCTAGCCCGAGTGCAGTCCCGCGACCCTCATCAGCCTGAATTCATGCAGGCCGTACGAGAAGTGATGACCAGCTTGTGGCCCTTCATCGAGAAAAACCCCCAGTACGCCGATCATGGTCTGCTCGAACGTCTGGTTGAACCCGAACGCGTTATCCAGTTTCGTATTTCCTGGGTAGATGATCGCGGCCAGGTTCAGGTTAATCGCGGTTTTCGCATTCAGCACAGCAATGCCATCGGTCCTTTCAAGGGCGGCATGCGCTTTCACCCCTCGGTGAATCTGTCCATTTTGAAATTCCTGGCCTTTGAACAAACGTTCAAAAACGCCTTGACGACTCTGCCTATGGGCGGCGGCAAAGGTGGCTCGGATTTTGATCCCAAGGGCAAATCGGACGGCGAAGTGATGCGCTTTTGCCAGGCTCTGATGATTGAGCTGTACCGTCATCTGGGTCCAGACACAGACGTTCCTGCTGGTGATATCGGCGTGGGCGCGCGTGAAGTCGGCTTTATGGCTGGCATGATGAAAAAGCTCTCCAACAACGCAGCCAGTGTCTTCACCGGCAAAGATTTGTGCTTTGGCGGCAGTTTGATTCGTCCTGAGGCCACCGGATATGGCACCGTATATTTCGCACAAGAAATGTTGGCTCGCAAAGGCTTGTCCTTTGACGGCATGACAGTCTCGGTTTCCGGCTCAGGGAATGTGGCTCAATACGCCATTGAAAAATGCCTGGATCTGGGCGCGAAAGTCGTCACCGTTTCCGACTCGCAAGGTTGCGTGGTGGACATGGATGGCTTTACCCGCGAAAAGCTGGCTGCCCTGATGCATGTTAAAAATGTGCAACGTGGTCGTCTGGTGGATTACGCCGAACAGCACGGCCTACGCTTTGAAGAAGGCAAACGTCCTTGGCACGTCCCTGTGGACATTGCTCTGCCTTGCGCAACCCAAAACGAGCTGGATGGCAAAGATGCCGAGATCCTGATCAAAAATGGTGTGCGTTGTGTTGCCGAAGGCGCCAATATGCCCAGCACGCTCGATGCGGTCGATGCTTTTATCCACGCCAAGATCTTGTATGCCCCAGGCAAAGCCAGCAATGCAGGCGGTGTCGCCGTATCCGGTCTGGAAATGAGCCAAAACGCCCAGCGTTTGAGCTGGACACGCGAACAAGTTGACGCAAAGCTGCACTCCATCATGCGTGACATCCACGAAAATTGTGTGAACTATGGTCAAGAAAGCGACTTCATCCACTACGTTAACGGCGCTAATATTGCCGGCTTTGTCAAAGTCGCCAATGCCATGCGTCATCAAGGTGTTTATTAAGTTTTGCGCCTTGCTCAGTAGTCAAAAAAACCGCCCACAAGGCGGTTTTTTTTATTCCTCATTGCTTGAGGAAAATGCGGAAAGCCCTGGGATCGCTCAAGGTTGCAAGACCTCTCCCGGCACGGCATAGTAAGGTCCCGCCAAACGAGCCAAAGGCTGATAAACCTGCATATCCACCTTGCCCTGCTCGTCCATCAAAGCCGGATCGACATGAAAAGCCAGCACTTCCAGAATATGCAACTGGTTCACTCCACGTCCCAAATCCACCACCTGATCCAGCTTGCACTCCATCTGCACGGCCGCCCCATCCAGGCGAGGCACCCGCACATACTGGCTGGGCACCAGACTCTTACCAAGTTCCTGAACTTCGCTATGGCCGGGTGGCAAAGCAGCCGCACTGGCATGGACCGCCGCCAAATCAGACTGGCGGCATAACTGCACCACACACTCCCCATTCGCCTGCAGATTACGCGCTGTATCCTTCAAGCTACCATCGTCATTGCGGTTGATATTGATCGCCAGCATGGGTGGGCTGTGCGCCACGTAGTTAAAGGAGCTGAACGGCGCCAGATTCACGCTACCCGACTCCTCCAAGGTACATACCCAGGCAATCGGCCGCGGCACGATCAAGGACGTCAGCAGGCGGTAGGCCATGCCATCGTCCATGCCTTCACAAGATAGGCTGCGATAACTAAGCGATGTGCTCATAGCCGTCCTAGATGAACAGCTGGATGGTGGGCAAATAGCCATCCACACTTAACAAATCCACCCGTTTCTCCAGGATTTCCCAAGCTTGACCGACAGCACGCAAGCGATAAGAGGCCGTCGCAGGCAAGACCTCTGTCTTTTGCTTTTGATACTCCGAGTAAATCAGATTAGTACGAACGGTGTAGCAGCCGTCCTCATCGGGCTGATCGGATTGCAGGCGCGGGGTTTGAATGACCCGCAAGCCCCGTACCCCCGGTTGCAAGGAGAAGGCGCGATGATGCGACAAGCGATCAATACGCAAGCGCATCAACATACGGTTTTCCAAAGCAATGCACATACGTCCTTCCGGGCTTTCCTGGCCCGATTCGCCCGGAATCCAATACAGTCCGTCCTGCGCGAACAGCTCGTACCATTCATCAAAGCGCCCCTGATCGAGCAAGGCGTTCTCCTGCCACACAAAATCCTGCAAACTTTGCCGCTGATCCTGAGCCTGACTCTGTTGCCGACCTTGCCGTGCAACGTGCCCTTGATCCAGCTGTTGTCCCTGCTGTTGCACCATAGCCATCACTCCTGCTCCTGCTGCGTCATGCCCTGCTTCCAGGCACGGTATTGATTGCGTATTACCCATTCGTTATTGGCATCGTCAAACATGCCTTTGCCCTGCTCGCCTTCCTGCGCATCATATTGACGCAATAAATTGATCCAAGGGTTGCCCTGCGCCTTCAGGCTGGCTTGCTGGCTCTCGAACAAATGCACGTCGTCATGCGCAACGACGCTCATGGGCGAATAGACCAGGCGACTGTAGGTCAGGCCACGATCCAGCATTTCTCGCGGCGCGCCTTTAGGCTGAAACACCCACACTTCCAGCAAGGTTCGGTCCACGGCCAAAGGACGCAGCACGCGAATAATCTGCGGCGAGCCCTTGGCGGCCATGCTGGGATAAAACACTACGTTTTGCGGATTGAAACCCAGTACACGAGCCGCTTTTTCTTCGCCCCAGGCCTCGTTCATCATGGCCTCGTAACCCGGAATCCCGGAATAGTCGGTATGAATGCTGAACTTGGTGCCCAGGATGCTGTGTCCGTTCGGATAGGTTTCCACCCCCATACGCGAATAAAAATCGTAACCCGAACCAAAAGGCAGCAATTGCTCCAGCGCAGTTGGGTCCTCTTCCTTGAAAACCTCGCCTACTTTAGCGGCCGAGCTGGAGGCGGACTCGTGCGTAGAGATGGGGTGTACCGTGTCGTTGATGTTCTCCATGTACATCTTCCAGTTGCAGTTAATGACGGTACGGATAGAACCGCCTGCCACCTGCAACTCCCCTTCGGGAGAGCGATCCGCCATATTATCCAGTGCCTGCAGCACATCACCGAAATACTCTTGCAGGCTGGAACCTTCCTTGCTGAGACGAGCAAACACAAAGCCGCGATAGCTTTCTACCGCCCCCGGTGTGGACAAGCCCCCGGCTGCTGGACACTGGGAAAACTCCGTGTTCTCATACGCATTTTTTAGCGGGACAGCCAAGAGCGAGCCATCAAGCTTGTACGTCCAGGCATGGTAAGGACAGCGCAGCATCTTGCCCACGTTGCCGCTGGGTTCACTGACCAGTCTGGCCCCTTTGTGGGCACAACGGTTCATCACCACCCGCACCGACCCATCGCTATGGCGCAGCATGATGACAGGGCTTTGGGCCAAAGTCACCGATACGTAATCGCCCGTCTTGGGTACCTGACTTTCGTGGCCCACATAGAGCCAGGCACGGCTGAACAGCCGCTCCATTTCCAGTTGAAAGACGTCCTCGTCCAGATAGGCATCCCGATGAACTTGATGGTCCTGGGTCAGGCCAGACAAGGCGGCCTCGTTATGGGCATAACTCATAGTGCTTCCTGTAAATACGAGTAAAACGGGATTCAGACCGCCAAGGCGGACAAGGCGACCGGAGCAGTTTCATTCAGGGTTGGGGACGGACAGTCCACCGGCACAGGCCAGGTTTGGCTGGAGTCATCCGGTGGCACACTACCCAGCAAAAGACGGGTGTAAGGATGTTGAGGTTTGGCAAACACCTCGGCCGTATTACCTTGCTCGACGACCTCTCCGTTTTTCATCACCAGCACCCTCGTGCACAAATAGCGAATCACGGACAAATCGTGAGAGATGAACACCACCGCCACCCCCAGCTCCTTATTCAGACGCAGCAAAAGATTCAAAATCAGTGCCTGGACGGAAACATCCAGACCCGAAACGATTTCATCGGCCACTAACAGGCGCGGTTGCACACACAAGGCACGGGCAATATTCACGCGCTGTTTTTGCCCGCCGGACAACTCCGAGGGGAAACGCAAACCGGCATCCTGGGCAATCCCCACCTGCGCCATCAATTCATCCGCTTTCAGGCGGCGCTGCTCAAGCGTCATGCCCGGCTGCAGTTCCAATACCTGCGTTACCAACTGCTGCACACTGCGACGTGGATTCAAGGCCGAATCCGGATCCTGAAATACCATCTGAATCGTCTGCGACAAGGACTCGCCCTGCCCGTTTGCAAACTGTTCGCGTGTCTTGCCTTGCACCAATACCTGACCGCCGCTGGGCTGCAACAAACCCACCATCAAACGAGCAACAGTACTCTTGCCGCTACCGCTCTCGCCCACCACGCCCACCATCTCACCGGGACGTACGCTCAGCGATAAGGGCCGCAAGGCGTACATCAAGCTGCGACGTCCGTTACGCGTCACGCGGTAGCTACGCTCCACATTCTGGAACTCCATCAGTGGGGCTGACTCCTCGGCGGGTCCTTGCGACAGAACATGCAGCTCGGATTGAGTAGTGGTATCTCCCGTCATACAGGGGGCAGCACAACTGACCCAATGGCCGGGTTTGACCGCTTCCAGTTCAGGAGCACGCTGCTCACACAGCGCATTACGAGTTGGACAACGGCGAGCGAAGCGACAGCCCGGCAAATCCCGCATATCTTTCAGGCCGGGCATGATGTCGGCCAAAGACGGCAAGGTATATAAGGGACCATTCAGCGCTGGGGTCGCGTTTTTCAAGGCCCAGGAGTACGGATGCAACGGTGTGTCCAGCACATCGGCAGCCGGGCCTTGTTCGACGACATCCCCGGCATACAGAACGGCGACCTCATCACAAACATGGGCGGCCATACGCAAATCGTGCGTAATCAAAATCACGGCGGTTTGATGACGTTGCTGCACATCGCGCAAGATGCGGATAATTTGCGCCTGCGTAATCACATCCAGAGCAGTGGTAGGCTCGTCAGCTACGATCAGCTCCGGGTCCCCGGAGAAAGCCATCGCAATCAAAATACGTTGGCATTGTCCGCCGGAGAGCTCGTGCGCATAACGGCCCAACATGGACGGCGGGTCCGGCAGGCCCACTTCATGCAGGCGCTCCAGACAATATTGCTCCCGCGATGCACGTGGAATGTCCAATCGTGCCAAGTGCTCAAACATCTGCTGACGGATGGTCAACACAGGATTCAAAGAGGACAAAGGCTCCTGTGGCACAAAGGCAATCTTGCGTCCTAGCAGGCGACGCATCTGCGCCCCCGTCACGACCGAACCTTGAAAACAGACCTGCCCTGAAGATAGTCGCAGATTGCTGGGCAACATGCCCGAAATTACCCGCCCTATCATGCTTTTGCCTGCCCCGGACTCGCCCACCAGCCCCAAAGTACGGCCCGCTTGCACGGCAAACGACACCTTGCGCAACAGCTCCACCGGCTGGCCTTGCACGGGCACCGACACACTGACTTGCTTAAATTCAATAACCGGCACGCTCATCAGTGTGCTCCCCGTTGCTTGAGCCGAGGATCCAGCGTGGTGCGCAAACCATCACTCAGCAAATTGAAACCCAGCACTGCAAACACAATGCCAATGACTGGTGCCATCAGACCCCAGCCCGCCTGGTAAATCTGATCACGACCATCGGCCAGCATCACCCCCCAGGCCACCACATCCGACGGAACAGACAAGCCCACAAAACTAAGAATGGCTTCGACCACAATAGCCACGCCCATCTGCAGGCTGAACAAGGTGACGATCAAGGGAGCCACGCTAGGCAGCACCTCGCGCAGCATGATGCGCAAATGGGAAAAACCGAGCAGGTGCGCCGCGTACACATAATCACGCTGGCGCACCACCAGAACCTCGGCACGCACAACACGATAAAAACGGGTCCAGTCCACCAGCACCACTGCCAGGATGACGTTGAACAGGCCAGTCCCCAGACCCACCATCAACATCATGGAAAAGACCACGGGCGGAAAGGCCATCCACAGCACCACCAGGGAGCTGACACCCCGGTCAAACCAGCCACCGATATAACCGGCCAAAATAGCCAGCACTGTGCCCAGCACCATGGTGCCCGCCGCTGCCGTTACAGCGACCTGAAAGGCCACGCGGCTGCCATAGATCAGGCGCGACAAAATACATCGGCCCAAGCCATCGGTACCCAAAGGATATTGAGCCAAGCCTCCATCCTGCCAGGCAGGCGGTAAGAGCGTTGCCAGCAAGTCCTGGGCATTGGGATCATTGGGCGCCAGCAAAGGCGCAAACAGAGCCACCAGGGCAAAGATCAGCACCAAGGTGCCGCCGACCAGCACTTTGGGATGGGCCAGCACAGGTCGCAGCCGCGCTTGCCAAAAAGAAAGTAGATGCGCGCTCATACGGACCTCAAACGTGGATTCATAACGCTGTACAAGCCATCGACACAGAAGTTGACGGCCAGCACCATCAAACAGAACACCAGAGCCACGCCTTGAATCAGGGGCAGATCATGGTTCTTGATGGCTTGCACCATCAAATTACCAATGCCGGGGAAAGAGAAAATAAGTTCGATCAGCAAGGTGCCACCGAACAAAAAGCCAAATTGCACGCCAATCAAGGTCAGGGTGGGCAGTGCTGCGTTCTTGAGCATATGAAATAGCAGCACCCGCCATTCGGGCACACCACGTAAGCGGGCCACATTCACGTACTGGCTAGTGGCTGTTTCAATCAGACTGGAGCGCAGGACCCGAATCACGATCGGGCTGAAGGCAAGTGCCAACGCCAAGGCAGGCAAGAGCAAATGCGATAAGGCATCCCACCAGGCCAGCCATTGACCGCGTACCAGCAGATCAAACAAAAGAAAGCCCGTCCCCCCCTCCACCACTGGCGTGCCTTCCATGCGACCCATAAACGGCAACACAGGAAACAACACACCAAACACCACAATCAAGATAATGCCCCACAGAAAAGACGGAACCGACAAGAGCAACACCAAGACAAAGTCGGCCACAAATTCGATTTTTTTCTTGTCCAGCAAATATAGGACAATGCCGCCAGGAATAGAGATCAACAAAGCCATCAGCAAGCTGATACCGACCAACTCCAGCGTGGGTGGCAAGGCCTGGGCCAGCAAACCCGTCACTGGCTGATGAAAGAAGATGGAGTTGCCCAGATTGCCGCGAAATACACCGCTCAACCAAACCTGGTACTGATGCAGCGCCGAGCCATCCATGCCCAACTCAACACGCAGTGCCTGTGCATCGGCTTCCGTCGCCGAAGGAGGCAGCATCATGCCCAGAGAATCCGCCGGAATGACGCGCAGCATGAAGAACACAATCATGGACAGCAGGAACGCCGTCACCAGCACGAAGATGAGCTTGCGCGCCATCAAGAAGCAAACGTTTTTCATGAAGAGAACCGCAGGAGAAAATGCGCCGGGATAGTCCCGGCCAAGCATCCCGCCGCATGACACGGCGAGATACACGAACGGCTTACTGCCAGGAATACTCCTGCGGCAAGATGTAGCCCGTCTGGTAGGTGTTGAGCTTCAGGCCCTTTTTGTAGGCAATGGTGGAGATGGACTGCAGCACCGGCAGACTCCAGGCCTGCTCTGCCGCTTCGCGGTTCAAGGCTTGGTAGCCCGCAACCCGTTTGCCCTCATCCATCTGACGATTCAGTTCATCCAATGTGCCCGCCAAACGCTCTTCTTTCCATGTGGAAAAACGCAGGCGCGGGTCCAGAATGCGGCCCGTAAAAATCTCCGGATCGCCCGTTGCATTGGCCCAGCTATACAACATCACGCCAGTCAGCTTGGACGAATGACTCAATTCCAGATACTTGGCCACGGTAATTTCTTCGACCGTGGTTTGCACACCAATCTGGCTCCACATCTGCGCCACCGCACGGGCCACGTCATAGTCCGACGGGAAGGTGTTATTGGTGGAGTACAGGGTGATGGTCAGCGGTTTCTCTGTGCTGTATCCTGCCTTAGCCAATTCCTCGATGGCCGCTTTTTTATCAAAGGGTATGCTCAGATCCGGCACATCGCCAGGCGAACCTTTAGTCGCCAGAACCGACAATGGTTGGGCCACATTTTTATAGAAGGCACGGGACAAGCCGGCCTTGTCGATAGCCATATTCATGGCACGACGCACATGCACATCCTTGAAGCTGTCTACATAGCTGGGCATTTGCAGAATATAGATCTCGCTGTAGGGGTAGACCTTGGCTTCCAGCTTGGGGTTTTTTTCCAGGCGGCTGATCTCACGCACCGGAATCTGCACGGACACATCGGCCCGACCGGACTCCACCGCAGCCACGCGCGCGGACGAGTCCGGCACAATCTCGAACACCACATGCTTTAAGGCCGGAGCGCCCTGCCAGTAGTCCTCAAAGGCTTCCAGTGTGATGCGTGAACCACGCTGATAGTCGCTAAGTTTGTAGGGACCTGCACCAATGGGACGCTTCAAAAACTCCGCTTCGCCAACTTTCTCAAAATAGGCTTTGGGCAGAATGTAGGCGGACAGAAAAGCCAGCCCTTTCGGTGCCGTCGGTGTCGGTGAGCTGAAATGAATCACCGCTTCCAAAGGCCCTGTAATTTCCACTGACTTTAGCGTAGGCAACATGCCGTTCAAGGCCAGGGTTTTCTTGTTGATCGCACGATCAAAGGTGAACTTCAAATCTTCGGCTGTCATGTCACTGCCGTCATGAAACTTCACCTTGTCACGCAGCTTGACCTTCAAAGCCTGGCCACTCTCATCCGCCCATTCCCAGGACTCGATCAGGCGAGGTGCCACCTTCAGATCGTCCCCGACAAACAGCGGAGAATCAAACACGGCTTTATAGATTGACTGCCCAGCTGGAAAAGTGACCGAGGTCGGGTCCCAAGATGGAATATCCACAGGGAAAGCAATTTTCAACTCATCCCCGGCTGCCAGGCTGGCCGTCCCCCAGCCCATCATCAAGGCCGCCCCCAAGGCCAGCCCCATTACGCTTTTTCGCAACGCTTTCACCATGTGTCCCCTTTTGTTATGCACTTCATCCCAGCGGGAGTCCGCCTTGCTAAAAAGTATATAGTTTATTCTTAAATCAAATAGATAATGGTTTTCCCTATAATTTATATTCTTTAATATCAATATATTATCTAAAAACAAAACAATATACTTTTACTTAAAAATGACTGAATTTAAAGATAGATTGAGCTGGGATACAGCTCAGGGCCAGATTCTGGACGCAGATCGGCGCTACTTGATGATGCGCGCCGATGTCCTGATGGGACTGTTTCGCCGCCTTGATGAACCCGCCCGAACTCAGGCGCTGGACGCGCTGGGCCAGGCTGTCATGGAGCAGGGAGGCTTATCCGCCAAGGCCTATTGGGAAGCCATCCATCACAACCCCCAGGCCTTGCTAAACAGCATTGCCGATATCTCCGCACAACTGGGTTGGGGAAGTTGGGACATCCAGCCGGGCACCGCGGATGGTTTGCAGGTTCAGGTGAAAAACAGTCCCTTTGCCTGGGGATTTGGCGAACACGATCAGCCCCTGTGCCGCCCTATCGTTGGTATGCTTACTGCCGTTGGCAAACTGATCTACGATCAGCACGTCCAGGTGCAGGAGATTCACTGCTGCGCACAGGGCCAACATGCCCACTGCCTGTTCACCGTCATGCCCAAAACCAATGAGTAAAAACCAGCCTGCCGCCCCCAAACTGAACATACGCCAGCAGGTCTATCGCCATTTACGCAGTCGCATGCGCAGTGGCGATATCAGCTATGACAACCGCTTGGTCGACCATGAAATTGCAGCTGAACTGCAAGTCTCACGCATGCCTGTGCGTGAGGCCCTGCTGCAACTGACCCATGAAGGATTGCTGGAAGGGACATCGCGCGGCTTTATGCTGCGGCGCTTCACGCCCGCCGACATCGCCCAGATCTTCGAGATACGGATGTTGCTGGAACCCGAAGCCGCCGCCGCCGCGTGTCTGCAGGCTAGTCTGGAAGGACTGGCCTTGATGAATAAGGCCGCCATTGCTGCCGAAAAAGCCCATGCCGCCCAAGATCCGATGCAATACATGATTGCCAACGACGCGTTTCGGGAGGGCTGGATTCTGCTTTGCCCCAATCCGCACTTGAGCACCATGATTCTGCGTCTGAGCGACCATGTGGAAGCGGTACGTTTAGCTACTTTGCGCGATACCCGCTACCGGGAGCTGTCTATGCAGGCAACGCGCGGTATTTTGCAGTCTTTTCTGGATAAGGACCCGGAACAAGCGCGCGAGCATGTGCGCACGAATCTGCGCCATGCATCTATGAGCTACTACGCCACGCTGGATGAAATGCTGGAGCGTCAGGCCGGTTAGGCAAGCGTTTCGCTAGCCGTTTGGGCTCACCCCCAATCGCCTTAAGGCTGATCCTTCTGATCAAGGCTTGCCGCAATCGCCTTGCCGATCGCGGCAATGGCTGCATTGCGATCGTCCATTGAGGCCTCGGTTTCTGTCACATAAACCGTTGCAATCAACGGCGCGCGCTTGGGTGGCCACATGACCGCCACCACTGCGCGCGTGCCAAAGCCACCTGCCCCCGTCCGATCTGCCATGGTCCAGTCTTCAGGCACACCAGCTCGCAGCAAAGGCCCGCCCACCTCGTTATTGCGCAACCAGACAATCAAACGTTTCCGAGCGTGCGGCTCCAACGCATCGCCCAGGACCAGGTTTTGCAAAGTTTGCACCATGGCTTGTGGCGTGGTGGTGTCGCGCGGATCGCCGGGCTTGGCTTCATTCAGTGAGGGTTCGTTACGATCCAGACGGGTCACAGAATCGCCGATGGTGCGTAGAAAAGAGGTGACGGCGGCAGGCCCGCCCAACAACTCCAGGACTCCGTTGGCGGCAGTATTGTCACTGTCGCGCATCGTAATAGCGCACAACTGAGCGGCCGGCACATACTCGCCAATCAGCTTTTCGGTGGTGGGGGCGTAGGACTGTATGGCCTCTTGTTGAACTAGCCATGCAGTTTTCATCGCCCCCTGCCCTCTGGCCAGCAAGGCCGCACAAATCAGCGCTTTGCTAGTACTGGCCATGGGGAAGCGTTCATCCGCACGGTATTGCCAACGCTGTCCGTCCGCCGTATCCAGCACGGCCAGCCCGACACGAGCCTGAAGGCTGTTTTCAGCCTGTTGCGCCGCCTGAACCAAAGGATGGGTCTCAGCGCCAAGCGCATTGAATGACAGACCAGCAAAAAAAAGCGTCGCCCATAATTGCTGAAATTTACTTGCTGCCATCTGCTTATCCTTTATCAGGGAGTAAACCACGCCTCATCCCCACCGGGTGCGGGTGCCAGCCAAACACAAAGCTGCTCTGCCAAGGCTGTCTGCACATCAAGGCTCAATCCGCGCCTGGCTCTCTTTCTTGGCCGTACTGACCGCAGGCACATCCATCTCTTTCAGTTGGGGATCATCGATATTGCCCGTCACAGCGTACGTCACTGACAAATGACTGCTCATCGGAACTTGCATCAACCACTGGGTCAGCAAAGCACCCACTCCCACCAAGGGATTGACGGTGAAATAGGCCGCAATCGCCGCACCGCTCATATCCAGATTGGGCTTGACCACAGCCACCAAATCCAGCGTCTCATCCTTGATGTCAATCCAGCCCTTCAGGCTGATCGCCCCAGCTGGCCCGCGAATCTGGTAATTATCCAGTTCCAGCTTGCCCTGTGCCAGATTCATGCGGCCGGTCAGACTGTCAAAGGCAAACCCTTCCTTAACCGCACCGAACAAATCCAGGTCCAGTCGGCTCAGGCGTGAAATAGATTGCAGGCTTAATACTTCCAGTAATCTGGCCGAGCGTGATTTCAGGCTGATGAATCGCCCTTTCTTCAAATCCACATTGAACTGCCCGCTGATTTTCCGCTTGTCCAACGTCCAGGGAAATTCGCTCCAGAACAAAGCCGCCTGTACCGTCCCGTCACCATCTTTAATCGATTCAGTCAGCACGCCGCTGGCATCAACGAACTGCCCCAGATTGGCGATATGACTGTTGGCAATCAACTCCAGCCCGCGCTGGGGGCCGTGCAAGGCCAATGTGCCATAACCTTGCAGCTGCATCCCTTGGGCCTTGAGTACAAAGTTCTCCAACTTCCATTGCTGGCCCTTTCCTGCCGGTTTACCCTTGGCTTCCAGCTGGCCAAAATGCATGCCGTGAATCTGCAGGTCATCCACTTTGAGTGAGACTGCAGGCACGTGCAGATCATCATTCATTGGTAGCTCAGCATCTGGCCAAGCCCAATCAGGGCGACGACTATCAATATACAAACGGGTGAAATTAGCACTGAACAATCCAGTAAAACGCCCATCTTGGTGCTGGGCTTGTATGCGCCCTTCAGCTTGTTTCGCCTTCATGCTCAGATAAAGTTTACCGGCGGCATCTTCAGTGCTTTCCAATTCCAGCTGATCCAGCAACTGCCCCCGGAAAAAAGCCTGATCCGCCTTCAGGCGCACACGCTCCAACAGGGGCAGCAAGGCACGTCCAGTGGGCTTCAAGTGGCTGCCATCCAGATTCTGGGCAAACTCCTCCACCACCAATTCCCAAGCATCCAGATCAATCTGCCCATAGCGACTGTGCAGCTCCAAACCACGACTGGGCCAAGTCATCAGCCCAGGTGTACCGACGCTACCACTTTGAAAATAGCTGCCCTGACGAGAACCTTGTGCATGTTGGAGATTCAATAACAAAGTCTGCCGGTCTTCCAGGCTGACCTGTAAACGATCCATTTTGGTGGCAGAGTCACTACGCCAATCCGCCTTCAATGTGGCCGCACGTTCAGCCGGCTTGTGAAACGGCTCAGGCAGATTCAATTCCAGACCTGTCAGTTCAGACTCTGCCCCCAAGGAAAAAGAGCCCTTGGAATCCAGCTTCATCAGCAAGCTATAGGGTGTTTGCCCCTGCAAACGCTGCAGACCTTTCAGTTCCAGATACTGTTCCAGGCCTTGGGCCGTCAGTACACCATTCAGACGCAAACCGGGTTTGCCCGGCTCCAGCACACCACTGACTTGGGTGTCGCCTCCCAGGATCTTGCCCGTTAAAGTCTGGGCGCTAACGCCTCTCTCGTTAAAGGCCAGCTCACCCCTCAAGGCCGTAAAGGACGGGGCCTGGGGCATGTATTGAAACTCGCCATTACTCATCTGGATTTGACCCTGAACCTGCGCATCCTCTGCATTATCCAAAGGGATCTGCAGCTTGATAGGGACGGTCCAATCGCCTTGCACCCGACTCTCGGACAGAAGGCCATCCAGCAAGGCATCCAAAGGGGACTGGTGCACCAGAGCCAGATAGCTGGTGGCCGGGGCCTGAGACAGCCCTTCCAGCTTCAAGAAGCTTTCTTTCTCCAAGGCGGTGATGTGAGTCTGGATATCGCGCAAGGCAATATCCTGGTGTTTGGCAATCGGCATACGCGCCTGCTGAGCCGCAATATCCAGATTGTCATTGTGCATGCGGATACTGCCCTGCACTCCTTCCAAACGGGGCCATGCCAGACGCTTGGAGCGTGCCGGCTGATAGTCCACAATGCCATTACCCAGGGCTCCGGTGACTTCAAAACGGCCATCTTCGGGGCTCAGGCCATATGGAAAGGTGTCCAAGCCACCCTGCAAACGAATCGTGCCTTCACGCACAGCCCCTTGCACCAAGCCTGCCTGCATCCATTCACGGGCCAACGGGTTGACCGTCAAAGGCAGGTAATTCACCAAGGCAGCCAGATTCAGGTATTTGAATTGCCCCTGCCAATCCGCCACTCCCGCCTCGAAGTGAGCGTCTTCACGCCAACTGCCTGTTAACTGAGCATCCAGATCCGCATTGCGTAGTCCAAGCTGCATCTGTTCCACGTTCAATCGGGCCTGCTCATCACGGCTCACCGAGCCTTGCGCCTTTAACTGATCTACGGCCAGATAAGCGGCAAACAAGTCGGGCAGTCGCACGCCAAAACCATTCATGCCCAAGGACCACTGCACATCACCACTGCGTTTACCTTGAACCATTGCCTGCATAGCGTCCAACCCGCCATCCAGCTCCAGCACCGCCTGTTCCAATTGCAGACGCTCACCGCTCTCGGTCAGCATACCCAGATCGCGAACCTGTGCCGCTAACTGCATGTGAATGGCTTGATCTGCCTTGGGCTGACTGACTTGTGCCCGCAGATCAACCCAACCTTTGTCCAAGGCGCTAGGTACGTCCAGCCACGGCCGCAAGGCAGGCGTATCAACACCCAGGGCCTGAATCTTCAGTTCCCAAGGCAGTTCGGTGACATCAACGCTGTCAGGCAAACGACGTTTGCCTTGAACACGCAACTCCAATGCCAGCGATTCACCCAGATTGGCAGGCAAGGCCGTTGCCAACATGAGTTCATGCCAGCCCTGTCTATATCCCATCTGCAGTTCGACAGCGGGCAAACTCAAGGCTGGCGCGCTGCGCAACTCATCTTGCCATTGCAAGGAGGCGCCTTGAATCCGGATACCACGCTGTTGCAACAACCATCGGGCCGGACCTTGCCAGGCTTGGGATGCGGTATCCTGGCCGTCATCATCCAGATCCAGTACCTGACCCATCACCCAGATTTGCCCTTGAGAGTCCCGCCGCACGGGAATCATCAAACCCTGCACATCCAGCTGACGTAATTGCAGCGAGCCACTGAACAGAGACTTCCAGCTTATATCGGCTTGCAGCTTGGGGAGCTGCAGCATGGGCTCCTGACCCGGCTCGGCAAGCGACAGGCCCGTCACGGAAATATGGGGATTCCAACCCTGCCAGTCGCCTTTTAATTCTTGAATATGGACTTGCAGACCCGTTTGCTCACTGATTTTCTGCGCCAGATAGGGGCGCAGATTATCCAGTTGGGGCACGAGCAGATAACGTAGCCCGACCAGGCTGAGCATCAGCGCAAAATAGAGCAATAGCGCCAGTCGCACAAGCCCTCGAACTACCATGCAATCAATTCCCGAGTATAGTTAGATGCGGTCATTTCCGGCATAGTCAGACAAGCAATGGCACTTGCCGTTCCCCCTTCTCCGAAAAGCCTCTTATCGTATGAGCCCGTCCATTATATTGAAGCCCGTGATGCAATGGTCTGGCCCCTTGCGTCGAAAAGTAAACGCTCAGCCACAATTTGGAACTTGGCTGGAGCAGCAGGCCACACACCCCGTCACCCCCACACTCATTACGCAATGGTATAGGACTTTACTGCCCGAGCCGGATAATGATCGTCTGGCACAAGTACGTCAGGCCCTGCGCCAGCTGCGCGAACGGGTGTTTCTGGTGCTGATGATTCGGGATATCAATGGCCAGGCTCCGCTGGAAGAAGTCATGATTGCCATGAGCAGCCTGGCTGATCTGGCCGTGGCGCAGGCGTATCAAACCGTCGCCCGGCAATTGGCCGAGATACACGGCATGCCCATGAATTCCGGATCCGGTCTGCCCCAAGAGATGATTATTTTGGGAATGGGTAAATTGGGCGGGGGCGAATTAAACGTTTCCTCGGACATTGACCTGATCATGCTCTACGACGAGGACGGCGAAACCGCTGGTCGCCGCCCCCTCAGCTATCACGAGTTTTACGGCAAAGTTACCCAGCGCATGATGCCCGTGTTGTCCGATACCGATGCTTTCGGGCAAGTGTTCCGTACCGATTTACGACTCCGTCCGGATGGCGATGCAGGCCCGCTGGCCTGGAGCATGCAAGCGCTGGAAAACTATCTGGTCAATCAAGGCCGGGAATGGGAGCGCTATGCCTGGATCAAGGCTCGTCCCATCAAGGCCCAGGCTTTTGAAGGCAGCCGTAACGCCAGCGATGTGCACCACTTCGAGGCATTGCGCACGCCCTTTGTATACCGCAAGTATTTTGACTTCGATGCCCTGTCCGCCCTGCGCGGCCTGCGCGAGCGCATTCGGCAAGACTGGAACCGCCGCGCCCTGAACCGCAATGGCGTGGAAGCCTGGCAAAACATCAAGCTGGGGGATGGCGGAATTCGAGAAATCGAGTTCGTGGTTCAGCTGAACCAATTGATTCGTGGTGGACGACAGCCTTCTTTGCAAACGCCCTGCCTGCACAAAGCACTGCAAGGTCAATGCACAGCCGGCCTGCTGGACCAGGAAGTCTGCGACAAGCTGCTGGCGGCCTACACCTTCTTGCGGCGTGTCGAACACCGTCTGCAATATCGTGAAGACGAACAAACCCATTTACTGCCCCAAGATGATGAACTCCGCACTGAGCTGGCTGCGACCCTGGGCCTGAACCTGGCCGACTTTGACGAGCAGCTCAGCCAGCACAGAAAGTTTGTCTCCCACACTTTCCGCAATGCCTTCCGACTGGCCGGGATGGGCGAGGAAGCGGCGGCTGAACCAGCCGCTACTGCAGCCCCAATTCCCGAACCTCGCGCCGAGCAGGATCAGGCCTTGAAAGAGCGCATTGAACAATTGCGTCAGGCTCTGCTGAACAGCCACCGCCTGCGCAGCCTGCCCAATGCCAGTCTGGACCGCGTACAACGCTTGATTCCCTTGGCCGAAGATTACGCCTGCCGCTCCGCAAACCCGGAGATGACCGCCACCCGCCTATTCAACCTGATTGAGCTGATCGCCCAGCGCAGCGCCTATCTGGCCTTGCTGGCCGAATACCCCGATACTCTGGCGCGTGTTGCCCGTATCGTCTCGGCTAGCCCTTGGGCAGCGCAGTACCTGGCGCAATACCCACTCTTGCTGGACAGCCTGATTGAATGGCATTCACTGATGGAGATCCCCGACTTTGCGGCTCTGTCTGAACAAATGTGCCGCGACCTGGATGCCTGCCGCTTACCCAATGGCCAAGCCGATGTCGAGCAGCAAATGAATATGATGCGTGACTGGCAACACCAGATCACGTTCCAACTGTTGGCTCAGGATTTGGAAGGAGTGTTGACGGTTGAGGCTTTGGCCGACCAGCTCTCTGCGCTGGCCGACATGATGCTGGCTGAGACGCTGGAGCGCACCTGGCCCTTGACCCGCCCCCGCACGCTCGGACCGGAACACGACACCCCGCCTCGCTTTGCCGTTATTGCCTATGGCAAGCTAGGCGGCAAGGAGATTGGCTATGCCTCGGACCTGGATCTGGTGTTTCTCTACGACGACCCCAGCCAGGACAATGTGGAGCGTTATATCAAGCTGGCCCGCCGCATGACCAGTTGGCTCTCCGCCATGACGTCTTCAGGCCGGCTCTACGATATTGACCTGCGTTTGCGTCCCGATGGCGATGCCGGCTTGCTGGCTGTCAGTGTGGATGCATTCGAGCAGTACCAAACCCGCAGCGCCTGGTCCTGGGAGCATCAAGCCATTACCCGTGCCCGCTTTGTGACGGGCGATGCCCAGATCAAAGAGCGCTTTGATGAAATCCGCCGCTCCATCTTGCTAATGGAACGTGATCGCCGCAAACTGCGCGCCGACATTCTGGACATGCGTGACAAGATCAGCGCAGGACACCCCAACCGCAGCGAGCTGTTTGACTTGAAACATGACCGTGGCGGCATGGTGGATGTGGAGTTTATTACTCAATATCTGGTGCTGTGTCATAGCCGCGAACATCCCAAGCTACTGGAAAACCTGGGCAATATCGCCCTGCTCGGTATTGCCGCCCAAGCGGGCTTGATTAAGATTGATCACGCCCAGGAAGTGGCTGATGCCTACCGCAGCCTGCGTCGTCGTCAGCACGCCCTACGTCTGGAAGGCGCTGAAAAAGCCCGCGTACCGCAAACCGAACTGACGCAAGAACGACAGGCCGTAACACGGCTCTGGGACCAGGTGCTGGGGTATTAAGACAACAGATTGATTTCACTAAACTTTGCCAAGAATCTACAATAGCCGCATTGATTTACTGTGCGACCGACTCGGGACGCCTTTTTTCTCGGATTCAGATTCATGTCCACTCAGCTCAATCGTCCAGTTTTAACCATGCCGGAAAAGCGCGAGAAATTGCTGCTGCACTCCTGCTGCGCCCCCTGTTCGGGCGAGGTTATGGAGGCATTACATGCCTCGGGCATTGAATACACCGTTTTCTTCTACAACCCCAATATTCACCCCGCGCGCGAATACGAACTGCGCAAGCAGGAAAACATCCGCTTTGCCGAAGAACACGGCATTGAATTTATCGATGTGGACTACGACGTTGATAACTGGTTCGAGCGCGTACGCGGCCTGGAGCACGCCCCCGAACGTGGCGAGCGTTGCACGGTCTGCTTTGACATGCGCTTTGAGCGCACCGCGCTCTATGCCCATGAAAATGGCTACGACATTATTTCCAGCGTGCTAGGAATCTCGCGCTGGAAAGATATGGACCAGATCAACGACTGCGGCGAACGCGCTGTGGGCCGTTACCCGGACATGAAGTACTGGACCTATAACTGGCGCAAAGGGGGCGGCTCGCAACGCATGCTGGAAATCAGCAAGCGCGAGAACTTCTATCAGCAGGAATACTGTGGTTGCGTGTACTCGCTGCGCGATACCAATCGCCACCGTCGCTCTCAAGGCCGTCCGCGTGTCGAGATTGGTGTGAAGTTCTACGGCAAGGATGAGTTGGATTTGACTCCTCCTCCGGCTCCGGTACGAGAGAATGCTTGAAAGCAGGAAGAAGCTGGCGGCTGGATTGCTTATTGCGCTGCAAGACAATGCCTTGCCACACACTATACCGTACTAGGTTTAAACGCCTGCAGACAGGCCATTAGCAAGCCATCACCAGCTTCCAACACGGCCCCCAGTATTCATCTGCAGGCTGAGTGAGGTCCCAAACGACCAAGCCACTTCAAACCAGAGCAACATCCACCACAGCAAGGCCCAGTGCTCAGTACATGGCAAGAGACACAAAAGAACCGCCTTGGAAAACCAAGGCGGTTCTTTTTTTACAGCGCTTTGTCTACGGCGTGCTGCCCTATCGTCTGTTTCGCTACCACCACGTCATGAACTGCTTGGTAAATAGCCCTCTCGAGACACGAAGGTGCGATTCAAACTATCCGGCAGCACAGCCGCGATCCGTTCCTGCTCATCACTGGATACGGCGATCAAACACAAACTCGCCATCCTTCCAGTCCACAGGTACCACATCCTTAGGACCAAAGCGACCTTCCAGAATCAAGCGTGCCACTGGGTTTTCAATGTGCTGCTGAATAGCACGTTTCAAAGGACGTGCACCGAACACAGGGTCAAACCCGGCTTTGGCCAACTGCTCCAAAGCAGCCTCGCTGACTTCCAGATGCATATCACGCTGAGCCAGGCGCTGATCCAGACGTTGCAGCTGGATACGAGCAATAGACTCAATGTGTTCTGCTTCCAGGCTGTGGAATACCACCACCTCGTCGATACGGTTCAGGAACTCGGGGCGGAAGTGTTGTTTCACTTCTTCCCACACCACTTCCTTGATCACATCGTAAGGTTCGCCCGACAAACGCTGGATATGCTGCGAACCCAGGTTAGAGGTCATGATAATCACCGTATTACGGAAGTCCACCGTACGGCCCTGACCATCGGTCAAACGACCATCGTCCAGCACCTGCAAGAGCACGTTAAAGACATCCGGATGCGCCTTTTCAACCTCATCCAGCAGAATCACCGAATACGGTTTACGGCGCACGGCCTCGGTCAAATAGCCGCCCTCTTCGTAGCCCACGTAGCCGGGGGGCGCCCCGATCAAACGAGCCACCGAGTGTTTCTCCATGAATTCGCTCATGTCGATGCGAATCATGTGATCCTCGGAATCAAAGAGGAAATTGGCCAACGCCTTGGTCAGTTCGGTCTTACCCACACCGGTTGGTCCCAGGAACAAGAAAGAACCGTAAGGTCGGGAGGGATCGGACAGACCCGCACGCGAGCGACGGATCGCATCCGACACCAGGCGTACCGCTTCGCTTTGGCCGACCACGCGTTTGTGCAGATAGTCTTCCATCTGCAAGAGCTTCTCACGCTCGCCTTGCATCATCTTGGACACAGGAATACCGGTAGCGCGTGACACGACCTCCGCGATCTCCTCCGCCCCCACTTGGGTACGCAACAAACGTGGCTTGTCCTGGTCGGCCTTGTCCATATTGGCTTCGGCTGCTTTCAGCCGCTCTTCCAGCTCGGGCAGCTTGCCATATTGCAGCTCGGCCAATTTATCGAACTGGCCTTTGCGCTGCAAATCGGCCATTTCAGCGCGAACCTTCTCGATTTCCTCTTTCACGACCTGAGAGCCCTGAACAGCTGCTTTCTCAGCTTTCCAGATTTCTTCGTAGTCGTTGTACTCGCGCTGCAGCTTTTCCATCTCGTCATTAATGGCCTGCAAACGACGCTGGGAGGCTTCGTCCGTGTCCTTGATGACGGCTTCGCGTTCAATCTTCAACTGGATAATGCGGCGATCCAGCTTGTCCATGACCTCGGGCTTGGAGTCAATCTCCATACGGATACGGGCGGCGGCCTCGTCGATCAGGTCAATAGCCTTATCGGGCAGGAAGCGATCGGTGATGTAACGCTGCGACAGCTCCGCAGCGGCCACAATCGCCGGGTCGGTAATAGCCACCCCATGGTGCAGTTCATAACGCTCCTGCAAGCCGCGCAGAATCGCAATGGTGGACTCCATGTCGGGTTCGTTGACCAGCACCTTCTGGAAACGACGCTCCAAAGCAGCGTCCTTCTCGATGTACTGGCGGTACTCGTTCAAGGTTGTGGCACCGATACAGTGCAGCTCGCCGCGCGACAAAGCGGGCTTGAGCATATTGCCGGCATCCATGGCACCTTCGGCTTTACCCGCGCCCACCATGGTATGTAGCTCGTCAATAAAAACAATGGTCTTGCCATCGTCCTTGGACAGCTCTTTGAGTACGGCTTTCAGGCGCTCTTCAAACTCACCACGGTACTTAGCGCCCGCCAACAAAGCCGCCAGGTCCAGCACCAAAACACGCTTGCCCTTCAAACTTTCGGGCACTTCATTGTTCACGATGCGCTGCGCCAAACCTTCCACAATCGCAGTCTTACCCACCCCAGGCTCACCAATCAGCACCGGGTTGTTTTTGGTGCGACGCTGCAGAATCTGGATAGTGCGACGAATTTCATCGTCACGGCCAATCACCGGGTCCAGCTTGCCCAAGCGGGCCCGCTCGGTCAGGTCAGTAGTGTATTTATCCAGAGCTTCGCGATTGCTATCGCCTTCGGCGTCATTCACATTGGCACCGCCACGTACGGCTTCAATGGCAGCTTCCAGCGCACGACGCTGCAAACCGGCGTCGCGCAAGGCACGCCCGGTTTCGCCTTTGTCGTCAGCCAGAGCCAGCAAGAACAGTTCGCTAGCGATATAAGTATCGCCGCGCTGAGCCGCTTCCTTATCAGTTTTGGCCAATGCAGCCTGCAAGGTCGAGCTGAGCTGCTGCTGACCTTCTGCCCCTTGTACCTTGGGCAGATTGGAGATCAGGCGGTTCAGCTCATTTTCCAGACGGGGAATAGCCACGCCTGCACGAGCCAGCAAGCTGCCCGTTCCAGAATCGGCATCCGCCAGCAAGGCGACCAGAACGTGAGCGGGTTCCAGATAAGGGTTGTCTTCGCGTACAGCCAGGCTTTGTGCATCCGCTAAAGCCTGTTGAAACTTAGTTGTCAGTTTATCGATTCGCATAGAATTTTCACTTGAGAAAACATGCGATAAGCTAAAGCAAACAGTTACTAAATACTGCTCGCCCAGATCTCGCAACAAATAACAGGATGAATTGAAGATAAGGACAAAAACCAAGTATTCAAGTGTTTAGATCGCTTTTAAACAACAACACCACAAGCACAGTTACACCACGCTGTACCCGGCATGACAAGCCACTTCCCACTAGGCACGGGCCTTAAGAACTAAACATATTAAGGATTAGCGGGAATACCAACCAATAAAAAGCTACAATTACACTTGATTTGACTCAAAGATTTAGCGTTTCGCCCTCTGACATTATTCCTTATGCAAAAACGTATCTCGGTTACCGCTGACTCCATACGCTGCTCTAGCTGTATGCTCAATGAGGTGTGTCTACCTCTTGGCATGCCTAAGCATGAAATGGAGCGGCTGGACGAATTAGTCAAGGAACGCATCCGCATCCCTAAGGGTAGCGTCTTGTTCCGGCTGGCC
Source organism: Alcaligenes sp. (assembly GCA_052109075.1). Lineage (GTDB taxonomy): Bacteria > Pseudomonadota > Gammaproteobacteria > Burkholderiales > Burkholderiaceae_B > Alcaligenes. The sequence continues at coordinate 23,141 of JBQEAN010000003.1, read as the reverse complement.
GATTCAGTCGAAGGAATCTATGGTCTGCGCTCTGGTTCGATCAAGATGCAGTTGGAAGATTCCACTGGCCACATCCAGATTACGGGCTTTTTACTACCAGGTGAAATCCTGGGTATGGACAGCCTGGTAGAAAACCGTCACGTCTCCCATGCTATCGCCCTGGAAGACAGCGAAGTCTGTGTCATCCGCCTGGATGATCTGGACCGCCTGTCGGCCCAGCTGCCTATCTTGCAGCAACAGTTCCGTCGCTTGATGAGCAAGGAAATCAACCGCGCCCATCAACTGATGATGACCTTGGCCGGACTGCGCTCCGAACAGCGCCTGGCCGCTTTCCTGCTGAACCTGTCCCAACGCCTGTCGCTGCTTGGCTATTCCCCCTACGAATTCATTCTGCGCATGAGCCGCGAAGAAATCGGCAACTTCCTGGGTCTGACACTAGAGACGGTCAGCCGCCTGTTCTCGCGTTTTGCGCGTGAGGGTCTGCTGAAAATCGCTCAGCGCGAAGTTCACCTGCTGGATCTGGCTGCCTTGCGCACCCTGGCAGGCACAGAGTGCGACTAGAGCGCCTTGCTGTTATGGTGGGGCCCGAACTCATCACCGAGTCCCCCTGCCGCCTGCTTGCTCTGCCCTGAACAACACGCGCATCAAGCCAAAAAAAAGCACATGTAATTTGCATGTGCTTTTTTTATCTCTTTATAGCCCGCTGAATCAATCCAGACCATCAGCCGGTTCAGCCAATATCGCCGGCGAACCAGACGACATATACAGGCTGAGTGTACAAGCCACTGAGGTGGCCAGCCAAAACAGAAAGAAAGCCACCGTATAAAAAGTCAGTCGATCTACTTGCATATGTCCAAGTACAACGATATCCAGCGGGTCCACCAAAGCAAACACAATTGCGCTTAACACCCCAGCGACCAGGAATGAAGGCCACAGTATCCACATCAACGATCGGATGGTCATTCGTACCCCCTTCTTGAACGGAAACATACTTCTCTCAACCCTAGCGTAACGGTGAATCGACTACTCTTAGCGCTGCTCGCGGGCAGGCTCTGTTTTACTGACAACCAAGCCTTGCTTGACTCCGCCGTCCACAATCCCTTGACTACTGAAGTTCTGGAAGGCCAACACGATGGTAATGACACACCCGACGATAGCCAGAGCCGGTCCGGCCATCAGCAACCAGGGCCACGGCTCACGCCACCAAGGTCCACTGTCCTTTGATTCGTCCATGTTTTGCTCTTTATAAAGTTACTTAGGGATATAAAAACTACTGCGTTCGTTCACGTAGGTCTTGCGGCCTTGCTCATGCTCGCCCACGGCCTGAATGGAAATATCATACAGGCCCGGCTTGGCACTACTTATTGGGACTTGCACCACGACCGGCAATAATCGGTTGCCTGCAGGCGCAACATGAATGCGATCCTGGCCGTTCTCGGTCAAGAGAATGCTCGCGCCTTCCAGACCCGTCACGGACAATTGCAGCTCCATGGCCTCTTCGGAAGTGTTGATTACCTGCAAGCGGAACACGTTTTCAATCAGGCCACCCGGCACTTCGCGCCCCAGGGCTCCCCGGTCACGGATCACGTCCACACGCATCGGCGTACGCGTTGCCAGTGTGTAGACAAAGGCACCACAAATCGCCGCCAGTATAAGAATGTAGGAAATAACACGCGGACGCAGCATGCGGCGTCTTACCTGTGGCTGCGTCATGCGCTCTTTGATGGCACGCTCGGAGGTATAACGGATCAAACCTTTCTCGTAGCCCATTTTGTCCATGACCTGATCACAGACGTCCACACAGGCACCACAGCCAATACACATGTATTGCAAGCCATCACGGATGTCGATGCCGGTCGGACAGACCTGCACACACAGGCTACAGTCCACGCAGTCGCCCATGCCGGCTTCTTTATGGTCTATCTTGCGAGATCGACCGCCTCGGGTTTCACCTCGTACGAAATCGTAGGTCACCACGAAGGTATCACTGTCCACCATCGCGCTTTGAAAACGCGCGTAGGGGCACATGTACTTACAGACGGCCTCGCGCATGAAACCGGCGTTACCCCAGGTGGCAAAGGCATAAAACAACAGCCAGAACCACTGCCAAGGGCCCAGGGACAGGGCGATCAGCTCGCCGCCCAGTTCACGGATAGGGGCAAAGTAACCAATAAAGGTAAAGCCGGTCCACAACGCAATGACCACCCACAAAAAATGCTTGGTGGCTTTAAGACGTAATTTTCTAGCGTTCCAGGCTTGTTCATCCAAGCGGATACGCGCTAAGCGGTCCCCTTCCACCTTTCGCTCCACCCACATGAAGATCTCGGTATAAACCGTTTGCGGGCAGGCGTAGCCACAGAATAAGCGGCCCGCCATGGCGGTAAAGAGGAACAGGGAAAAGGCCGATATCAGGAGCAGCACCGTCAGGTAGATAACATCCTGGGGCCACAGAATCATGCCAAAGATGTAGAACTTTCGTTCCAACAGGTCAAACAGCACCGCCTGACGGCCGTGCCATTCCAACCAGGGCAGACCATAGAAAATGATCTGCGTTAAATACACCATCCAGATCCGCCAACGGGCAAAAACGCCTTTGACGGATCGTGGATAGATTTTGCTACGTACATCGACCAGCGCCTTCTCGACTTGCGGAGAGGTTCCACCCGCTCCTTTGCTATTACGTGGAGGTTGCCACTTGGGCACATTGCCCTGCGCATTGTCAGCGCCGGGTTGGGAAGAATCACTACTCATTGCAAGTCCTGAAGGCGTCAGATCAATTTAAGACACATTAGTTAGCCTGGGCAGGCTCAGCATTAGACAAGCCCCAGACCCAACCAGCCAGCAAACGGATCTGCTCGGGAGTCAGGGTGCTTTTCTGAGCAGGCATCTCGTTGGTGCGGCCCTGCAGAACTGATTGAACAATCGTGGCTTCGGAGCTGCCATACAGCCAGTAATCGTCCGTCAGGTCAGGCGCGCCCAACAAGGTATTGCCTTTAGCATCGGCACCGTGACAGGCAAAACATGCGCTGTCATAGACGCGTTTACCAGCGACCAGACGCAAAGGATCGGCAGCCAGGCCCGACAAGGAACGCACATACTGCGCCACATCGGAGGCTTGAGCAGGGGTGAATTGCGCTTGTGGCGGCATCATCCCGGTACGGCCTTCAGTAATGGTATGCAGAATCTGCTCGGGCTCACCGCCCCACAGCCAGGCTTTGTTGGCTAGGTTAGGGAAGCTGGGTGCACCTTGTGCATCAGAGCCGTGACACTGCGCGCAATTGTTCAGGAACAGACGCTGACCAATCTCACGGGCTTCCTGATCGCGAGCGATCTCTTCAATAGGCATTTCGCGGTAGCGAGCGTAAACAGGCTCCAGGCGAGCATTAATCTCGGCCTGTTGCTGTTTAACCTGCTGACCAGCGGAAAAGCCCAGCGTGCCTTTGTAATTACCCAGGCCGGGGTACAGCACCAAGTAGCCCAAGGCAAAGATACACAGACCGATGTACATCACCGTCCACCACAGTGGCACGGGGCTGTTAAGCTCGGTCAGGTCGCCGTCCCAGACGTGGCCAGTTTCTTCGACTTCGGCCGTCTTGCCCAGGAAAGAGCGCTGGGTGTAGAGCAGCCACAGACAAAAGACGATACCGAGCAAAGCAATGCCGGAAATCCAGAGGCTCCAGCCATTAGAAAAAAAGTCACTCATTCGAACCCCCAGGGTTTTTATCGTTGCTTCCCTCGTCGGGCAAGGCGAAAGGCAGGAGAGCAGCTTCCTCATTGGCCTGGCGACGTCCCCGAGAGAACGCCCACCAGCAAATGCCAAGGAAGGTCACCATCGCCAAAGTTGTCATAACGGCGTTGATGATAGCGACCATTTAGAAGCTCCCTTGCTCCACAGCCTTGGCGGCTGCGTCGCGGCTAGCTACGCCCAAACCTTGTAGATAAGCAACGACCGCATCTTCTTCGGTCTTGCCTACCAGCTGGTCAGGAGCAGCATCGATTTGTTCCTGGGTATAAGGCACACCCAGCGTACGCAGGACATTCATGCGAGCCTGAATGTTTTCGCCTTCCACCGAGTTCTTCTGCAGCCATGGGTAAGCCGGCATATTGGACTCTTTGACCACGTCACGCGGATTGCGCAAGTGGATACGGTGCCATTCGTCGCTGTAACGCTGACCCACTCGAGCCAGGTCAGGACCGGTACGCTTGGAACCCCACAGGAAGGGATGGTCGTACACGGACTCACCAGCCAGCGAGTAAGGGCCGTAACGCTGTACTTCGGACTGCAGCATACGAATCTGCTGCGAGTGACAGCCTACGCAACCTTCACGAATGTAGATATCGCGACCAATCAGGTTCAAAGGCTCGTAAGGCTGGATGCCTTCGGTAGGCTGGGTGGTCGAATGTTGAAAGAACAAGGGCACGATCTGAACCAGACCCGCAATGGAGATCACCAAGATGCTGAGAATAATCAGTAGCCCGGTGTTTCTCTCAATCGAGGCGTGCGAGAAACGCTTATTAGTGTCATTAGCCATGATTTAACTCCTTAGGCCAGCAAAGTGGTTTGACCCACCAGCGCTGGGTCGCGGGCATCTGGATTCTTGAGTGGCACAACAGGGTTGATGCCTTTCTGACCGGAACGAACCGTCAGGAACACGTTCCAGGACATGATCAGGATACCGGTCACAAAGAAGGCACCGCCCAAGGCACGGATAGCGTAGAAGGGGTACGTTGCCTTCACGACTTCCACGAAGCTGTAGGTCAAGGTGCCATCAATACCGGTAGCACGCCACATCAGACCTTGCATCACACCGGCAATCCACATCGCGGCGATGTACAGAACCACGCCCAGGGTAGCCAGCCAGAAATGCAGATCGATCAGACGGGGTCTGGCCATCTCAGTGCGGCCATACAGACGCGGGATCAGGTAGTACAGAGAACCAAACGTAATCATGGCAACCCAGCCCAGCGCACCGGAGTGCACGTGACCAATGGTCCAGTCGGTGTAGTGCGACAGGGCGTTGACGGTGCGAATCGCCATCATCGAGCCTTCAAATGTCGACATACCGTAGAAGGACAGTGCCACCACCATGAACTTCAGAATGGCGTCGGTACGCAGCTTGTGCCAAGCACCCGACAAAGTCATGATGCCGTTGATCATGCCGCCCCAGGAGGGAGCCAGCAAAATCAGGGAGAACGCCATACCCAAGGACTGAGTCCAATCGGGCAAGGAGGTGTAGAGCAGGTGGTGCGGGCCGGCCCACATGTACGTAAAGGCCAGCGCCCAGAAGTGGACGATGGACAGACGGTACGAGTAGATAGGACGGTTGGCCTGTTTGGGGATGAAGTAGTACATCATGCCCAGGAAAGACGTGGTCAGGAAAAAGCCCACGGCGTTATGGCCATACCACCACTGAACCATGGCGTCTTGTACACCGGCATAAGCCGAGTAGGACTTCATGAAGCTGACAGGCATTTCCAGGTTGTTGAAAATGTGCAGTACAGCAATGGTGACAATGTAGGAGCCAAAGAACCAGTTAGCCACATAAATGTGACGCACGCGGCGCTTGACGATGGTGCCAAAGAACACAACGGCGTAAGCCACCCAGACCAGTGTGATCAGGATGTCGATGGGCCATTCCAGTTCGGCGTATTCTTTGGAGCTGGTGTAACCCATAGGCAGTGTGATGACCGCAGCCACCAGCACAGCTTGCCAACCCCAAAAGGTGAACGCTGCCAGCTTGTCGCAGAACAAACGGGCCTGACAGGTACGCTGCACCACATAGTAGGATGTCGCGAACAAGCCGGTGCCACCAAAGGCAAAAATCACAGCGTTAGTATGCAATGGACGCAGACGTCCATAACTAAGCCACGGTGTGTCGAAATTGAGTTCTGGCCAAATCAACTGCAAGGCAATAAAAAGGCCTATTGCCATGCCGATGACGCCCCAAAATACGGTCATGATGGCAAACTGCCTCACTACTCCGTAGTTGAAGACTTCGGCGTTATTTCCGACTGCATCGGAAGTGCCCATTTGCTTCCCCTAAACAAATATTGTTAATACAAGCGACAACAAGGTACATCATCCAGCAAGTCGGTAATTCGCTACTTGATGCTTATCAAAAAACTTCGGAAAGCACGCGCTCGCGCGTGTTTCCGCCCTGCAGACTGCGTGTCGCCGACCATTTGCAGGGCTAAAAAATCAGTGAATATCAGGTATCGGGTGGGCGCTGTGCGCCAGACAGACTGACGGTGGAATCATCATCGAGCAAGATGGAGTCAGCCGCATTGCCTGCATCTTCAAACTGGCCAGCAAAAATAGCCCACCAGAACGCGATGCCAATGACAATGATCAGAAAAATAGAGACAGGAATCAGGACCAGCAAAGAACCGAACATATCAGCCCAGCCTTGCCGCTGGACCGGTCCATTGGGCAGGCACCTCGCGGGTGCGACTGCGATAGATGCGCCAGGAGTTGGCGGCAACAACCAGAGAGGACACCAGCATACTGACGGCGGCCAGCCAAGGGGCCACAATGCCCAGCGCAGCCAGAGGCGTCATGAGCAAATGCCACACAATCGAGCCGTACAAGTTTTGACGAGCGATGCGGCCGGTGTGCTGGGTAAGCTGTACGACTTCAAATTCATTATTGGCAGGTCGGGCCAACAGACTGGCATGGGCTGCAGCCACGGCTGAAGGAACCGACATGGACATGGCACAGGGACAGCTCATGACCAGCAAGGCCACAACGACGGGCACGGCTTGGGAAGGATCAAGCCAATACCAGACCAGACCCAAGACCGCCGCCAGAACCAGTTGAATACTGACAAACCAGAATGCCAAGGTATTGGCATGACCGGTAACAGACTGGCGAAAACGTTCGATGAGGTCATGCGAAGCTGACTGCGTAACGGACTGGCGCGCGCAAAGTTCCAGATAGCGAGCCGTCAGCAAAAAGGCTACAAACATGGTGACTGAGTCGTAATAGACCTCGCCCCTCTGGGTCCAGGTGTTGAGCACACTGGGCAAGAAGGCACCGACAATACCCAAGGCAACCGGTACGTCCATGCCGACGCGACCCACGGACAGACTCTCTACGGCCCCTTTAAGAATGGGCCAGGCACAGTACAACACGACAGGCATAGTCAAGCACAGGCTGGCCCAATTCATGAGCACAATCACCTGCGACAAGGATTCGATGTCAGCCGGAGAGCTGCTGAACGAGCGCATATAGCCCGGAAACGCGAACATCATCACCTGCATGGCGGCCAGCCAGGCAAGGCCCAAGCGGGCTAAGGTGTGCCGCCGACGCGACCGTTGCTCATCAGAAAGAGGCTTGGGTAGAGAGAAAATCGAATATGCGCGCATGGAAGGACTATAAGCCACTGATATTTCTTTATTCTTGATTTAAATCAATACGACTTTGCTTCGATCCTATATCGTTGTCCTTATGCATCTTGTTCAGGCCGTTACCCCCCCAACGCGGCGCTAACTGTTCAATGCTTTCAGGCTGCTTTAGCAGCCTTTTTTTTATTCCACACTTAAAGCATCAATCAATCTGGCCACGTATTTCTTGCTCAGGTTCGATGCCTCTTATTGCTGACATCACCGCATCATGCGCCAGAGTCTACCACGCCTGTTCCCTATGAGAACGGCTGGAATATGAGGGCTTTCCATAAGAAAACTCACTGCTGCCGAGAATGCCGATCAGTTCTCCTATAGCGACCAGATACTTGAATCTTGAATTTAAAAATAGATAATTCTGGTGACCCTCATCCCTGCTTATTTCAAGACTGATTTCAATCATTCTCAGTCCGTGTTTCAGCCCTGCTCTTTCAGCAAAAATCTGTACCTGCCCGCCCCCTTTTCCACACAACCCGATGTTGCCTATTCATCATGCCTGGCCCTGCCCTATTGCCCCTAAGGAGCAGGCAAAAAAAAGCAGCCCACCGACTGGAGCGTACGGTGGGCTGCCTGCACTCAAAGAAGGGGCTATCTACCCTTCCCTGTCTTGCTTATGCCTCAGATGAAGCAAACTGCTCGGCTTCTGTCGAGCCAGCCAGCGCTGTCGTCGAGGACTTACCGGCTTCTACTGTCTGAGTGACAGCATCAAAGTAGCCTGTACCCACTTCACGCTGGTGCTTCACAGCGGTAAAGCCCAACGGAGCGGCCGCAAACTCTTTTTCCTGCAACTGAACGAAAGCACTCATCTGGTTACGGGCGTAGCCGTGGGCCAGCTCGAACATGCCGTAGTTCAGTGCGTGGAAGCCAGCCAGGGTGATGAACTGGAACTTGTAGCCCATGGCACCCAACTCGCGCTGGAACTTGGCAATGGTCGCGTCGTCCAGGTTCTTTTTCCAGTTGAACGAGGGCGAGCAGTTGTAGGACAGCATCTTGCCTGGGAACTGACGGTGAATGGCTTCCGCAAAGCGACGGGCGTATTCCAGATCTGGCGTGGAGGTTTCGCACCAGATCAGATCTGCGTAAGGAGCGTAGGCCAAACCACGGGCAATGGCCTGATTCAGACCAGCACGAGTGCGGTGGAAACCTTCAACCGTACGCTCTTCCAGAATGAAGGGGCGATCGTATTCATCTACGTCGCTGGTAATCAGATCCGCTGCATCTGCATCGGTACGAGCCAGCAGAATGGTCGGTACATCCAGCACGTCAGCAGCCAGGCGAGCAGCGACCAGCTTGGACACGGCTTCACGGGTAGGCACCAGCACTTTGCCACCCAAGTGACCGCACTTCTTGGCCGATGCCAATTGGTCCTCGAAGTGAACGCCTGCCGCACCTGCAACAATCATCGCTTTCATCAGCTCGAACGCGTTCAGCACGCCACCGAAACCGGCTTCCGCATCTGCCACGATAGGAGCGAAGTAATCGGTATAACCTTCGTCGCCTGGATTAACCCCTTCCATCCACTGGATCTGATCACAGCGGGCCAGGGAGTTGTTGATGCGACGCACCACGGATGGCACCGAGTTGACGGGGTACAGGGACTGGTCGGGGTACATTTCGCCCGCACTGTTGGCGTCACCCGCCACCTGCCAACCCGACAAGTAAATCGCTTTCAAACCGGCCTTGACCTGCTGCATGGCCTGGTTACCCGTCAAGGCACCCAATGCATTCACAAAAGGTTCTTGATTAATAGACTGCCACAGACGCTCTGCGCCACGTCGAGCCAGTGTGTGCTCCTCGACCAGAGAACCACGCAAACGAATGACTTCCTCAGCGGTGTAACCACGCTTGATACCTTGCCAGCGTGGATCTTCTGCCCAGCGTTTTTGCAAATTGCGGATCTCAGTTTCTCGAGCATTCATGATGGACTCCTAAGAAGGATTTAACAGTGAACAAGATGACTACAGTCTACTCAAATGCTGCACCGCAACCATGTTTTATATCTTATATAAGAGTAATTATTTTTATGTTTAAAATCATATAGATAAACAATTAATTTCGAGATATGAAACGACTTACCTGTTTATGAAATAGAAAACTGTGCGCCGCGATAGGGGTTTTTTGCATACTGAGACAAGGATTTCACAATGTGGGATAATCGTCCTTATACCGTCCGGTGGGCGCCTGCTCGCTGCACCGATCCCCTGTTTTATTTCTGCAGCACCCGCCAATGAGTAACACCTCCCCTCTTAAAGACTCGCCTCTCGGGCACGATGTGGTTTACCCCACACACTATGATCCCAGCGTCTTGTTCGGTATTGAACGTTCTTTGAACCGACAGGCGCTTCACGTTCCCGAACAATGGCATGGCGCCGATATCTGGAACGGTTACGAGATCTCCTGGCTCAATCCCAAGGGCAAGCCCGTTGTGGCCCTGGCTCGGTTTGTCATTCCCTGGAATAGCCCACGCATCATCGAGTCCAAATCGTTCAAGCTGTATCTGAACTCTTTTAATGATGAAGTCGCAGAGGATATGGCTAGCCTCGTCCAGCGCATGGAGCAAGACTTAAGCGCCGTTGCGGGCGCAACCGTCCAGGTAAGCCTGATCCCGCTCCACGCCTTGAACGGCCAGCCCATCACCGCGCTGGAAGGCCAGTCTATTGATGAGCTCGATATCAGCATTCAGGACTACACGCCTCAGAGCGGCCTGCTCACTTGCTTGCCCAACGCAGCAGTCGTAACTGAATCCCTGGTGTCAGATTTGCTCAAGTCCAACTGCCCGGTAACAGGCCAGCCTGATTGGGGCAGCGTGCAAGTGCGTTACACCGGTCCGCAAATCGACCCCGCTTCCTTGCTGCGCTATATTGTTTCGCTGCGTCGCCACACCGAGTTTCATGAGCACTGTGTAGAGCGACTCTATAGCGATATCCAGCAAAGCTGCCAACCTGAGCGTCTGCTGGTTTACGCGCGCTACACCCGTCGCGGTGGGCTGGATATTAATCCCTGGCGCAGCAGTCATGCCGATAGCGTGGAAGAACCACGTCTGGCACGCCAATAATTTATCCAGCATGTATCAAGCCCTTCAAGCCTAGATACTTTGGACTTGCTAAAAGCCTGCCCCACAGCCAGAGGCCGGGCATGAAAAACCCCAAAAACTTCAAAGCGTTTTTGGGGTTTTCTTTTAGAGCAGCGCGATGTCGCCACAACCAGCCTACTTACGCTTTGGTCGCGCGCCCTACCGTCGAAGCCACATACACGGCCAAGCCTGCTGCCGTCCAATACCCAATGGCGGCCCCATACCAAGGAGCTTGAGTCAAGCCTACGTCCAGCAGCAAACCAAAGCCCACTGGTGCGATCGACGAGCCCACATCCATCCCTGAGTACACCAGGCCGTAAACGGCTCCCGTGGAGCCTTTAGGCGTGACACGGCGTATGAGCATATCGCGCGACGGCGAGGCAATGCCCGAGCAAAAGCCAGCCGCCCCCACCACAAACAAAGCCAGAGACGGCATTACCCAACCTGCGCCCAGCACCAAAAGCAAGGTTCCCGAGACGCACAGGGAGACAAACACGATCACCTCGGAACGAGGCGTGGTGGAGGCAATAAACCCGCCGACAAACATCCCGGCAGCCGAGGCCAGCATGAAGCCGGACAAGGCGGTGCCGGCTATGACCTTATCAATACCATAAGTGTTGTGCAGCATGGGGATGGTGTAGTTTTGCACCACTGCCATGGCCGCCGTGGCGAAGGCAAAGAACAGGAATGCTCCCCACAAAGAAGGACGCGACAGTAAAGTAGACAAGGTAGTCCAGACCGACTCTTTGCTTTGTGGTCGAGCCTGTACACCACCGGCAGCCGTCCGCCCTGCCAAGGCATCCCGATTCAGCAAGACCAGAACCAAAATGGCGGCGATCAAGGCGGCCGCAGCCAGCACAGCCACGCGCCAATTAAAGTAAATAGTCAGTGTCGTAATAAAGACTGGTGTCAGCGCCCACCCCAGATTTCCCGTCAAACCATGCGCGCTGAAGGCATGACCCAGGCGGGCCGGGCTGACACGATGATTCAAAATAGAATAATCGACTGGATGGAAGACGGCATTGCCCACGCCACCAATCAGGGCGGCAGCCAGCAACATGCCATAGCCATTGGCCGTACCAATCAGCAAAGCCGCCACGACAAAACAGGACAAGCCCACTTTCAGGACTGGCAAGGCACCGACGCGATCAACCAGAAAACCGGAGGAAGCCTGCCCAAAGCAGGACACCAGGTAAAAGGCGGTGACCAAGCCGCCCAAGGTCAGGAAGTCGTAACCAAACTCCTGACCCAGGGAAATATAAAGCGTAGGCAGGATCAGCTGAAAGAAGTGCGAGCTAGCATGTGCGATACCGATTACGCCAATAACCCGCCAATCCTGTGAACCGTCAGGCCCCGCCCCATCCAGCGTCGTTGTTGTTGAATTAGCCATTTGTCTCAGATCTGCTTTTTCTTGATTTCCGGCCAAGCCTTTTGCAAGTAGTAGCACATAGACCAGACCGTCAGAACCGCAGCCACAATAATCAAGGCGTGTCCGATAATCCGTGTCGGCAGCCCCATGACAGGCGACCAGTACAACAAACAAGGAATGGCAATCATCTGTGCGGCGGTTTTGAATTTACCCAAGCGATGTACAGCCACACTACCACTGGCACCAATCTTGGCCATCCATTCCCGCAATGCCGAAATAGTGATCTCACGGCCAATAATAATCAGCGCGATAAAGGCATCCACACGGCCCAGATCCAGCAGGACCAGCAACGCGGCTCCCACCATCAGCTTGTCAGCCACCGGGTCCAGAAAGGCACCAAAGGAAGAGGTCTGGTTCCAACGACGGGCCAGCCAGCCATCGAACCAGTCAGTGGCGGCAGCCACAATAAAGACGGCAGCAGCCCATAGATCGCGGGTATCGGCTGCCAACCAATCTTCTGGCAGGTAATACAAGACCACGATCAAAGGGATCAGAACGATGCGCAGCCACGTCAGGGCAATAGGCAAATTAAAAGGCATAGCTTGGATACCAACCTAATTTAAAACAAAGGCTCTCGCCTATCGTAAAGCATGATAAATGCGTTCGGCCAGTTCAGTAGATATTCCATCAACCGCACTAAGCTCATCAATACTTGCATCGGCAACGCCGCTAAAACCACCAAAGCGAGCCAATAGCCGCTGACGCCGCTTGGCACCAATCCCGTCAATGTCTTCCAGTCGTGACACATTACGCGTTTTGGCACGCTGGGCACGCATGCCCGTAATGGCAAAACGGTGAGCTTCGTCACGTACCTGGGCCACCAACATCAGTGCAGCTGACTCAATTCCCAAGGCAACCGGAGGGCGTTCATCGGCAAACACCAGGGTTTCCAGACCTACTTTACGCTTTTCACCCTTGGCCACACCGACCAGGACATGAATATCCAGGCCAAGTTCCACAAAAACCTGGCGAGCAATTTCAACTTGCCCCTTGCCGCCATCAATCAAGACGATGTCGGGCAAAGGGGCCAAACCTTCGGCAACCCGCGAGAAACGTCGGTTCAGCACCTGGCGCATCGCCGCATAATCATCGCCCGGCGTAATGCCCGCAATGTTGTAGCGACGATAAAGTGAGTTCTGCATCTCATGGTGTTTATAAACCACACAGGAGGCCTGCGTGGCCTCACCCGCCGTATGGCTGATGTCAAAACACTCGATGTGCAAGGCGTCCAGCTGAGCTTCATCCAAATCCAACTGAAGAGCCTCAGCAAGGGCTCGGGTACGGTCAGCGCGGGCAGTGGATTCGCTAAGCACTCGGGCCAGCGCCAGCCCAGCGTTCTTGGTGGCTTGCTCCAGCCATATCTTGCGTACACCCTGCGGGCGGACCACGACACGCGCCTTAACGCCGGTTTGCTCGGCCAACAAGGTCATCAAGTCTGCATCCGGCAAGGAGTGCGAGCAGATCAGCACAGGCGGCATGCGGCGTTCCAGATAGTGCTGGGCGATAAAGGCTGCCAACACATCGCTGGGAGTGTCATCGTTGATCTGGGTGGGGAAAAAAGCCCGGTCGCCCAAATGGCGTCCACCCCGCACCATGGCGAGGTTCACGCAAAACTTACCACCGGCATTCAGCACCACAATGATATCTACGTCTTCCTTACCCACCTGCTCCATGCTTTGCTGCTGCAGCACGGCGGACAGGGCTTTCATCTGGTCGCGCAAGGCGGCGGCCTGCTCAAAATCCAGGGAATCGGAAGCCTGCATCATGCGATCTTGCAGTTCACTTAGGATTTCGGTGGTGTTCCCATCCAGGAAGTGGATGGCCCGCTGCACATCCATTTGGTACTGATCGGGTGAAATCAAGTCCACACAGGGCGCAGAACAGCGCCCAATTTGATGCAGCAAACAGGGCCGACTACGATTGGCGTAGACGCTATCCTCACAGGTCCGCAAGCGAAACACCCGCTGCAGAATCTGGATGGTTTCACGCACTGCCCAGGAATTGGGGTACGGCCCGAAGAAATGCCCTTTGCCGCTGGTACTGCCCCGGTAATAGGCAATACGCGGCGCCTGATGGGCGCTGATCATCAGGTAGGGGTAGGACTTGTCATCCCGGAACAAGATGTTGTAGCGCGGCCGCAGACGCTTGATGAGGTTGTTTTCCAGCAGTAAGGCCTCGGCCTCGCTGCGGGTCACGGTGACTTCAATACGCGCGACACGCGCCACCATATGGGCAATACGGGGACTGCTCAGCGTTTTTTGGAAGTACGAGCTGACACGACGCTTGAGATCACGCGCCTTGCCTACGTACAGCACCTCGCCCTGTTCGTCGATATGCCGGTACACGCCCGGCAAATTCGGCAAATCAGACAGATAGGATTTTAGATTGAAGTCCGCGGGCATATTGATAGTGTTCATCCGCTTGCAAAGCGTCCCAGTCCAAGGCTGGTGTCGTAGGCATCAAATGACGAATGCGTTCTTGCGATTCTGTTGAAATAGTGAAGTCCAGACGTGCCAGCAAGTCGTCCGCCAAATCGGGGCGATTGCACACTAGCACCATATCGCAACCGGCTCCCAGAGCAGCTTGCGCACGGGCCAGAATATCGCCCACAACGGTAGCACCCTCCATAGTCAGGTCGTCGGAGAAGATCACGCCGTCATAGGCCAGAGCCTTGCGCAGCACGCGCTGGATCCAGTATGGCGAGAAACCGGCTGGCAACGGATCTACTTTGGAGTAGATAACGTGAGCAGGCATCACAGACGGCAGCTGCAAGGTGCCCAGCCAACCGTAGGGGGCCGCGTCCTCGTCCAGAATTTCTTCCAGCGTACGATTATCGACCGGGATTTCATGGTGCGAGTCGGCCTCGACCCCACCATGGCCGGGGAAGTGTTTACCGCAAGCGGCCATGCCTGCTTTATTCAAGCCACGGATCAAGCCTGCGGCCAGCATGGACACCGCGCGCGGGCTGCGGTGGAAAGAACGATCGCCAATAACCTTGCTGACACCCCAGTCCAGATCCAGGACCGGCGTAAAGCTCATGTCTACACCGCAGGCACGCAGTTCAGCGGCCAGCACATAACCCGTGTCAGCAGCCACGGCGGCTGCCTTGACAGCATCGCGGGTCCACAGCTGGCCTAGCTGACTCATGGCCGGCAAGGTGGTAAAGCCATCTTCACGGAAACGCTGGACTCGCCCCCCCTCGTGATCGACGGCGATCAGCAAGGGCTCATTACGCACTTCGTGAATGGACTGACACAAGGCGGTCAGTTGGGCACGGTTTTCAAAGTTGCGGCTGAACAGAATCACGCCACCGACCAGCGGATGACGCAGGCGCTCGCGCTCCTGATCGGTAAGGACCATGCCTTGCACGTCCACCATGACCGGGCCCGGAGGCAATACTGCTTGCGAGGAAGAACTCATTTAGTGTCAGACTCAGCTAAGGATAAGGAGGAAATGGCAGACGCTTTGGCTTCCAGCACGACAAAGGCCATGGCCATATCGGATTCGTCGGTCAGGGAAATATGAACAGCCCCATAGCGGGCATCAAACCAGCGTTGCAAATCAGCAGACAAGCGCACGACAGGACGGCCACCGGGCGCATTCAAGGTTTGCATACGCGACCAGGCCATCGGCATGCGCATACCCAGTCCAACCGCTTTGGAAAAGGCTTCTTTAGCCGCAAAACGGGTAGCCAGATACCGCAGGCCGCGCACCGGATCGCGTGCCTGACGACGGGCATAGACTTCTCGCTCCTGCTCGCCCAGGATGCGCTTTACAAAGCGCTCACCATGACGAGCCAAGGCGCGCTCGATCCGATCAATACGGATCAGGTCGGTGCCGATGCCGGCAATCAAACCGGGCGGTGTTGGGGACATGATGTCATCAGAAAAAATACAGCGAAAACGGCCTGTGCCGCCTACCAGCTTGCAATGATACCGTGAGAGCGCCGAATACAAAAACGGCTCTGCCTGAGCAGAGCCGTTTTTGATCAAGAGGAACCGAGCTTAGAGCGCGCGCTTGTCCACGACACGCTTGGCCTTGCCAGTGATCGTACGCTCGACCATACCGGCGGACTGCACACGAATTCGTGCGCTGACGCCAATAAAGGTCTTGATCGAATGGCTCAGGCGACGGGCCAACTGCTCGCGCTGGGTGTCGTCCAAATGATTGAACTCGGGACGCACTTCCACCAGAATTTCCAGCTCGTCCATATTGCCATTGCGGCTCAGCACCAACTGGTACTGGGCAGCCAGTTCAGGCATTTTCAGAACCAGTTCTTCGACCTGGGTGGGGAACAGGTTCACACCGCGCACAATCACCATATCGTCGCTGCGACCCGTAATCTTGCCGATACGACGCATGCTGCGCGAAGTGGGTGGCAGCAGTGAGGTCAGGTCGCGGGTGCGGTAACGAATGACAGGCATGGCCTCTTTGCTCAGCGAGGTAAAGACCAGCTCACCACTTTCACCTTCGGCCACGGGCTCGCCGGTTTCCGGGTTGATGATTTCAGGGTAGAAATGGTCTTCCCACACTACGGGGCCGTCCTTGCTTTCTACACACTCCATCGCCACGCCAGGGCCCATCACTTCGGACAGGCCGTAGATATCCACGGCGTCGATACCGGCACGCTGCTCAATATCCAGACGCATCTGCCCCGTCCAGGGCTCGGCGCCAAAAATACCGATACGCAAAGAGGTATCGCGTGGATCCATGCCTTGACGCTCGATTTCTTCCAGAATATTGCAGAAATACGAGGGGGTAACCAGAATCACGTCAGGACGAAAATCCTGAATCAGCTGAACCTGCTTTTCAGTCTGGCCGCCGGACATGGGGACTACCGTGCAACCCAGGCGCTCGGCACCGTAATGCGCACCCAGGCCACCTGTGAACAAACCGTAACCGTAAGCAACGTGCGCGATGTCGCCGGGGCGAGCACCACCTGCCCACATGGAACGAGCAAACAAATCTGCCCACGTGGAAATATCATTGGCGGTGTAACCCACCACGGTAGGTTTACCGGTGGTACCGCTGGAAGCATGCACGCGTGCTACCTGTTCACGGGGGACCGCAAACATCTTGAAGGGGTAGTTATCACGCAGGTCCTGCTTGGTCGTGAAAGGAAATTTAGAAATATCCGACAATTGCTTCAAATCGTCGGGATGCACGCCCGCCTCATCAAATTTCTGCCGGTAATGCGGCACATTGTCGTAAGCGTGTTGCAAGGTCCATTTCAGACGTTGCAGCT
>JBQEAN010000003.1:0-5893 GCA_052109075.1 Alcaligenes sp. | reverse complement strand
TAATGCGGCACATTGTCGTAAGCGTGTTGCAAGGTCCATTTCAGACGTTGCAGCTGCAAGTTACGGATTTCGTCAACACTTGCATGCTCGATAGCATCGCGGCCAACCTGTTCTTTAATTGCTGTCATGGTGTACTCCTGCCCTGCCGCTGGTGTGGTACTTCCGACCCCCCCGGGTCCACAGGGTATGTAACGTCAAAAGGTTTACTTTTTTTCAATTCCGCCCAGTACCGTGCCATTTAGCCGATACGAGCGCCCACGGAACAAGGCAATACGCTTGTCGTTCTGGTTGACCACTTCGATGTCATACACACCGGTGCGGCCTGCCAGGGAAGCCTCGACAGCACGAGCCGTCAGGACATCCCCTTCAAAGGCAGGTGCCAAGTAATCAATGGTGCAACCTGAAGCAACGGTCGGTGCATTGCGAGAATTGCAGGCAAACGCAAACGTGCTGTCAGCCAAAGCAAAAATGAAACCACCGTGACAGGTCTTGTGACCGTTCAGCATATCGGCACGCACCGTCATGCTCATATCGGCCGCACCGGGTGCCACGGTATCCAGGCTCAGGCCCAAGGCCTGGGATGCCTGGTCATTGCTATACATATGCTCGCTGACCTGTTGAGCCAGCGCTTGTGGATCTTCAACAGCAAGTGCGTTGCTTTGCATTACTTTCCTTTGAATTGGGGGGCACGCTTGCCCAGAAATGCATTAACACCCTCGCGATAATCCTCGGATGCACCCAGTTCACGCATCAAATCGCGCTCCAGGTCCAACTGTTGATCAAGCGAATGGGCATCACTGGCATAAATTGCTTTCTTGGCATAGGCCAGACCCTTGGTAGGTGCCTGAGCAAAATGGGCGGCCAACTCATCCAGGCGAACCTGGAACGCGTCGTCATCAACACATTCCCAGATCAAGCCCCATTGAGCAGCCTGCTCGGCCGAGAGCTTATCGCCCAGCAAAGACAGACCCATAGCGCGTGCTGTACCCACCAGACGCGGCAAGAAGAAGGTGCCGCCGGTATCGGGCAGCAAACCCAGACGGCAGAACGGCTGGATGAAGCTGGCCGAACGAGTGGCAATGACGAGGTCACCGGCCAAGGCCAGATTGGCCCCGGCACCCGCCGCCACGCCATTGACCCCCACCACGACGGGGGCCGCCAGGGCGCGCAGTCGACGCACCAAAGGTGCGTAGAACTTTTCAATCGTGGCACCCAGATCCACAGGCGCATCACCTGCACTCATCTGGCGCTCGGACAAGTCCTGGCCGGCGCAAAAGCCGCGACCATTACCCGTCAGAATCAATACGCGCAGATCCGCGCACTGCTCTACCTTATCCAGAGCCTGTGCCAGCTCAGCGTGCATATCGGCCGTAAAGCTGTTGAGCTTGTCCGGACGGTTCAAGGTAATGCGCGCTACGCCATTTTCCAGCTGAAATTGAATACTTTGGTCAGTCACCTGGCCACCCTCCTTTAGAAATGCCAGCGAGTCTGGACGACGCGGAAACGGTTAGCCACGTAGGCCGAATCCGACAGGGATGCGTTGGCAGCCGGGTTGGCGCCCGTACCGTGAAAGTCGCTGTAGGCGGCGGTCTGGTTGATGAACACAGCGCCGGTCAGGTTCAGGGACAAGGACACGCCGGAACGCTCAGCCATGCGCTGAATCTTGGCAGTCACAGCATCATCGGTACTGTAGGCCGACAAAGTCAGTGCACCGTGCTCGATCACGTTGCGACCTGCCACTTCAATGCTTTGCTCGGTCGAATCGGTTTGCACCACAAATACGATGGGGCCAAACCACTCTTGCTGGATCTCGGGCTGATCCACACGGGCCTGCAAGACCAGTGGAGTGCGCACACGAGCATCCGGGAAGGCGGGATGTTCCAGTGTCAGGCTATCGGCCAGGATAGGCATGCCCAGTTGGCGAGCCTGATCAATACGCTGTGCGCAGGCTTCGTTCTGTACCGCGCCGGTAATTTCAACCGCACGAGCAGGATCGGACACCAGTTTTTGCACCGCTTGAGCCAAGCCTTGAGCCACTTCGTCAAAACTCATTACGCCGTCAGCGGTACGGATACCACCACGGGGCACATAGATGTTCTGAGGGGCAGTACACATTTGGCCGGAGTACAGCGCAAAGGAGAAAGCCAGGTTGCGGGCTACGGCCTTGAAGTCTTCAACCGAATCAATAATGACCTGATTCACACCCGCTTTTTCGGTGTAGACCAAGGCGTGGCGCGCATTTTGTTCCAGCCAATTACCATTCTGGCTGCTGCCGGTAAAGTCGATCAGCTTGACGGCCGGGCTCATGGCCAGTTGCTGAGCCGTGTCTTCTTGTGGCTCATGAGCGGCCAGCAAGACCACATTAGGGTTGAAACCCGCTTCAGCCAACACTTCGCGGGCAATTGCAACGGTAATCGCCAAGGGCAGAATCGCGCCAGGGTGTGGCTTCACAATCACCGTGTTGCCGGTAGCCAACGAGGCAAACAGGCCGGGGTAACCGTTCCAGGTTGGGAAGGTGGAGCAACCAATCACCAGACCTACGCCACGGGGAACCACTTTGAACTGCTTTTTCATCTGGATAGGATCATGCTTGCCCTGGGGCTTGATCCACTCAACCAAACCAGGGATACGAGCCATTTCCTGCCAGGCGTAGGCCACGGCTTCCAGCGCACGTTCCTGAGCGTGAGGTCCGCCTGCCTGAAAGGCCATCATGAAGCCTTGACCGGTGGTGTGTTGTACGGCGTGGGCAATTTCAAAACTGCGCTTGTTCAGGCGATGCAGAATTTCCAGGCAGACCCCAACCCAGGCTTGCGGACCAGCGTCGCGCCAACTATCCAACGCCAATTGCGACTGAGCCACCAATTGGTCCACAGGCACTTTGGGGTAGCGGATGCCCAGGTCAAAACCAAAAGGAGATTGCTCATTGCCTACTTCACCTTGCGCACCTTCCAGCATCAAAGGAAAGGCTTTGCCACGGTAGGCCTCAAAAGCAGCCTGACCGTCCTGAGCCGCCGTCTCACCATAGGCGCGAGGGCTAGGATTTTCAGGATAAGCGCTCCAGAAATTGCGCTCCAGAATGCTGCTCAAGGCTTGCTCCAGCGTTGCCTGATGCGTCTTGAAAAAATCTGCTGCCATACAATGTGCTCCTGAAACTAGTAGGACGCCAAGCGGGGAAGCTGGCGTCCAGATTCTTGAAAAATCGCCATTTTGCTGCGGTCTTAGGTTTCCTGATCGAAGTCAATCACCACCCGGTCGGTTACCGGAAAGCTTTGGCAACTGAGCACAAAACCACGGGCGACTTCGTAATCTTCCAGTGCAAAGTTGGCGTCCATATCCACTTCGCCCTCTACCACTTTGCAACGGCAGGTGGAACAAACCCCACCTTTACAGGAGTAAGGCAATTCCAGCCCTTGCTCCAGAGCCGCGTCCAAAATACTGCTATTGCTCTTGCTGATGGTCAGGTTGCGGGTGATACCGTCTTGAATCACGGTCAGCTCACACTCTTCCTTGCCCGGTGCCTTGCGCGACTCTTCGCCCGTACGCAGGGTGCGGGGACCTTTGGGGGCACCGAACAGCTCGAACTTGATCTGGGATTTTTCCAGGCCATTTTCTTGCAAGGCAGCAACCACCTGCTCGCTCATGTCCTGAGGACCACACACAAAGGCCACGTCCACGCTGCTTGGATCAAACCATTGCTGCATCAACTGGCGTACTTTCTCGCCATCCAGACGACCATTGAACAGGTCAATATCCTGTGTTTCCCGGCTCATGATATACACGATAGAGAAACGTTCCATATAGGTGTTTTTCAGGTCCTCAATCTCTTCGCGAAACATGATGGCCGATGAAGCACGGTTACCAAAAAACAGCGTGAAGGTGGAGTCGGGTTCGGTACTCAGCGCGGTTTTCACCAGCGACAGAATCGGCGTAATCCCGCTACCCACGGCAAAGGCGGCGTAACGGTGAGCCTGACCAGGCTCGAAGTCCACCGTGAAGTTGCCATCCGGTGGCATCACTTCCAGGGAAGCACCGGCTTTCAGATTACTGTTGGCCCAAGTAGAGAAAGCGCCGTCATTCACACGCTTGATCGCCACGCGCAGCAAGCGGTCATGGGGCGCGGCACAGATCGAGTAAGAGCGGCGCAGTTCCTGGCCGTCCAAATGGGTGCGCAAGGTCAGGTACTGACCGGGGCGAAACTGAAACACATCCTGCAAATCGTCGGGCACAGTAAAGGCCACCACCACCGCATCGCGAGTGCTGCGGGAGACCGAGGCCACAGGAAGAGAGTAAAACTGACTCATAGGATTAATGCGCCTTAAAGTAATCGAATGGTTCACCGCAGCTAATGCAGCGATACAGCGCCTTACAAGGGGTGGAGCCAAACTGGCTGATCACCCGTGTATGCGTGGACCCGCATTGAGGACAAGCCACCACAGGCGCCTCGGGCTGGCTTAGCAAACCAGAAATATCAACCGCATTCTGGGCCGGGGGAGCGATACCGTAATTGCGCAAGGCCACCTTGCCCTGTTCGCTCATCCAGTCAGTCGTCCAGGCCGGTGACAGCTTCGTATCGACACGGACCTGCTCAATGCCGACCTGCTGCAAAGCCTGCTCAATCGAGTGGCTCATCTCGTACATCGCCGGACAACCGGAATAGGTCGGTGTGATGGTGACCACACACACGCCCTCTTCCCAGTTCACGTCACGCACAATGCCCAGGTCCAGCAGGGAGATCACCGGGATCTCCGGGTCTGGAACCGTGGCCAATATCTGCATGACCTGCTCGGTGCTCCAGGTCTGTGTCATGGCGATCACCAAGTTGCGTCGGGGTACATACGTGGCAGATGCTGCATTTCCGCCAGCAGAAACCCTAACGCTTCCGTGTGACGGCCTTGTGGGCCACCACGATACGCTTTGTGCTGGGCATCCTGTTCGGCCGGGCAACGCAAGGTTGCACGCTCCAGCACAGACTGCACGTACTCCAGACAAGGCTCCCACAGACTGGCCATCAAAGGCACGGCCTGACGCTGAGCCAGCGCCTCGGTGACGTCATCATCCAGGAACAACTCGCCGGTGTAGTACCAGGCTTCGTCAATGGCCTGCTGCATGCGCTGGTGGCTTTCTGGCGTACCATCGCCCAAGCGCACGATCAAATCTGTCGAGCGGCGCACGTGATACAGCACTTCTTTATGCGCTTTCTGAGCAATAGCGCGGATCTGCTCATCGCTGGATTCGATCAACTTCTCCAGCAAGAAACAATGCCAGGCGTCAAACAGGAACTGACGTGCCAGGGTGTCGCCGTAATGACCGTTCTCGCGCTCTACCAAGAGGTAGTTGGCGTATTCGTGCACATCACGGTGGTAGGCCAGACGATCTTCGTCACGGCCCTGCCCTTCCGTCTCGCCAGCCAAGCTCAGCCACATGCGGGCCTGACCCAACAAGTCCAGCGCGGTATTAGCACAGGCCAGCTCTTCTTCCAGAGCCGGGCCGTGACCAGTCCACTCACCCAGACGCTGGGCCAGCACCAAGGTGGAATCGCCCATGCGCAGGGCGTAGGAAAATAAAGCGTTATCCATACCCATTCCTACATATTGATGCCGTCAGGCATAGGGAAAAAAGTAGGGTGGCGGTAGACCTTGGTGTTGGAAGGCTCGAACAGCGGGCCTTTGTCACCTGGGCTGGAGGCCGCGATGTCAGCTGCACGGACTACCCAGATGCTCACGCCTTCGTTACGACGGGTGTACACATCACGGGCATTATTGATGGCCATTTCGGCATCAGGAGCATGCAGGCTGCCTACATGTTTGTGGGCCAAACCGTGCTGGCTGCGAATAAAGACTTCCCACAGGGGCCAATCGTTCTTGCTCATACTGAAAATTCCTTGCTGTGCAGC
>JBQEAN010000002.1:119684-130163 GCA_052109075.1 Alcaligenes sp. | reverse complement strand
AATACCGCCTATATGGTTGCGGTCGGTGAATGTGGCGAACGCAATATCGGTCAAAGTCTGGTCGTCGATCCTTTGGGTGTGATCGTCGCCCAGGCTGCCGAGACTCCAACACTACTTTTGGTGGATCTGGACCGTGAACGGCTGGCGTATGCGCGTCGTATCCTGCCTGTGCTGGAAAACCGCCGCTTCGCTTCACCCGAACTGGGCTAATCAAACCGGCGTTCAGCCCGCCCGTCGAAAAGTCAGATTGACCCGGCCCGAGCCCCAGATGGGATGGGTTGGGCCTTCCAGCCTGCGTATCCCATGAAAATTCATTCTGGATGGGCCCCACCAGACCAGTACATCACCATCGCGCAAGCGCAGGGTGCGTACGGGGTCGTTGCGTTTCGCGCCACCCCATAAAAACAGCGCCTCGCGTCCTAAGGACACTGACACAATGGGATGCTGCAAGTCACGCTCGTTGCGGTCTTGGTGCAGCGACATATGCGCCTGCTCGTCGTAGTAATTGATCAGGCAGGTATCGGGTTGGAGTGGTCCTTGGCCTGATTCTTCTGCTATCTGTGCCAGCAAGTCGATGAATACTGGGGGGAAGGCTGGCCACGCTGAGCCGCT
Organism: Alcaligenes sp.; assembly: GCA_052109075.1. Taxonomy (GTDB): domain Bacteria; phylum Pseudomonadota; class Gammaproteobacteria; order Burkholderiales; family Burkholderiaceae_B; genus Alcaligenes. Next base: position 129,551 of record JBQEAN010000002.1, on the reverse strand, counting down.
TTGCGGGTCAATGGGGCTGTAGCGATAGCCTTGCTCATCCGATATCCAGCCTAATTGCCCACAACTGCTTTGCGCGGCTGACATGCGGTGGCCGGACGGAACCTGCATATGACGCCAGGGGGCCTCTTGCACAATGCCTTGAACCGCCTGCGCCAAAGCGGATGCATACGGCAGGGCCAGGCCTGGCAAGGCGATCAAGCCTTCCTTCAGAGTCAGCGCATTGCCGGGGGCGGGGTCGAATAGGGAGAGCGTAGACATGCAAGTTGAAGTGAAACTATCAGGGACCAGAGTATAGTAATCGGGATTGTATTTTTGCGACTTCCCAATAGAGGTGTCTATGGTCGAGCTGCTTATTCCACAGCGTCAGCACAGCATTGGTGCGTTCGAGGTCGGGCGCGTTTTACCCTTTCGGCAACGGCGTATGGTGGGACCTTTTATCTTCTTTGACCGCATGGGGCCGCAAGAGCTGCAGGCACCTGTAGGATCGGAACATGATGTGTTGCCGCACCCACATATCGGTCTGTCGACCGTCACGTATTTGTTTGAAGGGGCGATGACGCATCGCGACAGTCTGGGCGTAGAACAAGAGATCACCCCCGGTGCGCTGAACTGGATGACAGCCGGTTCAGGCATCAGCCATTCCGAGCGTTTCGAGCCCATGCGTGCCCACGGCGGTCGTATGGATGGCATTCAAGCCTGGGTAGCGTTGCCGGAACCTAAAGAAGAGCAAGCCCCGGAGTTTGTGCATTACGAAGCCGAGCAGTTGCCGCAGATTCAAGATACAGGAGTAGAAGGGCGCTTGATTGCCGGTTCCGCTTTGGGTCTGTGTAGCCCCGTCCGTGTGGATTCGCCCTTGTTCTATATGGAACTGCGGGTGCAGGCGGGCCAATCCGTGCCTTTGCCGACCGGCCATGAAGAGCGTGCCATCTATATCTGTGCGGGCGGTCTGGAAGTGGGCGGTCAACGCTATCCGGCAGGCCAGATGCTGGTGTTTGCCAAAGGTGACAGTCCGCTTATTGTTGCCGGACAGAACAGCCACTTGATGCTGTTGGGTGGCGAGCCGTTGGGTCCGCGCCATATCTGGTGGAACTTTGTGTCCTCTCGCAAGGATCGTATCGAGCAGGCCAAGGATGATTGGCTCAATGGCCGCATCAGTCTGCCACCGTTGGATGACGAACAATTCATTCCGTTGCCCGCCGTGTAGTTTTGTTGGTGCTTGCCTCTGGCAGCCCCCTCCAAGCAAAAAAAAGCCCTGGAAATAATCCAGGGCTTTGAAAGGCTTGCACATCAGGCTGGTGGATTTGCCTGTATCTGCTGCAAGAGCAGACTGGTTTTTTGATTGATGGCAAGCCGTGCAAACGCAATAGTCGCGTTTACGCAAAATGTTTAGGGGACCAATTGTACGGATACGCGACAAGCGAGGCAGACAAGACCAGTTTGATAGCAGGGCTATTGCTGATCAGGGTGTAGCGCCGCTTATAGGCATTGATTGGCCTCGCTTATTCATTAATCGCGGGCCGGAATTTTCAGGCCGCGCTGTACAGCGGGACGAGCCTGAAATTGTTCCAGAACACGGGCTATATTCTTGAACTGCGCGTACTCCACCAGCTCACCAGCACCGTAAAAACCGATCAGGTTGGCAATCCAGGGGAACAGGGCAATATCGGCAATGGAGTAGCGATTGCCTACCATCCAGTCCTTACCGTCCAGGTGTTTGTCAATGACCCCCAGCAGACGTTTGGACTCGTTGACATAGCGGTCGCGGGGGCGTTTGTCCTCAACGTCTTTACCGGCAAATTTATGGAAGAAACCCAGCTGACCAAACATGGGGCCGACGCCACCCATCTGGAACATGAGCCATTGCAGAGTTTCGTAGCGCTGGCCCGGCTCGTTGGAGAGTAGTTGGCCGGATTTTTCAGCTAGATAGATCAGGATCGCACCGGACTCGAACAAGGCCAGCGGCTGATTGCCTGGGCCATGGGGGTCCAGAATTGCTGGAATCTTGTTATTGCTGCTCAGGGAAATGAATTCAGGGCTGAGCTGGTCATTAGTGTCAAAGCTGACCAGATGCGGCTCGTACGGCAGGCCAATTTCCTCCAGCATGATGGAAACCTTGACGCCGTTAGGGGTCGGCAAGGAATACAGCTGCAGGTGCTCAGGATGCTGGGCAGGCCATTTGCGGGTGATCGGAAAAGCGGAGAGATCGATTGTCATGACGTCCTTCACAATGGGGTGTAGAGGAAGTCTTGATAGTAGCAAGCGATACGGCGACATACGGGCGCAGCCCGCTCCCCAGTAAGGTATTTGTTGTGTGTCGAGCCCGGCTTTAAGCGCGGCGTGGGCGCAAGGGGTCGAGCAAGGACTTCAGGCCGTTGTGATCCAGCTCGTGAGCCAGGGCCAGTAATTGGCCCAGTCGCCCGGAAGGAAAACCTTCGCGGGCAAACCAGTTTAGATAATGCCCCGGCAGGTCGGCCAGCAGCCGACCTTTGTATTTGCCATACGGCATGGGGGTGTTCAACAGGGCAAGGAGGTCGTCGCTGGATTCAAGCATGGGTGGTTGGGCTTAACGCAGGTGTTCGGCAAAGAATGCGAGTGTACGCTCCTGAGCCAACTTGTAGGACGCTTCATGAAAGTCGGGGCGGTGATCGCAACCAAAACCATGTCCGGCAGGCTCGTACACATAGATGGACACGTTTGTCTGGGCATCCTTGATGGTTTGGATCGCGCTCGCTGGAATAGAGTGATCCTGTGCGCCAAAGTGCATTTGTACTGGGATCTTGGGTTGTTCTTGGGCGTTCTGGGCAATTTGTGAACCATACCAACAACTGGCAGCGCGTAAACCTTGCAAACGGCACGCGGCCAGCCAGCTTAATGAACCACCCCAGCAGTACCCCACAATGCCGATCTTGCGTGAGCCCAGGGCGTCAATGCAGGCTTGGATATCCAGCAAGGTTTTATCCAGGGCAATGCCATTACGTAAGGCCAAACCAGCGTGCACATCGTCGGCGGTGTAACCCAGCTGAATATTTTTTTCCTGGCGATCGAACAGGGCGGGGGACAGCACCCGGTAGCCTTGCTCGGCAAAGCGATCGCAGGTGTTGCGTATATGTTGGTTAACACCAAAAATTTCCTGCAGCACGATCAAGCCCTGTTCGGCCTGCTCATCGCCTACGGTATAGGCTTCAAAATGATGCTGGTCTGCGCTGGTCAAGGTAAGCATACTCATAGTGGGTCCTTTAGCCGTAAAACAATAATGCTCTCTTATAACAGTCGCCAAGGCTGGGGGGCCAGCCTTATGGCGTTTACAATCCACCCAGAATGGCGGGATTGCGTAGCGCCCGCCTAGCCTCTCCTACTTCAATGGAATAATGATGCGTGACGTGCTAATGGACAGTCTGTTCTGGACGATTGTGATGCCTTGGTTTTTGTTTTTGGGGCTGTTTCTTGTTCCCAAGCAACCCTCCTGGTTGCGCAGCTACGCCTTTCCGGGCGTGTTTATTGCAATCGGTTTGGGCTTGATTGCAGCAGTGGCCATTGGGGTTGGGGTGTTCAGTCTCGTTCTGGGCCTGATCGCGTTTGCTGTGTGCTACGAGCGCCCTAAAGTCAGCGCGTAAACCAGCGTAAAACGTGCTCGATAAAAAACCATCGCGGCCTTGGGGCGGCGATGGTTTTTTTATGCTGACAGCTCACACTCGCAGGCCGCCTTAGCCGTCTATGGGGGTGTCAGGGGTATCCAGCGTCAATAAGTAAAAAGCGGCATCCAGCCAGCGGCCAAACTTGAAGCCCACCTCCTTGAAGGTGCCGCCATGGGTAAAACCCAGGCTCTGGTGCAAGTGGATACTGCCTTGATTACTGGCATCGACACACCCCACCAGCACATGGACCTGGGCTTGGCGGGCGCGAGTGATCAATTCCGACATCAAAATTTTGCCTAGTCCTTTGCCGCGGTGCTCATGGTGGACGTACACACTGTGTTCCACCGTGTATTTATAGGCTGGAAAGGCCCGGAAGGCGCCCCAGCTGGCAAAACCCATCAAGGTCCCCGACGCATCCACGGCACCCACAACGGGAAAGCCATTGCTGCGCTTGGTGGCAAACCAGTTCACCATGGCTTCGGGGGGGCGAGGTACGTAGTCGTAGAGCGCGGTGGAGTTCACGATGGCCTCGTTCAGAATCTCCAAAATGGCGGCTGTATGCAGTTCTTCAGTACAGTCTATAAAACGTAGTGTGCTGTCATGGTCTTTCATTGATCCCGTCCTGTCGTGGGGTAGGCTTGGGCGTGCTCATCATGCTCTAGGCGTAGTCGGGGGTGGCGACTATTCTATTCCACTATAAGGTTCGGTCTCTATTCCTGTTGATCAGCGTTTTTCTGCTTGATTCAGACGAGCAACCGAAAAAAACGCGTAGCCTAGGTTACGCGTTTTTTAATAGCTACATCATCAGAAAGCCGTTCTGCTGGGGAGGCATCCCGTCAATCAATCGTAGCGAGCGGCGATATTGCGCTCGCCAATTGCCAAACCTGTCGTCATGCCCAGCCCGGTATGCATCACCGTCACTTGTGTGCTGCCATCAGCCTGCAACACGGAAAACGGTGCTGGACCCTTAGCGCCATAGACACCTTGCCAGCGTTGCAGCACCTGTACGGGGCAACCCAGTACAGTTTGTGCCAGATCCAGCAGGTACTGGTCCGTGTCTTCCTGGTTGAAGGGGCTGGCTTGCTGCCCGTAGTCGTGCGAGTCACCAATGATCAAATCCCCTTGTGGAGTGGGGCTGATCAGCAAATGAATGCCTTGATCCAGCAGGACGCCGTGGCGTTGCTGCACGTGCTCGCGCAGCGTGTCGGCCAGGGGCAGATCGCTGAATGCGCCATAGTGCAGGCAGGACAGACCCGTCAGCAAAGGTCGATCCAAGGCCCAGCCGCCATCTTGGGCGCGTACTTTCAGCATTTGCAAACGCGTTACCGATGGTTTGACAGTATCGAGCAGTTCTTTATGCAGGCTGCTGTAATCGTGGCCGGGACAAACAAAAATGCTGTTGGCCGTGAAGTTGCCCACGCTGCTATGTACTTGGCCTTCCTGCGCATGATGAACATGCGCCTGGGTGTACACATCCACGCCCATGGCTTGCAGGCTGTTGGTAATGGCCGGTAGGGCGTCACGCGAGTAAATCTGCAGATCATCCAGGCCTTGCAGCGCACCATGATGGTGCCCCAGGCGGCCACCAAACAAACCGGCCAGCTCCTTGCCGCTTAACATCTGGCAGGCCACACCTTCCTCCTGGGCACGACTCTGGGCGAAATCCTCTAGCAGCTCCCGTTCCAGGTGATTGCGGGCCAGCACCAGCGAGCCATTGCTGCGTACATGAAAACCGGCTTGTGCAGCCAGATCCAGCCACAAAGAACGACTTTGGCGGGCCAGATCCATCATGATGCCCGGTGCCTGCCCGGTCACCAGTACCTGGCCAAAATTACGGATGGTGGCGCCTTGGGCTTGGTGGCTGCGCTCCAGCACGGCCACGCTCAGCTTGCGGCGGGCAGCCGCCCAGGCATGTGCCATGCCCAGGATGCCACCCCCCACCACGATGACATCGTAGTGTTGTGTGCTCATTACTTCTTGGCTTCCGATTTACCGTCGTAACGTTTGGTCCACTCTTGGATGATGCGCTCGCGGTTTTCAGCGGCCCAGACAAAGTTATTGTCGATCAGGCGCTGATTCAGGTCTGTAGGCAGGTGCGGATTGGCCGTGGCGATGGAAGGAATGGCCAAGACCGCAAAGTTAGTTTTGTACAGATGGTTGGCCGCTTCGCTGGCCGAGAAATCAGCCAGTTTCTGTGCCGCTTCCAGGTTCTTGGTGCCTTGCATGATGCCAGTGGCTTCAATTTCCCAGCCCAGACCTTCTTTGGGGAAGACCAGTTCCAGCGGAGCACCGTCTTCTTTCAGGCGGGCACCACGGTAGTCAAAGGACACGCCAATGGCGTATTCACCAGCGGCGGCCATATTGCAAGGCTTGGAGCCGGAGTGGGTGTAGGCACCCATGTTCTTGTGCAATCCGTCCATGAAGGCCCAGCCTTTGTCTTCACCGAACAGCTGCAGCCAGGCGCTAACGTCCAGAAAGCCAGTACCGGAAGAGGCCGGGTTAGGCATAACGATCTTGCCAGCGTACTCAGGCTTGGTCAGATCTTCCCAGGACGTGGGCATGGGCAGCTTGTTCTTTTCCAGTTCCACCGTGTTCACGCACAGGGCAGCGGCGTAACCGTTCATGCCGACCCAGCTAGGCGGATTGGTTTGATCGCGCATCTTAGCGTCGATTTTTTCCAGACCTTTGGGGGCGTACGCCTGCAGCATGTTTTGGCTGGCCATCAAGCCCAGCGAGGACCCGGCCAGCCCCCAGATAGCGTCCGCTTTCGGGTTGTTCTTTTCAGCCAGCAGTTTGGCGGTGATGATGCCGGTGGAGTCGCGCACCCACTGGATCTTGATATCGGGATTTTCTTTTTCAAACGCGGCCTGGTAGGCCTTGAGCTGATCGGCTTCCAGCGCGGTGTATACGGTCAGGGTAGTGGCGGCTTGCGCCAGGGAAGCGGCGCCCAACAAAGCGGCAGCCAAGGAGCTCAGAACAATGGTTTTCATGGAAGAAGTGTCCTTGTGTCAGCAAAAGGGGGGTGGGGGTTAGAGAGAGTCGCTGGGGCATTCGCCCTGGGCCATCCGCTCGGTGATTTGTTCAATCACAGCCGGCAGTTGAGCAACGGTGTCAATCAGGTAGTGGGGCTGGGCATGGTCAAAGCTGCGTGCTGCGCGATCACGCAGGGTTTGACGGCTTTCTTCGTCCAGAGCCAGACATTCCAGTTCAGTCAGGCCGGCCGCATTGCCCGAGAGCAGCAAACCGACGGTCCACATTCCGGCATTGCGGCCTTCTTCGATACCGACTGGGGTGTCATCGATCTTGACGCAGGCGCCGACATTCTTGATTTCCAGGCGAATGACGTTTTCCAGTGCCATGGCAGGCCAGGGGCGGGCTTGGGGGACTTCGTCAAACGCAACGTGGTAGTCCACAAACACCTGTTGGCGGTGGGCGTGTTGCAAGAGATTGTCCAGAACCAGACGGGGGTAGCCGGAGCAGGAGCCAATTTTCAGGCCTTGGCGACGCGCCCAGGACAAGGTCTCACGGGCACCGGGAATGGCGGCAGAAAATTCGCCGACACGCTCGTTCTGCATGGGCAGGAACGTGTTGTAGATACGGTCTACATCGCTGTCATCGGGTTCGCGGTCATGCTGGGCCATAAATTGGGCATGTACTTCGGGCAAGGCCAGCATGGCTTTGATGTGGTCCCATTTACCGATACCCATGGCGCTACGCGCCTGGTCCAGGCTCAGGTTCAGGTCAAAGCATTGGAAGGCTTCAACCAGAATTTGGGTGGGTGCAAAGGATCCAAAGTCCACCAGAGTGCCGGCCCAATCAAAAATCAGGGCTTCAAGGCGAGGGGCCTGGGAAGATGGCGTATCAAGCGACGTATTCGCGCAAGTTGGGGATGGCATTGCGGTCCTATCGGGTTGGAGAAAGGGAAGAAGGGGAGCGCCAGGCCTGGCTGCGACGCAGGGCGGCTCGGCTCAAAACATGAACCAGCAAGCAGACGGAGCCGGAGCTCAGCATGATGACCGTGCACATAGCGGCGGCCGGGCCAATAAAACCGGCGTCATCCATGTTCATGACGGCCACCGAAGCCAGAACGGTTTGCGGGCTGTACAGAAACACGACGGCAGACACGGTGGTCATGGCTGAGACAAACAGGTAACGCGAGACCGACAGCAAGGCGGGCAGGCACAGCGGCACGGTCACACTCATCAAGGTGGACAGACGGGGGGCCTTCAAGGAGGCTGCGGCAGCTTCCAGCTCGGCCGGGATAGCTTTCAGGGCAGTCACAAAGTTCAGGTGGGCGCTGGTGTACAGGTGAATGACAGTACACAGCACCAGCAAGCTCATGGAGCCGTACAGACCGGACAAGGGGTTGTTGGGGTGATTGAAAAAGAAGATGTAACCCAGGCCCAGCACCAGACCGGGGATCGCCATGGGGGCCAACGCCAGCATTTGCAGTAAACCGTACAAGCCTTTTTCGGCTCGACCATGGGCGGGTAGTTTTTCCAGCACCCAAGCACCCAGAAAGATCAGGGCTGAGCCCAGAAGAGCGGTAAACAAAGCCAGGGTCAAGCTGTTGCGCCAGGCCAGCCAACCGCCACCGTCCATATTGTTGAAGTCGTAGGACTTTAGGGACAGGCTCAGGTTATAGGGCCAGAATTTGATCAGCGAGGCCCAGACGGCCATGCCCACAATAGTCAAAATTGCCAGAGATACCAGGATCAGCACCATGGTGAAATATCGGTCGCGATGATGGTGAGGCAAAGGTGTGTACGCGCTGAGCGAACCTTGTGCCTGACCGCTTGCACGGGCCCGCAGGTGGCGGTCCAGACAGAAGGTCAGCACAGCGGGGATCAGCAGCAGTACACCAATGGCTGCGCCTTTGGAAAACTGCAACTGGCCGACGACCGCTTTATAAGCTTCCATGGCCAGCACGTTGTAGGAGCCGCCCACTACTTTAGGAACACCAAAGTCGGTGACCGTCAGCGTAAAGACCAGGCATGCGGCTGAAAACACGGCGTAGCGGCTGGCGGGCAGGGTCACGGTCAGGAAACGACGCCAGGAATTGGCACCCATGGCGCGGGCAGCGTCATAAAGACGGGCATCGGCCAGAGCCAGACCTGTGCTCAGAATCATCAGGGCGTGGGGAAAGGTGTAGAAGGCCTCGCCCAGCACAATGCCCCAGAAACCGTAAATGGTCTCGCCACCGAGCCAACTGCGCAGCACACCCTGATTACCGAAAAGATAGATCAGGGACAATCCAGGCATCAGGGACGGTGCCAGTAAAGGCAGCAGTCCCAACGCTCGGAACATGCCAGCACCGCGTACGCAGCAGCGTTGCAGGGCAAAGGCAAAAGCATAGGCGGTGGGGATGACGATGATCAGGGTGCTGACACCGACCAGCACGCTGCGGCCCACCATGGCCATAAAGCCGGGGGCGCTGATAATGGACCAGAATTGGCCTAGCCCCACTAGTTGGCCGTCGCTGTTCTGAACGGCGCGCAGCAAAATAAACAGCATGGGCAGCGCTAAAAACAGGATCAGCAGCGCAAATAGCGCAATCAATAAAGCACGTCGTGTCGTCGAACCCAGCCAGACTGGCGAGACGGGGCGGATCAGGGAATGGTTCACGCTGGAGCCGTTAGGGCCCAAACTGGTCAGGCTGGCGGATACCAGGGGTGCCGTGCCAGGCAATGGTGTGGAATCAATGGTGGGCATGCAGCGCCTCGCTGGGAAGCTGGATGCGGCAGCGACGTGCGCCCAAAGGATCAAGCAAACGGTCGCCTTGTTCTGGATTGACGATGGCTTGCACGGTTAAGCCGTCCATACCCTCAGGACGCAGAGTTAATTTGTAGTGACGGCCCAGAAAAACACCATCCACGATGTCGGCCAAAAAGGTGTTGGTGTTGTTGGCGGGGTTGTTGTTATCCAGTACCCGGATGTTTTCGGGGCGAATAAAGAGACGTCCAGCGCTATTGGGCGCTTCGTGGCCCAAATCCAGGCGCACGCGCTCGACCAGCACGGAGCGGTCGTGCAGCGGGGTAAAAGGCAACCAATTGGCCTCGCCAATAAAGCCTGCAACAAAAGGATCGGTGGGCGCACGATACAAAGCCTGGGGGCGATCAAACTGCACCAGACGGCCTTTATCCATTACCGCGATGCGATCCGCCATGACCATGGCTTCTTCCTGATCATGCGTCACCATCAGGGTCGTGATGGATAGTTGCTTTTGCAGCGC
>JBQEAN010000002.1:115278-119584 GCA_052109075.1 Alcaligenes sp. | reverse complement strand
AGGCCGTAGGCAATGTTCTGGGCGACGGTCAGATTAGGAAACAGGGCATAGGACTGAAACAAAATGCCGTAGTCGCGCTGTTGAGGGGGCAGGTGAGTAATGTCCCGGCCAGCCATCGCAATCACACCTTGATCGGCTTGTTGCAGCCCGGCAATGCAACGCAGCAAGGTAGTTTTGCCGCAGCCCGAGGGGCCTAGCAAACACACCAGTTCACCGGCTTGAATATCCAGGCTGACCTGGTCCAGGGCGGTAAAGGAGCCGAACTGCTTGTGCAATCCTTGTATGGTTAAAAATGCAGGCTTGGAGCTCATCCCGGGGTTCCGACTTGTCATGAATGTCATGAACGTCAGTATGGGAGTCGGATATGGCTGCACTGTGACAGGACAACTAATTTCTGTAATACGAGTATTGGATAATTTGGTCTTTGAGTTTTCCCAAGGAGAGCAGCAGCATGCTGGCTCTGGAACTAAAGTCCTTTCACGCCACGGCTCATTGTGGCTCCATTACCAAGGCGGCCCAGCAACTGGGGATCAGCCAGCCTACCGTGACCTCGCATCTTCGACAGCTGGAAACCCGCTATGGGGTGGAACTGTTTTATCGGCAAGGCAAGGGGGTCTATCTCAGCCAGCAAGGGGAACGGCTCTTGCCACAGGTCGAGCAGTTGATGCAGCAGGCCGCTCAGATCGATTTCAGCCTGCGTGATCTGCGCGATCTGAAAAGTGGGCTGCTACGCGTGGGGGCGACCGGGCCGTATTACATCATGGCGGTACTACGGAATTTCCATCAGGCTTACCCTGGCGTGAAGATGCGTTTGAGCATTGATAACTCGCAACGGGTATTGAGTGCCTTGCATGACTATCAGCTGGATGTGATTGCCTCGTCAGCCTTGGTGGATGATCCGCGTCTGGTGCGTTTGTTGCTGGCCTCCGATCCGTTGGTGGCGGTGCTGCATGCCGATCATCCTCTGGCCAGTCGCCCGCGCGTGCGTATTGTGGATTTATGCCGCTATCCCATCTTGATGCGTGAGTCTGGTTCTATGACCCGGGAGCTGTGCCATCAAGTGTTCCGCCAAGCCGGGCAGGAACCTGCTCAAGTGTTGGAAATGGGGAGTCGGGAGGCGATCGGTTGGGGGGTGGCGTGTGGAATGGGGGCTAGCTTGCTGCCCTTGCGCGAGGTGCCAGCGCACTCGGGTATTGTCAGCCTGCCATTAAGCGATGTATCGGCTCATTTAAGCGAATTCGTTTATTGCTTAAAAGAACGCGCGCAAGGCCATGCCATACGCGCGTTCCTGGAGCAGGTGCAGGCCGAGCTACCGGTACCAGCCTAGTGGGGGGTTAGCCCAGTTCTGATAAGGCCTTTTCAAAAGCCTGGCGGGCTTTAAGCACCCCGTCACGTTGCTTTTGAACAGCGTTGCGCTGGCTGGCAATTTGGTCCTCCTGCTGTGCCAGCTGTTCGCTAAAGCGTTGGCCCAAGCTGCTTTGGGCACTGACGGCGGCCAGGTTGGCGCGGATGCGCTCTTGTTCGGCCACCGTCTCACTCAGGGTTTCCTGGGCCTGGTTTTGAGCTTGCTGGGCGTGGCTCAGCTGGCGACGCAGATCAATCAGCTTGTCCATTTTGGCTTTCTGTGTGGAATCCTCGCCGTTGCCACGCCATTGCAGCAGCATGTTTTCGTCGATTTCTTCCAGGCGCAATTCAACCTGATCTTGCAGGCTCAGTTGGGCGGTCACGTTGACTGTTTTGCCTTTGGCGACCTTCACCTTCAGGCGGTGTTCCTGGGCCGTATCGCTATCGTGTGCGTCGGATTTCAGGGTCCAGCCGTCTTGACGAGGCAACTGAATCAGCACCGTACGGTCCTCATCGCTAGGTGCCTTGATCTCATAGCGGTAGTTCTGGATACGTGTCCATTCTGAGCGGGCGAGGCCCTCTGTCACGCGCGTTTTACTCAGGCGATATTCCTCATTTTGCTCTTCGCGAATCTGTACTTTGCTGTCCTGGGCGAAGTAGATCAGGCGTTGTTCACCTGCAGGCAAACCGGCCAGTTCCGCATCGCCTACGTGGCCGTCCTCTTGATTGAAAACGGTGATGATGCCGGGCGGCAAGCTATTGGCCTGTTCATTGTTAACCCAGATGGCGGCGGTTGGATGGTCGCCCGCTTGGCCGCTGCGATAGACAGACAAGGATTCGGCCTGCAGGGAGGTGTCGATAAAGGGAACCGAGACCGTCTGGCCAGTGGGTACATTCAAGGTCTGGGGCAAATTAAAGCGTACCTGGGTCAGACCTTCCTGCGCCTGGGTGCTGGCACCGGCCCCCCCGGAGGCCCATTGTTTGGACATGACGCTATCTGCCATGTAGGCGGCGCTTTCTACCATAGGGGCTGGGGCGGCCGGGGCCATGCGGGCACGCATGGCTTCACCAGCGGCTCGACGGGTCTGACCGGCACTTAATGTGGCCTGGGTATCAGCTTGAGGCGCGATGGAGCTGCCAACGGCTACGGGCAGCTCAGGACGTTCGTTCCAGTAACGTTCCAACAGACGCTGACGCAGCATGACTGGCGAGCCGGAGCTAAGCGTGACCTTCACGTCTTTCCAGTCTTCGCCGCTGGTGTTTTCAAAAATGGCCCAAGCCTGCAGGCGGGCTTTGCCGTCCTGCATCATCAAACGGTAAGAGCTTTTCCAGACCGGTGCAGGGATCAGATAAGACAGCCGCGCTGTCTTGGTATCAGTCTTGTCCAGAACCAGCTGAATATCACGGGATTGCTGATTGCTTTGACCTGCCAGCACTTCAGTAGCTTGTTGCAATTGCTGTTGCAAGGTCTTGTCCAGCACGTCCAGGCTGGTATCGGGACCCAGCTCCAGGGTTTGAATCTGACCTTGTTCGGTCAGCACGCTCAAGATAGCTTGAGCGGGGCGCTCGTTGGTGGCGGCTGTCGCCTGTACCCCCAGCACTGCGCCGCGTATCAGGCGACCTTGCGAACTGGCGCTGACTTGTTGGCCACGCAGGGCCTGAGCCAAGGTAGCGGGTGAGCGCAGATCCTTGGCCGAGAAGGGTAAGCTGTCAAAGCTCTCTTTCAGTGGGGCCAGGCCTGATAGCGTCAGCGAATCGATGCGGTTTTTACCATCGACTGCCATCAGTGTTTTAAGAATGTCATCCACCTGATTCAAGGGCACACGCAGTTGAGCGGTGCCCGATTCACTGATGGGGATTTGCCGTTCGATCTCGGCCATGCCGGCACTGGATAAGGTAATGGATTCGATCTGCTGGGCCCAGGCTGTACCGGCCGCCGTCCCCATCCAGACCAGCATCAAAGCGCCCGTCAAATGGCGTAAGCGGGGAGTATGCGCAGCGCGTGGCACAAAATGGTTCATAAAGCTTCCTTATTCATCCGTAAGCGAAACAAAGGTGTGAAGCGAATTATGCCTAGCCTTGAGTGGCTCTGTCTGTCATTCGCGTAACAAAAAAATGCCACTGTCCGATTCTTGTCCACCTGGAGCAAAAAATGCTTACGTCATCAAAACGGCGCGTAGCTCTGCTAGGATTTGGGCAGCGTTCTGCTTGAGTGAATCGGGGACGCTTTCATTAACCCAGTGAAGGATCAATATGATGTGGACGTCGTGGGGCAATGCCTGGTCAGGAATGGGGCTTGCTCTGGTATTGGCCGTCTGTTTTTTCTGGCCTGCCCGGTACCTGTCCTGGAATTTACCCATTGAATTGGCGCCCGAGCTGGAGGCGCGTTCGCGCCGTGTTCACCGTCAGTGGGGCTGGGTGTGCCAGGGTTTGGCTCTGGTTTTGATGCTCTGGGCAGCTTGGCGTTGGCACTTGACACCGGCGACGCTGGTGGCCTGCGTGTTTATTGCTGGCACAGCTGTACTGGCCTGGATTGATGCAGAAACAGGCTATTTGCCTGATCGTCTGACCTTGCCCTTGCTGTGGCTCGGTCTGCTGGTCAATCTGGATTACGGTTTTACCAGCCTGCCTTTGGCTGTGCTGGGTGCCGCAATCGGTTACAGCGCCCTATGGCTATTGAATCATGTGTTTTTATTGCTCACTGGACGGGCAGGGATGGGTTATGGCGACTTTAAATTGCTGGCCGCCTTGGGGGCTTGGTTGGGGGCGACAGCCTTGCCAGGAATGATTTTGTCTGCGTCGGTGCTGGGTCTGTTAGCTGCCTTGTTCTTACGGCTGAGCGGGCGTCTGCAAGCCGGTCAATCGATTCATTTTGGGCCTTATCTGGTCCTGGGCGCGTGGGTCATGCTATTTACCTTGCCGGGTATTCTGTAAATAATTGCCTCAAATTTTTAATAATTAT
>JBQEAN010000002.1:0-115178 GCA_052109075.1 Alcaligenes sp. | reverse complement strand
CTATTTACCTTGCCGGGTATTCTGTAAATAATTGCCTCAAATTTTTAATAATTATCAAAAAGAGACCGTGATGGGGAGCGGGTACCCAAGGGAGCCACGCTTCACGCGGTGGCTATTTTTCTGGCGATGGGATATTTGCAGGGGGATAATTCCAGTGCATGGTTCACGCCCCTGAGACGCCGGGTCTGATGGCCATACCGCAGACGGTTTTAAAGAGGTGGGCGGTTGCATCAAAAAGCAGGTGCAGCGTTTGCGCTTGTACGGTCTTGTGAGTGCCATGGACGGGAATGAGACGGCACCGGGTGTTCTGGGATCGCGTCGCAATCCCTTTATCACGGGCGAGGATCGGCTCAAGATATCGGTGATGGACTCTGGCCCGGTTCAGATCAGTGGAATCTCGGTTAATACCGAGGGGGAAGAAGGCACATACCGGATGCAAGGCCGTTTCTGGCAAAGCATGGATATGGCCTTAGGACATGTGCGCACAGATGAGCAGGGGCAATGGGACGACCGGCGCGACACTCCTGAGCGCGGCTTGGCAGAACGTGGGGGGTCTGACCCGGACAACCCGCATGCTTGACTGACACGTACTCAGACGCAACACCGATTTTGAGTCTGGTGCAGGACATAGGCGATCAGCTCAATCCCACCAATGTGTTTACAGGCAATCCTCAGATGGCCGATGAGAATGAGCGGCACGCTGCTATCGGTTCGCAGGCATCAGGCGTCCGCGTGCATGTGGAGGCCGGTTCTGCGTCGCATGATCGAGCTTTGGACTCGGGTAGGAGTCGTGGTAAAACGTCCGGGGCCAGTGGGGTTGGCGGGAGTTCTGTCCGAACTGTACGTAGAAGTACAACGCGGTTCCTTGGACATTGCCCAGCCGGCTAAACAGACGAAAACCTGAGGATGAAGGCATGATTATTGTTGTTGGCGCCGGTGTGGCGGGTTTAGCGGCGGCGCGTCGCCTGGGTATGCAAGGACAAGAAGTAAGCTTGGTCGCTCCGCAGGAGACTCAGCCCTCTTTGGGTGAAACCCTGTCCGAGCGTGGGGCACAGGTCTTGACCAGCCTGGGCTGGGCCAACTGCCTGGACGAAACGGTGGCCTTGCGCTCGCAAGGGCGTTTTTCCGTATGGGGTGGCGCAGGCTTGCGCACCGTACAGGACGAGGACGGGCAAGGCTATTTATTGGACAAGGCACGTTTGGAGCAAGCCTTGTTTGAGCGAGTTCAAAAAGAAAAGACGATCAGTATTCGCCAGACACGCGTGTTGAGCCTGGAGCATCAGCCAGACGGTGTGGTTGCGCAGTTGGCGGATGGCAGCCGCTTGGAAGGCAGTGCGTTGATTGACTGCACCGGTCGTGCCGCCTTGTCAGCCGGCGCTGCTTCCGAACGACGCCGTGTAGACAGGCTGGTAGCTGCCTGGCAGGTGTTTGATTTGCCAAAAGAGGCCGAGCCTTTGGCGGCATCCTTGGTTGAAGCCGTGGAACTGGGATGGTGGTACTTATCACCGATGCCGGGTCACCGTTTGATGGTGGCTTTGTTCTCGGATTCGGATCTTTTGCCCGACGGGTTGAGCCGTGATGGTTCTGTGTGGGCTAGCTTACTGGCTTGTGCCGATGCGGCGCGGGTGCGCATGGAAAGCCTGGGTCTGGATAGGCAAATGGCGGCTAACACGCCCAAAGTCAGTGCCGCGGCGAGCTGCGTCGTGTCTTACTTTGTAGAAGGTCGTATTTTGCGTGCGGGTGACGCTGGTGCGGCAATGGACCCCTTGGCGGCGAATGGCCTGGCAACAGCACTGTGGAGCGGATCACAAGCGGCCCAAGCGGCGCTGGCCTTGACTCAAGGTAATTCGGAACCGGCTCGTAATTATGAAAAGGACTATCTGCTGGGCTTGGTACGTCACTTGAATTCGCAACATGCCTTGTACGGTATGGAGCAACGCTATCAGGCTCAGCCTTTCTGGCAGCGACGTCACCGTGTTCTGGATTGAAGGGTGGCAAGAGGACAGGGCACTTAAATGTGTTTGCCGTAGACTGTTTTAGCAAGCACAAAAGTCAGTGTTGAAGAAGCCGGAACAGCGTCAACGCTGTTCCGGCTTTTCTATTTTGTTTTTAAGACGCCAAACAAAAAGGCCGATCATTTTTCAATGATCGGCCTTTCGGAATTTTGGTGCCCAGAAGAGGACTCGGTCACATCAACGCGACCCCGGTCGGGCCTGCATGCCCGGCCTTTCTCGTCCTCGCGCCAGGTGCTCAAGCACCTGACTTTCTGGGCGTATAAAGCAAAAAACCGACCATCTTGCGATGATCGGTTTTCTGAGGAATTCTGGTGCCCAGAAGAGGACTCGAACCTCCACACCCGAAGGCACATGGACCTGAACCATGCGCGTCTACCAATTCCGCCACCTGGGCTTTTGAGGCTTAGGCTACTGCCTGTCTCAAGCATTCGATTATAGAGTGAAATTTCCCCATAACGCAAGAATTATCCATCATTTCAGTTAATTTTTATTTCTAGTTGATTGGCGTTCTCATTATCATTAGAATGTGTCGTGTGATATAGCATAAGAGTATGAACATGAAATTCAACACCATGGATGTCGAGCGTATGTTGCTGGATATGGGCCAGGGTCGGAAGTACTCCGCCCGGGCCATGCAGCTCATGCTGATGGCTCTGCTCCAAGAGGGCAGTACCCACGGTTACCACCTGATCCGCCGCTTTGCGCAGATCAGCCAGAACAGTTATGTACCCAGTGCGGGCGCGGTCTATCCGGCCTTGGCGTATTGCACAACGCAAGGCTGGGTGCTGATCGAAGAAGAAGGCCGTCGCAAGATGTACAGCCTGACGGACGAAGGTCGAAGCTATCTGGAAAGCCAGCAAGAAAAATGCGATTACCTCTTGCAGTCCCTGACTTACCGCGGGCGCAAGCTGGTGTGGATACGGCAGATGCTGGCCGAACATAATAGCGACGAGGATTTGAAAGCGGCGCAAGAACAGACCGGCTGGTTGCCGGAGTTTGTTCAGATACGTCATAGCCTGAAGCAGGCCATGTTTGAGCAATCAACAGCCAGCCTGGAGCGTCAGGCTGAGGTGGTGGCGATTTTGCAAAATGCCATCGACCAGATACGAAATTTGCCCAAGGAGTCTTAAGAATGCAGTCTGAACAATTAACGCAGAAAGTTGCTCATACCCTGAAATTGCGTTTGCTAACCGTCACAAAGCGGCGTCAATTGGGTCCTGATATGGTGCGTATTACTCTGGCGGGCTCAGACCTGGACGGCTTTTACACGCCCGGTTTTGATGACCACGTCAAATTGATCTTCCCCGATCCAGCCACTAAAGAATTGCGTCTACCGCAAATGGGCGAGCGTGGCATGGTCTTTGCCGCCGGCCAGGAAAAGCCCCCCATTCGTGATTACACCCCGCGCGAGTTCCGTGAGCAGGAACAAGAAATGGATATTGATTTTGTGGTCCATGGTGAAGGTCCCGCATGCCAATGGGCCATGCATGCCAAAGAGGGCGACAAGCTGGGCGTGGCCGGTCCGCGCGGTTCTTTCTTAGTCAGCAAAGATCTGGATTGGCAAATCCTGATTGGCGATGAAACCGCCGTCCCCGCCATGGCACGACGCGTACATGAACTGCCCGCCACCGTTAAGGTGCAGGTGTATGTCCTGGCGCGCAGTCTATTAACAGTCGGCACGATGGAAACGCCGGATCACGTGACCGTGAACTGGATTCCTTCCTTGGCCGGTGTGGATGGCGTACTCGATGCGCTGCGTGCGGCGCCGGAATTGACCGGTACCGGTTACGTGTGGGTCGCGGCTGAATACGCTATTGCCCAAAGCCTGCGTGAATACTGGACACAGGAACGAGGCTTGGATAAAGGATCTATCCGGGCCAGCAGCTACTGGCGTCAGGGCGATCAGGGCGAAGAAGCGCCGCGCCTGGACTAAGCGGCTTGTTGCTGAGGGTAGGGCTGGGCGCGCAGACGTCCACCTACTTTCAGGACGGGCTGCAAGTCCGTATCCAGGGTCGAGTTTGGATGAGCCAGGCGATGCTGGTCAATCAGGCGCGCAATGGCGTCCATATTCAGCAGCAAGGTGCTGTCTATATCGTGTTGGAACCGGGTCCAGTAACCACCCCGGCAACTGGAACCTAACCAGCGCGGTTCGTAATCACCGACCGTATCGGCATGCAGCTCACACACCACGACCAGCCGAGAGCAACCGGGTCGCAGAACAATGCGGTAGCTATGTTGTTCCAGCGTCAGGTGGTAGTAAAACGGTGCAGACATAAAACACTCCTGTTTAGCTCTTGGAAGCAATTCCGGGTGAGCAAGTTGGATTAAAAGACCCTTTGGATACCCACTGGGGCAGCCATAAAAAAACCCGCTGGCAGCGGGTGAGTAATAACAATCCCGTTGAGTTGCCAGATGGCCATATCTTGAATCCACCTTGTGCGGGTACACAGGTTGGCATGGGTTTCCCCAACTCTTGATATAGCAATAAGCATAAAAGCGATTCCTCTGAAGTGCAAGGGGCCTCCTTATTTCTGGCAGGCATAATGCAGATCAAAAATAGTTTGTGCTTTTGGGGAATCGTGCTATAGTTATCTTCTGTCTTGCACAGGCATGTTTTTTAAATAAGCCAAGCATTCAGAGCCCAGGTGGCGGAATTGGTAGACGCGCATGGTTCAGGTCCATGTGCCTTCGGGTGTGGAGGTTCGAGTCCTCTTCTGGGCACCAGAATTCCTCAGAAAACCGATCATCGCAAGATGGTCGGTTTTTTGCTTTATACGCCCAGAAAGTCAGGTGCTTGAGCACCTGGCGCGAGGACGAGAAAGGCCGGGCATGCAGGCCCGACCGGGGTCGCGTTGATGTGACCGAGTCCTCTTCTGGGCACCAAAATTCCGAAAGGCCGATCATTGAAAAATGATCGGCCTTTTTTGTTGTGGCAGTCCTATAGGAAGTTTCAGCCGGCAGACAGATCAGCGTAGGTTCCCCGCAATTACCCGATCAAAAAAGTCCACTGGCCCCATCTGCCCACCTTTCAGCACCAGTTCCAAGCCGTTTACCTCGTCATCGCTATGGCATAGGCAGGCTGCCACCCCCGGGCTGACCAGACCCAGAAAACTCAAACCCCAGATGCCTAGTGCTTGCGTGCTCAAGCTGGAGGTATCCCCGCCTGCAATGCAGAGTCGCGACAAAAGTTGTTTTTGCCGCAGCCCATTGACCAGCGTACGTAGAAACTGGGCCGTGTCGTGGGCGACCACTTGTGTTGGCAGGATCGATTTTGCACCCAGATGGTGATTGGTCGCTTGGGTTTTCAGCAAAGTATGATGCCCTTGCTCCAGACTTTGCATCACGGTTTTTTGTAAGCGAGGGCCATAGTCGGCACAGTTGTGCAGTTCAAACGGGTCCAGCTCAATAATCTCCGCTTGCTGGCAGTTGGCTAGCTGCATGGCAGTGACGGGGGACTGGCTTCCCACCAGAATCAAAACGGGCTGCTCGCTGGGCTTTAATCCCGTTTGTATCGTCATCCCTATTGGCGCACGCTGGCTCAAATAAGCTTGCGCCACACTGCTGGCGCCCGCTACCAGAACCGTGCCATGTTGACTTAGTTTCTGCAGCAGCTCACCTGCATGATCAGTGTCCGAGTCCTGGGCAATATCCAGCAAAGGGTGCAGATGTCCCTCTACTGCCGCTAGCAACTGCCATTGCTGACTTTGATTAGCGGCGCTGTAGTCTGCGTGTCGGTACGCAGTCCAAGGCAAGGAGGATAGGTTTTCCAGGCCTTGTGCCTGTAAGTGAAGCAATAGATCGGCTTCATTCATGGGAGTAACGGGATGCGCACCCATCGTAGGGTGTCGGTCTATCCGGTATACCTGGCCATCTTGTCCGGCCTGTGCAAAGAGATTCCCGAAAAGGCAGTAGCGCCCCAGGTTGATTTGGCCCCCTAGGATCGGACTGACAGCGACCTTAGCGAGCGGACGCAAGCATTCCAGTGCAACGGCAATATTACCGGTGTCAGGGCTGCTGTCGAAGGTTGAGCAGATCTTGTAGTGCAGGATTTTTGGCTGCAGGCGGTGTAGAAACGGAATGACGTCACGTAGCGCATTGCGTATCAGCTCTGGCTTGAGTGAACGCGTTGCACCGGCTAGGCCGATTGCTTCCATTTCCTGCAGCTTGCCCAGATTCTGCGCACTGGGAGTGTGCAGAAGTAAAATAGCCTTGACGCCTCCCTGGCTTAAAGTCGCCAAGGTATCGCTTGCCCCGGTGAAGTCGTCGCCATACCAAACATAGTCTGGGCGCAATTCAGTCATGATTATTGCTCGCTCAGGCCATCTTGGGGCCAAAAAATTCCAGGGCTTGAGCCAGTTCGCTGCAACTCTTGGCCTGATCCTGCAAGCTGATGCCCTGATCGGCAGCCTGCCAGGCTTGCTGCAGGCTCAATACACCGGCATGAGCACCACCGGGGTGAGCAAGAATCCCTCCACCTGCCATAAAGAGCACATCCGTGCTGCCCGCTGCTTGCCAGGTGGCAGGGACGGTTCCCGCCCATTGTCCGGAAGACACGACTGGCAACACGCGATCATCGCTTTGGTCGTCCAGGCGGTTCAGGCAATGTGCAATTGCTTCACGCACTTCCTGATCGGGTTGGGCAAACTTGCCGTCCAGACCGTGCACGTGAATGTGGTCGGCTCCGGCCAGACGCCATAGGGTCTGATAGGCGCAGACGGAGATCCCGAGCAGTGGATGTCGAGACAAAGCCCCATAGCCATTGCGATGTGCATGCAAGGCCAGGTCCGTGTGGCGACGCAAGGTTTGCAGGGCAGAATAGCCTACCCAGTTCTGGCTGACCATCACGCAACTGCCTCCTTCCTGCTCCACGAGATCCGCATGGCGTTTCATCGCGTCTGTCTCGTCGCTGATGTTAAAGGCGAACATCACATGCTTGCCTGTACGTTGCTCGTGGTCGCGAATGACGGCCATCACAGCAGGGATGCGCTCGTGCAGCGGCGAGTGCGCCGGGTCGGCGCAGACCTCATCATCCTTGATGAAGTCCACACCGGCATCGCATAAGGTTTGCACCAACTGGACGACATCGGCGGTGCGCAGGCCCACACTGGGTTTGATGATGGTGCCCACCATGGCATTGTGGGCGACGCCAACTCGGGAACGCGTGCCGGCAATCCCCAGGCTTGGCTTGTCAAAGCGGCGGCGGTAATGCGCAGGGAGCTCTAGCGCTTCCAGTCGCAAGCCTGTCACTTCGCCCAGGTCAAAGAGATTGCCAGTGACGCAGGCAGCCAGGGTAGGCAGGTTTGCCCCAATATTGTCGATGGGAAAGCGGATATCCACCCAGGCCCGATGGTAGGGGCCTTGTGTTCCGCGCCGCTCCAGTAAGGCATTGGACAGGCTGGGTTGTGGCACGCTTTCCAGTCTTTGTACCCGTTCAACAGTGGCTCGCGCCCGTTCGCGCAGCTCGTCCGTCTCGCCCGCAACGCGGGTAAACGTTCCGCAGGATTGTTCGCCAGCGATGACTTGCGCCACCTGCTCGGGAGCCAGTGGCGTTTCAATCAGGTAGCGGGCCAGAAAAGTGTCAGTGCTCATGCGGTCTAGAACCTATAGCGTGCTCAGATCAGGGAAAGGGCGCACTGGGTTGCTGCCATCCCAGTTCTCGGAAGCGGCGCGAATCATGGAAAACATTTTGCCTTTGGGGCCGGCCACCTCAGACAACTCAACCACAGCACCGGGATGAAATTCCGTGTCGAAGTAGCAGAAGCGGCCACGTTCGCCGACTTCGCCGCTCATCACGACTTTCAGACCGTGATCCAGCGCACGCTGCAAATCGGCGTCGTAGTTCTCCGTCCAGTAGGCTACGTGCTGCAGGCCCAACTGACCTGCCTGCAAAAAGTCCCGGTACATGGAAGGTACGTTGTTACGGCATTGAATCAGCTCTACCTGTACAAAGCCGGAGTTGGCCAAGGCGACCGAGTTGTGCGGGTCGTAAGACTCGCCCCGGTATTGGTAGTTCTTGATACCGACTTTGGGGTTGTAATACCAGGGGCCTACACCCAGTTGGCGGCTCCAGTAGTCCATCGCGGCTTCAATATCACGCACCACGTAGCCAAGCTGGCGAATTTCACCAAATAAGGTACTCATAAACAATTCCTGAAGGGGTAAAGAGGCTGGGTCAGGGCGCAGCCTGTCCCGCGGCACAGGCAAGGCGGTGCCGTCGGAGGGTTAATCAAGACAGGAGAGGGCCGGGCCAAGCTGCCCGGCGGCTAATTACTGCCCGGCGCCCTGAACGATGTCGTCAGGGATAGGAACGCCGGCGTGTTTCAAGTGGATTTCATTGAGCTTGCCGTTTTGTAGATTGGCCTTGACCCATTCATCGACCCAGCTTTTCAGCTCGGGTTCGTTCTGACGCATGGCAATGCCCAACTTGTAAGACTCGATAACAAACTTCACCTCAAAAGGGCGTGAAGGATTGCGGTCGGCAATGGCTTTGATGATGGGTGGGGTAATGGCGACAATGTCAGTCTGGCCGCTGGCGGCTGCGGTAATAGATGCGGCCTCATCATCAAAACGAACCAGGTTCGCTTGCGGTGCCCGCTCGCTAATCAGCTTGTCTTGCGGACCGCCGCGAGTCACGGCAACACGCTTGCCGGCCAGGTCTTGCATGCCGGAGATCGCTACATCTTTGGGGGCGCCAACGGCGGCTTGAATCGCGCCGTAGGGAATGGAGAAATCCACAGCCTTGGCGCGCTCTGGCGTAATCGACAGCGAGGAGATAATTAGGTCTGCCTTGTTGGAAAGCAGGTTTGGGATGCGGGCCGAGTTTGTAGTCTGGACAATTTCCAACTCCACACCCAGATCTTGGGCCAGCAAACGGGCTGTTTCCACATCAGAGCCGACAGCTTGCATCTTGTCGTCGATATAGCCATAGAAGGGGGCACCCAGGTCTATGCCAACCCGGATTTTCTTTGCTGCTTTGATATCGTCCAGCGCATTGGCGCTGGCGGTTGCCGACAATCCAGTCAGGCCCAGGGCCAGGATGGTGGCACGCAATAGGGTTGTAAGTGTCATGGTGCTGTCTCCGTCAGGGTATTGTTATGGGACTAGGAAGAATTATTAAAGGCCGTGAGCCAGAAAAGCTTGCAGCTCCGGGGTTTGGGGATTGCGCAGCATATCGCCGGGGCCGGTCTCCCAGACACGACCCTGATGCATGAAAATCACCACATCGGCCACGCGTGCAGCAAATTCCATTTCGTGGGTGACCAGCACCATGGTCATGCCATCGGCCGCCAGGCGTTCAATGACGCGCAGCACTTCGCCGGTCAGTTGCGGGTCCAGAGCAGAAGTAACCTCGTCAAACAGCATGACTTTGGGTTCCATGGCCAGGGAGCGAGCAATGGCAACGCGCTGTTGCTGGCCACCGGATAACTGCTCGGGATAGGCGTGAGCCTTGTCGGACAGGCCAACTTGTTCCAAGGTACGGCGGCAAATAGCATGGGCTTCTTCGCGGCTGCGACCGCGCACCACTTTGGGTGCCAGCATGATGTTGCGCTCCACCGTCAGATGTGGGAACAGGTTATAGCTTTGGAACACTATGCCCACATCCGTGCGCAGCGAGCGCAGGCAGACATCCGGGTCATGCACCTGATGACCGCAGACTTCAATCTGGCCTCGATCAATAATTTCCAGCCGGTCTATGCAGCGCAAGGCGGTACTTTTTCCCGAGCCACTGCGCCCGATAATGGCGGTGACCTGACCTTTAGGAATAGCAAAGGTCACGCCATTTAAGACAGCATTGCTGCCGAAACTTTTGTAGACGTCTTTGAGTTCAACGACGATAGACATAACAACTCCTTGGCGATCCGAACTTATTTCTGCGCCGGACGATGGGCAAAATGCAGGCGCATCTCCAGGCGGCGGCTCCAGGCCGACAAGGGATAGCACAGCGCGAAATACAGGGCGGCAATCAGCACGTAGATAAGGAAAGGTTGGAAGATCGAGTTATTGATCAACTGACCGGCGCGCACCAGTTCCACAAAACCTACAATGGAAGCCAGCGAAGTGTTCTTGATGATCTGCACCATGAAACCGACTGTAGGTGGGGTGGCAATACGCACTGCCTGGGGCAGAATCACCAGATACAGCCGTTGCCAGCGGGATAGGGCCAGACATTCGGCCGCTTCCCACTGAGTGCGGGCCACCGACTGGATACTGCCGCGCCAGATCTCGCCCAGATAAGCACTGACGTAAATCGTCATGGAAAGACCGGCCGCGATTAAAGGCGGCAGGGTCAGTCCCATGATGCTCAGCCCGAAGTAGGACAGAAAAAGAATCACCAGCAAGGGCGTGCCTTGAATAATCTGGATGTAAGCAATGGCCAGATAGCGCAGGGGACGCCAGGGGCTGATGCGTGCCAGGGCTACTAGGCCTCCGCCGATACCGCCTCCGATAAAGGAAATCAGGGACAGGACGACGGTCCACAAAGCGCCCTCCAACAGGAAGTTCAGATGGTTGGCATTGAATCCACTTGTGAACATGGTTTAGCTCCGGCCGCGCAGCGCACGCTGACGAGAAAACATCCATTGCCCGCTTAGCCATAAGACCAGGCGCATCAGCAAGGACAGGGCTAGATACAGCACGGCAACCAGAATGTAGGCTTCAAAGGGCCGGAAGGTGTCGGCCTGAATGTGGTTGGCCATAGCCGTCAACTCTTCAACCGAAATCTGGGAGGTGACCGATGAGGCCAGCATCAACAGGACATATTGGCTACACAGAGACGGGTAGACTCGCTCTAATGCCGGCAGCAAAATGACGTGCCAGTAAGTTTGAGCGCGTGTCAGGCCCAGGCATTCAGCGGCTTCCAGTTGGCCCTTGTGAATCGAATCCATGCCGGCCCGCATGATTTCGCAGGTGTAGGCGGCCACGTTGATGACCAAGGCGGCCAGGGCTGCGCCGAATGCGCTGACTTTCCAGCCCAGCGTCGCCAGGCCGAAAAAGACCAGGAAAATTTGTACCAGCAAGGGGGTATTGCGGATGATCTCTACATAAAAGCCGCAAAGACGGGTAATCAACGGCGAGGAGCTGCGCCGTCCAATAGCCAGCAAGGTGCCAGCAATAAAACCGAACACGGTAGCCGGAACGGATAACTTGATAGTCATCCAGGCCCCTTGCAACAGTTGCGGCCATTGAAGCAGCACGCTTGAAAAGTCAAAGGTATATGTCATGGCGTGCGGGTGAAGCCAAAGGCATCGGGCGGAATCAGAACGAACTGATCCTAAAATGCGTGGCCTTGTCTCCCTATGGTTTACATGTTTTTATGATGTTTTTTGCTGTGCTGTTGCACTAGTCTTTTTGTATGGTATAGAAGCCACTTAAAGCCTGTCCAGCCAATCCAATGATGGTTTTTGATTGAATAATAAAATTCCCAAAATCAGCGATATTGCCCGCCTGGCGGGTGTGTCTACCGCGACGGTGGACCGAGTCTTGAACCGTCGTCCCGGTGTACGTCCGGCCACGGTCCAGCACGTACTTAAAGCAGCTCGCAGACTGAACTACATCAGCGATGCTGAGTTTAGTGCGGACCGTCACCTCACACCCATGCGCATCACGTTCTTGCTGCCCGCAGGTAGCAATCGAGTGATCCATATGTTTGGTGATGCCATCGACTATTCACAGACGCAGTTGCAGCCCTTCAATGTGGATTGCCACACGGAGGTCTTTAATGGCTTTGATCATGTTTCGCTGGCCAAGGCGCTTCTAGACTTGCGTGGCCGCACGGACGGCGTGGTGTTCATGGCGCTGGAACACCCGGTGGTGCGGGAGGCAGTCGATACCTTGGTTCATGATGGCATCCCGGTGGTGACCTTGATTTCAGACTTGTCCGCTTCAGCACGCTGCGGGTATGTGGGGTTGGATAATGTGGCAACCGGCCGTTTGGCAGCGTATCTGCTTAGCCGTCTTGGCGGTGGGCAGTCGGGCAGCTTTGGTTTAATTGCGGGTAGCCTGTGCTACCGCGCTCACTGCGATCGGGAATCGGGTTTTTTGCAGTTAATGCAGGAAAAAGGCTGGGTAGACCGGGTGATCGGTTTGCGTGAAGGCCATGACGATGCACAAAGCAATTACCGACAAACTCGGCTGCTTCTGGAGCAGCATGCCGATTTGATTGGCATCTACAACATTGGCGGTGCCCCTGAAGGGGTGGCACGAGCGCTGAAAGAGGCGCGGCGAGACAAAAAAATCATCTTTGTCGGTCATGGGCTTACGTCTGATGTACGGGCCTTACTGATCGACGGCAGCTTGGATGCCATCATCATGCAGGACCCGCAGCAGTCAATTTTGAATTGTGTGCGGGTACTAACCTCAGCCCGCCAAATAGGGGAGGGGGGCGAATCGGGTTTGAAGCTCAAGCCCATGAACAGCATTGTAGTGTTCCGGGAAAATCTGCCCTGAAAATAGTGGTACAAAGAGTCCCCCGGCGGAGTACGTTGTCGCCTTCTAGGCTGGGTGGTTGCCGTAAGCAGATCAAGTGATTCTTTTTTGTAGCCTTCCATACCTTGCTGAATCAATAAGATCTATTTAATATATATCTTTATGGGCGGTGGCTCTGTCATCAACTGCCTCACCTCATGTCAAAGGGACGAAAAATGCAAGTTGGAATGCTGAAACTGGCGGGTCTGCAACACCCTGAATGTGCCGATAAAGTGGCCATCGCCTTGGCGGCGTTAGAGGGCGTGCAAGCTGCCGATGCCTCGTTTGAGAACGCGAAGGCTTCGGTACGTTTTGATGAAACCCAGGTGTCACTGGAAGATCTGCATGCGGCGGTTGAGCGGGCAGGTTATCAAATTGCCAAGCCCGCACACGGTGAAGATGGCGCATGCTGCGGCGGCTGCGGCGGTTAAGCACCGTACATTCTTAAACCTGAAACCGATTGTTTAGAGACAGACAGTCGGTTTTTTTAGCGCTGCATTGACCCGTCCTGAATTACGTTGACACTTTTTCCCCTTACTGAAGGAGCGTCAATCGGTGCACATCTATAAGCAGGCAAGACTGCATACCGCTTTGAAATACAAAACGCCTGATGCGGTGCATCAGGCGTTTTTCAGGCAGAAAACCTGTCAACCTATTTTAGGACTGGACATCAGCCTGCCCTGCAAAGTGCCAAAGTACCCCGGGCAAACTGGTTATGAAGGCGGATACAGCGTCTGCATATCTTGCCTGAGCTGCTGGATTTCATCGCGGATGCGTTGGTTCAGTTGTTGCGGCGTGCCGGGCAGTAAGACACCCCCATAGGTATCCATAGTCTCTTGCAGCCGGGTGTCGGACTGCAAGGTCTTGTTTAGTGCCTGATTCAAAACTTCAATGCGATCGGCGGACGTATTTTTGGGGGCTACCAATCCTGTCCACCCGCTGGTGATGATATCCACGCCGCTGGCTTTGCTGGGTGGAACCAGGGGCAGGGCCTTGAGCGGCTGCTCGGCCATGACGGCCAACGCGGTCAATTGGCCTGAGAGGATGTGCGGGATGGCAGGGCCAGCAACCATGATGGCGCCGTCGGACTCGCCGGAGACGATGGATAGCATGGCTGGCGTGGAGCCCTGGTAGGGGATGAACGTCATATTCAGCCCATGCTTTCTGGACAATTGACGCCCCGCATAGTCGGATGGAGTTGCGTTGCCGGCGGTCGCAAAATTGAATGTGCCAGGGTGTTTCTGCACGTATTGCTTGAATTGCTCGAAATCGGCGATGCCCAGCTTGCTGTTCACCACCAGCGTGTTGAAGAACTCGTTGATCGCGCCGATGGGGGCGAAGTCATGGTCCAGGTCGAAGCCCGGCTGTTTCATTTGCAGCATGGTCATGACGGCGGGCGAGGCGATCAGGGTCAGGTGGTGGCCGTCCGCCTTGGCCCGGGCTCCTGCCGCCGTTCCAATAGCTCCGCTTGCACCGCTCCGGTTCTCGACAATGATGCTGGTCTGAAGTTCTTTGGCCATGCCCTGCGCCACCAGCCGGGCGGTTGTGTCGGCGGCCGAACCGGGAGGATAAGGAACCGTGATGGTAATGGGACCTTGTGGAAACGAGGCCGCTTGGACAGCAGGTTGAACCAGGGGACAGGCACTGACAACAGCCAGCGCGCAGAGCGTTTTCTTGATCATGATGCGGCATCCTTGGTGGTAAAGAGGGTGGGGGTCTTACAACAGGATTTGGATGGCCTCGAAAGGGGCTTCGACATTGACCAGGCTGATCTTTTTCTGCATGATCTTCAGTTCGTGGCCCATCCGTAACGAATAGTCGACTTGACCGGCAAATTGACGCAGCCGCTCTCCTTGCCATTCATGCACCAGGAAATGTCCGCTGGCCAGAATTGCGCCGTTATCCTGTTCGGAAATACGCACATTGCACAGCATGCGTGAGGTGCGTATAGGCTGGGCGAGTCCGTGCGCCTGCGGATGCCGCAGCCGTGCGATTCGCATGGTGAGCAGTTCCAGGTTCTCATGGCAAAGAGAAATATGCAGCAAGGGGTCGCTTTGCCCAGCCTGCGCCGGGATCCAATAGTGTGCATCGGGGTGGAAAAGCGTCAGCCATTCTTCATGGCGCTGCTCATCCAGTAACTGATTTTCGGTGTGCAGAAAATCGAGCACCTGTTCTTTTGAACTGGTTTTCATTCGGCGTGCTCCATATAGTTTTTCCAGGCATGGAATTGGTTGCGCACGTAGCGCTCGCTCATCGCGTGAGAAGGCCCAACCGGCTGCTCTTCCTTGGACTGCTCCCGATGTGCGCTGACCCAGCGGCGTTCCTGGACGCGCAGGCCGGACTCGATGCGCTCGAAGTTTTCCAGGTCATCGGCCCGTATCAGCGACGTGGGCGAATTGACGGCATTGGCAAAGGAAATAATCCGGCGGTTGACGGCGTCCGAGGCGCCCACCAGACGAAAGCTATGGGTATCCACGCGGGTCTGGTTGACGGCGATGGGGGTGATGACCCGAAGTTGCATCCAGTTCGGCGTGACGGACAGATTTGGGTAGAACAGGGCGATGTGCCTATCGGTGTGCAGCACGTCTTCGGCCTTCTGCGCGCCATGAAACTGACGCAGCTGGGCTTCATATTCTTGCTGCTGCGCGGTGTCCGGGCGGCTCTCGCGGAAACCGAACATCTCGCTGTGCCCCAGTTCGAAGCAGTTCACGGAAAGGGCCGCCATTTTTCGGGGGCTTTGCCCATTGGCGCTGACGATGTCGGCCTGCAGTTTGCTCCAGGGATCCTGTGTAAGCGTGCTGGTCTGGCGAGCTGGCAGGACCGAGGACTGATGGGTGGGCAAGGCATGAGCGCCGTCATGAAGATTTTCCAGGTAAATCTTCCAGTTGTTGCGTTGGGTCATTCGGAACACGCCGCCGAATGGCTCGATCAGGCCGCTGGGAGAGCGCTCCACCATATTGAGCAGATTGCCGGCATTGACGCCGAGCCATTGCTCCAGGCCTGGCGCCTGGCGATCCAGATTGACGAACAAGAATCCGGCGTAGCTCTCCAGTCTGGGCACCGGCGTCAGGCCCCATTGCTCGGCGCGATCCTGCACGGGCGTCGCCTCATAACCGCTGCTCATGGGAATACCGCGCAGCGCACCGCAGGTATCAAAGGTCCACGCATGGTAGGAGCAGACCAGTTGTTCAGCGTGCCCACAGGCCTGGCGTGTCAGCTGGGCGCCGCGGTGCGGACAACGGTTAAAAAAAGCCCGGTTGATCCCGTCCTGGCCCTGGATGACCAAGACGGGTTGATTGAGCACATCCAGGCTGATGTACTGCCCCGGTGCCGTGAGCTGAGACTCATGCCCGACGTAGTGCCAGACTTTGGCGAAAATGTGTTCCTGCTCCAGTTCAAACAGGGATGGATCGGTGTAGACCCGCCTGTCTATGCAGGCGTCCTGGAACAGGGATGAGATGTCAGAAGGCATGAAAACTCCTTGCCGGGCTCAGGCCAGGCGGTGAAGAGAACGAAAAATGCAAGACGAACTACAAGTCCAGGGTCAGGATGGCATCGGCCGCTCGGGAAACGCAGAGGCAGATCAGGCGCTCCTGCTCTCTTTCTTCCGGCGAAAGGCAGAAGTCCCTGTGCAGGGCCGTACCGTCGATCACGGTCTGCACGCAGGCGCCGCATATGCCTTGGCGGCAGGCACTGTCTACTGGAATGCCGTGCTGTTCCAAGGCTTCTAGAATGCTTTGGTGGGCGGCGACGGGA
This sequence comes from Alcaligenes sp., assembly GCA_052109075.1. Taxonomy (GTDB): domain Bacteria; phylum Pseudomonadota; class Gammaproteobacteria; order Burkholderiales; family Burkholderiaceae_B; genus Alcaligenes. The sequence goes on along the minus strand of JBQEAN010000002.1, from coordinate 98,943 downwards.
ATCTCCAACGCGTTTCTGCGGTTCAGACGTACGCGAAACTCGTGATTGAAGGTGGGGCTCGTGGGTGGTGCGCTGAAGCGTTCGGCATAGACGGGGATGTCCAGGCACTGCGAATGCTTGATGTAATCAATCAGCTCCATGAAGCCGGAGGGGCCGCAGGTATAGACCGCTGTGCCATGCTGCACGGACATGGCCTGACGGATGCGCTCTTTGATCAACTCCCGCTCCAGTCCCGTATGGAAATGAACTTGCTGATGGAATGGTGCGCTGCGCAGAGTGTCCAGGAACGCCGTGTGCTGCGCCGACGACGAAAAATACAGTAGCTGAAAGGGGTGGCGCTCGTGGTGCAACTGCCAGGCCATACTCAACAAGGGCGTGATTCCTATGCCGGCCGCCAGCAGCACGCAGGATTGGGGATGCGGCTGAAGCGTAAAGGCGTGGCGCGGCGGGCTGACCTGAAGCGTGTCGCCGACCTTCAGCCGTTCATGGATAGAGCGCGAACCTCCGCCCGATGTCGATGTCAGTTTGACGGCGATATCCCAGTGTTGGCGCTGGGCGGGATCTCCACACAAGGAATATTGACGTGTCAGACCGCAGGGGGTTTCAACGTCTATGTGCGCGCCCGCCTGCCACTCGGGAAGTGCAGAGCCATCGATGTTTGCAAGCCGATAGGAATAGACATCCAGACATTCGCGTCGGCGGCTCGTGATGCGAAGCGACAGAGAACAATGTTGATTCGCGATAGGATTTCGTGCTTCCATATCCGGACACCTATTTGCCAATAATTGATTGAAACTTAAAATTTTTAAATCAATAATAAATGTATGGCTGGCCTGGAATAGGGTCAAGTTCGTTGTTTTCATAACGATTATCAATGGGGCGAATAGTATGGACCTGTCGCGCATGGACCTGAATCTGCTGCGGATATTTGTGGTGATCTATCAGGAGCGTAATTTGTCCCGGGCGGCGGTGCGCATGCACCTGAGTCAACCGGCGATCAGCCATGCTCTGGCGCGGCTCAGACTGCACTTTGACGATGTTCTGTTTGTCCGGGCCAAGGGTGGAATGCAGCCCACGCGCATGGCGCAAGCTATGTTTCAGCCTGTCGAGAACGCCATCCAGGCGTTGCAGACCGCCTTGCGTCTGGCCTACGATTTTGAGCCTGAACGCAGCGACAGGCGCTTTCGCGTGGCCTTCAGTCCGGCCATGCGGCACAGCGCCTTGCCCCGGCTGTATATGTCGTTGCGTCAGGCCGCCCCCAGCATATGCCTGGACATCGTGAATGCCGATAAGGCGACGCTTGAAAGCAGTTTGTATAAATCAGTAATCGACGCCGCTATTTGTCCGGAAATGGAAAACACTGATTTATATGTATCCCAGAAGCTGTATCAGGAATCGTTTTTATGCGTAGGCAGAAAAATAACAATGCCTGATTCGGATAAGCTGGATATGCCATTTTTCTTAAATGCCCGGCATATAAAAATCGATACGGATGAATTTCCCTACTACAGCATCACCCAGTTCATGCGGGGGCAGGGAAAAAGCCTGCGCTATGTGCTCGAGGTTGATGGCTACCAGTCATTGAAACCGCTGCTGGAGCAGGACGACGTGCTGCTGGTCGCGCCCCAGTCCATTGCATACGCCTTGTGCCAGTCAGGCGAATTGACCTGCAAGGCTTTGCCCTTTTTGACTCCGCAAGTGGACATCGGCCTGCATTATCCGAATGGGCGTCTGCTGGATGCCGGCGCGCTCTGGCTGTACGAGCATATTTCGGCCTTGTTCACGGACGCGGGGCCGGGTTGAACTAAGGCGCGGCCTGGGCGATGGAGACGGCGCCGATGATCGTCAAATCGGTGCAATGGGCCAGATGCGCAGGCCCTGATCCGTGGGAGCCCGGTCACCGATGTCCCGAACGTCGACACCGAAGCGCGCAAGGCTGGTCCCAGTTGGGCGCTTGCGGCGGTTAATTTATCCTAGTCTTGAGCAGGTCTCGCGGGCTGCTTTTCAGGCAGCCGGTTCTCGTTTGGGCGCAGCGTCATCAAATGGTGATATTTGGGCCGCAAAATAGGCACGGTCTGGAAGCGCTTGGTCTGAGAAAGTGCGGATAAGCTATAAAAGCTTGTTGCAATACACCTGCTGGGGCTGGGCAGCAAAACAAAAAAGGTCGACCATCTTGAGATGATCGACCTTTCGGAATTTTTGGTGCCCAGGAGAGGACCCTATTCTTTGGTTTAACTGATTGAATACCAAAGAAAAAATTATTTTATAAAAGTTATTTGTACTCGTTTGTGTACTCAAAAAAGCGTGGCTTCCGGGTTCCTTCAGTGGCTTTCGGTGGAGTATCCAGAAGGAATTGGTGCCTGGTTCCGCCTTCACGACAAAATTATATCAGTTGCTACGATGCAACAAGGATAAGGTAGGAATTGTTGGGAGGGGCTTCACTGAACAGAAAAGAAGCATCCTCCAGCAGGTAGCCGTGCAACCGCCGAGATTTTCGCCTCTGTCAACGAGGATTGTCCACCGGCTTCCACCGAGATCCATGTGCGTACACGACCCGGTCTGTTTTTTTAAAACGGGACAAGAGTCTCAATGCGACCCTGAGCCGCCATCCAGATTCAAGCCCTAAAGCAGTCATTCAGTCTGGCTGCAAGCCGATTTCACAAACATGCGCACTCATCCCGCCTAAGCCTGCTCGGAGGGTAGGCTATAGTGCTTAAACGAATTCGTTCACAGGCCTGATCAGCGGCCGCCTCCGGCGCAATGCCGCCCCGCGCCGCCAACATTAGGCTTGATACTCAGATATATGAACTCAACACTCACGGAAGCATGCAGCAATTACCGCGCTTACATGGCGCGTATACTCAATCCAGTAGCCTCCGAATTCTTGAGAAAAGTAAACAATAACTCTGTTACTTTGCACGAGGCCTTTGGAGTAAACCTATTTGTCGCCCATGCTGTTGACTATATACACGCAATCCGAAAAGCCGATGGATTAAATGAAGGCCGCGCTGCCTTCGTAAAAGAGTTCGACCAACACTTTGGAGTAGTTGGAGCCCGCTTTCGCGACAGGAAGTTTGAACTGATTGACGCCATTAATAACTCGCTCAAGCATGTGCAACTCGACGAGAAGAGATACAAGAACATAGTCGATCAATACGGATCAATTTCATTCAAATGCCTTGCTCCAGAAGATGGCCGGGTACTTTGTTTCCTTGATGGATATAGATTCGACTATGCTCGGTCGATCCTCCGTCCTGCAATTCGTGCACTTTCAGGATGGAATTTCGATGATAACTCCGAGGCCCTGGCTTTTGCGCGCGGAAACATTCACATCGCGCATGACGAAAGTATGCCCTCTTATGATGACTGGGAGGATCCTATCGACCAGATGATTGAATACTGTAATCCGAATTGCGGTGATTGTGAGGAGCCTGAGGGTACCTGCATGTGTGCCACCTACGTTTTTGACGGCAAGCAAGGATCGTTCGAACCTAGCTTTGATCCAACGTTTAACTTTGACCACGTAATGTCCCGCATTTCTGGCGCATATAAGGCAGGTAGGTAGGTGCTGCGCTCATTAGCGTTCAAGACGAATTATGGATGATTTCACACTAACTGGATGGTTAAGGTGAAGCTAAGATCCCCCGCCTTCGTCTCCGGCGCAGCTTACCTTTTGCATTGAGTGTCTGCGTCTTGAGAACGCCAACGACGGCTCATGGCCGATTTAAGTCTACCAACAATGTCTCAACTCGACCCATTCCAGACATTGCGGCCTGTCTCTGGTTCGACTGAAGCGAGGTGGAAAACAGGCAGCGGGTTTGAGGCGAATAGGCTCGGAGAGTTACTTTCCGCACATCTACCAAACTTTGGTAGCTACGTGCTTCGTCCAGCCGCGAGCAAACAGCAGGAGACAAGGCTCACTCCGCGTTTCGCGGATAGTGAGCCTTGATCGCGCGCTCTAGACCTTCGACACAGCCCTTGAGGTGCTGCCACTCCTCTGCTGCGCTCTGGCTCTCGGCCACGCCGAGAAAAAGATTGACTTGTTTCGCCGCGGTGGCGGATCGCTGGTGCATTAGGCCGAGCAGCGCTGCCTGGACTTCGTGCAAGGACGGACGAGCAGCGGTGGATGGCGCGAGGCAAGCCGCCACCAGGTCCGCTAGATCGTGATCAGGAAGCGGTTGCGCGATCGGGCAACCGTTCCTAACCCATGCGCGCCAGAGGTTGTTCTTCTGCCAGCGATTGAAGCCAGGATTGATTTGATGATGCCAGTCGTGGCTGCGCTCGCCCATCGGATGGACGCCGCGCGACATGATCTCGTGGAGCATGATTCCAAGCACGAACACGCTGGTCCATTCACCAAGCTCAGTCTGCTGCCATTGCTCGGGTGCCATATAGGGTCGAGAACCTGTGAACTCACCGACGTCGGCCGCAAGATTGACGCTACCAAAGTCCGCGACTAAGGGGCGCAACCACAAATCAGTCGGCGGCAGCGAAAAGGTCGACTTGAGATCTCGAACGAAGACATTTTGCGGCTTCAGGTCTTGATGGACCAAGCCACGGGCGTTGCAGTGCGCCAGACCGGCCGTGAGCTGAATTATCAGCGACAAGCGACCAAGATCACCCCAGTGAGAATCTTCGATGAAGTCGGATAGATCGCCCTCCCAGCGCCGGAAAAAAGCAATTGGCACTCCGAGGATGAACTTGACGTTAAACGGCCAATGTACGTTTGGATGATAGTGAGCCGCTGCTTGCAGCTTGATCTCACGCAAGAAGCGCTCCGCGCGTAAAGCTGGTGTGAGATCTTGGCGCCATCGTGGGAATTTGGCGCAGGTCATGCGGGGAAAAACGCCATTGCCGTTATCGAGAAAGACAATTTCACCTGAGAAGCCGGCGCTTGTGTCGGCCACTTTGTGCGCCTTTCCCAAAAAGGCGAGAAGCTGATTACGGAGGGCAGCCGGAAGCTCGTAAAAGGCATCAGGTGATAGCTCGGTCATTTTTTTCCAGAAATTGGACGAAAGCTTTATAGGGCTTTGACTGCATTGCCACTAGCAGCTTGGAAGTCAATCAATATTGCAACTTTGCCAATCCGCGCGGGATTGCTGATGACTTCCTCGCACGACATCGCGTTGCGCCACTTGGGTCAGGACCGGACCTTCGTAAACGTTTCGTGGATGTCCGCAATTGGCCGCTTGTGGCCGATTGTAGCCAAATTTAGATGACCGAATCCAAGACCCAAAGCGGAAGTTCAGGCTCGCTGTTTGGATGACTGCTTTGCAGCGGAATCGGGTGACCACGCTGGTGAACTGTTCGTCCCAAGCAGCCCCACGGAATTCAAGGCCTGAAGCTTCGTCAAAGGACACGAGGGAAACAGCATTGATCCCCCGTCGCACAGCGGGTCGTCAGCGCCTCGCGAACTCCGCAAATGCGTACAGTGCCATCCGCATCAGCTCCAGCAACGGCACGATTTTGACCTTCTTCGCTCTCAAGATCGCCTGGACATTGACGTGCGGCCGCTCCATGTTGTCGAACTTCCACCGCCAGCCGGAAGGGATATAGTGCTCGTCTGAAATAACCTCCCAGACTCCCCTGATTGTGCCGTGAAGCTCCTTCAGCGCGGTTAGCGTCTCATGGTCATAACAAACGAGTTCAGCCTGGCTGCTGGCACCTACGAAATGGCCGAGCGCGTTGTAGCACCCCGCATCAATCTCGGTGGCGAGGTTCTCGCCAGAATTAGCCAACCAATCAAGCAGCCCTGTGTGCTGCCCAAGGTAGTCCTGGGCGAAGTTCGGCGGCAAAACCGGGAAGTACCGCGGATCGAAGATGCTTGGATGGTGAGCGATGAGGTAAGCGCGGTGCACGAGGAGCACGCGCAGACCCTCCAAGTCAATGAATTCCAGGTGCCAGCCATAGATCGCTCGGATGTACTCGAACGCCTGATCCTTCTCGGCAGCAGATAGGAGCGATGTGCATGCATAGACAAGCTTCCTGACCCTCGTCTGCGTTTCCGCCACCCGACTGCTGTCTGACCTCAACTTCGGGAACCAGTCCTTGCGCACCGTAAACGCGAACGCGGTGACACCATCCTGGCCATCGTCTCGCAAGATCGCGTCTCGGCCGCCGTCTCCTGTGCCACCCAGGGGCTCAATCCGCGGGTAACCCGCGTCTGAAAGAAGTGCGCAGCAAAGCCGCTCGAATTGACGGTAATCCGTAAGACGCTCAAGGCAAATGGTTATAGGGTCAGCAGTCATGGGCACATTTTAATGGACGAGTCCCGAAGGCTCTTTTGTTTCAGGATCTTTAGGGTAGCCTGAAACAAAAGAGCCCGACCAAAAGCCGGAGCCCATAAAGCCTTCTCGCTGTGATCACGTCGAAGTTCCTGATTAGAGGAGGAGAAACAAGGAAGCCCGTTGCACAAACGTAAAGTTAACAGGAGCCATTCGCGAGATAGACGACAAGGATGAACCAGTGTCGGCACGTGAAGCCGATAACCCAACAGCTCCATCTGGGGCTGCGTCCGGGCTTGCACGTTGCGCTCGCTTCTGAAAGCTGACTCGCGGAATAGCATCTACTGGCGAACGTGAGCTCACAGCCTTTAGCAGACATAGGCGTAAATCAAGCGAATTTCCACTCCTGGCCGACTCTTGCCTTCTGTGATGGATATAGAGTCGGTCGCTGATCGAACTTCGCGTCTGCGACCGCAGAGCTGAGCATAATCGGCAAGTACACCCAATGCATCAATATAAAGCTGACTCGTCGTGCCTGTTCACCGACGTTGATCACCGAAGGCTAGAGCCTATTGTAGCCATTGACTATAAAGCTAACGAGCCATTTTGCAGAATTGATGGGGAGCCGAGAGTTGCAATGTTCGTCTATCAGTATGACGAATAGGTCTCAGGCGATCAGCGCAGGCTGTCAGTGCTTCGCGGCATGATGGTGACCTTTCGCCACGGTTGTCGCCCCGTTAGACCAACGTTAGAACAAGTAAGACCTTTTGGGACTTGTGGCATTAACGACAAACCAAGACGCTGATAAACATGTGCGAGTGCCGGGACAACGCTGAAACGTGTGGCATGGCGGATAAGGCTGACTAAATTTTCGCATATTGAGCGTTTGATTTCCACCCTACACCGGCGGACATTGCGCCCATTTTTGAGACATAGAGCGGAGTGCGAGAGAAAGCGTGCGGTGATGTCGCACTCGCAAGAGGAGGCGGAGACATGCGAGGAAGTTCCCCAACACCTATGGCTTTCAGTTCCCCTGGCGAACCATCCATTCGCTGGGCGGATTTATCGCGATCCGAGCTGGAGATTCAATCCGTCATATCGTTGCTGCGAACGCGCGACTGTACTTGGCGTGATGATCCTTTGTTATGTATTGATCGTATCGACGATGCGGTCATCAGCGAGGAATCGCCTGACGGGCCAAACGGGAACCCATTAAATGACGTATTGCTGCTTAGCTCGACAGAACTGACGATACGGCGCAAACCATGCACCGTTTTCGACGGGGCCGAAACGAGCTCCCTAGATATTATCGGCCAAATGCCGGCGTTGACACTGAGGACGCTCCTGTCGTGGAGGTTTCGGACTCGGAAGGCCATAGTTAGCGAACTGAATGTGCAACAGCACGGCGTAATGGGAATCGCCGAGCGAACCAGCAATGGCAAGATTGATAGCGCAAGACGCAGGCTGCATAGCGCAAATAGCTAAAAATATCCAGCTTATATCTACAGCCCCGAAAATCATATTGTCAATGTAACTTCTGCACCCGTTTCGATTGAATAGAGGTTACGTCAACAAGCGCTATCTAGCGTTAAGGAGTGCCCCTATGTCGCAGACACCAACCTTGCCACCAGGCGAACGCCGCATTTTGCGTCGTGTAGAAGTTGAAGCCAAAACTGGCTTTAAACGCGCCCATATCTACAACCTCATGAAGAAGGGCCAGTTCCCGCAGGCTTTGCGTCTTGGGGTCCGTGCGGTCGGTTGGGATTCAGCCGAGATTGATCAATGGATCACCGAGCGTCTCAATAACCGGGCGTAGTGGGCCCCTCGCATTTCATACGGAGAACGCCATGCTGGTCATATCGATCATTTCTACTAAAGGCGGTGTGGGCAAGACAACCACCGCCGCCAACCTGGGCGGATTCGTTGCCGATGCAGGCCTACGCGTGCTGCTGCTGGATCTTGACATCCAGCCCACGCTGTCCTCCTACTACGAGCTGACACATCGTGCGCCCGGCGGCACTTACGAGTTGCTGGCCTTCAATGAGCAATGCATCACGCAACTGGTGTCCCGGACATCCATCACTGGTCTGGACCTGATGCTATCTAATGATGATCGGGGCGAATTGAACACACTACTGCTACATGCCGCCGATGGGCGCTTGCGGCTACGCCACCTACTGCCGGTGCTGGCACCTCTTTACGACCTGGTGCTGATCGATACGCAGGGCGCGCGCAGTGTCATGCTGGAGATGGCCGTGCTGGCGTCCGACTTGGCGCTCTCGCCGGTTACTCCTGAAATCCTGGCTGCACGCGAATTACGGCGCGGAACCATCCAACTGATTGAGGATATCGCTCCGTATCGGCACCTGGGCATCGAGCCGCCACCATTGCAACTGCTCATCAACCGCGTGCATCCCGTCTCGTCAAACGCTCGGCTTATCCAGCAGTCGCTTCGCGATCTGTTCAGGGGGCAGGTTGGCCTTTGTGTATTGGACACGGACGTGCCGGCGATCGAAGCCTACCCCCGCGCTGCGACACGCGGCATGCCAGTGCATCGTGTCGAGTATCGACAGCCGACGGGCCGAGTGGCGCCCGCTGCACTCGAAACCATGCGTTCGCTTGCCATCGAACTCTTTCCGTTGTGGAAGGAGCCTCTGGCCCGCGTCTCGGGACGCCCGCAAAAACCGTATCAACCAGGGAGCACCCGCCATGGCCAACGCACATGAGCTAGCGCGTGGCCATAAGCGGCTGCGCGCTCTGATTGAGTTTGCCATTAGTGAAGGCTGGCATGTCAAGCGAACGTCCGGCGGCCATCTCAAATTCACTAAGGCAGGATACGCCCCGATCTACACCGGCACGACGGCAAGCGACCATCGAGCCAGTATCAATGCGCAAGCCCAGATCCGGCGCGCTGACCGGAAATATCATCGGCAAAATGACCACCTTCATCGGGAAACAGGCCATGGCTGATATGACGTCCCAGGATATGGCAACCAAGTTGCTGCCCGCTGGCTTCGAGCGCACCAGTCCCTCTGCGACTGTACTGAGCGACCCGATCGCTGACACCCCGATGGTCGTCACCTTGGACCAGTTGCGCCCCTACGATCACGACCCTCGTATGAAGCGCAACTCCGCGTACGAGGAGATCAAGGCCTCTATTCGAGAACGTGGCCTGGACGCATCACCGGCCATCACCCGGCGGCCGGGCGCAGAGCACTACATCATCCGCAATGGTGGCAACACTCGGTTGGCCATTCTGCGCGACCTGTGGTCGGAAACTAAGGATGAGCGCTTTTTCCGGATATCTTGTCTGTTTCGGCCTTGGCCAGAGCGGGGTGAAATTATCGCCTTGACGGGGCATCTGGCCGAGAACGAGCTACGTGGCGGTTTGACGTTTATCGAGCGCGCGCTCGGCGTGGAAAAAGCGCGTGGGTTCTACGAGCAGGAAAGCGGTGCAACTCTGACCCAATCTGAACTAGCGCGCCGCCTTGCCGATGATGGGTATCCCGTGCAGCAATCTCATATCAGTCGTATGTCTGATGCCGTACGGTATTTGTTGCCTGCCATTCCCAATGTCCTTTATGCCGGACTGGGCCGCCACCAGATTGAGAAACTTGCCGTCATGCGCAAGTCAAGTGGACGCGTCTGGGACATTTATGCCAAAGGCAAGAAGGTGGTGCTGGACTTTGAGAGTTTATTCCGGGAGACACTGACCCAATTCGATACTCAGGTGGACGAGTTCTCCTGGCAACGCGTGCAGGACGAGCTGATTGGACAGATGTCTGAGATTCTTGGCATGGATTACGATACTCTAAGTCTGGACTTGACTGATTCTGCCAGCCTGCAGCGCGCCTTGATCAGCGAGCCAATGTTCCAGGCGGCACCTACAATGCCACCAGCGTTGGCGACAGCCCCAGCGTTTGAAACCAAACCGAGCGCCTCGGTACCACATAGTGGAGACCCCGTCAGTAAGCCTGGAGGAACCCCCCTCAAACCAGAAGCAATCACCGGTACTAACGACTCGTGCCCCGATCAAAGCGATCATCTGCAGGAGCATATCGTCTCAACAGCCCCCACGACTGAACGGCTGCAATCTATTCAACGCATGGTGGCCGATCAGTTGGGCGATGCGATACCGCCCGAGTTCTCGGCCAAGGTGCTGCAATCCATCCCGGTTCAAGCCGGTGGGCTTTATCCGATCTCGGACGTCTGGTACATCGACCCGGGGTTGGACACGCCGGATCGGCTGCGAACCCACATTGAGCAATTCGCACGAGAAATCGCCGACGAGGCTGGCGTGGCAGACTGTGTGCAGGCGAGCTCCGATGGTATCGGGTTCCGTTGCGACGAATGGCAGGAAAGCCTGCCGGTAGCCGCACGTGTCGTCATGCACTTGTTGAGGGCACTAAGCGGCCAGCCTATCGCGGTGCCAGAGCCTGACGGTGAGCGCCTCGCTACCCACTTGCCAGCGTTGCTACACGGTAATGGCCAGCAGACCCCTGGGTTGAGCGACACCGCGTTGGTTAAGCTATTTCGCTTGCTACGCCTGGCAAGACGCTTGGTCGAGCTTGAACTCGATAAACCCCATCGCGGTGCGTGAGAGAGGAGTATCGTCATGTCCACACCACACCCCTTGAATCAGGCCGTTATTGCCCAGGCGCTGTACGATCTGCGTAACGGCCAGTTGCGTCGCTGTAAAGCGATGGGGTTTGGCGACGAGGAGCTTAGTGCGCTCAAACGCCCTGAATTGATTAGCGTGCTCCTGAATGCTTCTGTGTCGTGGTGTTCCGTGTCGATCAATCAAGAAGTGGTGAAGCGGTTGTTGCGCCAGGCTCAGGACGCTGAAAACGAGATAGCTTACGTTGACCGCATGCTCAAGCTTGGCGCCAGTACAGAAATGGTCGGTCGCTTCTACGGTTTGACGCATCAGGAAGTCGCGCTGCGCCGCGACATCCTGGGGCTTCCCAAACGCAAGGGGCGTCATCCCGCGCTGGATGAACAGCAAGACACTGCGCTGTGGGAGCAGTGGAGGGCGCTGGCGAAAGCCAGGCGCATTGACATTGATGATGACGCTGCCATCTTGGATGTGGCCATGGATTTGGCCGAAGACATGCTGTTGCCGCTCTCTGTCGTCTGGTCAGCGATCAAGGGTTGGATTGACCAGAGGTTGGGCTAGGTTGTGGCGGACCATGACGCGAGTTCGAACGACGGACCTGTCTTGCTTTCCACGCTGCTCGACGCAGCGCTGACGGACCTCTCATCCGGGCAGAATCAGAGTCCGACAACCGACGGATTTCTTTACAGCGGAAACCGGCACGAGAGCGTTCCGCGTCGGCTTTTTCTCGACAGACGATTGACTCCGCTGGAGCGCAACGCCTGGCAAGTCTTCCGGCTGCTGCTCAACGATGACGGTGTCACGGCGTTTCCCACCTATGAGCAATTGCGACCCTGGCTGGCCTCAATGCCGTGCGGGGCTCAGGCCTCGCACGAGACCGTGGCGCGTGCACTGACCTTGTTGCGTCTGACTCGCTGGCTCAGTCTGGTACGCCGTCGGCGCGACCCCAAAACGGGTCGTGTTCTGGGCAACCTCTATGTGCTGCACGACGAACCGTTGACGCCCTTTGAAGCCATGCAGCTCGACCCGGACTATTTGGAGCTGGTCAGTCAGTCTCTGAGCCATTCGGGCAAGGCCGTTCAGATTGTCGGCCTGAACACGTTGCAGGAAATTGCCGATGATCCCTTGTTGCAGGGGCGTACCTTGCCCTCGCGTTTGTATGTGCTCGCGCAACGTCTGCAGGGCGAACCCGATACGAGTTATCCACAGGAGGAGGATCACCACGAATCCGAAGACGGTGATTCGGCCTTACTTCGGAATGTCGCCGCGCGGCCTTCGGAATCCGAAGCAGGGGTGAAACCCGCGTCAAACGGTGCTCTTCCGAATCCGAAGCAGGACCGTACAGTACGTGAGGTAAGTATTAAAGAAGTACGTACGGCTGAGTCCGTTCGCAGGGCACAGAATTTACGCTTGCCACAACGTTTTGGTCAATTAAAGCAAGAGCAGCAGGCGGGCACCTTGGTCGCATTACGTCAGGTCGATGAGTCCCTACGCCAGGCGGTGCTCGACGAGTGGGCGGCACGCTGTCATAACCAGGTGGTGCGTAATCCTGCTGGCTATCTATTTGGCATCATCCAACGCGCCATCAGTGGGGACTTCAAACCCTGGGCCGGGAAGTCGCATGGCCCAGCACCGGCTCGGGCACCGACTCCTGAGCCCGCGCAACCCGTCGTCGTGCCACCCGAGGTCGCTCTACGACACTTGAATCGATTGCGCGGTTTGGTGAATAAGTCCTGACCCGACCAACAGGGGTAGGACAGTACGAGAGGGGCGGCCTTTATTGCGTGAGATTGGTCGCCGCGTACCGAACATCGGAACACTATGGGCGTTGATGGAACTATCCCCTGGGGATAATTTTCCGGTCTATGGGGTCATGGCGAAACTGGGGTGCGCGTGTATCCATTTGATGACTGACTGCCTTCTTCTGACTGCCGATGATGGAGCCTCATCCAATCACGACGAGTCGTCACTATGTCCAATGAACGCAAATCCACCGAACCGCTACAGTTAAATTTGGGGGCGCTACGCAGCGCCATGTCGCTGACGCTGCATACCCACCACGCCTCACGGGTTTGGCATGGGCGCGCACCGACAGAAGGGAAAGCGAGCATTGTCGGGCTGAATGGCTTTGTGTCCATCATGAACAAGCTCAAGAGAGGCGCCGAGCAGGATGATCCGTATTCTGACTGGTGGATGCTTCGCATTGAAGAGAAGTTGGATCAGACTAAAAACACGCTTCAAACGCTGAATGAACAGATCGACCTCGCTCTCACCAACGTTCCTTCGGCGCTTAGTCTGGGTGAGAACCTGAACGTGCAGCCCGTTAAACTGCCGCTGTTCGTCAATGCCCAATTGGGGTTCGCCGCAGTCTACCTTCTGGCCGATTACGATGAGATTGCTCGCAAACTCATCTTGGCTCATCACACCGCACTCATCGACCGCAGCACGATGGAACGTTGGCTCAATGATGGCGCGCACGCGCTGCGAAGCTTGTTTAGCCTGGCACAGCAGTACCGCTACTCAGGCACGCAGCGCGATGATTTTGCCGCCAAGAATGCCGCCGCCCGGGCCGCCATCGAGAAGTTTGGCGAATTGCCCGAGGACGTGCTGGAGGGTACGCGGCGATCACGCTTTGCTCCGCCGATCGTGCGCCGGGGCCATCCGCTCAGTAGCCATGTCGAGTCCGATGCGGGCGATACGCCGTCTGTCGCGTCAGAGGCTTCGCCCGAGACGTTCGATCCTGTTGCCACCGATGAGGACGAACCGGCATGAGTGATCATGAGGGTAGTGCACGCCGCCACTTCCAGGCGTTGCAACCGACAGACTTCCTCCGGCTGGAACATGCGGCCTATCTAAAAGGTCTTTTAAAACCTTTTAAAGGTAAGGGGGCTTTGGGGGATTGGGCCGACCAGTGCTTCGCACTGCGCGACGACCTGATAGGCCTGGCGCAGCGGCGGGTGCTGCCACAGACGAGCGGCTACCCCTTTCACCTGCTGGATGTGGAACTGGCCCAACAAAACACTGGTGCAGGCACGACCTTTCTGCGCTGGCGCAAGCATGACCGTTCGGCCATGGGCGTGGCGTTGTGGGAGGCGCTGATGGACAGCACCACCACGCCGATCACGATGCTCGATGACCTGCACGCCATTGAGCAGCAGCGCATTGTGCTGAACATGCAAATCAGCCTGTTGCACACCATAGGTCGCCAAGCTCGGGAATGCGCCAGCAAACTGGCCCAGGCCGAAGACGTTTATGTGCGCCGGTTGCGATCCGTATCTGAAACACGGCGCGATCAGCGGTAATCCCACCCGCCCGCGCCAGAGCAGGCACCCCAAGCATCAGGAGATTGATCTATGAGTACGCATTTTTTCGGTGAAGGTAATATCGGCTCGGCCCCGGAATTCCGTGAGTTTCCTAACGGCAACGACGAGCCTAGCCGGCTGCTGCGCCTGAACGTTTACTTTGACAACCCTGTGCCAAAGAAGGATGGCACCTTTGAGGACCGCGGCGGCTTCTGGGCTCCTGTGGAGCTGTGGCATCGGGATGCCGAGAGCTGGGCCAGCCTGTACCAGAAGGGCATGCGTGTGTTGGTGGAGGGGCGTACTGTTCGGGACGAATGGGAGGACGCCCAGGAAAACGAGCGCGTGACCTTCAAAATCGAAGCGCGGCGCGCGGGCATCCTGCCGTTTCGGCTGGAGTCGATCAAGGTCAGTGCCAAGCCGAGCAACACCGAACCGGCGTCTGAGGACGAATAACTTCCGTTGTGTGGAGCAGCATGTTGATGTTGCTGCTCTTTTTTAACGTAATGCGATGCAATTATCCCCAGGGGATAGCTCCACTGAAGTCCACTGCGTTCCACGCGCCCTCCGATCTGGACGCACCTGTTCCAGCCCCTCCCCCCAATTCAGCTTGGTCTTTTCGCGCGTCGGTGAGAGCGCCGTTAAAGCGCTTGCACCGTGTCCAGCTTGTTTGCTGCCCGAATCTGACGCTGCGTCCATGCTGTCTCCATTGGCAGTATCAACGAGATTCGGATGGAACAGCATGAGGCTATTTCTGTGCGAGAAGCCCTCGCAGGGCAAAGATATCGGCAAAGTACTCGGTGCCACGCAGCGCGACAACGGTTGCCTCAAAGGCCCAGGCGTCATCGTGACCTGGTGCATCGGCCACTTGGTCGAGGCGGCACCGCCCGAAGCCTATGACGAGCAGCTTAGACGCTGGTCGATTGAGCAGTTGCCTATTATTCCCGAGCGCTGGCGTGTCGAGGTCAAACCCAAGACGGCCACGCAATTTAAAGTCGTCAAGCAATTGCTGGAACAAGCTACCGAGTTGGTGATCGCGACTGACGCTGATCGCGAAGGCGAAATGATTGCCCGCGAGATTATTGAACTGTGTGACTATCGCGGTCCGATCCGGCGCCTGTGGCTGTCTGCCTTGAACGATGTGTCCATCCGCAAGGCATTGGCCGCCCTGAAGCCTTCGTCCGAAACGTTGCCCATGTACCATTCGGCCTTGGCGCGGTCCCGTGCCGACTGGCTGGTGGGCATGAATCTGAGCCGGCTTTTCACCCTGTTGGGTCGGCAGGCTGGCTACGAAGGCGTGCTATCGGTGGGACGGGTGCAAACGCCCACGTTAAAGCTCGTGGTGGATCGCGACCGGGAAATTAATCAGTTTGTCTGCGTCCCGTTCTGGGCCATTGACGTGGCGCTCTCTGCCACAGGGCAATCTTTCAGTGCGCAGTGGCTGGCCCCAGATCACTGCATCGACGATGCGGGCAGGTGTTTGCAGGAGTCCGTGGCGCAGCAAGCCGCGCAGCAGATGCGGGCGGCCAGCGTAGCCCAGGTGATCTCTGTCGAAACCGAGCGTATGCGCGAAGGCCCGCCACTGCCGTTTGATCTGGGCACACTACAGGAAGTCTGTTCCAAGCAATTGGGCCTGGATGTGCAGGAAACCCTGGATATCGCGCAGGCGCTATACGAAACACATAAGGCCACCACCTATCCACGCTCGGATTCGGGCTACTTGCCCGAGAGCATGCTGTCCGAAGTGCCTGCCGTGCTCGACAGCTTGCTCAAAACCGACCCCGCACTGCAGCCTGTCATGGGGCAGCTTGATCGCACACAGCGCTCGCGTGCCTGGAACGACAGTAAGGTAACGGCCCACCATGGCATCATCCCCACGCTGGAACCCGCGAACTTGTCAGCCATGAGTGAAAAGGAGCTGGCCGTCTACCGACTGATCCGTGCCCATTACCTGGCGCAGTTTCTGCCGGATCATGAGTTTGACCGCACTATCGCACGGTTTTCGTGCTCAGGCCAAACTCTTCAGGCCCTCGGCAAACAGATTGTCATTCAAGGATGGCGGCTGGTGTTGGCCGACCAGCAACCCGTTGACGTAGACGATGAGTCAGCCCCGCGCAGTCAAGTGCTGCCCGCACTTAAGCAAGGCCTGTCCTGCCAGGTGACCGGTGTCGATCTCAAAGTGCTCAAGACATTGCCTCCCCGGCCCTTCACCCAAGGTGAATTGGTCAAGGCCATGAAAAGTGTCGCGAAGCTCGTGTCCGATCCACGCCTGAAGCAGAAACTGAAGGACACGGTGGGTATCGGCACCGAGGCGACTCGCGCCAACATTATTAACGGCTTGCTGACACGTGGCTATCTGCTCAAGAAAGGCCGGGCAGTCCGCGCATCGGAGGCCGCCGGCACACTCATTGATGCCGTGCCTACAGCCATAGTTGATCCCGGCACAACGGCGGTTTGGGAGCAAGCTCTGGATATGATCGAGGCGGGCCAGCTTACCCATGAGGTCTTCATCGACAAGCAGTCGGCTTGGATTGCGCAGATCATCGCCCAATACCAGGGCACCGCTTTATCAATCAAGGTGCCCCAAGGCCCGCCGTGCCCGCTGTGTGCGTCGGCCATGCGCCAACGCTCAGGCAAGAATGGCCCTTTTTGGTCATGTTCGCGTTATCCCGATTGCAAAGGCACGTTGCCGGTTGAATCGGCCAACGCCAAGCGCAGCGCGCCGCGCAAGCGCCGCAGCGCACCCAAGGCATCCTGAGATGCCCAATACCCCCTGTGCCATGCAGACCGATCCGGTTGTATGGCATTAATCCCGCAGCCTTGCGGGATTCCCAGCGCGCCACTCCTTCTATAACCGTGTGCGTGCCTCGCCACGCCGAAGACGGCTCCGAGGTCAGAAGGATACTTTTACTTGAAACGTTTCCGTGCGCTTTCCCTTGATCGTTGATAGTCCCGTCTGCCCCGATGGGTCCCCTGGTACTTTGCCGCCGCGTCACCCTGCGAGGCACCAGGAGACCTTTCGGGGTGAACGGTAATCGGCGCCGGTGCCCACCGGCGAAACACTGGGCTCCTTTTGTGCGCGGATGTGCGCCAGACAATGCCGGCCCCAACCACGACATGGGCCGGGTGTGATTGCTGTGACAGCGTACGGTTCTAGCGACAACCGTGAGCCTGGATCAGCCCACGGGTGGTGACTTCCTCCCGCGCCGAAGGCTTACGGGTCTTCGGCACCTTTCTCCTGCTTTACCTCTACCTTCCGGCCCCGCCGATGTCGGTTATGGCCCCTACGAACAGGAGAAACCCAAATGAACCCTCAGCCTACCAACACAACATTGCAATACGGAAGCGTCTGCAGCGGTATCGAGGCAGTCAGCCTCGCGTGGCAACCCCACGGTCTGCAAGCCGCTTGGTTTTCAGAGATTGAACCGTTCCCGTGCGCCGTACTCGCCCATCACTACCCCGACGTGTCCAACCTGGGCGATATGACACAGATCGCCACACTGGTACGAGACGGTCAGGTCGCAGCGCCAGACATTCTCGTGGGCGGCACCCCTTGCCAATCTTTCAGCATCGCCGGCGCACGTCAGGGGCTTTCCGATCCGCGCGGCGCCTTAACCCTCAAATATGTGGAGCTTGCCAATGCCATCGACCAAACCCGCCAACAAAATCAACGTCCGCCCGCCACGATCATCTGGGAAAACGTGCCTGGCGTCCTTAGCGACCGCTCCAACGCCTTTGGCTGCCTGTTGGGCGCACTGGCCGGCGAAAGCCGTGCGCTCGAACCGCCAGGGGAGAAATGGACGCACGCAGGTTACGTGTCTGGCCCCCAACGCCGTCTCGCCTGCCGTGTGCTCGACGCTCAACATTTCGGTCTCGCCCAACGCCGCAAGCGCGTGTTTCTTGTGGCAAGTGGTCGAGATGACGTCGATCCCGCCGAAGTACTATTTGAGCGTGACGGCTTGTACGGGGATTCTTCGCAGGGCTTTGCGCCGTGGCAAGACTTTGCCTGCACTGCTGGAGCAAGCACTGCATCATCAAGCGACTATGCCGGACTGAATCCGACGCATGGCAAGGTCCAGGTCACGGTCGGTTTTGGCGGTGGCAACACCTCAGGGCTGATAGATGTTGCCGCCTGCCTGACCGCTGCACCCGGTGCCAAGAACGACTTTGAAGTCGAAACCTTCGTGGTGCAGTCTGTGGCTGGCAATATTAGCCACACGTTGGACACGTCCACGGGCAACAGCGAGGACGGCACGGGCAGGGCCGTACCCATCATCACCTCCTGTGCGCCAAAGGCTATGGCTTTTGCCCAGAACTCTCGCGGTGAATTGCGGCTGGAGTCCGGTCACGGGCAGATCGCCGGTGCGCTCTCTACGGGCGGCGGTAAACCTGGACAGGGCCTGCCGATGGTACTTAACGTTGCCTTACGGGGTCGTGACCATGGCGTGGCCGCCGAACTGGGCGGAACTCTAGCACCGGCGCTGCGTGCCAGTAGCGGTGGCGCTGACAAAAGCCACATACTGACTCCTGACAATGAGGCCTATTTTCAGTACACCGGCAATAAGCCAAGTCCTAGTGATTGGTCTGAGTGGCGGGTGCGACGGCTGATGCCGGTCGAATGTGAGCGGTTGCAAGGCATGCCGGATCACTACACCCAAGTGCCTTATCGTGGTAAGCCCGCAGCCGATGCCCCGCGTTACAAGGCGATCGGAAATTCCATGGCCGTGCCATGCGTAGCCTGGCTGGGGCAACGGCTGATGCAGCATCTCAGAAAAGAGGAGGCGTCTGGCGCGTATTGATGCGCGACTTACTGTCCTGGCAAGGTCACCCTATAGCTCTGAATTGCTGAAACCTTAGCAACCACCAGCAGCCCCGGTCGTTCAGGCTGCGTCGCGGAGGCTTCCGCGCCGACCACCTCGTCCGTTTCGCATCACGCCGCGGACGGGCACCCATCTCGGGTGTCGATGCCGTCTCTTCATCGGGCGTTTCAGCCCTGTCTATCCAACCCCGGCCACTGCCTGACCGACGCGTCATCGCGTTGGGCTCGGCCGTTCTTTGCTCTTATTTTCCCCAGAGCGCCTGAACGGCGCTGGACCTATTTCAAGGAGTCATCCCATGAGTACCATTCGCCTCAAAACCAATCAACATCGACTGATTGCCAACTTACGGCATGCGTTCAACCAGGTCTCTATGCTTGGCGAACTGCTGCAAAATGCCCGGCGCGCCAAGGCGAGCCACATTCAAATCACCGTCGAAGGCGATACGCTCGTTGTCAGTGACGACGGAACGGGCATCGCCGACCTGCAGACCCTTATCTTCATTGCCGAGTCTGGCTGGAGCGAGGAATTACAGGCGCGCGAGAATGCGTTTGGCCTGGGTGTGCTCTCAACGCTATACTTCGCCCAGCGCTTGAGCGTTCATTCTCGTGACCAAGCTTTCAACGCGGCGACAGAGGCGATCATCTGCGGCGAGGCCGTCCAGGTTTATTCCAAGGTCTCACGCGTGGGAACCGAGATTCGTCTCGAAGGCGTCCAATCCCCATATGCGGGCATCGAACTGTCAGAATGGGTTACGCGCAAGCTCAACCGACTATGTCAAGCCTTTCCCGTTCCGGTTAGCTTGAACGGCACTGAAATTGTCAGGCCATTGGCAAACACTTCCTTAGGTTGGCGCCAGACCGCCATGGGCCAGGTTCTTATCGACCTATCCGCATCGCGCACGCAGTGGCGGTGCTTCCTCCAGGGCCTGCCTATCGGCGAACTATCTAAGCATAGCAAGCATCAGGTCATTCTATTGCCCGACGATACACTCGCGAAACTGCCGGATCGTCAGTATCTGCTGAACGAGACGCAGGATCACAAACGCATCCAAGCCGTCGTAGACCAAGCCTATCGCGAGGCCTTGAATGAGGCCAAGCAATCTTTAGAGGCAAGTGAATTTGTTGAGAACTATGCGCAGATCTGCCTCGGTTCAGCTAACGCCGACCTGCTCAATGATTTGCCGTGCGTGCCCCGTGCTTGGTTTCGCGACTGGCTATCGGAGCCTGCCGGTTGTCGCCGGTATTGGACGTACTCCAATACCAGCGGTGTCATCACAAAGGAAACAGTTATACAGTGTGGTGCCTGGGAGATAGCATCCGACGAGGACGATGAGAACGCCGCCGAAGTTTATCTGGAGGCCCGCCAGGCTCTTCTGCTGGAAAACACCGGTGTCGATGGTGGGCACTGGCTCAAAAAGATGGTCACACCGATCAGTTCTGCGCAAATTCGGGTCAGGTCGGGTGTAACTCTGTACAGGGACGAGTCCCCCGACTTGTTTGATGACGAGGTCGAATTAGAACTTGTTCAAAGCTTGCACTTGGGACTGAAAGCTCACCCTACGTATGCAGTAGACGCCGTGCGTGTAGCTAACACGCTCTATCTGACCCCAACGGCTCGGAGTGGGACTGAATTGGTCTCCGATTACACAATCGACGACCGGTACGATGAGGATCGCGAAGACGAAGACGCCAGAACCATCGCAACCTTCATTGCCGTAGGATGCTCGCAGTCTCCTGACCGCGTGCTTGATGCTTTGTTGCCCGAGTTTTTGCGGGACACCGCTCAGCCCAAGCTTGCCAATACTTGCATGCGGCTGGTTTTTGACAGTGAAGGGCGGCTGAGCGCGGTCGAACCTTAACCACCCCCGTTACTTTACCGCTCCCTGATGGGGAGCTTTTTTTTCCTACGGTAATCGGGATGTGATCAATCCTGATTGCTGAATGACACCATCGAATTGACACCCGATGCTTACCACATGTGCCGCTGCTTATGTCAGCACCATGCCAGCAGCCGGGGTTTGTAGGCTGCCGTAGGGTTTTTTCCCGACGAGACCCACCAGTTCGCACACGCATCGCATCGGCGAACGTCGCCCCAGCGGGCATTGATGCCTCTTTCTCCAAACTACAGGGTGACTATCCCGCCCTATTAGGGGCGTGCCGTCGCTCGACCGACATCACAGGAGTTTCTATGGAAACCATCATTAAGCAAGACCGTATTGTATTGCGAAGCCTCAAAGTAGCGCAGTTCGCCAGCGAAGAGACGTTGTGCTTCACCGCCACCGTGCTGTTTGACGGTATAGCTATCGCCCAAGCACGCAACGACGGACGCGGGGCTTGACCTTTCTTCATGTCCTAGAAGGCAAGGCCGCTCAACTGTCCGATGCCGAACAATTTGCCAAAGGTCTGCCACCAGCCCAGTTCGAAGGAGGCATCACCGGCCAGGACGACGCTCCCCTCATCATCGACATGACGCTGGATTTTCTCGTCGATCAACTGGCCGAGACCCTGCACGCCGATCGAAAGCTGCGCACTGCGTTCACCCGCGACATCGGCAACAAGGTGTTGTTCATCAAGAACGATAGGCTGCTCTTTTTGAAGGGCGTCAAGCTCAAGACAATCGTAGATCGACCTGCTTATTTCAAAGCCCTGCGCACACGGCAGTCTCTGCCCATCATCATCCTCGCTGAATTGCCGCCAGACGAGGCATTTGCTTTATGGAAGCAGTATGCCTTGGGCAATGACCGGTGCGAACCATGAACCGTTCAATCCTGCTCTTACCTCAATCGCATCCCGCATTCCCAATCGGGAGCGGTTGATATCTTATTTCTGCCTGACACCAAGCTGAGTCTTAACGAAGCTCTCATAGCATGTGTCGCTGACGTGGTCAGCACCATGCCAGCAGTCTGGGTTTGTCGACTGCCGTGGAGTTTCTCCATGCAACCCGCCAGTCCGTCATCGCATCAAATTCACGGACAGGCGTCCTTGCGACGTCGATGCTCATTCGTCAACAGCCAGCGGGAGTTTCCATCCCGTCACGGGCATGGGCGTCTCGCTATATCAAGGAGTTCTGCTATGTCCCAGCAAGTTTCATACGGCCACTTGGCCTTGACTTACGTCGGCAGTCTTTTGCCGCTCGAAGTGCTGCACAGCGCCGCCGGCCACTACATCGGTACACGCGACGCCTACGGCCCTGTCTCTCGCGAGTCGGTTGAGTATTTCCGAAGTTCAGCAGCGGCGCAACGGGCGCTCGACCGGGGCGGCTGGACTCAGTTGCACTACTCCTAACTCATACCAATGGAACGGATATGAATTACCTCTTGCCACATTACCTCGTTGATCACCTGCCACGGGATAAAAGGAACTTCGCCAGCGCGCCAGATGCTTTTTTTCAAGCCTGGAAGCGAGGCGTGGACATCGCTGGGCCGCAATGGTTTGGCGATGGCACCCACGACGGTCTGCAGCGTGCCGCCAGTAAGTGGGACCTTCGTCCTAACTTGTTCCTCCTCAATGACGCCCTGGGCGTACTGAGCAGCGGCCAGCGTATGTTTCTGGCCGCCATGGTCAGCTTCTACAACGCCCGTGAAGCCGCTGGCATGTTGAACCGATGCGGTTTTGAGGGGCTGTCCGACTTGGGCGGCCTTGATCTGAAACGGCGTCAGGTCATCGCTGATCTAGTGCTGCACTACAACGGATGGTGAGCCTATACCGGTAAACCACCGTACTTTCTCTACCTCAAGGAGGGACATGTGTCCCTTCGGGATCATGTCCTTCCATTTTTTAGGAGCGACTATATGTCCCGAAATCCATCCTTTGCCGTCGTCCTGAAAGGCGGTCGCGTACAGGCAACGATCGTACAGGACTGGCCGCGGCACATGCCACTACCGCAGTTTGTGATCGTGGACTATGACACTGAAGACGCTGCGGCCGACGAAGTCACCCACTTCGCTATTGGTCCCTCCATGGAAGAAGCGATCTGCAGAGGCGAGGCGCCCACTGCATACGAGTCCTTGCCGAATGCACTGTCTCCACGGGTAGTGCTTGCGGCGCTGGGCGAATCCGTTCGTGACAATGACGCCGAGTCGCCGTTGGCAATGGCCGAAAGCGTACGTCAAAGCATCCTCGAGCTGGACGGCCATATCAACGCCAGTGAGCAAGCACCCACTGGCGATGATTACAACACGCTCTATGTTTTGGCCAATTGTGGCCTGATCGACATACTTAAGGCATTGGGGGACACCACCGACTTTGGTGAGTGATCGATCCTCCACACGACCTGATTGGTCGTTGTTTGTTTTTCACCCACGGGGGTTCATTCCCCGGCGGGGGATGGACCCCGTCTATCCTCTGCTGGAGATATCTCATGTCCAAGATCGACAACCCTTTTTTTCGCGGCTATCAGAATCCGACGATTGTCCGAACCCTGCTCATTACTTACGAGAACGACTGCCCGCCAGTCTGGCGGCCATTGCATGTGAGCCAAGCGCATCTTCCCGATGATGAGATCGCGTTGTTTCCTTGCTTGTTCGGCGAGGAGTTTGCGATTATTACCGAGGGTCAGGACGTGCCCGAAGAACTGGAAGCCCAATACCACACAGAAGGCATTGTGCGCATGGTGGTCTACACCGTCGTCGCCGATGATTTCGACGGCCAGCCGGTGCTTGTGGGCGACACCTATTCCGAAGAAGCCGCGCGTGAGGTGGTGCACCGCCTGCAATTTGAGACAGGGGTCTATAGCCGCGCCTGGGAAATCAGCACATGTCACCTCACTGAAGCATCGAAGCGTTACTTGTGCGATTTAGCCGATATTGCCACGCCGACTGGTTTCATGTTTATCGCTTTTCGGGTGCCGTACAGCCCGGCCATTGGTGTCAAGTTGATTGGCACCCCTTGGACGGATGAGCACCTGCAGGACATCGACGGTGTCACCGCCGAGCAACTGCGACAGGAGCATCTGTCCAAAGGTATGCCCGAAGATTTGATGCACATACTTCACCTGGCTGCGAACGCCGATGTACGCATTCTGATTTTCGACGCCAACACGCCCGAACTGGACGGTCTCCCAATCTATGAAATGTAGGTTTTCCCATTCGCCCCTTACCCAGGGGCTTCTTTTTTCCTGCATTGCTGGAAAACGGATTAACACCACATCTGTTTCCTGGCAGACGGTATGGCGTCACTGCGCCATCCTCGGAGCATGTTCGCTGGCGTAGCCGGCAGCATCCCAGGCAGTCAAGGCCGTTAAGACTGCGGCGTGCCCAGTGCGCGCTGGCTGAACTCATATCCGGACGATTGTCGTCCATTCCACCCCCACGGGATCTTTCATCCCCTGGGGATGAGGGGTTCCGTATTTTCGGAGACTCCATCATGGATCATCAAACCATTCGTCAACAAATGCCTTTCCTGGTTGCCGGCCATGTGCCAAGCAACGCACGATCCTTTCAGTTCAACATCTTCGACGGGACACCGAAGGAGAATATGCTGGGCTTTCGCGTTGATCCGTCGCCCTTTGAGGGCAAAGTCATCGCGACCACTGATGAGGCCATCGTTGTCAAAATCAGTCGAACGAAGTTTGCTGTTCTGGATCGTACGCTAATAACCGAAGTTCCCGTAGAGGGTGCCAAGGTCGAGGTCATACCGTATGCGCGCCGTCGCTTCGACGGTCAACGTGCCGATACGCCTGAAGAGATCATCGAACAAACCGCAGACGGTACTCCCTACACGGTAAAGCGCATGATTCTTGGAGCAGCGCCGGCCAAACTTCCTGTTGCGCCGCCGCAGTGTCTGGAATTGCAACAGCTTGTCGAGCAACTAGAGGAAATGCCTGCCCCTGACGGGCATCGGCGGATCGCTCACATGCTGGTCGACGCCCAGGCGCGAGACTTCGTGCTCGTTGATCCCACGCCTGCAGACATCATTCGGACGCCGCCCGCAGTGAGTTTCACGGTGCAAACCGCGAAGTTTTCGGGGCGTGTCAGCGTGATCTATCTGCGTGCCGACGATGCGTATGCGGTGGCGCTGCATCGCGACGATGAACAGGTCGAGCGCCGCGACGACATCTATTTCGACATGCTGGGGGAGACCTTGGCCAATCTGATTGATGACGGTACCTGGCGTCGCATTCGTGTTCAGACCTTGCAAAAGCCAGCCCGCAGCAAGAAAGCGCTTTCGTCTACTGCCTAACCAACCTGTTCTTATTGCAGCCCCCGACCAACCATCGGGGGCTTGTTTTTTTTATTCCATTTGTAGCGGCCTATACGGTCCGGTGCGATCACCTATTCTTGGTGGCGCATCAGCAGGCATGGTGTAACCCTTGGCCCATGATTGTTGACGTTGTCAGCGACATGCCAGGCAACCCTCGGTCCTTAAAGTTGCGGCGCGACGCCTGTCGCGTGACCACACCAGTTCGCACCGCATCCTTGCGCGAACGACTGCCAGTTTTTTCTGGTGGTGATGCAACTGCCTTTCTTAACCCATCGCGGGGTGACGCACCTCCCGTTTTGGGTGTGGTGTGTCTCCGCTTGTTTATCACTGGAGATTCATCATGAACCAACCTTCTTCCAATACGAAGTCCTACTTTGATCTGCATACCTCTGGTAT
Organism: Alcaligenes sp.; assembly: GCA_052109075.1. Taxonomy (GTDB): domain Bacteria; phylum Pseudomonadota; class Gammaproteobacteria; order Burkholderiales; family Burkholderiaceae_B; genus Alcaligenes. Next base: position 73,389 of record JBQEAN010000002.1, on the reverse strand, counting down.
AGGTTATCTACAGCGCGTCCGGATGGTACCCGTACGAGGTGGACGCCGTGCCGAGTCTTTCCTCGCATGCACCATCGCTGCGATGGTTGGTCCTGCCAAGGACTCGACGCTGCGCTATTTTGATCTCAAAGTCTCCGGTGCCGATGCAAAGGCACTGGTGGAGCGTTACGTCGGCGACGCTGATCCGAATCAACGACCCTTGGTTCGATTTCGGATCGGCGACCTCTGGGGCGATCCTTATATTCGTCCCAGCGGCGAGCGCAAGGGTGAACCAGCCGGAAGCCTCAAAGGTCGGCTGCTCAAGCTCGAACTGGTTGATCGCGCCGAACTGGCGTTGATCGAGCAGCATGAATTGATCACCCGAGGCATTGGGTATCTGAACCGCCCCAAGGAAGTGGCGCCAAAAAATGGCGACCCGTTCCTGGCGTGCTCTATTGGCGCCTTGGCAGGGCTGGTCGATGAACCCGAATACCGGTATATCGATACCATCGTCACTGACGTTGACGCCCAGCACCTGGTCCGTCGCTGCGTAGAGGCCGTCCAGGCTGAACGTAAAGTACTGATTGCCTTCCGTCTTAACGACATGAAGACCGATCCTTACCTTCGTACCAAGGGTGACCGCGCTGGCGAAGCAGCCTTGTCATTGAAGTCCAATCTGGTCCACATCAGCTTGATCAAGGTCGATGGCCAGAAGGTTTATCCGGCTGTGAGTCAGGAGCCAGTACCTGAGGACGACTTGTCTATTGAGGGAACCAGTCGATCCGTCGTCAGCGATGATGAAACGACCCTCGAACCCGCAGCATCCGATAGGGAAGGGCAACCGCAGACCGATGAGTCAGAGACGGCCACGTCGTTCTGATCCAACCCTCTAGACCCCGCTTTAGGGGGTGCTTCTTTTTCCCTGATTGCCCACAACCACCTTGTGTGGTTGTGGGCAGTTTCACATTCATCAATCAGGAGGTGCCTTATGGCTTCCACGGCAGCACATCCATCCACATCGCCCATCATCGTTTCAGGCCAGCTCACGCTGCGCACGATCCGGGGTCGCAATGGTCCGTTTACGGTCGGTCGCCTCACTACACACCTTGGTGTGTTTGAGGTCAAGGACGCGGAACTGGAGCAATATCCCGAAGGTAAATACGACGGGGAGTTCATCATCAGGTACATCTACCCGAGGGCTTACCCGACCGGTGGCGGGATGCGTTTCGAGATCCGCGCCAACCTGGACGGAATGACGCTTTCGGGGCTGGACAAACTGAGCCGCGACGATGCCACGAGCTTCGGCGCACAGGAAGTTGATCCGTTGGACGAGGAACTGGGTGCGTCATCGACGCCAAGCACACCGTCCAAGACGGTGGACGCTGCCGTACAGGCATCGTCAGACCCATTGATCGATACCACACCGTTTGGCGTGGACACGCCATCGGCCGCTATTGCAGCTGCGGGAGGTCTTGATAGCGACGATGCGGCCCTGTTCGGTTTGCTGTGGCCGCTTGAGGATTCCATCAAGCTGGATTCGACCATCGACCGGCGCACCCTTCGTGCGCAGATCGCCCGCCTGGGTGAACTGGGCTATGTGCTGGACTTCAAGACGCAGCATTGGGGCCGAGAGGTCGAACTGCAACCTGCGTAATCATAGGCACCGCATTCGCGGTGTTCTTTATCCATCTGCCGGGGCAACTTTCCCCATATGGGGAAGCCTCGGGTCTGTTTGCGGAGATCTCTATCGTGTTAACAATCGCTTGCGATATATCCTCACCACCCACCAAGGACACCCGCTCTGCGTTGGATGAACCAGCGTGGCGGGTTGTCTGCGAGGCCGTTGCCGCGCACGCAACAAAGGGTTGCGGACTGTAACACGACCATTACGTTGAACGCTTCAGTTCTGCGATTGATGGGCGAGTTCATCAATTGCCCGAATCCCATCGCACTCAAGCTTTGCATATAGCAAAGGAATGGGACTACGCAACGGTTGTGGAGAGGCGAGAAACCCAGGACTGGAATGCTGAGCACGGTTATTGCAGCCATGGGATCAAGCTGGGTTATTGCCCAGCCGGTTGCGATACGGACTACTAATACTTAGGGCTGGCGCTTCACTTCATTGCCGCTCACATGTCTTTTTTTACCACCCGCCGGGACAGCTCCGGAGGGGAGACTCCCGGCTACTTCAATCAAGGAGCTTCACTATGAGTCGGCACTGCTTCGACACATTTCATGAAGGGTTTCCGATTAATGTACTGCTTGGTTGGGATAGGCCGTTGGATAATTATTTCTTGGTCATCGAAAAGCCCGCCAACGTGATCGAAAACCCCATGACGTTCGATCATTTGTACAGCAATCTGCACGAGGTCGATCCTTTCGACCATGGCCTGGACTACTACCGCGAAGTGTTGCGCAGTTTTCAGATCGACGTACCGGAGAGCATGTTCATCGAGGTCGAACGTGACCGCGAAAGACATACCGGTAACCGCGTAGTCACGCACAAGGCCGACGGTTCGTTCACCGAGCGGGAGCTTTAAGCTCCTACTTGGATTGATCCGTCGTACCGGCTCGTCATCCTGGCTGTCCGCTGCAGTTCCGCTAGCGACCACAAATTTAATCCGAGTAAACCACGTTCATTCATTCCTTACGGGGCGGTCACTGCCCTTGGGGGCGGTGCTGCCTCCTTTTCTTGAGGACAACACCATGCTCCCATCATCTCATCAAACTCCCGTGCTGTATCGCATCGACGAATGCAGCGACCTGATGGCCGATGCTTGCGTTTGCAACGAGCAAGGCGAGTTTATCTTTCTTTCCGTCTGGGCGCGCGACACTGCGATCCAGCAATTCATCGCTCGCCTGACCCTCGGTCGCGCCGAAGATGGGCTGGATCAGTTCCATCTCATTACCGACCAAGGGGGCTCTGTCCGGGTCTCGGTCGGTGGCGTTGATCATCTGGAAAAGCGCCTCACCCGCGCTTATCGCCGCACGCTGTTCGGTTCCATGACCAACCTATGGTTGTTCGACCGACGATGCACTCAACCTGACAAGAGTACGGCCAGCGCACTCGCGCTGTTACCACGCTCAGCGAACGATCCCACCGCTCGACTGTGGCGCCTGGTCATGGACACGTGCCCGCTGCCCCTTCTGGAGCACTGGCAAGCGCCCGTGCTGGCACTGCTACGCGATCGGGAAATGCTTAAGGCACTACCAACGGCTCTCGGGCCGCTGCAGGGCTTTCGTCTGGAGTTGGACGTTCCGGTGCTCACTGACGCACTGGGTGACCTCATCCGCCAGGGCGTGCTCACCGCGTATCCGGTCCAGCCATTGGCAGCGACCGAACGGCCACTGGAAGCCGTGGCCTGATTTTTTTACTCGCGGATGCGCGCTTCGCGCACGTGTCCGCATTTTCTTATCCCCGCCATACAGGAGATTTCTTATGGCCCTCATGTTCCCCCGGCTCGCCCGGAATTTTGCCAAAAACGGCTATTACCCGACCGATGAAGCCACGCTCGAACGAACCCTCGACGCCCTCGCGCCTAGTGATGGACCGATGTGCATTCTTGATCCTTGCGCTGGCGAAGGCGTCGCCATCGCCGAAGCGGCGCATGCCCTCGGGCGTGAACAGGTCACGGCCTACGCGGTCGAGTACGACCGGGAACGGGCAGATCATGCACGCCGACTAGTTGACCGCTGCATTCATGGCGATCTGATGGACACGCTAATCACACGCCAGTGTTTTGGCCTGCTGTGGCTTAATCCGCCTTACGGTGATCTCGCCCGAGACGCCAATGGCAACATGGGCTACGAAGGCCGAGGCCGCGCCCGGCTTGAAAAGCTGTTCTATCAAAAGACGCTGCCGCAACTGCAGTATGGCGGTGTCTTGGTGTTTATCATCCCGTCCTATGTTCTCGACCAGGAAATGGTTGGATGGCTGACACGGCACTTTACCGATCTGAGCGTCTACCGTGCGGTGGATAGCCAGTTCAAGCAGGTCGTCGTGTTTGGGCGTCGCGTTCGTCAGCGTGAGCTGGCGGGCGATGAAGTCAAGTCCATCCGCACCCGGCTGCTACAGGTCGGACAAGCTGAAATCGAAGCGCAGGAGCTGCCCCCCGTGTGGATCGGGCTGCCCTACAGCATCCCAGTGACACAGACTGAGCCAGCGCATTTTTACCGGATCAGCATGGAACCGACGCAGTTTGCCGAAGAAGTGCAGCGCCTGCAGGGGCTCTGGCCATTGAGCGAGACCCATTTGGGTGCCGCCCAACACTCCATGCGGCCTCCGGCGCGCGGTTTATCTCACTGGCACTTGGCACTGGCTCTGGCGGCCGGAGCGATCTCAGGCGTCGTGCAGTCTAAAAGCGGTCGCATCCTGGCCGTCAAAGGCGATACCTACAAACAGAAAGCCACCGCTACCGAGTATCGCGAACGTGATGACGGTTCCGTGGCCGAGACGCGCATCCTCACCGACAAGTTTGTGCCCGTCATCAGGGCTTGGGACTTGACACCCGACTCAGCCACGTTGGGTCAGATTCTCACGATTCATTGATGTTCCTAGCAAGACCGTTGCTCAACTGCCCGCAGAACCGTCTTTGATCTGACGGCGCCGTATCACCGCTTTTATCCACCCACCGGGGTCATGTTGCCCCGATGGGCGTCATGGCGTCGGCTTTCTTTTTAAAGGAGCTATCTCCATGACAACCGAAGCACTATTCATTAGCGTGGTTCCCAACATGCGCTTCTCGCCAGGCCAGTTGATTTGTACGGCCGGCGTTGACGAACTGGTCCAACAGGGTCAGCTCAACCCCAGTATGTACTTGCGCCGCCACCTTGGCGGCGATTGGGGTGATCTCAGTGAAGGGGATCGCGAACTAAACGATGCCGCGCTGGCATCGGGTGAGGATCGTCTGTTCTCTTCCTATCAGGTCGCACCCGACCTGAAATTTTGGATCATTACTGAATGGGATCGTAGCGTGACCACGCTGCTCCTGCCCAGCGAATACTGATTCCTCTCACGGTGGCCTCCGGCCGCTATCTACCTTTTATCCCCCTGGGGCATGTCACTGCCCCTTGGGGGAGGTGCGTGCCCCTTTTTTTTCTGGAGTACCACCATGAATACTCAACTTGAAGCGACGGCTGTCGCAGAAACCATCCACGCCGACGAACTGGCAGATGCCGCAGAGTCGGAACTGTCGTTCAGCTTGCAGGACTTCGTCGAGGAGTTTGGCGACGAACTGCTGGACAGTCTGAATCGGGCGAACCCGCCTGTCTATAACGGTACGCCCCGGCCCGAGCGTCAATTGGTGCTTGCAGGCCTCAAACGCCAGCTCTTTCCAGCTCAGGCCGAAGTTGTGCATGCGGCAGCGGAGTTATTGGTGAACCAAGGCGAACGCGCCGCGATCATCAATGGAGAGATGGGCACCGGCAAGACCATTGTCGGTATCGCGCTGGCGACAGTTCTTAATGCGGAAGGTTATCGGCGCACCCTGGTCCTGAGCCCGCCCCACCTGGTCTACAAGTGGCGCAGGGAAATTCTGGAAACCGTCGCGGGCGCCAAGGTATGGGTGCTCAACGGCCCCGATACCTTGCTCAAGCTCATCAAGCTGCGCGAGCAGTTAGGTGAGGAACCGACGGGCCAGGAGTTTTTCATTATCGGTCGCGTGCGCATGCGCATGGGTTTTCACTGGAAGCCGGCATTTATGCGTAAACGTACGCGCGATGGTGTCATCGGGGCGTGCCCGCACTGCGGGACGACGGTCACCGATTCTGATGGCGAACCGATCCATGCCTTGGAACTGGTGGCCGAAGAAACGCGTCGCAAGTGCAGTGGTTGCGGCGCCGCACTCTGGACGTTGATGCGTCCTAGAACATTGTCTGGTAGTGACCAATCCTCAGCGGTGCTTCGCGCGTTGAAGCGTATCCCAACCATCGGTGAAGCCACCGCACAGAAGCTGATGAAGATGTTCGGTGACAGCTTCCTGGCCTCGATGCTGGGCGACAACCTGCACAACTTCATCAATCTGATGGACGATCGGGGAGAGTTGGTTTTTTCCGACCGCCAAGCGCAACGCATGGAGCGTGCCATGTCCAGCATGGAGTTTGGCTTTGGTGAAGGTGGCTATCAAGCCTCCGAATATGTCAAACGCTACTTGCCACAGGGCACGTTCGACTTGCTTATCGCTGATGAGGCGCATGAGTACAAGACGGGCGGTTCGGCGCAAGGCCAGGCGATGGGTGTGATTGCGGCAAAGGCCCGTAAGACGGTGCTGTTAACCGGCACGCTCATGGGGGGCTACGCGGACGACCTTTTTCATCTTCTATTTCGGGCATTGCCTGGGAGGATGATCGAAGATGGCTACCGTCCGAGCAGCAGCGGCAGCATGAGTTCGGCCGCGATGGCCTTCATGCGAGACCATGGCATTCTGAAAGACATATTCTCTGAGTCCGATGGGCCTGCCCACAAGACCGCCAAGGGCACCAAGGTGTCAGTCCGAACGGTCAAAGCGCCGGGTTTTGGTCCGAAGGGCGTACTGCGTTGCATCCTGCCGTACACGATATTCCTAAAGCTTCGCGACATGGGGGGCATATTGCCGCGGTATGACGAGGAGTTTCGGGAAGTCGAGATGGATGCGGAACAAGGCGATACCTACGCCAGTCTGGCTGCAAATCTGACGTCTGCACTCAAAGAGGCCCTGCGTAAGCGGGATACCACCTTGCTGGGTGTTGTGCTTAATGTGCTGCTGGCCTGGTCCGACTGCTGCTTTAGAGCGGAAACCGTTCGTCATCCACGCACTCGTCAGGTGCTAGCCTTCACACCCGTTCAGTTTAATGAACTGGAGGTCATGCCCAAAGAACGGGAGTTGATTAGTATCTGCCGCGAGGAAAAAGCCGCAGGTCGCAAGACCCTGGTCTATTCCGTCTACACTGGCACGCGCGACACCACATCGCGTTTGAAGATGTTGTTGGAGCAGGAGGGTTTCAAGGTGGCAGTATTGCGCGCAAGCGTGGAAGCTAGCCGCCGGGAAGACTGGATTGCCGAGCACCTGGATCGGGGCATTGATGTGCTCATCACCAACCCGGAGCTGGTCAAGACGGGGCTGGATCTTCTGGAGTTTCCCACGATTGTATTCATGCAGTCGGGCTACAACGTCTACACGCTGCAGCAAGCCGCGCGCCGTTCATGGCGTATCGGTCAACAGCTAGCAGTACGCGTGATCTATCTGGGCTATGCCGCGACATCGCAGATGACATGCCTGTCTCTCATGGCCAAGAAGATCCTGGTCTCACAAAGCACGTCGGGAGACGTGCCCGAGTCTGGGCTTGATGTGTTGAACCCAGACGGTGATTCCGTCGAAGTCGCATTGGCCAGGCAGCTTGTTGCGGCCTGACTCTTTCTTTATCGGCGGCCCATTGGGGCCGCCATTATTTTTTGTACAGCTCCTTTTTTCGCCTTTCTTCTTCACGCAATTGTCGGTCCAGAGGAGGAAAGTAAATTTCATCCGGCTTATAGGGAGGGAACCAAGCCCATTTGAGCATGAACAAACTGGAAAGCAGTACGACCGCTAACACTAATAGCGCATAGTCTCCCAAGAATGGCCATAGGCCGTTGATTACCCCGATGCTGCCTGGCCACTGCTGAGCGACCAGCCAGTCAGCCAATGCGGCCAGGATGGCCGTCGCGGTCAATTCTCCAGCTCTTACTCTTGATCTCCTGGCCGTTTCCTTACGTTGACGATCTGCTGTGTATAACCGATATAGAAATTCATCCCGTTCGGACAGCGCCAAGTCATGAAAGGTATATGTAGGCGCATCTCCTAGGTTGCGTCGATAGGGCAGTGGCTCAGACGACGTGAACAAGTGGAAACGGGGAGCAAGGTCCCATAGTGCAAACATGAGCTGTTGCAAGAACGTCAGTATCACGGGCATCACGATTGCAACAATTGTGCTGAAGCTGACGACGGTAAGCGCGATCCAGCCTACGTCGCTCAGAAGAGCTTTATCTTCGGGTAACCACTGCCACAATCCTCTATTGGTGCGCACGATCATGGCCATATCCAGAAAAAGGACAAGACAGATCAATCGCAGTGCCCATTGAGCGTCCCATGATCGGTCCAGTACCCCAAGACCTCGTTCCAAAGTCGTCGAGGAGCTGTTGGTTCGATCTGGTTCGTTGTTTGCCATGTTGAGTGTTCCTTTTTGTTGATTGAGGGTCGTGACTGTGTGTTGGCAGGTCTTTGCATAGTGCTCTGGGAGCGTTTCGCTATCTGTTTATAAGAACATGTATTGGGAGGAATTCAAAAAGAAAGCGATCTGATCGCAGTGCGCTTTCTTTGCTGATCTATTACAGTCGCTGCACGAAGGTATTGGCTTATTGCAACAGAGAGCCAAACCATGTCAGCCAACGTTCAAATCCGGCACCGAGTTGGTAGTAGCCTGCTGATCGCTGCCGCATTGTTAAGTGGTTGTGCGACCACGACGGTACCGACAGAAGCCCCCCTTCCTGAAGTAGCGTCTTTGGTCCCCGAGTCGACACAACCTGAGTACATCCCGGTGCTCCGCTCTGGCCGCTATACCTTGGTCGAGCTTGCGCCATGGGCGACGCAACGTGACCTGCTGCTGCAGGTCATCCATGTATCCCTGCCGGAGGATGCTCGGGCAACTGTCGGCGACGGTCTACGCCACGCATTGAAACGTAGTGGCTATCAGCTATGCGAGTCGGCGCATGGGGTCATCGAACTTTACTCACTGCCCCTACCGCTGGCGCACTGGCATTTGGGGCCAATGACCTTGCGCGATGCCCTGCTGACATTGGTGGGTCCTGCCTGGGAGCTACAAATGGACGACGTAGTGCGGCGAATCTGCTTTGTCCGATCCAATCCCTACGACAGCGAGCATGAGCCGGTCAGCGATATACCTGCCAGCGAGCCGGTACTGACCTTTCCCGTCACGGTGACAGGAGTTCGGGCATGAAAGGGGCGAAAGGAGCGCCGCACAGCGCCGTTAAGCGCGGGTTGCAGATCCTGTTCTGGGTCTGGTTGGTCGTCCTCAGCGTACTCGTCGGAACGGGGTATCGCGCCATGGCAGGCCTTGCGCAACAGGCGCATGCCGATTCGAGTCAGCGACAGATCCAAGTGCTTCAGGCGCGGATCACTGAATTGGCAGACAGCGTGCAGATGCTCCAAGCCCAGCCCGAATTTGCCACAGCTGACGCGCTGTACGAGACGCGTCAACGCGTTGAGACACGTCTTGGTCGAATGGAACGGGCGTTGGCTGATCGTTCGGACGCCCAAGCGCTACAGGGACTTCGTTTAGAGGTCGAGAAGCTTAAAACTCGCTCGCAACCTGCTTTGATCGTGTCTCCTCCGCCTGCCAAACCCGCCACGCCTGTGGCTAAGGCACCGAAGCAAGCCCCGTTTCCCTATCGTGTCGTTGGCTCTGAACTGCGGGCCGGGCAGCGTAGCGTGTCTGTCGCGCCGGCAAATGGTGAATTGGCGGCGGACAAGATTCAAGTGGTGATACCTGGCGAGCTTGTGGGGCAGTGGCGATTGCAAGTCATTGAGGCGAACACCGCTGTATTCCAAAATGGCAAACAGACACGCCGTCTGACCATCCCTTGATTTGGAGCCGAACCATGAAATTTCAGACCGCCTTGGTGTTTGCCCTGTTTGTAGGATTGCCGCCGTGGGTATTTGCGCAACCAGCCTCCCAGCAAGACGCCATCATGCAGCCATCGCGCACGAGCCACACTCAGATCGAGCAACGCCGTGGTGAGCGCCTCGCGCGGGACTGGGGGTTGGACATCGAAGAGTGGACACGCTATGAGGAGCTGATGGACGGGCCACTTGGCATTTACTCTCCCAACCTCGATCCGTTGTCCGCGCTGGGCGTCGAAGCCCGCTCAGATGACGAACGCCGCCGCTACGCCGAACTGCAAGTTCAAGCAGAATCGCGTCGCGTTAAAAAATTGCTGGCCTACCAGGGTGCCTACGATGACGCCTGGCGGAGGCTGCACCCGGGCGTGCAGCGGGTGAGTTTGCCTGATGCGACGCCGGGTGGTATGTCGATCGCAGGCAGTGGGCGCGTAGCGATTTTCGTGAAAGACGAGTGCGCACTCTGCGCTTCGTTTGTTCAACGTTTGCAGACGGCGGGCACTGAGTTTGACCTTTACATGGTCGGTAGCCGTCAGGACGATGCCCGCATCCGTGATCTGGCCAAACGCATGCAGATTGACCCAGACCAGGTACGCAGCGGCACCATCACGCTTAATCACGACGGAGGGCGTTGGCTGTCGCTGGGCCTGGCGGGCGAGCTGCCAGCTGTGGTGCGTCAGGTGAATGGGCAATGGCAGCGACAACCGTAAGTCCTGTGCAGTCTCTACGGGTGCTGCTGTTGGCGGCTAGCCTGTTCGCCAGTCACGGGCAGGCTCAGGAGATTCCCCCTCCCGCTTATCAGTTGGCGGCCCAACGAGCAGGCATCCCATCGACGGTGCTTTTTGCCGTCGCCCTGCAAGAAAGTGGTATCCGTCGTGATAACCGCCTCATCCCTTGGCCCTGGTCGCTGAATGTGGCGGGTCAGTCGCACCGTTATGCTACGCGCGCCGAGGCTTGCACCGGTCTGCTCCAGGCGCTGCGTGAAACGAGGCTCACCCGCGTTGATGTGGGCCTCGCGCAAATCAACCTGGGCTATCAGAAACACCGCTACAGCCGCCCGTGCGACCTGCTTGACCCCTATGCCAACTTGGCAATTGCCGCCGTCATTCTGCGTGAGCAGTACAAGCCGGGTGAGGATTGGCTGTTGGCCATGGGTCGTTACCACCGCCCAGCAGGCGGAGAGCCGGCGGTGCGCTACCGACGTAGCGTTTCCCGGCATCTGAACCGTGTGCAAGGATCGTCCGGCGCGTCCCGTGCCACCCATCAGGAGACTTCACCATGAAATCCATTGCTCTGGCGGTACTCGGCCTGTTCGCCCTGGTCGTCGCCGCACCTTTGTCAGCCACGCAAACGCCAGAACCGTTGATTGTGGTGGAGGATCGCGGTGGCGTATCGGCGTTACCGTACTACGACGCGCTCAACCTGCAGCCGCGCACCGGCGGCGTACAACGTTCACCCATTCCCATTCCTCAGATTCCTCCTTCGGTGGATGCAGAGGCGCAGATGCTGCCGGTGCACAGCGCGAAGCTCACGCCGGGTGCGGTCGCGCGTCGGGTGATTGAGGCTGCGGGCCTGCAGCCGTTTTTTCTGATCGGAGATGATGAAGTCTCCCAGGCCTGGTTGCGCCGTCATGCGGCAAGTCTGCGCGAGCGCAACGCGGCCGGTCTGGTGGTCAACGTCGAGACGGCACAGGGACTGGAACGCTTGCGGGCGCTGGCTCCCGGCCTGCGGCTCTGGCCGGTATCGGCGGACGATCTGGCCGAACGGTTGGGGCTGCGTCACTACCCCGCACTGATTACGGCCACTGGCATCGAGCAATGATGGCATGGCACAGACCCAACCGGTTGAGGTATTGCTGCGTCCGGCGGTGGAGCTATACACCGTGGCGGTCTGTGCCGGCGCCGCGATTCTGTGCGTGGTGGCCCCGTGGGCGTTCGCGTTGAACCCCAGTCTGGGCATCGGTAGTGCCTTAGCGTTTTCTGTCTTCGGTGCGATCCGTTTTCGACAGGCCCAGGCCATCCTGCGCTATCGCCGCAATATTCGCCGTCTGCCGCGTTATGTGATGACTAGCCGCGAGGTGCCAGTCAGCCAGCAGCGGCTGTTTATCGGCAAGGGCTTTTTGTGGGAACAGAAGCATACGCATCGGCTGACGCAGACGTACCGGCCTGATTTTCGCCGCTATGTCGAGCCGACTTCGGCGTATCGACTGGCGCGGCGCTTGGAAGAACGTCTGGAGTTCGCGCCATTTCCTTTGTCTCGTTTGGTGCAGCTTACGGCATGGGATGTACCATTGAATCCAGTGCGCCCACTGCCGCCGGTCGGCGGTTTGCCCCGTCTGCACGGCATCGAACCGCATGAGATTGACGTCAGTTTGCCGTTAGGGGAGCGCGTCGGCCATTCATTAGTGTTAGGCACCACACGGGTGGGTAAAACGCGGCTGGCCGAACTTTTCATCACCCAGGACATCCGCCGCAAGAACAGTGCGGGCGAGCATGAAGTCGTCATCGTCTTTGATCCCAAGGGGGATGCGGATCTACTCAAACGCATGTACGTGGAGGCCAAACGCGCCGGACGCGAAGGCGAGTTCTATGTGTTTCACCTGGGTTGGCCGGACATTTCCGCCCGCTACAACGCTGTGGGCCGGTTTGGGCGCATTTCCGAAGTGGCCACCCGCATTGCGGGCCAGCTCTCGGGCGAGGGCAACTCGGCGGCGTTCCGGGAGTTTGCCTGGCGCTTCGTCAATATCGTCGCGCGTGCGCTGATCGAACTGGGACAGCGTCCGGACTATTTGCTGATTCAGCGCCACGTGGTCAATATTGATGCGCTGTTCATCGAGTATGCCCAGCATTATTTTGCCAAGACCGAGCCCAAGGCTTGGGAGGTCATCGTTCAACTTGAAGCGCGGCTGAACGACAGGAACATTCCCAGGAACATGATCGGGCGCGAGAAGCGTGTGGTCGCGCTCGAGCAGTACCTGAGCCAGGCGCGTAACTACGACCCGGTACTGGACGGTCTGCGTAGTGCCGTGCGTTACGACAAGACGTATTTTGACAAGATCGTTGCCAGCCTGCTGCCGTTGCTGGAGAAGCTCACCAGCGGCAAAATCGCCCAACTGCTCGCACCGAACTACTCGGACCTGAACGATCCCAGGCCGATCTTCGACTGGATGCAGATTATCAGGAAGCGCGCTGTGGTCTACGTCGGTTTGGATGCGCTCTCGGACGCCGAGGTTGCTGCCGCCGTCGGTAATTCCATGTTCTCCGATTTGGTATCGGTGGCGGGGCACATCTACAAGTTCGGCGTCGACGACGGTCTGCCCAATGCCCGTGCCGACCAGAAAGTGCCGATCAATCTGCATGCGGACGAATTCAACGAACTGATGGGCGATGAGTTCATCCCGATGATCAATAAAGGGGGTGGGGCAGGCATTCAGGTCACCGCCTACACGCAGACTCTTTCTGACATTGAGGCGCGTCTTGGTAATCGCGCCAAGGCTGGACAAGTCATTGGCAACTTCAACAATCTATTCATGTTGCGCGTGCGTGAGACCGCGACGGCCGAGCTACTGACCAAGCAGTTGCCCAAGGTCGAGGTCTACACCACGACGGTCGTGAGCGGTGCCACCGACAGCTCGGACATTCACGGTAAAACCGACTTTACCAGCAATACCCAGGACCGCATCAGCATGACCAGCGTGCCGATGATTGAACCCGCGCATATCGTCCAACTGCCCAAAGGCCAGTGTTTCGCCTTGATGCAGGGCGGCGCACTGTGGAAGGTTCGTATGCCGCTGCCAGCCCCTGATCCCGATGAGAACATGCCGCAGGACCTGCAGCAGCTTGCCCAGTACATGCGCCAGAGCTACACAGAAACCGGCCAGTGGTGGGAAAATCAGGGCATTCCTGGGCTGCAGGAGCAATCCCTGCCCGATACGTTGCTCGACGACGAGCCCGTGGATGCAGCAAGCCGCAACACCGACCACGATGAGGCGGTGTCATGAGTGATGCAGCCTCGACGACACAGCAACAGCAGAGCCGCCGTCAGGGGCTGATTGCAAGTTTCATTGCTATGCCGTTTCGCCTCTTCGGTGTGTTGATCGGATCGCTGCTGATCTCCATCGTGGTCGAATGCGTGGGCATGCACCTGTTCTGGAAGGAGCAGGGTTGGCGTCACGCCCAGTCCATGCTGCAGTATGAGTTAAGCCACCTGTCGGGCCACTTCACGCGCAGCGTTGTCGTGCGCGAACCTGGGCGTACTGCACACCAATTAGTGGACACCGGCTATGATTGGGTTTTCGTCAAGACTGGCGTGGGTGACCGGGTTAGCCACACTGCGGATCGCGCCCGAGTGCCCAGCCAGGTCGGTACTAAGAACTTTCGCTACTACCTAAGCCAAGCCTACGTCTGGGCTGAGCGTTACCTGATCGCCGCGGCGTTCACCACACTCACTTTCTTGGTGCGACTACTGATCTTGGTGCTGACCTTGCCATTGATCCTGCTGGCGGCCTTCGTTGGGCTGGTCGATGGGCTGGTGCGGCGTGACGTGCGCAAGTTCGGTGCGGGTCGGGAATCAGGATTCTTTTACCACCGGGCTAAAGCCTCGCTGATGCCGCTGGCTGTATTGCCCTGGGTGATCTATCTGGCATTGCCGGTATCTTTGCATCCGCTGCTTGTCCTACTGCCCAGTGCAGCGCTGCTGGGGCTGGCCGTGAATCTGACGGCGGGGAGTTTTAAGAAGTACTTGTAGCCAGCGCTAAAGCACGAACTCCAAGTGGCTATTCATCCGATTTAACTCACCTTTCATACACCAGCATAGGCCAGTTCCTTCGCCTTGCTTTCGAATAACTCAATCAAAAAATCAGCCACGACCCGTACTCGTCTAGAGTGTATAAGGTCGGAATGAGTCACCAGCCATATTGTCTGATCAACGCCTAACTCGGGAATGGCACATTGCAGTCCAGATCCACGAGCCAGAAAGTGGGGAAGCACTGCTAAACCAATCCCAGCAACCGCCGCTGAATGTTGACTGGCCAGACTGCTGGTTAACAACCTGGCTGGCCTACCAGCCAAGGCGCGATTGATCCATTGGGCCGAGGGCAGATGGCTATAGGTCTCCACCCAGCCGATCAATTGATCGGATTCCAATACGGATGAATGACTTTTCGACGTACGACCAGCAAGGTACGACGGCGATCCATAAAGTCCGAAACCCAATGTGCCGATGCGTCTGAGGGTGACATTGCCATCGGTAGGTTTAATCATCCGTACTGCGAGATCGGCATCCCTGCGATGCAAGTTGATGGTAGTTGACCCTGTTACGACCTCCAGCGTTAGATCAGGGTGCGCCTGCAATAAGGAACCAAGGGAGGGAATCACAAGCGGATTGGCAAGGTTTTCCGCCGTTGCCAGTCGTACCGTACCGGCCACCTGATTCATCGCCGCTGTCCCAAATGCTTGACCGGCTTGCTCCAATACCTCTGCGCGGCCCACCAGCGCGGTGCCATCATCGGTCAAAAAATAACCGTTTTGGTGTCGCGAAAATAGCTTGACACCCAGCGCTGCCTCTAGCCTATCTAGGCGACGAGTCATGGTGGCCACGCCAAGTCCCAATAGTTTGGCGGCACGCGTTAGCGTACCCATTCGGGCGATAGCCAAAAAAACCCGTGCATCATCCCATTGCAAGTTTTTTACCATGATTATTCCGATATCGGTAAATGGAATTCCGAAAGCATGTATTGATACTACATTTTTGAAAGATGATACTACAGCTGTATTCACAGGAGAAATTCAAATGAAGTACCGCACTCTTGGTAATGGGCTGACCGTCTCTGCGATCGGGTTGGGTTGTATGGGTATGAGCGAGTTTTATAGTCCACGGGATGATGAAACAGCCATGCAGGTCTTGAGGCGTGCCA
This sequence comes from Alcaligenes sp., assembly GCA_052109075.1. Lineage (GTDB taxonomy): Bacteria > Pseudomonadota > Gammaproteobacteria > Burkholderiales > Burkholderiaceae_B > Alcaligenes. Next base: position 57,846 of record JBQEAN010000002.1, on the reverse strand, counting down.
TCGAACTCGGCGTGACGATGCTGGACACTGCCGATATGTATGGACCTCATCACAATGAGGAACTCATTGGCAAGTTCATTGCGACGCATCGCCCTGAGGTAAAAATCGCTACAAAATTTGGCATTGTGCGTGATGCTGGAGAGCATCGACGAGTGATCGACAACAGCCCGGAGTATGCCCGGCGAGCGTGCGAAGCCTCACTTAATCGGCTCGGGGTTGATCAGATCGATCTCTATTATGTGCACCGCATCGAAGCAGGGCGTCCGATCGAAGAAACCATGCAAGGTTTAGTCGATCTTAAGAGGGAAGGCAAAATTGCGCACATTGGACTGTGCGAAGTCAGCGCCGAAACATTACGCCGCGCGCATGCAATACACCCAATAACGGCCGTGCAAAGCGAATATTCGCTCTGGACCAGAGATATCGAAGCAGAGATTCTTCCGACTTGCCGTGAACTGGGCATTGGTCTGGTCGCTTACTCCCCTCTAGGACGCGGATTTCTGACAGGTCGGTTCCAGAGCAGCGAGGAAATAGACGCCACTGATTTCAGGGCCAGTTTGCCCCGTTTTCAACCCGATAACGCTGATAAAAACAAATCGTTTGTGACAGCGTTGACCGACTTGGCAGCCAGCAAAGGTGCTACGCCAGCTCAAATGGCGCTTGCCTGGCTGCTGGCCCAAGGGGAAGACATTGTTCCAATCCCGGGAACAAACTCAGTGCGAAACCTTGAAGACAACGTTGCTGCCGCCAACATTCATCTGACTGAAGTGGACATCGGCTTATTGAGCGCAAGAATCTCTGGCCTTCACGTTGCCGGTGAACGATATACCAAGGACGGCATGAAAGGAGTGGGGCTATGAGTAACCCCAACGAACTCGATCGCCGGGAACGTGCCCTTGCTTTGTTGGCACGTTTGGATCCGCAGGCACCAGCCAAGGTGGCAAGCCGATTGGATCGTTTATCTCCCGATTTTACTGAGTTGGTTTTAGGGTTCTCATTTGCGGACGTCGTGTCCCGCCCTGGTATCGATCTCAAAACAAGAGAGATGCTAACAGTTGCAGCACTGATGGCAATGGGCACCGCTCCTTCACAGCTGGAGTTTCATATCCGTGCTGCGCTGAATGTGGGGGTTACTCGCGATGAAATCATAGAAGTTCTTTTGCAAATTGCCGTCTACGCCGGCGTTCCTGCATGTATGAACGGGATAACAGCAGCAGAAACCGCTTTCGCCGCCCATGCTCAGCAAAATCCAAGCCCTTCAACATGAGCCTCTTGATTTGGGATGAATATGAACGCTTCTACTGAAACTATCTCTTGGCGAACATGGGCGGCTGTTGGTGCGCTTGGCGTCAGCACATTCACCATTGTGACGACAGAGTTAGCGCCTATTGGTCTGCTCTCACAACTCGCAGAAAGTTTCCAACAAAGCGAGGCAACTGCGGGTCTGGTCGTGTCCGTGTATGCATGGTTGGCTGCAGCGATTGCGCTGCTATCGATTTTGCTCTTCGGACGATTCCCACGTAAAGGTTTGCTCATTGTTTTAATGGCAATTCTAGCAACATCCAATATTGTTGCTGCCTTTGCTCCCTTGTTCTCTGCCTTGTTGGGCGCACGAATGGTTGGTGCAATCGCTCACGGTGCGTTTTGGGCGATGATCGGAACGATAGGAGCGCAACTTGTTCCACCTCGTTATGTGGGCTTAGCGACCTCTATTATCTTCGGTGGTGTTTCGGTAGCCAGTGTTATCGGAGTACCTCTATCCAACGCAGTGGCACGGGAATACGGCTGGAACATGGCATTCATTGCTATCTCAGTTCTATCACTTATCAGCATGATTGCCATCAGTGTATTCCTCCCCAAGCTAACCACACCTCCTCCATTGCAACGCGGTGCCCTGCGCTCTGTTTTAAAAGAAAAAACCTTTCTGAAAATTTACGGTGCAACGGCATGCGCTATTACGGCCCACTTTGCTGCGTTCACGTACATCGAACCACTCCTTTCTACTGGCATAGCCGTTCCTGGTCGAATGCTAAGTATTCTTTTGCTTGTCTTTGGCCTAGCCGGCATTGTCGGTAATGTCATCACGGGAAAGCTAATTGATCAACATTTAAAAAGCCTGATTAGTATCGCACTTGCAGTCATGTCGCTTAGCGTAATGGGCCTGGGCGTCAGCGGTAATGAAACAAGTGTCTACATTGTAGGGATTCTGTTAGTCACGTGGGGGGCTGGTGTCGCGATCGTGTTCGTTGGATTCCAAACCTGGATTCTCAAACTGGCAGGTCCTCTCGCGCTACCCGCTTCCGCTATATACGTTGCCATCTTCAATGCCGCAATTGGCGCTGGCGCATTCCTGGGTTCAGCGGTACTGACCATAACGTCATTGAGTGGCCTCATGCTCTGCGCCGCGGCAGCCCTTGGCTCGAGCCTTATACCCGTTTTGGCTTTAGATCGACCCGACAAACAAACCGCTCTTATTTATTAACCCAGTCAACGAACAGTTGCTGGATACTCAAAGAAAGGATCAATCATGTCAGCACAGTTTTTAATGATTTCGGAAATTGATGTTGTGCCGGATGAGTCTCGAGTGGTGATTTCACAATGGCGCTCCCTGGCAGCAGCTGACGAGGTTATTGACCGTAGTTTCTATCAAAGTCTTGAAGGCGACAAAGTGATTGAAATTTCGGCACTGAAATCACTTGCTTTGAATTCCTCTCTACTCTCATCTTTTAGCGATACCTGGGAAGCACTGGGAACATATATGAAAAGCGACTTCAGAAGACAGTTGCTGCAGTTTGTTGAAGCGCCGAAAGATACTCGAGACAATATTCCGAGTACCCCATACCTGCAATTGAGGCACGTTGAGGTTCCTCCGGGCAATTTCAAGGGTTATCGAAAATGGCGGGATGAAACGATATTTGATGTCGTTCGTAACGCCGAAGAAGTCGAGGTTTTCTTAGCCTATCACTCTGTTATTAGCAACGAACCCGGCGTTATGTTCTTGTCCGGTTTCAGTAATAACGTGGACGCCTATCAATCAGTATTCAATTCCGACCGGTACAAAGACATCGTTCAGCAAGCCGGTGACCAATACATCACTGGCGGACAAAACGGACTATATACGCGGCTTTATCGACTGGTGTCTTAAAGACGATCGCCCCGAAACCATAAGGCACCCTAAGTGCAATTATTACGGAGAGCACGATGCCCAAACTCCAGTCGTATGAACTCAGCATAACTACGCAGGGTCCCACCTACCCTCCCAGCGAAGTCATGGACGAGTACGGTAACTTTATTGTTATTGGCCAAATCAATCGGTTGGCAAATGATGGATCAACAACATCTGCATGGGGCAGAGCAATCGTAGCAGCGTCCAGCCGTCTACCGGACTTCGGAAAACAGGAGCCGTATACGATAGTTCGAGAGCTTTCCGAACAACTGACATTGCAAGATCGTCAGCTTGTGCTTTACACATTGCCACTCCCCCTTCCATGTAACAACTACCCCATGGTTTTTGCACCGGAGCAGTACCCTGATGCGCACACATCGGTGCTACCAAGCTATCCCTTTCATGCCGTTCCCATACCGGATGCGCGTCATGAGGATGGACGGAAAATAAACGAACCCATAACTCTGGGGCAATGGTGTGATGCAGTCGCGGAACTGCAGGTCAGCATTTCAGACGATCGGCGACACGCAACATTTGAATTTAATTTCGAGCGAATGATTCCCAACAGTCTATACACAATCATGTCGTTGCGACGTTTTGACTTAAGTCCGCTATCCCCCACTCGACCAGGCCCTTTGGGTATCCCCAACGTTTTTACCACTGACAAAGATGGAAATAGTAGCTATCGCGCAACATTGCCGAATCCTTTCCCAGATGCTGACAAAGATCATGGGAACAGAATAATTAACGTCGTCGTGCTCTGGATGAGCTATCAGATGAACCGCGGCGGAGCGATTGGTTGGTTTGGCCTGGGAGGTGATGTGCATGCCCAGTTGAAACTCAAAAAAGCAGAATTCATCGATTTCGTCACCGTCCCTTAACGCGTTAACAGGAAATATTCATGCCTTTCATAACGATCACAACGTGGCCAACACTCACAGACGGACAAGCACAAGAGTTAATCGAAGCAGTGACAGATTCTGTCGCAAGTGTCACAGGCGCGCCATTAGACAAAATAGCGGTGATTATCCATGAAGTACCGAAATCAAGGTGGGGAGAAGGTGGAACTGTAGGTTCGAATGCCGACTTTGCCACTTTAAGTCGTCGACAGTCGAAGTGATGTAGTGCGATAGCGGAAACACTCGTTCTTTATACCAAAAGCAATTCAGGAGTTTTTACTTACCCAGTACTATTGAAAGGTGTCATTATGACAGTCGTAATTGTTGTCCCTGAAGCGTTCAGTAATTTTGCAAAAAATGAAAACTGCCTTCCCTATTCAGAACTTGTTGCTTGCTTGCGTCAAGATAACTTAGATATTGGCGCAATGAAGGGCAGTAAATTTATTGCCGGGCAAGGATTGGATGAGTTGCAACTAGACCACGTGGAATGCTTATCGGCAAGACGTGGGCTGCGGGAGGCTTTTTTACACTGGCGTGTTTGGCACGTCGCGAACCTAGCTGATCGCGCTCTATGCCACAAACATTTACCTGAAAACATTCTGATTTCTAAGCCTGTTCAGAGTTCTGACAATGTATTTACATCGGATCTGTTCTTGCATTCTCGAAATGAATTAATGCTTGATCATTTGACCGGTCAACACATCCAAGGGATGGTTCTGACAGAGGCATGCCGACAAATGTTCCTTGCAGTCACTGAGAAATATTTTCTACAGGATTATCATGCGAAAAAACGGTACTTTGTTATCGACACAATGACAATGCGCTACAACGCATTTGCTTTTCCGCTCCCCGCTCAGATTACCTATAAGGTTTTAAGCAAAAACGTCCAAAAGTCACACAAGCGTTCATTTCACGTCGATATGGAAGTGATGCAATGCTCTAAACCCGTATGCGGCATGGAGGCTAAATTTTCGGTCTTCGATGACGAATATATCGCAGCCAAGGAGCAAACATTGGCTTCGGAGACCTTGGCCTACTATGTAAATGATCTACGCTCCAAGACTCTTCCCGTAAAAAGTATTCCAGAGATTGAGGCTGCGCTGCAAGAAGGTTAACTCAATTTAGTACCTATGCTAACGCTGTCATATTCGGCGGAGTTTTAAGATCACCTCAACAAAAATTCCGCCACAAGGATTCATTAAATGCACCGCAAGATTTTTGCCTTTTTCGATGTTGATGAAACCATCATTAATATCAAAAGTATGTTCAGTTTTAGAGACTTTTACCTTAAGAAAATCTACGGGAATGACGCTGGCGAAATAAGAATAACTAAGGCACAAGCAGCTATTCAAGAACTGATTGCTGCGGGCGGCGAACGCCGAGATGTAAATCGAATTTTCTTCCAAACATTTGCCGGACATGAACAACGCAGTTTAATTCTAGCTGTTGAGGACTGGTACCAAGTTGTACGCAATCAATCGAATTTTTTTATTCAAAGCTGTTTCAGAGAATTGCGCGCTCATCAAAATAATGGCGTCACACCCGTGTTCGTTTCCGGCTCCTCCCAGGAAATTCTAGCGCCACTGGCTCGCGAGTTGAATGTGATCCACGTACTTGCCAACAATTTGGAAGTAACTAGTGGGAAATACAGCGGCAATATCCTTTCTCCTCAAACGATTGGAGACGGAAAGCGCGTGGCGATAGTCGGATTTCTAAAAGAGTGGAAGTCGGACCCCAACGACTGCTATGGTTACGGCGATCATATTTCAGATTTACCCCTGCTTGAGAGCGTGGGCTTTCCAGTCGTCATCGCGCGAGACCCCACACTTATCACTATTGCGCGAGAGCGGGGATGGCGTATGTTATTAGTATGAGAACCGACAGGGTTGACATCAGAGCTTCGGCAGCTATTTGGGGAATGGATACGCCTGCTGCCAATCCCCACCCCGACAACCGCGCCAAAGCGGCTTACCGGACTGGACAACACTGCTGCATTCCTCAGCTTTAACTACACCAGTACCCTGAGTACGCTCTACGGTATTGCACCGGAGCGGATACTGTTCATTCACGGCTGCGCGGCGCAGTCTGATGAGGAATTAGTGCTGGGACATGCCTGGCACCCGCAGAACCGTCGGTCGCTGAATGACCGATCAGACATCGCCGATACTGATACTCGTCTGGTCGAGGTTCATGACATCCTTGATGGGTATTTCTCGAGCACCTTCAAGCCGTCTGAGGCGTTGATCGCCAAGAACCAACCTTTCTTTCAAGGTCTGGCAAGCATCGAACAGGTGTTTGTGTTGGGGCATTCCTTGTCGGACGTCGATGCTTCCTACTTTCAGGCGCTACTCGGCCAGCCCAACGTTTTTGCGGCCCAGTGGCACATCGCCTGTCGCTCGTTCGACGAATGGCTAGAGAAGCAAGCTCAGCTTATTCGATGGGGGCTAAATCCTTCCAGCGCACGACCCATTTCCTGGGAAAGCCTTTGACGCTACAGTGACCTCCCCCTGTCAGGACAAGGCTTGGTTAGACAAATCCGGTTGTCCTTCAGTTCCTATTGTTTACAGCCTGATTGCGCCTGCAACGCCACCATTAGTTCATTGTTGATCTAACGAAGGGACGAGTGATGGTGCTCTCGACTTGGTGTCGCGCCGCGCATGGCGGCGTGTCTCTCCTGCTCACAGCGGTCTTGGCAGTGCCGCCCACAGTTCATGCCGATGTGCCGGCTCAGCGCCAAGACCTGGCTGCTGCCCTGCGGCAACTTGATGCGTTGGAACGATTTGTGGCGCAGAGCGCCGCAGCCGCGGCCATGGTGCCGGGCGATCGTTACCACTTCGACTATCCACGCTTGCTGGCCGACCTGGCCCGCGTGCGTACCGGCATCCAATCTCATCTCACGCCCTCGCGTGCTCAACCGCGGGATCTTACCGAGCTGGCAGGGGAATACCGCAGTGAGCGCACGCCCCTGCACAACCCGTTATGACCTCCGCACAGATCAGCGCCTTTCAGGCCAATAGCAGCATGTCGCCTGCCATCATGGCGACCGTTCTGGTGGGCTTCGTGTTCGCGGTGTTGCTGTTATGGGGCGCGTGGGCGATTCGCACGGCCTACGTCGGCTGGGCTGAAAACCGAATTAACCAACGTCAGTTCCTGGGCGTCGTCGTGCGGTTTCTCGCGATGTACCTGGTGCTGACCCTTTTCCTCCTATCCTGACCCGCAAGGAATTGACCATGAAAACCCGTTTATTTTGCACGCATATCGCTCAGCGCGCCTCACTCATCTGGGGCTTGGCCCTGCTGCCTACCCTGTCGTTCGCCCAGGGCTTGCCCACCTTGGAGAATCCCTCGCGCGGTACGGGCGGGGGCATTATGGAGACGATCCGTAACTACGGCTACGACATCGTGCTGTTGGTGGCGCTGCTGGTCGTGGCCTCCATGTTCATCGGGGTGTGCTACCACGCCTACGGCACGTACGCCGAAATCCACACGGGCAGGAAGACCTGGGGCCAGTTTGGCCTGAGCGTTGCGGTTGGTGCCGTGCTGCTCGTGGTCGGTATCTGGCTGCTCACCGAAGCGACGACAGTTCTGTAAGGAAACGGTACATGTCCGAGCACCAGCACATCCGCGCCGATGGCACCGTGTCGTTTCTGCCGCATCGTCTGAATCGCCACCCGGTCGTGGTACGCGGGTTGACGGCGGATGAGTTGTGGATTTGCTGCGGCCTGTCGGGTGCGGCGGGGCTGCTGATAGGGACGCCCTTGTCCTGGGTTTTTTCGACCATTGCCCTGGCGCCGACCTTCCTTGTCGTGGGCATTGCCTTGGGCGTGTTCGTCGGTGGCGGCATGTTGCGCCGCAAGAAGCGTGGCAGGCCCGACACCTGGTTGTATCGGCAATTGCAATGGCGCATCACGATTTCATACCCGTTGCTGACAGGCTGGGTGCGCGGCCATGCTCTGGTCACGCGCACTGGCTATTGGACGATCCGAAGGGGCGCGCAATGAGCCGCTTCAAAAACGAAATCACGCACCTGCAGGCGCATATCAAAACCCTGCGCATCGGCGCAGTCGCGCTGCTACTGGTGGCGCTGGTTATGGGGGGCGGGTGGTGGAGCGCCCCGCGCGATCTGACCATTCACGTCCCACCCGACCTGCGCTCGGGCAGTACCCGCAAGTGGTGGGAAGTGCCGCCTGAGTCGGTCTATGCCTTCACGTTTTATGTGTTCCAGCAGCTTAACCGCTGGCCGACCAATGGCGAAGAGGACTACGCCCGCAACCTGCATGTCTTATCGCCGTATCTGACGCCATCCTGTCGGGCCTTTTTGCGGAGCGACTTTGAGTACCGCCGCAGCACCGGCGAGCTGCGCCAGCGCGTGCGCGGCGTCTATGAAATCCCCGGTCGTGGTTATGGCGAGAATCCGAGCGCTCGTGTGCGGGTGGTTTCTGACGATGACTGGATCGTGACGCTCGATCTGAGCGCGGACGAGTACCACGGTTCCGAGCAAGTCAAGCGGGCGCTGGTGCGTTACCCCATCAAGGTGGCGCGGGCGGACGTTGATCCGGCCCGCAACCCGTTCGGGCTGGTGCTGGATTGCTATGACAGTGCGCCTCAGCGAATTACGGTGCCAGCGTCAGAAACCCCCGCGCGTAGCGGCCTGGGACTGCAAGGAGATTCCCAATGAGCTTCAAACACCGAGTTCTTGCTGGGTTAGGCGTGCTGGTCTGGATGATGGCGATTCCTGCCCAGGCAGTGGAAATCCTACGCTGGGAACGCCTGCCGCTGGCCGTGCCGCTGGTCGTTGGCCAGGAGCGCATTGTGTTTATCGACCGCAACGTGCGCGTTGGCGTACCCGCCAGCGTGGGCGAGCGCCTGCGGGTGCAAAGCGCCGGTGGCGCGGTCTACCTGCGCGCTGATGAGCCCATTGAGCCCACTCGTTTGCAGTTGCAAGACGCAGACAGCGGGGAACTGATTTTGCTGGACATTGCCGCGCACCCAGCCAATGACGGCGAACCTGCTCTGGAGCCAGTGCGGATTGTTAAGGGAAGTTCTACACCCCAGCGCTACGGCCAGCGGGCGGCGGGTGACGACACGGGCGAACAGACAGCCCCGGCCACGGCAGTGCGGCGCGAAACCCCAGTACCTGTGGTGCTTACGCGCCATGCCGCACAAAACCTGTATGCACCGCTGCGTACCGTGGAGGCCGTACCCGGCGTCATGCGCGTGAACCTGCGCGGCGACCTGAGCCTGGATACGCTGCTGCCGACCCTGGCAGTACACGCGGTCGCGTTGGCGTCCTGGCGGTTGGAGGATCAGTGGGTGACAGCGGTCCGTCTGACCAACACTAGCAGCGGCTGGCTGGACCTAGACCCGCGTGCGCTGCAAGGCGATTTTCTTACTGCCGCCTTCCAGCATCCGACCTTGGGCCCACACGGTACGCCCGAGGACACGACAGTCGTGTACTTGGTGACCCGTGGACATGGACTGGCGCAATCGCTGCTGCCCGCCATTCAGCGTTTCGACCCAGCAGTGCATCTGCCTCATCTCACGCAAGAAGCGCAAGGAGACGGCCATGCGCAGTAACGGACTTCTCAAGTGGCTGATGATTCCGGTGGTCCTACTGGTATTGGTTGCAGGTATCCGCCTGTTATCCGGCGGCGACACGCCCCGTTCAGGCGCTGCGGGTTTGGGCAGTCAGCTCACGCCCGAGGAAATGCAGGCGCTGGGCATTGAAGGCGATACACCGCACGACACCGTGGCAACGCTCGTGGCGCAGGTCAAGCAGATGCGCACCGAGCTGCAGACGGCGCAGGCCGATAACAAGACGCAACGCAGCGAGAACGCGCGCTTGCGCCAGCGCGAGACCGCCATCGACCAGCGCATTAGTTCCGTACTGGAGTCCGAACGTGCCAACCTGCGGCGCGACCAAGCTCAGCTTGCCAACGAACGCCAACAGAGCGAAGGTTTGCTGCAGGACTTGCAGCGGCGTCTGGAGAGCCTGGGTAATGCGGATCTGCCCGTAGGACTGGGTCTGCGCGAGGGGGATGCCGATGGCCTTGGGGCAGGCGCTGATATCCGCTGGGTTGAACCGGATGATGCCCAACAAGACGATGGGCGCAACCGCAGCAGTAGTCTGAGTTTTCCAACGAGCTTCGGTCCCGCGCAAAAGACACTGGAAACCACTGCCGGCCGCGTGGCCGATGCCGCAGGAGTTAGCACCGCCAAGGCGGTTTATACGGTGCCGACCAATTCAACTCTGATGGGCTCGGTGGCGATGACGGCGCTCATCGGTCGTGTGCCTATCGACGGCACGGTCAACGATCCGTATCCCTTCAAAGTGATCGTCGGCCCGGATAACCTCACGGCCAACGGCATCGACATTCCGGATGTGGCGGGGGCTGTCTTTAGCGGCACCGCTTCGGGTGACTGGACGTTGTCATGTGTGCGCGGCCAGGTGCGCAGCATCACGTTTGTCTTTCATGACGGCACGATCCGCACTATCCCTGAGGACAGCGAACGCAATAATCAGCGCAACAACCAAGAGGATGGCCTGGGGTGGATCAGTGATCCCTACGGCATTCCTTGCGTGTCGGGCGATCGGCGCAGTAACGCTCAGCAGTACTTGAGCACCCAAGCGCTCATCACCGCCGCTGGCGCGGGCGCCGCGTCGCTTATTGATTCGGGCAGCGGTCGGACGTCTTACGTGGGGGCGGACGGATCGATGGGCACGACAGGCATCAGCGGCAACGAGGCCATGGGCCAGATTCTGGCCGGTGGCGTGCGGGACATGTCGCAGTGGGTGAATAAACTTTATGGCCAGGCCTTCGCCGCTGTGTATGTACAGCCGGGCGCAAAGGTCGCCGTTCATCTGGAGAAGCCCCTCGCTATCGACTACGAACCTGAAGGCCGCCGGGTCGATCACCGTATAGGAGAAGCCCATGCGCTTGAACTGGATTAACCCCCTGGTACTGATCATTACAGCAGCTACGCTCGCGGGGTGTGCCACCCATAAGGACGAGTTGCTGCCGCACGGTGGCCGGACCATGCAGGATATCTGGCACCACGAAGCGGGTGAGGGCGGCAGCGGCCAGGTAGCCCGCCGCCAATTGCTCGACGTGCGTCAAAGCCTGCGCCGACCACTGACCGAAGTCGATGTGCGCGCTGCCCCGCCGGAACAGGCCGGCTACACGCTCACCGCCGCTAACGAAATCCTGCGCCAATTCCACCGGCTACCCAATCCTGACCTCGTGATGTACGTGTTCCCGCACTTGGCAGGCACCGACCCCGTGCCGGTGCCAGGCTATAGCACGGTCTTCCCGTTGTATCAGCGGGTGCAGTACGCGATGCCGGGCGAACGCGTAGAGGCTTATTAATGGCATGGCGTTTCCCTTGGCACAAGCGTGCCAGCCCTCATGACGAGGTTACCGGCGCCGATCAGCCGGATAGTTGGCAGCAGCATACTCAGACTCTGAACGAGGCAGGGATTCCCGAGCCGGGTGGGGCGGTCCAAGGCAACCGGCCCGCGACCCAGGCGGACGAAGAGGCGTTGTACGGCGTGGCGCCGTCCTTTGTCGAACTGCTGCCGTGGGTGGAGTACCTGCCCGACAGCCGCTGCATGTTGTTGGAGGACGGCCAATCGGTGGGGGCATTTTTTGAGTTGATTCCGCTGGGCACCGAAGGGCGGGAAGCTGCATGGCTGGCCCAGGCGCGCGATGCGCTGGAGAACGCGCTGCAAGATAGCTTTGACGAACTGGACGAGAACCCGTGGGTGCTCCAGCTCTACGCCCAGGATGAAACCAGCTTCGATGAGTACCTGAAGACCTTGCAGGGTTACGTGCAGCCGCGTGCGCAAGGCACTCCGTTTACCGAATTTTACTTAAGATTTTTTGCCCATCATCTGCGTGCGGTGGCCAAGCCCGGAGGGTTGTTCGAGGACACGGTTGTTACGCGTCTGCCCTGGCGCGGCCAAAGCCGCCGTGTGCGAATGGTCGTCTATCGCCGCGTCACGGGGCAAACCACACGGCGGGGCCAGACGCCCGCACAAGCTCTCAATATCGTGTGCGACCGGCTGGCCGGTGGCTTGAGCAATGCGGGTATTCAGGTCCGCCGCCTGGATGCGCCGCAGATACATGACTGGCTGCTGCGCTGGTTCAACCCCCAGCCTCGGCTACTAGGGCCCACGGCCGAGGACCGCGCGCGCTTTTACCAACTGACCGCCTACCCGCCAACCCAAGAACCCGACGACATCGAGTTGGCCAGCGGTCGGGATTTCAGCCAACGGCTGTTCTTCGGCCAACCGCGCTCCGATGTGGCGCGGGGGCTGTGGCACTTTGACGGTATGCCGCACCGGGTCATGGTCACCGATCGCTTGCGCACGCCGCCGACAACGGGGCACCTGACGGGCGAAACCCGTAAAGGGGACGCCATCAATACGTTGTTCGATCAGATGCCCGAAGACACGGTGATGTGCTTAACCGTGATTGCCACGCCCCAGGATGTGCTGGAGACGCACCTGAACCATCTGGCCAAGAAGGCAGTGGGCGAGACCCTGGCTTCGGAGCAGACACTGCGGGATGTGCAGGAGGCCCGGTCTCTCATTGGTAGCGCCCACAAACTCTACCGAGGCAGTCTGGCCTTTTACCTGCGTGGCCGTGATGAGGCCGAGCTGGATCACCGTGGCCTGCAATTGGCGAACGTGATGCTTAACGCGGGATTGCAGCCGGTGCGCGAAGAAGACGAGGTGGCGCCGCTGAACACCTATCTTCGCTGGTTACCGTGTCTTTACAACCCTTCGCAAGACCGTAAGCAGTGGTACACGCAACTGATGTTCGCTCAGCATGCGGCCAATATCGCACCTGTCTGGGGCCGTAGCCAGGGCACGGGACATCCTGGCATTACTTTCTTTAACCGGGGCGGCGGACCCATCACCTTCGATCCTTTGAACCGCCTGGATCGGCAGATGAACGCGCACCTGTTCCTGTTCGGCCCGACAGGGTCAGGCAAATCGGCTACTTTGAACAACCTGCTCAATCAGGTCACGGCCATCTATCGCCCGCGGCTATTCATCGTGGAGGCTGGGAACTCCTTTGGATTATTCACCGACTTCGCCAAGAGGCTGGGTCTCACGGTCCACCGCGTCAAGCTTTCCCCCAGCGCTGGGATTAGCCTGGCACCGTTCGCGGACGCCCGGCGCCTGATCGAGACGCCCAGCGACGTACAGACGCTGGATGCGGACGCCCTTGATGGCGAGCCTACCGCTGATGGTATCGAGGAGACGGGCGCGGATGAGCAACGCGACGTGCTGGGTGAGCTGGAAATCACCGCACGGCTGATGATTACCGGCGGCGAGGACAAGGAAGAGGCCCGCATGACGCGGGCGGATCGATCGCTGATACGTCAGTGCATCCTGGACGCCGCCCGGCTTTGCCACAGCGAAGGTGGCGAGCAACGCACCGTACTGACTCGCGACGTGCGTGATGCGCTACGTGTGCGCGGCCAGGACAGCACATTACCCGAAATACGCCGCGCGAGGCTACTGGAGATGGCTGATGCCATGGACATGTTCTGCCAAGGCGCCGATGGTGAGATGTTCGATCGGCCCGGTACTCCCTGGCCCGAAGCCGACATCACCCTGGTCGATTTGGCGACCTACGCCCGCGAGGGCTACAACGCGCAACTTTCCATTGCCTACATCTCGCTGATCAGCACCGTCAACAATATCGCCGAGCGTGATCAGTTCCTCGGGCGCCCCATCATCAACGTCACCGACGAGGGCCATATCATTACCAAGAATCCGTTGCTGGCGCCGTATGTGGTTAAGATCACCAAGATGTGGAGGAAGCTCGGCGCCTGGTTCTGGCTGGCCACGCAAAATGTCGATGACCTGCCCAAGGCCGCCGAGCCGATGCTCAACATGATTGAATGGTGGATCTGCTTGTCAATGCCGCCCGATGAAGTGGAAAAGATCGCGCGCTTTCGCGAACTATCGCCAGCGCAGAAGGCGCTGATGCTCTCCGCACGCAAGGAAGCTGGCAAGTTCACGGAAGGCGTAATTTTGTCCAAGAGTATGGAGGTGTTGTTTCGGGCCGTACCGCCCAGTCTGTATCTAGCCTTGGCTCAAACGGAGCCCGAAGAGAAGGCGGAACGCTACCAGCTCATGCAGGAGCACGGCATCAGCGAACTGGACGCAGCGATCAAGGTATCCGAAAAGATTGATCGGGCACGGGGAATTGATTCGTTGACATGGGAACCTATACAGGACTGACATCAATAAAACACAATAGCCTAATAATGATAAGGCATGATATCCTAGCAATAGCACAGCACAATAACCTAATAGGTAAGCACCATGGTCACCCCTTCTGACAAGCTTGCCGCCTCCCTGGAAATTCTTAAACAGTTACAGGATCAGGGAGCGATCGCGATCCGCAGCAGCCAGCTTAGCCGTACCCACAGGGAGCGGCTGCTGGGTAGCGGCTTCATCGTCGAGGTGATGAAGGGGTGGTACGTTCCGGCCCGACCGGACGAAACTCAGGGCGAGAGCACCGCCTGGTACGCTTCCTTTTGGGCATTCTGCAGCAGCTACCTGACAGAGCGCTTCGGAAAGGATTGGTGCCTCGGGGCCGAGCAATCCATTAATTTGTTGACTGGCGACTGGAGCGTGCCTCGCCAGCTTATCGTCCGTACGCCTAAGGGCGGCAATAAACCCTTGTTGTTGCCACATCAAACGTCGATCTTCGACATCCGTATGGACGTGCCACCGGCCTCCGACATAGAAGTGCTCGATGGCGTGCGTATTTACTCCTTGGCATCGGCACTGATCGCTGTTTCGCCTTCCGCCTTCCAGGCTCAACCGGTTACCTTACGCACCGCTTTGACCATGATCTGGGATGCCTCTGAGGTACTCGGTCGCTTACTTGAGGGCGGACACAGCACGATCGCTGGGCGACTGGCCGCCGCCTTTCGAAGCATAGGCAGTGAACAGATCGCCAACGACATTGTGGGCGCCATGCGTGCCGCCGGGTACACCATTAACGAGACAGATCCGTTCACGGATACACCCCATGTCCATGTCAGCTTGCGCGGATCATCGCCTTACGTCAATCGGCTCGACATGACGTGGCAAGGCATGCGAGAGCAGATCCTTATAAGTTTTCCTCGTCCGCCGCAGGCTCGACCGGAGAAGAACACCTATCTGCGGCAGGTTGACGAGGTCTATGTCACCGATGCCTACCACTCACTGTCCATCGAAGGCTACCGAGTCAGCACTGAGTTGATCGAGCGGGTACGCTCCGGGTCCTGGAATCCCGACAGCCTTGGCGCGGATCGGAATCACCGCGATGCCTTGGCCGCCCGTGGCTATTGGCAAGCGTTTCAGCGCGTCAAGCAAAGCCTTTCAAGCATCCTCGACGGCAAGAATCCGGGTTCCGTCGTGCAGCAGGATCATGGTGCGTGGTACCGGGAGCTATTCGCGCCCAGCGTCACGACCGGTATCTTGCGCCCAGCAGATCTGGCAGGTTACCGCAGTGGGCCAGTCTACATCCGTCGCTCCAAACACGTTCCGGCGCGGCACGAGGCCGTGCGCGAACTGATGCCGGCGCTTTTTCGCCACTTGCAGGATGAACAAGATCCCGCCGTGCGTGTAGTGCTTGGTCACTTTGTCTTCGTCTACATCCATCCTTACGTCGACGGTAACGGCCGTATGGGCCGGTTCATGATGAATGCCATGCTCGCGGCTGGGGGCTATCCCTGGACGGTGATCCCGGTAGAGGAGCGGGCTGATTACATGGCGGCATTGGAGGCGGCCAGTGTTGAGGGCGACATCGTGCCTTTCGCTCGATTTCTTGGCGGACTCGTGCAAGGCAAGACCTCGGCTCGGTGAGCAGCCCCTTCTAGTCACTCTCTCTGTGCTCGACTATTTGGCAGTCCCGTCTGCCTAGCGGATAGACACCATTTCGACACAGACAAGAACGGGATAGGCGGCATATCGGATTCTTTTGTCACACAAGTAGACTGATATGTTCGACTAACGCATCTGCACCCGACTCACATCTCATTTGGGAGCTACGATGCGCCCATCGACGCTTTTCTTTCGCGACACGTTGCGCCGTCTGATCTGGCCTGCCGTCGTCATGGCGCTGATGTTTCTGGTGTTCTGGCGTCCTACCGTTCTCATTGCCTCGATGGAGCTGGATAACCAGCGATCCGCAGGCGAGAAGGCGGCGATGTCTCAAGTATCGGGACCGCGTTGGCACTATGGCTCGGCCCCGGCCCGCTTTACGTTAATTCTGTATGCCGATCTGGAATGTCCCTACTGCCGGACTTACGTTTCGCCGTTGATGGCCTGGGTCGAGCGGCATCCTGATATCCGCCTGCAGTGGCAACACCTGCCGCTAGCCATGCACGAGCCTGCGGCTTCCCAATCGGCTGCGCTGGCCGAGTGTGCTGGCGAGGCCGGCGGCCCCGAAGCTTATTGGCGGACGATATCCTGGATTTATCAACACACGCGCGGCGATGGACAAGGGTTGCCAGATGGCATCTACCCGCCAGCCCACGAAACACTACATGCTTGCCTGGCGAGCGAGCGCCCGTTAGCGATTGTGCAAGCGCAAGCCAACGGCGCTGCCGACGATGGTATAGCGGCCACCCCGACGTTACATCTACGCGACGAGCGTAACGGCAAATTCCTGTGGTTACAGGGGCCGATTCCAGGTGACGCTTTGCTGTCAGCGATGGACCTGTTTGTGACCGATGATCCGGCCATCGAGCCCATAGAGGCGACTGAATTGACCGCCGTCTCAGACGGCAACAAGCCCAGGTAGTCTGCAATCCTAAAGGCTACGGCGTGGCGTATGCCGCGTTGATTGCGCACCCCGTTCCGCACCGCATCCCTCGCGCGGATACCCACCTGATACGAAGGTGGTAGATGCTGATTGTTCGCTCATTATTTTTTATCGTCCCCGGAGGGTTTGCCCTCTCGGGTACGCATCCTCCGATCTCATCTATTGGAGGTTTGTTATGTTTCCCACTCATCACATTGCCAATAACGGCGCGCAGTTATGCACAGATCTCTCTGAACAGCAGGGTGATCAGATTATTGAGCAAGCGATCGCACTCTTAGAGCATCGCGTATTCAAGGCGGGTCCGACATTAAAGGGCCCTAAGGCGGTTCGCGATTATCTGCGGTTGAAGTTGGTGCCTGAGCTCAACGAGGTGTTCGTTGTGGTGTTTCTCGACAGTCAGCACCAGGTGTTGGCGTGTGAGCCTTTGTTCAAGGGTTCGGTAAGCGAGGCCACGGTTTATCCGAGAGTGGTGGTGCAGCGAGCTTTGGCGCTCAATGCCTCCGCGCTGATCTTCAGCCACCAACATCCTTCGGGTGTGACCGAGCCGAGTATGGCAGATCGCGCCATAACGAATCAATTGAAGTACATCTTGGATATGGTTGGCATACGCGTTGTGGATCATTTCATCATCGGTAAAGGTGAACCATACTCGTTTGCCGAGTCCGGCTTGCTGTAGCTGGCCGCCAGCCGCGCCTACGCCAGCGCGGCACTTTTCTTGTTTTAGTGTTCAACCCCCGCGCGGGCTCTCCCGGCCTGCACGGGCCGGTATAGAGTTCGCACGTCTTCTCAAATATGGGAGTACATCATGCAGCCTAAAACTCATCACTTCGAAGGTGTTGCCTTCATCGCCACCCCTTATCGAGCTGGCACATACATCCGCAAGGATGTGTTCTGGCGCCAGTTCAACATCACTTGCCAGGGCAATGTGGAATATGCCGAAGACGATCCCGTCTATGGCAGTTGGTGGACGCCGCGAACCCTTTTTCTGGGCCAGTGCGGCTTGATTGAGGGTGCCATGTCGCTGGCCACTGCCCGAGTGTCACACCATGACTTTGATCTCACCGATGCTAGGGAAGCCTTGGGCTTCGCGCCCGAGTTGATCGTCATCCGGGACAGGGGGCAACGCTTGGTGCTCGCGGGACAGGTTCGGGGGGATACCGTGATATGGTGCATTCCGGTTGCTTCTGATGACGAAAACGACCAGATCGTCAAAGAGGTCGCCGAACTGCGTAGTGAAGCATCCTACGAAGCGGGCTGGGACAATTTCTCCACCGCTGAGGGCCTGCGCTTTCGCGCCCGTGTCCTGGAGGGTCGGCTAGTGGATCACGTCTGGCGCGACCACACGCTTAAGGTCGTGCAGGCGACTACATAATAATCCAAGGGGGAGCCTAGTGCTCCCTTTTGTCTGTGTGTTCGGCGGCTTAAAACTACGAAGAATGGTTCCAACTGGACCTGAGCATGTGACAACGCTCTACAACAGGCGGCACTGACAACGTCACGATGGAAAACGTCGTAGCACCACAAAATGGTCGCTGGGCTGATCAACGATCGGTTGGTTGGTTCGGCCAGCAACGCGACGAAAACCGGGCACCCATCATTTCCGATTGTTTGTCGCGGCTTGGCACACGATGCGTTGCACTACCAAGGTCATGAACTACGGGTGCCGCTCCATGCTTCGTTCTCTTTTCCGTGCCCCAGCGATGTGCCTGCCGCTGGCAATAGCCTTGACTGCAGCGCTGTTCGCCTGCACCGCTACTGCAGCGGATGTCTGGATCATTACCGACCGTCAACATCCCGTCCAGGGTACGCCAGACCGGCTGATCGAGTTGGATGCGCCCGTGCGCATTGAAGCCGAACTGTCGGCCGATCTTCCGAGTGATAGTCGGCTAGCCGCTGAGCTGGTACAGCGCCGCTTGAAGGAAGGCGGGGCCCTGTTTCAGCAACGGCTGGCCGTGGCCTACCAAGGTGTGGCCGACGCCTGGAGTTTGGGTATCACGACCATTCCGGCCATCGTGGTCGATCAGCGCTATGTGATCTACGGTGATACCAGTCTCGATCAGGCGCTGACCCGCGTCGAGCAATACCGCAGGGAGCAGCCATGAACTTGCCTCACCTGCGATTCGGTGTTGCCATGGCGCTCTTGTTTGCGGCGACATCCAGCTTCGCGCTAAACACCGCCACCATTGTGGCTTCCGCTTTGTCGCCGTCCTGTCTAGAGTACCGCGTGGTTGGCATCTGCTACTGGCTGTCCTGTGGAGTGGGCGGTTGCCGGATACGCACCTCCATCAAGGTGCGCCACTACGTTCCAGATGCGGTGGTGTCGAGCTATTCAAACACTGGCGCGAACCCCTGGGTGGAAGTCCGGTCCATGAGTCTGCCCAATCCCACCGCGCAGGCCGGTGGCGACGGCACGACCAATGATGATCACGAGAATAATCTCGCCAAATTCAAGAACAGCGACCTGATCGGTCATCCCGGCGGGGAAGTGTTCGATGAGTTCGTCGCGGGTTTTGGATATTTCTGCCAGGGCGCAGGCACAGCCTTCGTACCGTACCTGCTCAGCACCTTGGATACGCTGGCTTGGCGCTACAACGTGCCGGAGGCGGTGTACCCCGAGGCGCTGATTCCCGGCCAGCGCGAGGTGGGATCGCGCAGTGGCATGAACTTGTGGGGCAATGTCTATCCGCGTGGCGGTTTCCTGCACCAGAGCGACGACTACAAGGCGGGCGCCGTCGTGGCTCAGCGTGCGGGAGACGTCGTGACCCGGCGGGGACAACTGCATGTGTATCACCCGCTGCTTGCCCGTTCTCGCGATGGCTACTGGCCTGCGGGTGCATTGATAGAAAGTGATCCCTCAACGGGTAAATGGCAAGAGCTCACACCGCGTCTGTCCAATACCTGCAATGTATTTCCTCATAACGAAGTGCTGACACAGGCCCAGCAAGGCGACTATGCCTGGGCGTTGTGGCGGCCGTATAGCTGCTGCCAGCGCCGGGGCCAGACCTTCCTGGGCAGTGTGGGTTTCAACTGAGCACTCGAGAGCACAACCATGAACCGTCCTGATATGACAAAACCCGCGAGCCTGATCCCGGGCTCGTGCCGCTCAGCGGTGCTGGCCTGCGCACTGGCTCTGTCCAGCGGTTTGGCCTCGGCGCAAAGCGGTGGATTCCAGAATAGTGGGAGCGTCCTCGGTGATGAGGTCATGTACTCCATTGGTGGGGGTAATGCCGTCTCGATGAGTGGCGCTGCGGGCATGCGCTCCATTGGGGTCGGAGCCGGGTGGAACAGCAATCTGATTTGTGGCGACATGAGCATCAGCACGACGATCCAGAACCAACTGAACGGGATTACGAACGGCTTTCAGAACATCATGAGTAGCGTCATCCAGAACGCAACTAGCGCGGTGGCATCGCTGCCTGCCTTGATTATCCAGCGGGCCGATCCGGGGCTGTACAACCTGCTGACCAATGGCGTGCTGCAGGCGCGGCTGGACTTTGACCGCTCCAAGCTCCAGTGCCGTGCCATGGCCGAAAGAATGGCCGAGATGGCAGGGGGGCAAATGGGCTGGAGCCAGCTTGCCGAAGGCATGGCACTTCGAGATGCGGTGGGAAGCGCCGATGCGGTATCGGCCATCGAACAAGCTGAAACGCGTCGCGGTAACGAAGGCGTGCCGTGGGTGGGCGGCAGCAATGCTGGCGGCTCCGGTCAAGCCCCGATCAAGGTGGTGGGTGATGTGACGCGTGCTGGGTACAACCTGGTCAATGGCCGAGGTGTGTCTGACACGTCGGCCATCACTCAGGCCAGTTGCGGCAGTCTTTCCTGCGAGACCTGGTCGTCGCCTGACGCGGCGGTTCAATGGGCAACCCGTGTGCTGGGTGAACAAGAGCAACGTACGTGCGAATCCTGCACCAAGACCCAGACCGTACCCGGTGTAGGCCTGACGCCGCTGATCCAAGAGGAGTACGACGCCAAGCTCCAGGTCCTGCAAGAACTGATCACGGGGGCACGAAACACGACGTTTGAGAACTTGCACGAAGCGGGCAGCGTATCGCTGCCGATCACTCGGGGTGTCATTGAGGCGCTGCGTGATGAACCCGACCAGGATATTCTGGCTCGTCGTCTCGCGTCCGAGGTGGCGCTGGCCTCCGTGCTGGAAAAAGCGCTGCTGCTGCAACGAACCATGCTGACTGGAAAGAAGGAGCCCAATGTCGCGGCCAACCAAATGGCGGTGGATGCGGTGATCCAGGAAAGCGACACACTTGACCGGGAGATTCGCAACCTCAAGACTGAGCTGGAACTGCGCCGTGAACTGGCAAATAACTCCCCCATGGCCATCATCCAGCGCCACAGCACAAGGGCGGCTGGGTCGCGTGGCGTCTACCAGGGCGACCCGGTGCCCGATCGCTTGCAACAATTGCAGCGACCCGCGCCAGGAATTACGCCATGAACGCCGCGTGGCTCAGAGCACGCTGGTTATTTAAACGGCGTACCGCTAAGACGCTGCTGTGGACGGCCCTGTTGCTGGCCGCAGCAGTGGCCGCCAATGTCGCGGGCATCTACTTCATCGGCAGCATTGCTGACTGGGAGCAGTGGCTGGCGGAGGCGTCGGTTTTTTTCCTGTTTTGGCGGCTATGTCTCTATGGTGCAACCGCGTATGGATGGCGGTGGATGCGGCGCCGGCTGCTCACTAGGCACCTCGATGTGGCAACTCGGCGCCGATTGGTTCGCACGGAGATTGCAGCCGTACTGGTGCTGGTCACGCTGGAGTCCAGCTTACTGATGCAAAGCATGTAGCGGGGAGCATAACTATGACGCTGTTCACGAGCGATTACCTGGAGTATTACCTGACGCTAGTGGGCTGGATCGTGCATAACGGCATCTGGTCGGTGCTGGTGGCCAGTGGCGTATTCGCTGTTCCATTCATTGCCATCATCGTACAAGAATGGCTCAGGGCGCGGGGTGAGGGCGCCGACGAAGGCAACAAGGGCTTGCTCTCGGCGGCGCGTATTGAAACCCGTGTATGGGTGGCGGTTGTCGTGGTGCTGTTTGCGGGCATTCCGTTCATTGATGTGGACCTGAGCCGGGTGCGTTTTGACGATGCTCGCTCTCGGCAATGCGGGGTGAGTGTGCTGCAGCCCTCCGATACGGGCTGGAGCCAGTCCTTCACTACTCTGAACGACCAAAGCGCCAAGGTGCCTGTGTGGTGGGCATTTATGCACGCGCTTTCGCGCGGCCTCACCAGTGCGTCGGTCGCCGCGATTCCCTGCGGCACCGAACTGCGGCAAATGCGCATGGAGATCGATGCCACACGAATTGATGATCCGGTGTTGGCCCAGGAAGTCTCAGACTTCTCGCATGACTGCTATGGCCCGGCCCGCGCCAAACTGTTCATGAACCGTCCTGAACTCAATGAAGCACAGATGCATGACGTCACCTGGATCGGTTCACGGTATTTCGTGGACTCGGCGGGTTACTACGACAGCTATCGGTCCGGCACCCCGCGCGATGCTTGGCCCTATGACAGTAATAGAGACGCGGGTCTAGCCCAGGTACCCAGCGGCGGCGGCTATCCGACCTGCCGACAGTGGTGGAATGACGCCAGTAACGGCTTGCGTGCGCGGTTGCTGTCCGAGGTCGATCCTAGCCTGCGCAATCGCCTAGCTGGCTGGGCCGGGTTTCTGAGTCGCAATGAGGTGGACGACTCGGTGATCCGTGCGATCGCAGCGCCGCGTCAACAAAAACTTAACCAGGGAACGGTCTATACCGACTATGGCGGACAGATCGATAAGACAGCGCCAAACATCGTGGCGCGCGCCGCGGGTGATCTGGGGCTGACGCTGGGTGCAGCTGGCTTTTTCCCCGCGATGGACGTGGTGCGCCAGGCATTGCCCATGGTGCTGTCGTTTCTCAAGATGGCGCTTGTGATTTCCATTCCGTTGGTGCTTCTCATCAGTACCTACGAACTCAAGGCCGTGGTGACAGTCAGCGTGGTGCAGTTTGCCTTGTTTTTTGTGGACTTCTGGTTCCAGTTGGCCCGATGGATCGACAGCACGATCCTGGATGCACTTTATGGCAGGGGGTGGGGATGGAATCGCCCCGTTACCAATTTCGATCCGCTGATGGGACTGAACAACAGTTTTGGCGATATGTTGCTGAACTTCGTCATGGCGACGATGTTCCTGGTGTTGCCGACATTTTGGATCACTGCATTGGGTTGGGCAGGTATTCGCGCGGGAAACATGGTTCAAGGACTTGCCAGTGGTACACGGGATGCAGGACAAGCAGGGAGTAAGGGTTCTGGAGCGGTAGGAGGGGCAGCTAAGAAAATATAGCTTACTCGTCAGTTGTCTTTGAATCTTGGGTCGGGGTCGTCGTCATAATTGAAAGGGTGGTAGCCGAGGCTATTGCGATGATCCCTTTCTTCTGCTTTACGCCCTAAAAAGTCATCTTCATCCTGCTCATTTGAACGTCCTGCAACCCAAGCCGCAGCAATAGCAAAGATCAAGAGCAGCGCCGACCAAAATGCAGCATAGAGCAGCACGCCCAGCGCCACCAAATTGAAGGTCCAGCGCAGAATAGTGGCAACCGATGCAGACACACCTTGCCCCACCAACCAGCTCGACAACCATCGCTCACCACGCACATAGCCACGCCAGCCCCTAGCGAGCCA
Organism: Alcaligenes sp.; assembly: GCA_052109075.1. Lineage (GTDB taxonomy): Bacteria > Pseudomonadota > Gammaproteobacteria > Burkholderiales > Burkholderiaceae_B > Alcaligenes. The sequence continues at coordinate 34,276 of JBQEAN010000002.1, read as the reverse complement.
GCGGCCAATGCGTTCTGCTTTGCTAATGCGGGTTGTCGTGTTCATGGTCATCACCTGCTAAATGAGATTAGACTGCTTCAGGTTTGTTCCTACTATGTTGCATATTAATAGCCGACTTCTTTTTGGTGCCGGAAGGCTAAAACGTACACCGTATCATTGGTTGGCTCATGGCGGTACAGGGCCACATAGCCGGAGTCGCCGAAAGCGATCACGAGTTCGCGCAGCTCGGGCATTTCAGGTAACGGACGACCTATGCTGGGCACCGTTTCCAGGAGCAGGAGTTGCTGCTGGATGGCTTGGCCGGCCCGCTTCGCGGCTTCCGGTGCCTTGGTGGCCAAGAACTGCCGGCATCGCTCCAAGCCTTGTGCCGCGCTTTCGGTGACAACTACTTGTGGCACTCAGGCACCGCTCTTTCGTCATCAGTGCCCCAGGTATTCAACCAAGTACGCACTTCCGGTCCTGTCAGGTGTCTGCCTGTTTCCTGGTATGCCGTCCACGACGCCAACGCTTCTTGTTTGAAGCTTTCGCGCGCTTCTTCACGCTCGACGTACTGCTGGATAGCTTCGAGCATAATCCAGTGTGGTGAGCGGCGGCGCTGGCTGGCGAGGTGCTGGACGCGCCCTTTCAACGTGTCGTCGATCTTGAGAGATGTAGCCATCGTAGGCCCCTTATCACATAGTATTACCTAGTAATAAGTGTATTCCTGTTCTGCTTCGACGTCTACTGATAGATCGTTTTCAGGCTTGGGTAGAGGGCTGGATCTGGCCCCTACATTGCATGACAGGCTCCTTGAGTCATGACGACATATAGTAATCATTTGTCCTTGCCCCGTCAGCATGTTCTACGTCCCCCAGGTCATTGCATGCGGCCCTACATGCTCGCAGGCCTCGTTCGCTCTTAATCGGGTATCGGATTCAAAGGCAGAGGAACATCTCTTCTCTTATAAGTGGTTCGCGCGCAGCCTGGCATAGCGTTGGACGCACCTGTTCCCCGTTACGTGTCTTGCACGCGGCAATCAATCAGCTATGTGCCAACTAAGGTCGACCTATATCGACAGGGGTTCGTATCCAGTGAAAAGGGTATTCAAGTTTTTCCGATTGTTGCTCGCTCATAGAGTCCTTTTTTGATCTACTGGGGCTGCTTTTGGTTCGCATGGCGCGAACCCGAGCGTCGCCCGTAACGCGACACGCTTTACAGCTTCTTCCGACGCCAGCGCCTATACGGTGTAGCTGTAACCCGCCGATTTACCACGGTGGGTCTTCGGAATTGTTGTTCTCCCCATTGGGGCATTCGTGCCCCATGGCTCGGATGCCCCTTTTTTCATCTTAGGAGCGTCCGTCTATATTCGACCAGACCCAGCGGCTTCCCCGCTTGTCTCGATGGATGCTCCTCCTTATCCAAAGGAGCATAAGTCATGGGTATGGATGTTTTTGGAAAATCCCCGATTTCTGAGACGGGCCATTACTTTCGCAACAACGTATGGTGGTGGCATCCTTTATGGGACTACTGCATGAGCATTGCGCCCGACCTTATACCGCGAGATAACCTGGGTCATTCCAATGATGGTTGGGGTCTGAGCAGTCGGAAATCCCTCGCTCTGGCCGAGCGATTGCATTTAGCCTTGACGTCCGGTGAAACCGAACAGTACGCCCGAGACTACATGGCACGCCTTGAGCGGCTTCCTGACGCGCCTTGCACTATTTGCGGTGCAACTGGCTATCGCGCCGAGCCGCCCAATACCGGCTCGGGAACGCGAGCGTGCAACGGGTGCAACGGGACGGGCCATGCCCCGAACTTCGCAAAGCACTATCCGTTCTCGGTCGAGAACGTCCGTGAGTTCGAGGCATTCCTACGAGACAGCGGTGGTTTTCAAATCTGCTAAGTCTCGCCATAACCGCATGTGCAGCCACCTGGTTCCACATGCGGTTTCTTCTTGGGCGGTTCGGTGCCGTCGATATCATGCCATGCAAGCTCAGCCGGTTCTGGCTGCCAAGGACAAAGGGATATCAAGAGGCAAGGGAAGGGGGCCAAGGGGAAAGGCCTTATCCGAAAATGGCCAAAAGGCTCTCCTGTCAGCCCATCATTGGAGGTTCTCTATGCTCTCGCTGTTCCAGCGTAAACGGTCATTTCCCGCTATCGAAGCGACCGCCAGCCCCATGACCGCAACCCCCAAAGGGCTGACGCGGCCAGAGTCGGCCGCTTCGCTACTGGCGACCCCGCGGCGCCAACGCCTGCTGGAACACATCTGGCAACGCACCTCGCTCTCGCGCCAGCAGTTTGCATCCCTGTATCGCGCTCCGTTTCAGCGCTATGCCGAGCTGGTGCAGTTCTTTCCCGCCTCGGAAAGCCATCACCACGCCTATTCAGGCGGCATGCTCGATCATGGGCTGGAAATTGTTGCGTATGCCTTGAAACTGCGACAGTCCCATTTGCTGCCCGCGGGAACCACACCCGAAGACCAGGCCGCTCAGGCCGAAGCCTGGACGGCGGCGACAGCTTACGCCGCGCTGCTGCACGACATCGGCAAGATTGCGGTGGATCTGCATGTGGAGCATGAAGACGGCAGCGCCTGGCATCCCTGGCACGGCCCGCTCACCCGACCCTACCGCTTTCGTTACCGAGAGGACCGTGAGTACCGGTTGCACAGCGCCGCCACCGGACTGATCTATACGCGCGTGCTTGACCCCAACATCCTGGACTGGCTGAACGGTTTTCCGTCGCTCTGGTCTGCATTGCTCTATGTGCTGGCGGGTCAGTATGAACATGCTGGGGTATTGGGCGAGCTGGTGATCCAGGCTGATCGCGCCTCAGTCGCTCAAGCGCTGGGCGGTGATCCCGCACGTGCCATGGCCGCGCCCAAGCACGCACTGCAGCGCAAACTGCTGGAAGGCCTGCGCTACCTGCTAAAGGAAGAACTAAAGCTGAACCAGCCACAGGCCTCCGATGGCTGGCTCACCGAGGACGCACTCTGGTTGGTCAGTAAGACGGTCTCGGATAAACTGCGTGCGTATCTCCTCTCGCAAGGAATTGATGGTATCCCGGCGAATAACACCGCCGTTTTTAACGTGTTGCAGGACCACGGCATCCTACAAGCCACGCCCGAGGACAAAGCCATATGGAAGGCCGCCGTCACGAGCGATGCGGGCTGGTCGCATACCTTTACGCTATTGCGGCTTGCTCCAGCCTTGATCTGGGAGAGCGCCGAGCGTCCGTCGCCATTCGCCGGCAAGGTTGAGGTCCTTCAAGCGCTAGATGAGCCGACCGAAAGTACAACAATGTCACTACCTACGGCCATGCTGCCAACAGGCAACGAACCATCAGCAATTTCGGTCCAACCGCCTCCGACGCTTCGCTCGACAGCAAATACTGATAGCGTCGATGCCTTGCTTGATCTATTGGACACACCCGAAATCACGTCAACCACCGGGCCAACAGGCGGCATCACGTCCGATTCGTCGGCGCAGTGCAAACTGCTGGGATCAAACACCGCTACCGCTGCGGTGGCACCGGACTCTGACACGTCCGCAAGTCCGTCTGGTGAGCATTTTGTCGATTGGCTGCGCCAGCACATTGAAACCCGAAAGCTCGTCATCAATGATGCGAAAGCGCTGGTGCATACGGTGAGCGATACCGTTTACCTTGTGAGCCCGGGTGTGTTCCAACGCTATGCGCAGGAGCATCCGCGAACCGCGCTCCTGGCTAAACAGCACGCTGTGGCGGACTGGCAATGGGTTCAGAAGCGCTTTGAGAAATTGCTGCTGCACCGCAAACAGGACAATGGGTTGAACATCTGGACATGCGAGGTGACCGGGCCACGCAAGTCCCGGCGGCTGCATGGCTACTTGTTGCTAGACCCGAAACACATATTTGATGAGGTGCCGCCAAATAATCCTTATTTGACTGTTCAGGGTTGAGCTTAAAGGGATCCTTTACGGTCGCGTAGTAGGTGTGTTGAGCGCCTAGGTGGGTGGGAGCAGTCATGAGCTTGACCGTTAAGGAGTACGCACTTTATGTGAGCCGTTGAGACAGGGCCGATAAGACCTGGCAAGGTAACAGAGCAATCCTTGCATCAGCAGCGGTGGTGTTTTCATATCGACGGATCGCGACATGGCGGTTACCCATTCGTGGATTTTATCGCTCCCTTGTCAATGCCTAGGACCTGCATTGTGCTCGCGCTGCTAAACATCCGCAGAGTCTATCCGTCTTTGTTCCATAAGTGCATGTTGATAGGACAGAGCCCTGTGCGTGCAATTGATTGCGCTCGACACGAACAGTTTGCCGGGAATGGCGCTAGCGCGGCGAGGTCGAGGTTGGTTAATAGCAGGCAACGGTAAGTGTTCGTGCTTGGCGGTTCGCGAACTCGTCAATGGAGATGTAGCAATGGATCTGCGACATTTGCGGTGTTTTTTAGTGCTGGCCGAAGAGCTTCATTTCTCTCGAGCTGCGGAGCGCTTGCACATTGAGCAGTCGCCTTTGTCTCGCACCATAAAGGAACTGGAAGAGAATCTAGGCGTACAGTTATTCGCGCGTAACCGACGCGGAACTCGCCTCACAGCTGCTGGGCAGACGTTCCTGGATGATGTGCGCAGAGTCTTTGCCATACTGGAGTTGGCGCGAAGCAACGTTCTCTCGGTGGCTTCTGGCTACCGTGGCACCCTCCATATAGCGGTGTCCGATGGTGCTTTCGAGCCGCGTCTGTCCGCGTGGTTGGCGCGTTGTCGCGAGGAGGAGCCGGAAGTGGAGGTAAGGTTGACTGAAGTCGCGCTGGCTGAGCAACTACGCGGTCTGCGCGATGGTCAATTTGATGCGGGGTTCGCCCGGACCGATGAAGCAGGGGATGACATCGAGGTGCATGCCATTTGGAACGACCCGCTAATGTTAGCGGTGCCGGCGCGGCATCCCTTGCTAGTCCACCCCCGAGTGCCTTGGGAGGAGTTGGCGCGCTATCCTCTAGTCGCTTGCCATCCCGAAGCGTGTGAGGGGCTCTGTCGCCAGTTGCTGCAGTTGTTACGGACACTGGATGATGAGCCCATTCTCGTTGAGCAAGCCACGTCGCTCGATATGATGCTCACCCTGGTGGCTGCCGGCTACGGCCTGGGCTTTGTGACGGCGATACGGATAGCAGCTAGCCGCCACCCCGGAGTGGTCGTGCGCCCGATCATGGACGATTCGCCTCCCGTGCTTACGACCTATGTGCTGCGTCTGCGGGATAACGAATCGGCGCAATTGAATCGGTTCATTGGGCGTCTGCAGGTTTCGGACGATAGGTCTTTGAACTGAGTCGGAGTCAAAATGGAAAAAGTGACATCTCCGGGTAACCTCGATGATCGTCATGGCGATCCGACATTATGATACGCGACGGGCCATCAGAGCCGCTGTTGGCACCCTCCAGATTGTCGCGCACTTGCTAAACTGCGCCGGAACCTCATGGTAGATGCTCAAGGATCTGCGTGCTATTCTTAATTGAGGGGCAAGTTATTTGTCCGTCCGGGGGACCTAAGAAGTCAAGGCAATCTAACCCGAACGATGCTTGCCATAAGGCGACGGCTCTTTTCCTTGCGGAGTTGAGCTACCAATGCAGAATTTCGGGCAACCAACCACTTGGGGCGACCTTGCGGGTGTGCGTCTATTCGGAGGTTTTATGACTTGGGCAGATGATCTTCTCAACGAAATCGATACAGCTGACGATGAGCATGCCTTATTTGAAAGAGTTCAGCAGGCGGCCAAGCAACTGGGCTTTGACTATTGCGCGTACGGTATGCGCGTTCCGGTGCCAGTCACGAATCCGAGGACCTTAATGTTGAACAACTATCCCGTCGCATGGCAGGAACGTTATGTTGAGCAAAAGTACTTGGGGATCGATCCAACAGTCCGGCTGGGTGCTGAATCCCAGCAGCCCATCCTTTGGGGTGATGACGTTTTCGCGGAAACGCCTCAGCTTTGGGATGATGCTCGGGATGCCGGGATGCCGGGTTGCGGGTCGGCTGGGCGAAGTCAACCCTTGAGGGCATGAGCGTGGGTGGTTTGCTGACGCTTGCAAGATCCGGCGACCCGCTCACTGAGAAGGAACTGGCGGCAAAGGAGCGTCGCATGCGTTGGCTAGCTCAAACCGCACATCAAGGATTCCGGCGGATACTGTCAGCGAGTTGGAATATCCCCTTGTCTTCGCGGGAAAAGGAGGTGCTGCGTTGGGCGGCCGATGGTAAGACCTCTGACGAAATTTCCTCGATCTTGGATATCTCGGTGGCTACTGTGAAATTCCACACCCGTAATGCCGCCGAGAAGCTGGGTACCTACAATCGAACTGCTGCAGTGGCCCGCGCCGTTGTGATGGGTTTGTTGTATTGATCGCGTGGTCGTCGGTTACTTGGTTTGAAAAAAATTAATAAAACCCGGCCTCAAATACTTTTAGAAGGTGGTGAAATTGATGGGTTTCGAGGGCGTTCCTGCCGTAATGCACGATGGTTTTCTACGAATACCACTTGATGAACTGCTATCCATTCCATTGGCCCATTTGGTGTCGGGGCTTGACGAAGAAGAGCCGCATGATTTACAGCGATGTGGCGCAGTGACGTCGATCGAGGGGTACACGGAGTGGGTTAGCGAGGACACGCAGACGCCCATATCGTTGGGCTGGGATTGGCGCCTTGACAGACTTGGTAACGGAGAAGTCACCTGTGTGCGCGTTGGGCTCCCGCGTAGCAATGTGATGCTAGTTGATGGATCGAACCAGGACTACGGATGGGATCGCAACCTAAGAGCCCTCGCGAGTGTTGTCGACGCGCTTTCGTGGTCGGAGCAGACCCGATCTGCGGTTGATCGGAGCTAATGGCCTACTGAGCTCGCGGATCCGACTAATTTCCAACCTACCTATAAATAATTGCCCTTCCCCAGCTTTGATAGGTACAAGCTGGCCGTGACCGTTTATCAGCCGTTGATTCCCTAACGCATGGTCGCTGGAATTGATATATATCAATTTTGCACCACTTAACTTTGCGTTGATTTCGTCTGCCTGCCTTTTTAGAAACACGCATCTGCGATGCATTCCTATAGGGGCAGACGCGGTAGTTGGTAACGGGACGCACGAGACTCGAATTCGTGCACCTAACCCATAGTGCAGTTTCCGCTTGTTCAGGCATTGAGTGAAATGAGACTCGATATCAATCACGTAAAGGCGGAAGCAATGGAAATCCTGGCAGGCACACAGATTAGTCTCAGTAGCGATCTCATGATCAGGTTGGCCCGATTCCGATATCGAGTATTCGTCGAGTTATTGGGTTGGGATCTGCCGTGCACCGAGGGGCTCGAACTCGACCAGTTCGATCGGGAGGATACGCTCTATCTGGTTGCACGTAATGGTGCTGACGTAGTCGGCACTGCTCGCTTGCTGCCTACGCATCGGCCTTACCTACTAGGCGAGGTTTTTCCGCAACTGATGGGCTCACTTCCCGTCCCCAACGACCCCAGGGTATGGGAGCTTTCGCGTTTCGCAGCCGTGGATCTCGACACGGCGGCGGTGGGCAGCGCGACACGACAGTTTTCCTCACCGATGGCGGTGGAACTTTTGCATTCCGTATTGGAAGTGGCAGCAGCGCATGGCGTGCAACGCCTCATCACAGTATCTCCGCTCGGGATCGAGCGGCTGCTACGGCGAGCGGGCTTCCTGGCTCACCGCGCGGCTCCGCCTTTGATCATTGATGGTCAACCGATCTTTGCGTGCTGGATAGAGGTTCCTCAACCACATAACGACTGATGGCTTAGTCGCCACTCGGTGTCAGCGAGACGCTGGTGGATAGCGATATGGATGCTCCGCCAACCGCAGATCTACGCTTTGTAATCGGCTACAGCGCTACCGCAGCGTAGTTGATAAGAATCCACAATGAGTTTCCTGGCCGCTCGTTGCCATGCGGTGCGCGCCGGGTCCAGAAAACATACTCGTTCCTGCCAATCGGGTGACGGCTTTGAGAGAGGAAGGTTCCGTGACGACAGACGATCCGCATCAACATGAGCTTGTAGAAGTATTTCTCGCGCGCCGCCGTGATTTTCGATTTATCGCTTATAGAATCGTCGGGAGTTCTGATCACGTCGACGATGTTCTCCAAGATGCCTACATTAAATTGGCGGTTGGAGTGTGCGCCAAGAATGTGAAGAATCCCTTCGGCTACTGCTGCCAGGTGGTGCGTAACATGGCGCTTGACCACTGCAGGCGTCGGGTGGTGGAATCAGGTTGCTTCGTTAGCAGTCCCGACGGCACGCTCCCGAACGTTGAGGGTGGAACGCCGGCAGATGCCGGTATCGACGAACGTAGGCTACTCGAGCGTATTGGAGTAGCTCTGGCTACATTGCCGCCCCGTACACGGCTGGTGTTTGAGCTTTATAGACTTGAAGGCAGGACTCAACGAGAAATTGCCAAGATGCTGGGAGTCTCGGCCACGCTGGTGAATTTTATGGTCAGGGATGTGACGGAAGTGTTGGCGACGTGCAGAGACGTTATGGAAAACTGATGGGCTATCGCATTGCTATGTCTCAGCGATATAAAACGCCAGATACAGGGAACTTCCCGCCTGAGAGATGGGTGGTCAGCACCCGATAGTTGGGGGTTATAGCTTGCAGCCATATGGATATCGTGCGATTGTATGAGGCTTGTTAACTAATCGCGCAAGAGAGGGGGAACTATCCATGGATGAGAAAACAAATCCGCCCTGTCCTGATGACGCAACCTGGAGCACTGCCTGGGCGTGGGTGCAACGGCAGCACGATGTGGGCTTCGATAATCAAGAATTCAATGCGGAGCTACGCATTTGGCTGCATGCTGATCCCGCTAATCGTGCGGCTTACGACAAAGCGGCCAAAATCTGGGCTGTTGCCGGATTGGTAGCCCCACGCAACAATCTCGCTTTACCGCCCGACTCTGGCGATCCTACCAGAGAATAAGTCCCGCGGGGGCGGGGACTAGACATTTCCAGTACCGTCGTAGTGGCGAGATTGGCGCTCTTGCGCGCGTAGCTTCCAGGTCCGAAATTCATCGCTGTATCTACGACATCAACTCCCCGGAAGCACGATACGTCGCTACGCGATGGGACGATTATTTGAGGGTGGACTAAACAGATTCGCAGGTGTCTCGTCTTATATAGCAAGGACGGACTCGGTATGAGCGGCAGTCGCCACTCAGGGCCCGTCTTCTTTGATCCGACATTCAAGGAGATGCTACATGACGACGAGCTGCTTCGACCGTGAAGATGAGACATTTATCGTTCTGATCAACCACGAGGGTCAGTATTCCATTTGGCCTCATTGGAAAAAAGTGCCTGGCGGCTGGACGGCGGTGACCGACCAAAACGGTGAGCAGGTCAAGGGCGATAAGCCGACAGTTTCGGAGTATATCGAAGAAAACTGGAAGGACATGCGTCCGTTGTCACTACAGAAAGCAATGGCCGAGCAGGCGAAGGCCAGCGCTGCCGCTTCCGACGAACAATCCACGCCGGTTCAGGCCTGAACCCGATGGCCGCGCGCATTAAATTGCTTTGCCTGCCGCCCGCAGGCGCCAGCGCAAGTATGTATATGCGCTGGCGCCGCAGTCTTCCCAAATGGGTCGACGTGGTGCCGGTCGAGTTACCTGGGCGTGGAGCTCGGTTCGGCGAGAATTTCATCGAGGACTTCGATGTACTCGTAGATCAGTTGTCTCGCGAGTACGTTGACGTTCTTACTAGCCCTTACGCGCTGTTTGGGCACAGTATGGGCGCGTTGCTGGCCTATGGGATCGCAGTCCGTCAGCGTGCGCGACATGCCCGGTTGCCCGAGGTCTTGCTAGCGTCCGGCAGCCCGGCACCGTCCAGGCGTGATCCAGATCGCTTTGCCGACAAAGACGACGATGGGGCATTGATCGAGGATATGCGCAAGCAGGGCGGCACACCCGACGAAGTATTCGCTAACGCGGAGATGCTGCGCCTTACGTTGGACGTACTGGGTGCGGACTACCGGGTTGTCGAGAATTATGTGCATCGGGCCAGTCCTTCGTTGCCTGTACCGCTTCACGTGTTCGCGGGTCGAGAGGATGAAATTGAGGCAGAGCGCATTGAGGCATGGCGTCTTGAGGCTGAAGATCGCTTCTCGGTCGAATGGTTCGACGGTGGGCATTTTTTTGTGAGACATAGCGAGAATGCCGTGCTGCAAGCGGTCGTCGACCGGTTGTCGAGCGAATGGCGGGGGGGAGGGCTGCATGCAACGCATTCCTTTGCCTAAGTCTTTGGCCTGCGCGGTTGAAATTCACCGTCTCGATCTGCGATTGGGCGAGGAGCCGCGTGATGCGTGGCCCGTACTCACATCTGCTGAGCGGGAAGCAACGGTACGCTATCACTTCTGCGCCGATCGGGTGCGTTTTGCAGCTACCCGCGCCACCGTGAGAGTGTTGCTTTCCCGGGAGCTCGGTTGCGCGCCGCAGGCCATCGACATCGTTTCTGGTCCACATCGGAAACCAGAGGTACGCGGCATAAACGGGCGACCAGTGTCTGGAGCCCCGCTCTTCAATGTGTCTCATTCTGGCGGCTTTGCGCTCATCGCCATCGGAAAGGCGCAACGGCTGGGCTGCCTGGGTGTGGACATTGAGCGCTGCGATCCTTCCCTTGACCCGTATCCGATCGCCGAACTGGGTTGTACGGAACGCGAATGGGATTTCCTGCGCGGTGCGACCAATCCGCGCGACATGCTCTATTCAATGTGGGTTGCCAAAGAAGCCGTCCTGAAGGCAGTGGGCGTCGGCATTCCGGATCATCTTCAATCCGTTTCGATCGAGCTCAAGCCGTGGCCCGAGATCGGCGTAACGACAGACATGCACGGATGGCGTGGTCTGCAGGCACGAGCCCTGGTGGCACCTTATGGTTACGTCGCGGCGGTGGCTTGGAACAACAAAGAGGAAATGTAATGAATGAAATGATCATCCCTTTTCCGCGCACCAAGGCGCCCACCAATTCGGAGCTTCCGGTACTAGTTAGCCCATCGCGCGGCGGGCAGTCTCTGGCAAGCGGCCTGATCCAGTACCGCAGTCGGATCGACGATATTTTGCTCAATGAGGGCGCAGCCTTGCTCCGCGGCTTTGAGGTTGAGTCTGTGGATGCCTTCGAGAGCTTTGCCGCTTCCTTCGGTTTCCCGCTGCTTAAGTATGAATTTGGTTCGACGCCCCGTACGGCCGTGTCGACGACCGGCGTGTACACATCGACCGAGTATCCAGCGCACCAGCACATACCGCTACACAACGAGCAGGCGTACACGCGGGAATGGGCCATGAAGATTTGGTTTTGCTGCCTCCTCCCTGCCCAAGAGGGTGGTGAGACACCGATCGCTGACAGTCGCGCGATCTACCGTCGTATGCCCGAAGCGATCCGTCGGCGGTTTGAAGAGGGGATCCTCTATGTGCGCAATTATGGCGAGGAGTTCGATGTCCCTTGGCAACAGGTATTCAACACGGAGAGTCGCGCGGAGGTCGAAGCCTACTGCCGTCGCGCCAGAATGACCTGCGAATGGAAGGAGGACGGAGATTTGCGGACTAAGCAGCTATGCCAGGGTGTTGAGAGCCATCCCATTACCGGCGAAAAGGTCTGGTTCAATCAAGCGCACTTATTCCATATTTCCAACCAGATCCCTGAAGTTCGAGAAACGCTGGAAGACCTGCTGGGTATAGAGAATGTACCGCGCAATACGTACTTCGCGGACGGAAGCCCTATTCCCGACGAGACGTTGGACGAGGTGCGTCGGGTACTCGACGAGGAAACCGTGATATTTCCGTGGGAAAAGGGTGATGTGATGATGCTCGACAACATGTTCGTCGCTCATGCGCGTACGCCGTTTAAGGGCTCACGAAAAGTCGTTGTTGCGATGGCCGAACCGTATGGAAATCTCGACAAATTTTGATCCGACTTGCTAAATACGAACCAGGAACTGCGATGATGAATCCGAGCACCATTCGACGTTATCCAAGAAATTTTGTCGAGCATCTGCGTTACCTCGCGTGCGATCGACCGGAAGACGTCGCGCTGACCGTTGTTGGTGAACGTAATGGATTGGTGGTAGATAGCCCGATCACCTATGTGGTGCTCGAGATGCGTGTGCGGGCACTCTCGGCTCAGTTGCAGAGTCGGTTCGCCGTTGGCGAACGTGCCTTGCTGTTGCTCGATAACGATGATCATTATGCGGTCGCGTTTCTTGCGTGCATGTATGCGGGGTTGATCGCTGTGCCGGTATTCCCGCCCGAATCAATGCGTCCTCAGCATTTGTCACGCTTATCGGGTATCGCGCAAGATGCTCAGGCGCGGTGCGTTCTAACTCTGGCGGCAGTCCAGCAAGCAATGGTCCAGATCAATGCCTTCCCAGGTGCCAGCGTCTTGGCGGTCGATACGGTCGATTTGGGCGCAGCCGACACGTGGAGTGAGTACAACCCGAACGACGAAGAAATAGCCTTCCTTCAATACACCTCAGGATCCACAGGCGCGCCCAAGGGAGTCATGGTGACCCACGCCAACCTGATGGCCAACGAGCGGGTCATGGAGCAGACGCTCGGCCTACGTGCTGAGGATGTGTTTAGTTCGTGGTTACCGCTCTACCATGATATGGGCCTCATCGGTGGGCTGCTTCAACCGATCCATCGTGGTGCACCGTTGGTGTTGATGACTCCACGTTTCTTTTTGGAACGACCGCAACGTTGGTTAGAAGCGGTGACCCGTCATCATGCCACCGTGACGGGAGGCCCTGATTTCGCGTTTCGTCTTTGCCTGGACCGAATCAAAGATGCGCAGGTGAAAGCCCTGGATCTGTCGAGCTGGCGAATTGCGTACACCGGCGCTGAGCCAGTCCGGCAAGACACACTTGTTGAGTTCGGCGCGAGGTTCGCTTCGTGCGGTTTCGATACTGCAGCATTCCAGCCCTGCTACGGTTTAGCCGAGGCCACACTTTTCATCACCGGAGGCCGAGAGCAGTCCCAGGTCGTATCGGGCACGTTCTCGACTGAAGCACTATCTCGCGGTGATGCATCGGATGCGAGAGAGGGGTCCGTTCTGATCGGCTGCGGGTGCATAGCGGATGGACATGATCTTCAAATTAGCGATCCGGTGAGCTTTGAGGCATTACCAGATGGCCGTGTCGGTGAAATTTGGGCCACAGGGCCGAGCATCGCCAGCGGTTACTGGGAAAACCCCGTTGCGACGCAGGAAACGTTTGTGGAACGAGACCGCAAAACTTGGCTGCGCACAGGGGATCTCGGATTCATGCGGGATGGTCAGCTTTTCGTGACGGGCCGTATTAAGGACATCATTATCGTTCGCGGGCACAATTTGTATCCCCAGGACATTGAACGAGCCATCGAACGGGAGGTGGACGCTGTCAGGGTAGGGAGGGTATCGGCTTTTGCGGTCAATGGCCCGAATGGCGAGGCTATTGGCGTAGCGGCTGAGGTTTCGCGCAGCATGCAGAGGCTAGTTGAACCGATCAGGTTGGTTGAGATGCTCGGTGCAGTGGTCAGCGATTTATGTGGAGAGCCACTTTCAGTGGTTGCCTTGCTGCAGCCCGGAGAATTACCCAAGACCTCGAGCGGCAAGTTGCAACGCCAGGCAGCGCGCCAAGGAATATTGGAACGGACCCTTGAAGTCTATGCTCTGTGGGAGCATGGTGCGTTCGTATCAGGGGAAAATGAGTCTGCCGAAGAATATGCAGTGAGTGTGGATGATCAGTTGGAGCGGGAGCTAACCGAAATCTGGCGAGCGGCTTTGCACTTGAATCCTGGCGTATCGATTAGCGGTGACAGTCATTTTTTCTTACTGGGCGGGAACTCCCTGGAGGCTATTCAGGTTACCGGGGACATAGCTGCACGGTGGAGGGTTGATCTCCCGCCAGCGGTTTTGTTTCAAAAACCGCGATTGGCCGAGCTTGCTGACGCAGTTCGGCTGGCCATAAGCGAGGGGCGGGCGCGTAGTCCCATCGCAGTGATCTCCCAGTCGGAACGGAGCCAGCCCCAGGCGCTTTCCCATGCCCAGACGCGTCAATGGTTTCTTTGGCGCTTGGACCCGACCAATACCGCGTATCACGTCGCGACAGCTGTTTCGCTAAGCGGCAAGCTCAACATTAATGCCTTGCGTACGGCAATTCATAGCGTGATTGCAAGGCATGAGGCATTACGCACAGTGTTTGCACCTGGCGCTGATGATACCGGGGAGCAGATCATTCTGCCGTCGCTAGACATCGATATTCCTTTGGTTGACCTCTCTAATGTTCCAACTAGTGTGCGATCGGACCAAGTGGACGAGGTTGCTGCGAGCATGAACGTGCAACCGTTCGACCTACTCTCTGGCCCGTTGCTGCGAATTGGAATCATTCGGCTGCAGCCGACAGAGCATCGCGTGGTCGTCATCATGCACCATATCGTGTCGGACGCGGTATCGGTGAAGATCTTCTTTGACGAACTTGCCGACGCCTACGTTGCGGCAAAAGAGGGACGCGAGCCCGTCTTATCGGTGCCTACCGTTCAATATGCGGATTATGCGGCTTGGCAAAGGAAGAAGTTGCAGACCGATGAGATGGGCGCCCAGTTGAGCTATTGGCGTGAGCATCTGGGCAACGACCATCCTGTATTGGGCTTACCGACAGACGGGCCAAGGGAGCCCGTGGCCAACTATCAGGCGCAATTTCACCGGTTCGATCTACCAGCGCCTCTGACGGCGTCCTTGCGGGAAGCCGTGAGGGCGCAGGGAGTGACGCTGGCGACATTTATGCTTGCAGCATTTCAGGCCTTGCTCTACCGATATACCGGCCAAGGGGAGGTCCGGATTGGTGTGCCGAGTGCGAACCGTCATGAACCGGGTACTGGTGCCGTCGTAGGATTCTTCGTCAATACGTTGGTGCTGCGCAATGTTCTCAATGGACGCAAGCCCTTGTCGGAGGTGTTGGCACAGGCGCATGACGCCATGTTGGGTGCCCAGGCTCATCCCGATGTGCCATTTGAGCTTCTTGTCGACGTGTTGCATCCGAGTCGCAGTCTCGCGCATTCGCCTTTATTCCAGGTGCTTTTCAATCACTTGCGGGAGGATTTCGAACTCTTTCAGATCCGCAGCGGCCTCAGTGTACGGCGAGAGCATGTGGGTGGGCAGGCAGCGCAGTTTGAGTTGTCTTTTGACTCGACAGAGCGTGAGGACGGAGGAGTCGGCGTCGTTTTGACCTATGCGGCAGAGCTGTTCGAGCCCCCAACTATCGCACGTATGGCTGAGCACTACTGCGCGGTGCTGCAGGCGCTCATCCGCACCCCGGATATGCAGTTGGGCAGTGTGACGCTTATGAACGAGACTGAGTGTTCTGAGCTTTCCCGGTGGGCAAAGGGGCCGCCGGAGCAGGGCGATGGGATCCCTGTGCATATGTTGATAGAGAGAACGGCCAGCGTACAACCTGACTCCATCGCCGTTAGGTTTTGTGACGAGTCCTTAACCTACACCGAGCTGAATGCTCGCGCCAATAAGTTGGCCCACCGGCTCATATCCTTGGATGTTCGACCCGATACCGTCGTCGCGGTCGCGTTAGATCGATCGATTGAACTTGTGGTGACCTTGCTGGCAGTGCTTAAGGCTGGAGGCGCGTATCTCCCTTTGGAACTGGATCAGCCGAACGAACGGTTGGCGCACATGCTGGCCGATAGTGGTGCGCAGTTGGTGGTCAGCATGCGTGAGACTGCGCCTCGATTGCCTTCCATGGAAGGTGTGCAGTTCATTATGTTGGATGAGTTGGAGCTGAGTGGCGAATCCGATGGAAATCCTTCGGTGCATGTGGATAACGAACAGCTTGCCTATGTGATCTACACATCAGGCTCCACTGGAAAGCCGAAGGGTGTCGGTAATCGACACCGCTCCTTGAGTAACCGTTTGGCATGGATGCAGGCTGCCTATGGATTGGAGGTCGGTGATACGGTCCTTCAGAAGACACCGTATGGCTTCGATGTTTCCGTTTGGGAGTTTTTCTGGCCGCTAGTCATTGGAGCAAGCCTTGTCGTCGCGATGCCGGGTGATCATCGCGATCCTGGCAAGTTAGTGGTGCTGATGCGCTCGCATGGGGTGACCACGGCCCACTTCGTTCCATCAATGCTTCAGGAGTTCCTAGAGCATCCAGGGGTGGAGGCAATTACTACTCTTCGGCGCATCGTATGCAGCGGGGAGGCCTTGCCGACAAAGGTCCAGGCTGCATTGTTTGAACGGCTGCCAGCGGTGTCGTTGCACAACTTATATGGCCCGACAGAGGCGGCCATTGATGTTACCCACTGGACGTGCCGGGATGACGGTCGCAGACAGATACCGATCGGCGAACCGATTGCCGGCGTACAAACGATGGTGCTGGATGAGGATCTGGGTGTCGTGCCCCAAGGTGTAGTGGGCGAGTTGTATCTGGGTGGTGTTGGATTGGCGCGAGGGTACATAAATAGTACAAGCCTGACGGCGGAGCGCTTTGTTGCCGATCCGTTCGATTCGCGGGGAGGTCGTCTTTATCGGACCGGAGACCTCGTGCGATGGAATCAAGAGGGCCAACTCGAGTTTCAGGGAAGACGTGACCACCAAGTAAAAATTCGAGGACTAAGGGTCGAACTGGGAGAGATTGAGGCAGAACTCCTGCGTCAGTCTGAAGTCAAGCAGGCTGCCGTAATCGTGGATCAGTACCAGGATGGCGCACGGCTGGTTGCCTATGTGTCTCCTCATGATGGGAAATCCGTTGAGTCTGGGATGCTGCGACAGCGTCTAGCAGCAGTTTTACCGGATTACATGGTACCGGGACTGATCACTGTCATTGACGATCTCCCCCTAAATGCGAGCGGCAAACTCGACCGTAATGCTTTGCCAAGGCCAGAGTGGACCAGAGGAGGCCCTATAGAAGTGCCTCAAGGAAAAGTCGGGGCAGCGCTGGCGGAAATCTGGGCTGAGGTTCTGGACCATCCGGTGGATCGCATTGGTGCGAAGGACAATTTCTTCGATCTCGGAGGGCATTCGCTTGCCTTGGTTCGGGCTCATCGACTGATGATTGATCGTTTGGGTGCAGCCGCATCTCTGATGGATTTATTCCGCTATCCGACCATTGCCGCGCTTGCTGCACATATTGAGTCAGGAGCGAATCCCAGTGAGAGCACGGGTCGGACAAACAAAGAACGCGCTTTACGTCGACGGGACGCATTGCTTCAACGGCGACAGACGGTAACGGGGTAATTAATGACGGATGCATTTGCAGTTCACGACAGCGTTGGAATTGATGTGGCTATCGTAGGAATGGCCGGTCGGTTCCCCGGGGCGAATAATGTCGACGAGCTTTGGCGAAATATCACTGGAGGCATGGAGTCCCTGGCAACCTTCACTGATGAGCAGTTGCGTGAGCGAGGCGTTACGCAGGCGATGCTGGACGATCCAGCCTATGTAAAGGCAGGCATTCAATTCGATGGTTTTGACCAGTTCGATGCGGCCTTCTTCGGTTACTCGCCCCGTGAAGCAGAGCAATTAGATCCGCAGCACAGACTATTTCTTGAATGTGCATGGGAGGCCATCGAATCCGCAGGATATGACGTGAGTCGTATTGACTTCCCGGTGGGGATCTATGGCGGTGCGGGTCCTAACCTTTACCTGATGCGGCATCTGTTACCCCGGCTCGATTGGGAGCGAGGGAGTGGCATCGCCGAATTGATGAGCCTCATGAATGGTAATGCTATGGGCGCATTGTGCACCCAAGTGGCCTACAAGCTCAATCTGCGGGGGCCCGCGGTTACCGTCCACACTGCGTGCTCGACCTCACTGGCCGCCGTACACATCGCATGCCAGTCACTCCTAGGGCAAGAGTGTGACATGGCATTAGCCGGAGGTGTCTGGTTGAATCTGCTTCAGGACAAAGGTTACTTGCATCAAGTGGGTGCGATTTTGTCGTCAGATGGGCATTGCAGGGCTTTCGATGCAATGGCTGATGGTACGTCGCTTGGGAGTGGTGTAGGTATCGTCGTTCTCAAACGCCTTGACGATGCGGTGCGGGACAGCGATGTTATTCATGCCGTAATCAAAGGTACGGCGATGAACAACGATGGAACTGACAAAGTTGGATATACGGCACCGAGCGTTCAGGCGCAAGCTGAGGTAATTGAGGCTGCTCAGTTAGTGGCAGGAGTGGACGCTGAGACGATTGGCTACGTGGAGGCACATGGTACCGGCACGACATTAGGGGATCCAATCGAAGTCGCGGCCCTTACCCAGGCTTTCCGAGGCAGTACTAACCGAAGCGGCTATTGCGCGCTCGGCTCGCTCAAAACCAACATCGGTCATCTCGATGCGGCCGCAGGAGTTGCAGGGCTGATCAAGACTACGCTGGCACTACGCAATGCGGTGTTGCCTCCGAGCCTTCATTTCTCCACACCTAACCCTGAGATTGATTTCGAGAGTAGCCCCTTCTACGTCAATACGGAGCTGAAAGCATGGCCCAGCGCCGATGCGCCCCGTCGTGCCGGTGTGAGTTCCTTTGGTATCGGGGGCACGAATGTACACGTGGTACTTGAAGAGGCGCCTCTTTACTCGATCAGTCAAGAATTAGAGATCAGAGGCGATCCTTGGTTCGTGCTGCCTTTGTCTGCAGCGAGTGAAGCAGCCTTGACGGCCTCTGTTGCGCAACTCTCTGCACATCTGCAAGCGCATCCGGAAATAGCGATCGGCGATGTGGCGCACACTCTCCAAGTGGGACGCCAGGCGATGCCAGTCCGGGCAATGGTTGCCGCGAATAGTTGCGAAGAAGCGGTGCGGGCGCTGTCAAATGTACCGCTTAGCGTAGGTTGGGCAAAGGCAGTATCTGACGCCCGGCCTGATGTGGTGTTCGTGTTTCCGGGCGCAGGTTCGCAGCACGCGCGCATGGGTGAAGAGCTCTATCGCGGCTATACGGTGTTTCGCTCCGCGGTGGATGAGTGTCTTACTAACCTACGGCAGGAGTTCGATATTGACCTTAGCCCGCATCTTTTTCCCTCCTCCGGAGAAGAAGAGAAGGCTAATCGCGCGCTAGCACGCATGGAATTCGGGCAGCCGGCGCTATTCGCTATCAGCTACGCCATGGCGCAGTTGTGGATGAGCATGGGCGTTGTCCCGAAAATGATGCTTGGCCACAGCCTTGGTGAGTACGTCGCGGCTTGCGTTTCCGGAGTGTTTTCACTCGAAGATGCCCTTCGTGTAGTTGTAGGACGCGCGCGATTGCAGGAGAGACAAGGACCCGGGGCGATGACGTCGGTTTTACTTTCCGAGTCGGAACTTCAGCCATATCTGAATGATGGATGTGAAATTGCCGCCATTAACGGTGAGCAGTTGGTGGTCATATCAGGAACCGTAGAAGGAGTTGAGGCAGTGGAGTCGGAACTTACGGCAAATGGTCATGTGCCGCGCCGCCTCCATGTCGCAGTCGCGGCTCACAGTGTGATGACTGAACCGTTCATGGCCGAACTGGAAGCATTGGTCGCCAGTGTGCCGCGCAAGGCTCCAAGCGTACCGTTTATCTCCAATGTGACTGGCAAGCTCATTACTTCAGATCAGGCATTGGATCCGGCATATTGGGCCCAACATTTGCGCAGCACCGTGCGATTCTCCGAGGGTATGGACGCTATCCTTGCCAGCCCAGGGCAGATTGTCCTGGAAGTCGGCCCCAGCGACGCGTTGACAGGCACCATACGGCAAAGCCCGAAGGCCGAGTCAGCCGCTGTTATCGTCGCGAGTCAAGCACATGCACGACAGTATGAGCAAAATGGCCAGCGATTTGCGGCTGCTATAGGAACACTCTGGTCATTTGGTGTGGATACCAATTGGGACGCTGTCGTCGATCATTCTGAGAGCCGTCGGGTGCCACTGCCCACGTACCCTTTTGTGCACCGTTCCTATTGGAGGCCAGTAGCTGATGGGCGGGCGGTGTGCGACTCTGGTACGCATGGGCGCCAACCGGTTGATGAGTGGTTCTACACACCCGTGTGGCGACGTGTGGAACCGCTGGCGCGCAGCACCGGGCAATCGCTTGGATGCAGCTTGCTGCTACGCGATGGATCGAGAATATCCGATGCGTTGGAAGCATGGTTGTCTCAGCAGGGTGGACCGGTGGTGAGCGTATCAACGGGTCCCAGCTTCGCTCGTCTCGGTGTACGTCACTTCCAGGTCAGACGGGCCCAGAAAGATGATTTGGTGCAATTGCTGGACGTGGCCCGCCAGGAGTTTGGACCCCCAGCGAGGATATGTCACGTTCTCGGGGAAGAACTGCTAGAACCAGGAGCGGCGTTAGAGGTCGGTCTCTTCACAGTGATGGCCTTGGCGCAGGCACTTAATGACGCATCGTGCCAAACCGACAAGCACAAAATAACGATTGCTGTCGTTGCAACCGGGCTGGACGACGTAGTAGGCGGCGAAACCGTATGCCCGGAAAAGGCTACGTTGTTGGGCTTTTTCAAGGTTTGGCAGCAAGAAATGCCAGCCTTACGTTGCCGCTTGATTGATGTCACCACTCAAACCGACAGCACTGAGCGCCTTGGGAAGGTGATTGCACAGATCGGTGCCGAATTGCTTGCCGACGACGGGGATTCACTTGTTGCATACCGCGGTGGCCATCGTTGGCTTAAGCGCTATGAGTCCGTGGCTCGGCCGAAGGTTGATTCTCAGTGTCTGCGCGAAGAGGGCGTGTATCTGATCACCGGCGGACTGGGTGGGGTAGGGGCGACCTTTGCGCGCTATTTAGCTCAGCACGTCAAAGCAAAGCTCGTGCTGCTTACTCATTCGGCATTCCCTGAGCGAGGGCAGTGGCAGGAAGTGCTTTCCGCGGACGCTGCGAATGACGCCATGCGCCTACGTGTGGAGCACGTCATGGGTTTGGAGTCGCTAGGCGCCGACGTTGAGGTGATCCAGGCCGATGTCAATGACGCCGGGCAGTTGCGCCAGGCGGTTGAGCTCGCAGGACAACGCTTCGGTGATCTAAATGGCGTCATTCATGCTGCGGGACGCGCAGGCGGTGGACTCATTGCGTTGCGCAGCAGAGAGGAAGCAGAGAATGTTCTAGCGCCCAAGTTGCACGGGACGAGGAATCTTTTTGCCGTATTAGAGGGCCAGCCACTTGATTTTATGGTGCTGTGCTCGTCGCTCACCGCAGTGGTTGGTGGATTTGGACAGGCTGACTATGCTGCAGCTAATAGCGCTATGGACGCGATTGGCGGGCAAGCCGACTTGGATCAACCGTGGCCCGTAATCTCCGTGAACTGGGATGTTTGGCGCGATTTGGGCATGGCTGTGGGGCAACAGCTTCCCGACGGCCTCGGTATCGACGCGGTACAAGGTGGGGAGTTGCTGGAGCGGATTCTAGCAGGACCCGCTTCACCGCAGCTTCTTGTGTCGACGCTCAAACTGGATAGACAGGTCGAGTACGTTCAATCAGCCGATTTAGCGGATCGTTTGACGATAACGGCCGATTTGAAGCCGACCGGACAACCCCGTCCCAAGCTGGATGTTGACTACATTGAACCAACCGACGAGATGGAGCGTCAGCTCGTTCAAATATGGAGTGATCTGCTTGGTGTGATGCCGATAGGCGTCAAAGATAATCTATTTGAATTGGGAGGGAATTCGCTGGTAGCTGTCCAGATACTGTCGCGGGTGAGGGCCGAATTTCGAATAAGCGTGTCTCCTTCTGAATTTTTTCGGCGCCTTACAGTTGATGCATTGGCCGAACTTCTGCGGGCTGAAGTTGGCCGACAGGGTACTGCGAGTAATGCCGAAATTGAGCTCGTGCCAACCACGCGCGACGGTGTGTTGAGGCCGGCCCCTATGCAAAAGAGAATTTGGGTTTTCGATCGGCTGTCTGATGGCAATACCCTTGCGCGCGCCGCGTACAACGAGACGTTGGCCATCTCCCTTAGTGGTTCACTGAACGAGCCCCTTCTCTTAGACGCTGTGCGGCAGATTGTGATTCGCCATGAGGTTCTTCGGACCACTTACCCGGAAGATGAGCAAGGCGAGCCGATTGTAGTCATTACTTCAGATGCGCGAGTTCCATTCTCTCTGGTAGATCTGGTTGATCGACCGGAGAAGGACGCATTGCAGGAATATCAGGCTGCCTATGAGGCCATGGTCGAAGAGCCTTTCGATCTTGCGGCGGGGCCATTGTTGCGGGGAAGGCTGGTACGTTTCGCGCATGATCGACACATTCTGATCATGGCGATTCATCACATCGTCTTCGATGGGTGGTCGATATCTATCTTTGCCGATGAACTATGCGAAAGCTATCAGTCTCTCCTCGAGAAGCGGCCAATGCGACACGCTCAGTTATCGCTTCAGTATGCTGACTATGCAAATTGGCATGAACGAAAGCTTGCCATGCGCGCGGAAGAGGTCGCAAGTTTCTGGCGGGCACAGCTTAACGGTGCACCGTTGCAGACCACAGTGCCCCACGACCTATTACGTCCAAAGGCTATGAAACATCTCGGCAGAAGTTTTCGATTCCCGCTCGAGCCAACTATTTCGGGCAAGGCACGGACGATTGCAAACACTCTTGAAATCTCCCTCTTCACATTGCTGTTTGGTGCCTTTCTGCTCGTATTGCATCGCCGGATCGATCAGCAGGATGTTGTGGTCGGCACAGATGTGGCGGGGCGCGATCATGCCGAATTGGAGAGATTAATCGGATTCTTTGTCAATGTGGTTCCCGTGAGGTCTCGTATTTCGGGTAATGATTTGCCGTTGCGACAGTGGTTGGCTCGCCTTCAAGAAAACGTCAGCAGAGTCTTCGATCACCAGGCTCTGCCGTTTGATCAGATTACCAGGCTTGCGGCGGCCCCCGGCAGGCGTGTTGGAAGCCCTTTGGTGCAAATTCTCTTTGTCATGCAGAACACGCCGCAACGACAGTTCGAGCTTGATGGTTTGAAAGTCGATGTACTGCCCCAGTCTGTCCGATCATCGAAGTTCGATATGGCGGTGTTCATCCATGAGAAAGGTCCGAGCCTCTCTGTCGAGTGGGTCTACGCAACGGAACTTTATCGTGACGACACTGCGAAAGCCATCTCTGAGGCCTGGGTTGAGGCGGTAAACGTCATTTGCGAAAACCCCAATATCTCCATCGGGCAGATTACTGGGCCCACAGATTCAGGAACTCCTACCATGAACAATATCCTCACTAAATCGAGCAAGCTTGAAAAGTTCGCAACGCTTGGCAAGAGGCCTTTCGTTGCAGCTTCCGATCAAGACGTACGGATCTCTTTTCCTTCGGCGCAACGGCAGTTTCCCGTGATGATCGAGGCAACCGACCGCGACGTGGATCCCGCTTGGTGGGCAAAGCGCAATCGCGATTTTATCGAGGAAAAGTTGCGTACCCATGCGGGAATCGTGTTTCGTAACTTCGGTCTTGAAACCCCGCAGGACTTTGAACGTTTTACCGTGGCGATGGAGCCGCATCTCTACGGAAGCTACGGAGATCTTCCCAAGAAGGAAGGAGGGGTGAATACCTATCGCTCGACGCCTTATCCGGAACAGCAGATGATCCTTTATCACAATGAGAGTTCACACACAGATCGTTGGCCACGCAAACAATGGTTTTTCTGCGAGCTCCCGTCGCGGGTGGGGGGCATTACGCCGATAGTCGACTGCCGGGAAATGCTTGAGTACCTGCCCGCTGAGGTCGTCAGTGAGTTCGAAGCGAAAGGACTGCTCTACGTCAGAAGCTTCCATCCGAAGCTTGATGTGAGTTGGCAGCACTTCTTCAAGACCGACGACAGAGGAGAGGTGGAAGATCGTCTTTCGTCTAGTGGAATTGACTGGGAGTGGTTCGACGGTGACATTCTTCAGACACGCACCAAAGCGCCAGCCATCATTACGCACCCGGTCACTGGTGAGCGGGTCTTCTTCAACCAGGTCCAACTTCATCAGGTGAGCTGCCTTGAGCGTGAGGTGCGAGAAAACTTGCTAAGTATGGTTGGGCTGAAACTAATGCCCCGGAACGTGTACTTCGGAGATGGCTCTTCGATACCTGACGCGTTGATGGAAACCATCGGGATTGGTTACGAGGCTTGCGCAGTCCGCCTCAAATGGATTCGTGGTGACGTAGTGATGCTCGATAACATGCTAGCGGCCCATGCTCGTGATCCCTACGAGGGGCCGAGAAAAATAGTCGTGGCGATGGGGGATATGTACGAGCGAGATACGGAAGGAGCAATGCGGCGGATAGCCCTCAGGGAATCTCGGGTATCCGAAGAGTGATTTCAAGAAAGGAAATGAATATGACGTCGATGCGAGACCGAGAAACTGAGTTCTCCCTGCCATTGAGTCCCGAGCAATTGGCCTTAGTTGATGTAGCGACCGCCTCGACCCCGGTTCGTCGAGGCTATTTGTTGCAGAGTGATGGGCCTTTGGTGATCCCGCGTTTTATTGCAACACTTGATGCGGCAATTCGAACCCATGAGCTTTCGCAGTATCGCCCGGATCGAGTCGAAGGGTTTCGTGTCCCTCGATTGCGTTATGTGGGAGAGGATGCTGTAGCGGTTGCGGTAACTGATGAGCTACCGGTACTTGATGAATCGGACGC
Source organism: Alcaligenes sp. (assembly GCA_052109075.1). Taxonomy (GTDB): domain Bacteria; phylum Pseudomonadota; class Gammaproteobacteria; order Burkholderiales; family Burkholderiaceae_B; genus Alcaligenes. The sequence goes on along the minus strand of JBQEAN010000002.1, from coordinate 9,706 downwards.
GCCAGCGGCAGTGGGTATATGGCTTCGGGGGCATCAGCATAGCTGCACGCCAGATCACAAGGGTGGTGTTTTCCCTCCTTTCTTGATGGTGGCGCCTGCCGGACCACGCAGCCTGGCGCTATCGTATGACCCGTTGCTCATTGATGGACGAAGCTTGTGGCTCCTTATAGAGCAGGCCCGCAAGAGTCTAGCTGAACAAAGTTCAAGCGCGCCAGAGTTCCAGTACCCACAGTACATAGAATGGAGGCGGGAATTGGAGCACACGGATGTTGCTACGGTGGGGCGCGCATACTGGGCTGAGTACCTCGGAGAGGAAGTTAATTGGTCGGCACCCGTTTTGTCTTATCGCGACGGGAAGAGCGGCGGATGTTCAAGAGATTGTATTTCGCGTACTGTTTCGGCCGATCAGGGAGCTCGCCTCGGCGAATTGGCTAGAGAAGCCGAAACAAATGTTGAGGTGCTATTGCAGGCAATGTGGTGGGTTTTCTTAGCTAGATTGACTGGTACCGACAGATTTCTTGCTGGCTGGAAACACGATTGCAGGGCTGACTACGAACTGATGGCCTCCTCAATCGGAGTCTTCGAGAAGATACTGCCCGTGTTGGTGGACGTTAAAACCGATGAATCATTCTCGCAGTGGCTTTTAAGCTTCGTTTCTGTAGCTCGCGCTCATGTAGAGCAACAGGAACATTGGCCTTTGGTAGGAGCATCGGCGTCAGACCACCAAGTGGTGGGGTTCATTGCATCCCCTGGTTTGGAGAATAAAAATCCTGCTCCATGGCAGCTTCTCGCCGTGTTAGATGAATCGGTGAGTTTCGAATTGGCGCTTCATGTTGCTCCTGTCCGTGAAGGTATTGAATGGACGGTGCTTTGCGATCCGAACCTCTATCCGTCTCAAACAACGGAATTATTAGCTGAGCAGTTCGCAGTATTGATTGCAACCTTGTTACGGGATCCAAGCGCCAAGATCGACAATCTCAATCTCGTAGGAGAGGTAGAAAGCGCGCTCCTATTGAGTATGAACCCGACACCGCGTGATTGCGTGGATAAGAGTGTATTGCATCGCATAGCTCATTGGGCCGCAGAGACTCCAGATGCATCGGCGTTAGAGGGGGATGAGGGTGAGGTTAGCTACCGTGATCTGCTAGTTGAAATTAACCGCAAAGCGCGCTGGTTGGAAGACCTTGGTGTAACTACAGGCGACCTAGTGGCGGTGGTTCTGCCACGGTCAGCCGCGCTTGTTTCTACCTTACTTGCTGTATGGCAGGCCGGCGCTGGGTATCTCCCAATCGAGCCGAGCTGGCCCATGAAGCGGAGGCTTGCGATTCTAAATGATGCAAAACCAAAAGTGGTGGTTTACGACTCACTGCCAAACGATGCAGCCGCGAAGGAATTGTGTGAAGTAGCGCTGGATCAGGGCACCTGGTTAGCTTATTCAGACTCGTCGATCGATGAGATTGGACCCAAGCCGAATCAAATGGCTTACGTCTTATATACGTCTGGCTCTACCGGAAAGCCCAAAGGGGTAGTCATAGAACATGGACAATTACTTAATTATGTTGACTCAGTAACCCAGGCGCTGCAATTGCATAAGCCCCGACGGTGGGCATTAATGAGCACTGTGGCCGCAGACATTGGTAATACCGCGCTATTCGGCGCTCTGTTCAATGGAGCATGCCTTGTCGTGGCCCAGCCTGAAGACGTTGACGAAGGGGATGGGTTTAGCCGTTTTATCGAGAGGCGTGCTATTGATGCGATCAAGATCGTGCCTTCGCATTTGGAAGCATTGCTCGAGAGTGAACATGCGCGGCTCCCCGCCACGGTAGTGCTGGGTGGGGAATCAACGTCACGGGGTTTGCTTGAGCGAATTCGAGGCTTGTCACCGCAAACAATTATTCACAATCACTACGGACCGACGGAAGCGACCGTTGGCGTAATGGTTCACACCCTTAAGGCTACAGATGTGTTGCCCGCAGTGCTTCCCTTGACAAGAGTGCTTCAAAACAGCCGTATTTACGTGCTGGATGACCGGCTGCGCTTGGTTCCAGCTGGTGGCCGGGGAAACGTCTATATCGGTGGCGCGCAGATTTGCCGCGGCTACCTGAACACAGATAACAGTGGCGATTTTGTAGTCGATCCCTTCGAGAGCGGGGCGAGGATGTATCGCAGCGGCGACTTGGCTTATGTGTTACCCCAGGGCGGTATCCGTATGGCTGGACGTAGTGATGACGAAGTGAAGGTGCGAGGTTTTCGGGTCAACCCTGCCGAGATTGAGGCGACTCTGCTGGCCCTACCGAACGTCCGGCAAGCTGCAGTGGTTGCGTTTGGTGACGCACATGATGCGTCCGAACTGAGGGCTTTTGTTGTGGGATCTGACGGGATTGATCCACGAATTGTCAAAGACCAGCTTAGTGCGGAGATCCCAGGGCACATGATCCCCGGGAAAATTACGGTTATGGACAAGTTGCAGCGCTTGCCCAATGGCAAGGTGGACCGCCAGGCTCTGCGCCAATTAGATAAGGCTGATAGTGATGTCACAGGTGCAGTGCCGAACGACCCTTTGGAGTTGGAGATAGCCACGAGCATGGCTGCTCTCTTAGAGCGCGATGTGCTGAGCTCGAACCAAGATTTTTTTGATCTAGGTGCGCATTCACTGATGGTGATCAAGTTGGTGGCTAGGCTCCGGAAAAAATTCGATGTTGAGATTGCTCCTGCAGTCGTATTTGATCATACGACGCCGGCAGAGCTTGCGGTAGTTGTCCGCGAGAGGTTGAGAGGAACGCACAAGATAGGGGAATCTGCGACCACGGAGCTCAGTTGACGAGCTGCGCTCCCCCGGCCGACGGCCGGGAACGAGCGGCGGGTCGGTACAAAATATTGATATGACGAATGCAGGTCTGCATCGGACACCGAAAGGATAGAAAATGGCGGCAGAACATCAAGTAAACGAAATGCAGTGTGGAAAGGGCGATGCTAGTCCCTTGAAAGTATCTCGAGTGCGCCAGAACGGAGAAATTCCGTTGTCTTATTCCCAGGAGCAAATCTGGTTCCTGCAGCGCCTTGATCCTGATATGACCGCCTACAACTTACCACGCGTGCTTCGATTACGAGGCGTTGTCGATGGAGATGCACTGGAGCGCGCTTTCAAGGCGGTAATTGAGCGTCATGCGATTCTACGCACTCAGTTCTTCGAACAGGATGGCGTGCCAGTGCAATTGGTTGTGTCTGATGCGCCTTTCGTACTGCAGCCGGTAGATATTTCGAATCGTGGTGAAGATAACAAGGCGATACTGCTTGATCGGGAGATCGATGAAGTCGTCTCGCATGTGTTCGACCTACGAAAACCTCCCGCTCTTATTGCCAAATTGATCAAAGTCGAGGAGCAACAGTATGTGCTAGCGTTCTGCATGCATCACATTGCATCCGATGGATGGTCGAATCGTATTCTTGCGAATGATCTTTCGGATGCCTATCGGATGGCCCTTGCTTCGGAGGGGGATGTGAAGTTGTCGCCGCTCACGCTTCAATATGGCGATTTTACGATCTGGCAGCGAGAGCAACAAGAAAGTGGAGAGTGGGACCGTCAGCTAGTCTACTGGAACGATTATTTGGGGCCAGCGGTTCCGTCATTGGACCTGTCTAGGGATAGGGTTAGAAGTCCAGGGAAGAATTTCGACGGCGAAGATATTAGCTTCGTGTTGCCTAAGTCCACCGAAATCGCGATGCGTCGTTTCTGCAAAGACGAGAGGCTTACACCGTTTGTACCGCTGCTCGCGGCGTGGCAAGTACTGCTCTCGAAATGGAGTGGACAGCAGGACTTCACTATAGGGGTACCTCATGCCGGTCGGTCTCATGATGAGTTTCACAACATCGTAGGATACTTTATTAATCCTATGGTGTTTCGTGCGCGGCTTGCTCCGGGAATGTCCTGGCGCGAACTGTGTCGACGGATACGCTCGGATCTGGTTTTAGGGATGGGTAACATCGATCTGCCCTTTGAGCGGCTACTTGCTGAAAGGCCGGAGCGGGGTACAAGCGGAATCGATCCACTGTTCCAGACGTTATTCGACTTTCAGCAAAATATAATCGGCGACGAACTAAGTCTTGGAGGATTAACAGCGGAGCTGGTCGAGTGTGGAGTCCGCGGAGTAAAGGTTGATCTTTCACTTCATATAGTGGTCGATGGCGATCAAGTTCGGGGGCGTATCGAATTCAGCTCGGACCTGTTCACTAGGCAGGATGCAGACTCCTTAAAGCACCATTTTATATGTAGTCTGATCCATTTGGTTTCAGACCCTGAGCAGTTGATCTCATCTTATGTGATGCTGGTAGAGAGTGAGCAAGCCCATCTAACGGCATGGGGGAACAACGCCGAGCGATATCCGGACGCAGGGCCCGTGCATCGGGTGATTGAATCGCAAGTCAAGCAGAACCCAGAGGCGATCGCGCTGGTGTTCGGCGACGAGGCGTTGAGCTATGCGGAACTGAACGCTCGGGCGAACCGGCTGGCGCACCGGCTGATTGCCTTGGACGTGGGCCCGGAGGTGGCGGTGGGCGTGGCGTTGGAACGCTCGGTGGAACTCGTCGTGAGTCTGTTGGCCATACTGAAGGCGGGCGGCGCCTATGTGCCGCTGGATCCCGACTACCCCACTGAACGACTGGCTTATATGGTTGAGGACAGCGGGATCGACCTGGTGCTGACGCACAGTGCGTTGCGGGATCGTCTACCGTTGGTCGATAGTTTGTCGGTGGTGGAGGTAGATGCGCTTGATCTCAGGGATGAGACGGATGTCGATCCCACTACCGTTGTGGATGGCGAGAACCTGGCGTATGTGATTTACACCTCGGGTTCGACCGGCAGACCGAAGGGCGTGGGCAACCGTCATCGCTCGCTCTCCAACCGGTTGATATGGATGCAGCATGCCTATGCTCTTGGCGATACGGATACCGTACTGCAAAAGACGCCTTATAGCTTCGACGTCTCGGTATGGGAGTTCTTTTGGCCGTTAATGACCGGAGCGCGGCTGGCGGTGGCTAACCCCGGAGATCACCGTGATCCGGCGCGATTGGTTGAGCAGATTCAGCGGAATAATGTCACGACGTTGCACTTTGTACCCTCGATGCTGCAGGCTTTTCTAGCTCATAAGGAGATAGAGACGTGCTCGAGTCTTGAACGCATTGTGTGTAGCGGCGAAGCGCTACCGGCGGAAGCTCAGTCGAGTGTGTTTGCCCGATTGCCTGAGGTATCGCTGTACAACCTGTACGGCCCGACCGAGGCGGCGATTGACGTCACGCACTGGACTTGCCGCGCGGATGGCCGTCCACAGGTGCCGATTGGAAGGCCGATTGCTGATACCACAACCTATGTGCTGGATGAAAGCCTGAATCTCGGTCCGCGGGGTGTGGCCGGAGAACTATATCTGGGTGGTGTTGGCCTCGCGCGGGGGTATCTGAACCGGGCGGATCTGACGGCGGAACGGTTTATTGCGGATCCGTTCGGCGTGGATGGTGGGCGCCTCTACCGCACGGGGGACCTGGTGCGCTGGAATGCCGAAGGCCAACTGGAGTACCTGGGGCGGATCGATCACCAGGTCAAGATTCGCGGCTTCCGTATTGAGCTGGGCGAGATCGAGGCGAAGCTGCTGGCCCAGCCTGAGGTGCGTGAGGCGGTGGTGGTGGCCGACGAAGGGCCGGGCGGCGCACGGCTGGTGGGCTATGTGGCGCTCACCGACCCGGTCGAGATCGGTGAATTGCGCGAACGTCTGGGCCGGGCGCTGCCGGAATACATGGTGCCGGGCATTATCATGGTGCTGGAGGCGTTGCCGCTGAACGCCAACGGCAAGATTGACCGCAAGGCACTGCCGGCGCCCGAGGTGAGTGCCGAAGGTGAGTACGAGGCGCCAGTGGGTGAGCTCGAAGAAAGCTTGGCAGCGATCTGGGCCGAGGTGCTCGAAGTAGAGCAGGTCGGCCGCAACGACGACTACTTCCGACTGGGCGGCCATTCGCTGCTCGCGCTCAAGCTGCTCGAGCGCATTCGCGTCGAAGGCCATGCGGTGCAGGTGCGTACGTTGTTCGAGCATCCGCGGCTGCGTGACTTTGCAGCCGCGATCAGCAAGGGCGGGCAGCGTGAGGATGTGGTGGTGCCGCCCAATCTGATCCCCGAGGCGTGCGAGCGGATCGAGCCGGAGATGGTGACGCTCGCATCACTGACTGAGGATCAGCTGCGGCGGATCGAGTCGTCGGTGCCGGGCGGTGCGCTGAACATCCAGGATATCTACCCGCTGGCGCCCTTGCAGGAGGGGATACTGTTTCACCACCTGCTCCAAGAGCAAGGGGATGTGTATGTCACGAGTCATGAGTTGAGCTTCGATACCAAGGAGCGCCTGGAAGGGTTCATCGAGAACTTCAACGAGGTGATCGCGCGCCACGATATCCTGCGCACGGCGGTCCTCTGGGAAGGTCTGGATGAGCCGGTGCAAGTCGTGTACCGCAACGCTGAGTTGGCCGTGCAGTGGGTTGACACTATTAGCAATCTGGCACAGTACCGAATTGACGTTCGTCAAGCGCCGCTCATCCATGCTCTTGCGGCCTTTGAAGCGGAGTCACAGCATTGGCGATTGCAATTGTTCACGCAGCATTTGGTGACCGATCACACGACGCTCGAACATGCGATTCAAGAGATCGGTCTTATTCAAAGTGGACTTCATGCGCAATTGGTGGAAGCCGTTCCATTCCGTCAGTTCGTTGCCCAAGCACGGCTAGGCGTGGATCCGGCTAGACACGAATCTTATTTTAAAGCCGAGCTGGGAGATGTGGACGAGCCGACTGCGCCGTTCGGGTTGATAGATGTGCGGGGAGACGGCACAGGGGTAAAAGAGGGACGCTCGCAGTTGGCGCCGGAACTGGCGCAAGCCGTCCGGGTACAAGCTAAGCGTTACGGCGTGAGTGCTGCGGCACTGTTCCACCTGGCTTGGGCTATGGTGTTGGGATGGACCTCGGGTCGAGACGATGTGGTATTCGGTACGGTGTTGTTTGGGCGCATGCAAGGGGGTGCCGGTGCCGAGCGCGCACTGGGTATGTTCGTCAACATGCTGCCGTTGCGTGTAAAGCTCGGCGCGCGTTCTGTGAGACAGTGCCTTAAGGAGGTACAGGCGGGGCTAACGGCCTTGTTGCATCATGAGCACGCGACGTTATCTTTGGCGCAGAAGTGCAGTGGGGTTCCTGAGGGGACGCCGTTGTTCTCAGCGATGCTCAATTACCGACATGCACCCGTTCAAAAGACATTGGAAACCTCGAAAGCATTGGCGAGCGCAAAAGCTAATCTGCTAGCGAGTCGCGAGAGAACTAACTACCCGTTCGAACTCACAGTTGATGATAGCGGGCAGGGCTTTGAGCTGATCACTTATATTGACGCCTCGGTAGATGTGATTGATGTTGGCGAGTCGGTGATGAACGCACTCTCAAGCTTGGTCATGGGGCTCGCACAGCATGCCGAGCATCGTATTGATGAGCTTGATTTGTTAAGCGAAGCAGAGGGTGCCCAATTGATGGCGTGGGGGGGCAACGCTGAGCGTTATAAACAAGCAGTGCCCGTGCATCACTTGGTCGAGGCGCAAGTTAGACAGAATCCACAGGCGATAGCCCTGGTAATTGGCGACGACGCGCTGAGTTACGAAGAACTTAACGCCCGGTCCAATCGCCTGGCACACCGGCTGATCGGCCTGGGCGTGAGCCCGGAGGCGCGAGTGGGCGTGGCCCTAGAGCGGTCCGTGGAGCTGATTGTGAGCTTGCTGGCGATCCTGAAGGCCGGCGGCGCGTATGTGCCGCTGGACTTGGACTACCCGTCCGAACGGCTGGCCTACATGGTCGAAAATAGCGGGATTGAGCTGCTGGTGACGCACAGTGATCTGCGTAGCAGGATTCCGGTGTTTGAGAGTATGCCGGTGCTGCGTATCGATGAGCTGGACCTGTCGAACGAACTAACGAGCAATTGCGTTGTTGCGGTGTGCGGTGAGAATTTGGCGTATGTCATCTATACGTCTGGCTCGACGGGCATGCCTAAAGGGGTGATGGTCGCCCATGGGTCTTTAACTGAACACCTTCGAGCGATTGGCGACATCTATGGAATGGATTCTCACGACCGGATATTGCAATTTGCGTCCTTCAGCTTTGACGCTGCCGTAGAGCAGTGGTTGCTTCCACTAATCAGAGGAAGCCGAGTGATCTTACGAGGCGGATACGATCTGCTACCCCAAGATATTGTCAAGTTGATGCGTCGTGAATCGATTAGTACGATCGATCTTCCGCCGATGTATTTGGCGGGTCTCCTGCCATTGCTCCGCACAGAAAGCCATGCTGTGAGTCGTTGCATTGTGGGTGGGGAAGTGTGCCCTCCTGACACGCTGAAAATGATGTATGAGGTCATTGGGGCCGATCACATTTTTAATTCATATGGACCGACTGAGGCTGTAATTACGCCTGCAGTTTGGCGTTATACGAAAGGGCGGCATTTGGCCGATCGACTTCCAATCGGACGTCCAGTGGGTGCTCGTTGCGCATATGTGTTGAATTCGAACTTAAATCTTGTGCCGGTTGGGGTGTCTGGAGAGTTGTACCTAGGAGGCGTCCTCGCGCGGGGTTATTTGAGTCGTCCGATTATGACAGCGGATCGATTTGTGGCCGACCCGTTCGGTGATCGCGGCGGGCGCCTGTACCGCACGGGGGATCTGGTGCGTTGGAACGCCCAGGGCGAGCTGGAGTACCTGGGCCGGATCGATCACCAGGTCAAGATCCGGGGCTTCCGTATTGAGCTCGGGGAGATCGAGGCCAAGCTGCTGGCCCAGCCGGAGGTGCGCGAGGCGGTGGTGGTGGCCTCTGAGGGGCCGGGCGGCGCCCGGCTGGTGGCATATGTGTCGTTGAACCGTCCGGTCGAGGTGACTGAGCTGCGAGAACGCCTGGGCCGGGAGCTGCCGGAGTATATGGTGCCGGGCCTGACCATGGTGCTCGAGGCGTTGCCGCTGAATGCCAACGGCAAGATCGACCGCAAGGCGTTGCCGGCGCCGGAGGCGAGTGCCGAGGGCGGGTATGAAGCGCCGGTGGGCGAGCTTGAGGAAGCCCTGGCGGCGATCTGGGCCGAGGTGCTGGAAGTGCCGCTAGATAAGGTTGGGCGGCGCAGCAATTTCTTTGAGTTGGGCGGTGACTCGATTCTGAGCTTGCAGGTCGTTTCGAGGGCTTCGGTCCAAGGTTACACGATAGCGCTGCGCCAGATTTTTGAGCAGCAGACTATTAAGCGACTGGCGCGTGGAGTTAGGGGCGAAGGGCTGGAGGCCGCTGCTATTTCGCCGCTTACTGCGGAGAAACGCGCGGGATCCTTGCCGTTGTCGTATGCCCAGCAGCGGTTGTGGTTCTTGTGGAATTTGGATTCAGAGAGCACGGCGTATCACATCGGTTCGTCCCTTCAGCTTGCAGGAGAATTGGACGGAGTGGCTTTATCCATTGCCTTTGAGCAACTGGTTCGGCGGCATGAAGCACTGCGCACCATCTTTCGCTTGGGTGAGGGGGGCCACGGGGAACAGATCATTCAAGCGCGAGGCAACTTCCGGCTGGAGGTACGCGATGTCTCGGGTTTGAACGTGGAGCTGGAAGTGGCGCGCATTCATGCCGAGCCCTTCGATCTGAAGACCGGACCCTTGCTGCGCGCGGTACT
>JBQEAN010000001.1:64050-147319 GCA_052109075.1 Alcaligenes sp. | reverse complement strand
CGCCGGAAAGCTGTCCGGGGTACTTATCGGCCTGTTCAGGAATGCGAACCCGCTCCAAGTACTGCATCGCCAGTTCCTGCGCTTGAGCCTTAGTTTTACGACGCACCCACATGGGTCCCAAGGTCAGGTTCTCCAGCACGGTGAGATGCGGGAACAAATTGAAATGCTGGAACACCATGCCGACATCGCGTCGGATGGCCTCTACCTGGCGCACATCGTTGGTCAGCTCTTCGCCGGCCACGATAATCTGCCCCTGCTGATGCTCTTCCAAACGGTTGATGCAACGAATCAGGGTGGATTTACCCGAGCCCGATGGCCCGCAGATCACGATGCGCTCGCCCGAGGCCACATCCAGATTGATGTTACGCAGCACATGAAACTGCCCATACCATTTATTGACGTTCTTTAGCTGAATAATGGCGTCTGCCATGCAAAACTCCTTGTCTGGCCAGCAAAGCGCCGGGTGACCCCAAACGCTTTACTACCTGTGTCAGCGTTCATGCCCCGTCTCCAAGCGTCGCTCCAGAGCACGACTGTAGCGAGAGATGGAGTAGCAGAACACAAAATAAATAAGTGCGATGAACAGATAGGCTTCCCGGCTGAACCCTCGCCACGCCGCATCGGCCAGGGCCACTTTGGCCGCCTGGGTCAAATCGAAGATACCGATAATAACGACCAGGGAGGTGTCTTTGAACAGGGAAATAAAGATGCCTACCAGAGGAGGAATCACGATCTTGAGCGCCTGCGGCAGGATGATCTGACGCATGGTGCGCCAGTAGCTCAGGCCCAATGACTGCGCCCCCTCGTACTGCCCTTTGGGAATAGCTTGCAAACCGCCACGCACGGTTTCAGCAATGTAGGCAGCGGCAAACAGAATAATGGCGATCTGGGCACGCAGCAGCTTGTCGATATTAAAGCCCTCGGGCATGAACAAAGGCAGCATCACCGAGGACATGAACAGCAGGCTGATCAGCGGTACGCCACGGATCAACTCGATGTAGACCACACACACCGCTTTGACGGCGGGCAGACGCGAGGTACGTCCCAAAGCCAGCAACAAACCCAATGGGAAAGCAAAAGCGATGCCGAAGGTAGCCAGAATCAAGGTCAGGGGCAAACCACCCCACAGGCTGTTTTCTACATAGCTCAGGCCAAACAGGCCACCCCACATAAGGATGCCCACGACAGTCAGGCCGACCAGCCACAACACAGGCAGCCAGGGCTTCCAGAACCAGCGTACGCAGCTACAAACAATCAGCAGGGTCAGCAGCACCGAGGCCAGCAAGGGCCGCCACTGCTCGTCGTAGGGATAGATACCAAACAGGATCAGGCGATGCTTTTCACGGATGAACGCCCAGCAAGCGCCTGCACTGGCACGACAGTCCTGAGCCGTTTGTGCATTGAAATTGGCCTTGATGAACAGCCAGTCCAGCACGGCAGGCACGGTCATCAAAAGCAGCCAAGCCGACAAGACCGTCAAAATGGCATTTAAGGGGGAGGAAAACAAATTCTGGCGCAGCCAGCCCAAGGTACCCCGCTGTAGCGGTGGTGGCCCGGTTACGGTGGATGTAGGCGTAAGACTCATTTAGCGCTCCACCAAGGCGATACGATTGTTGTACCAGTTCATAAAGACCGAGATCGACAGGCTGACCGTCAGATACGCCGCCATGATGATCAAAATGCCTTCAATCGCCTGCCCCGTCTGGTTCAAGGTGGTGTTCACCACCGACACAATATCGGGATAGCCAATGGCGACGGCCAATGAACTGTTTTTGGTCAGATTCAGATACTGGCTGGTCATGGGTGGCACGATCACCCGCAATGCCTGGGGCAAGACCACCAGACGCATCATGCGGCCACGAGACAGACCCAAGGCCTGGGCTGCTTCCCACTGCCCTTTGCCCACGGCCTGAATACCGGAGCGCACCACTTCAGCCACAAAGGCCGAGGTATAGGTGATCAGGCCAGCCAGAAGTGCCGCAAACTCAGGCGATAAGGTCACACCACCTACAAAGTTAAAACCTTGCAGACGTGGTACATCCAAGGCCAGCGGCTCAGGGCTAAGGACCAGGGCCAAGGCCGGCATCAAAATCAGCAAGAGCACGCCAAAGCGAATCGTGGGGAAAGGATGACCTGTTTTTTCCAGGCGACGACGCGCCCAGTGCGCCATCAAGACCCACAGCACCACGGCCACGCCCAGACCCATGAGGATCCAGTCCAGGCCATCGCCCTGCAAGGCAGGCAGCTTCAGGCCGCGATTGGACAGAAAGACGCCGCCCACCGGGTTTAAGGCCTGCCGAGGTCCCGGCAAGGTTTCGGTGATCAGGGCATACCAGAAGAATAATTGCAGCAGCAGTGGCACATTACGCATCACTTCCACGTAAAAACCAGCCAGCCGGGAAACCAGCCAGTTCTTGGACAAGCGTGCGATGCCCAGCGTCGTGCCAAACACGGTTGCGGCAATAATGCCGATAACCGCTACTTTCAAGGTATTGACCAGACCAACCAGAATGGCTCGCCCATAGGTATCGGCAGGCGAATAAGCCAGGGCCGACTCTCCAATGGCAAAGCCTGCCTCACGATTGAGGAAATCAAAACCCGTGGAAATATTGCGTACCGCCAGATTGTGCAAGGTATTGGAGACCAGATACCAAACGCAAAAACCCAGCACTCCTAAGATCAGCACCTGATAAATAATGCCGCGTGTAAACGGATCATTCCAGGACAGGCGCCGTTTAGGGGCTGGCGCGGCAGGTGTATTTTGTGCCATAGCGTAAAACCCGTGGTTGCAGCACTACGCGTAGCCCTGCGAGGTGGCGCGCGTCTGGCCGAAGCCAGACGCAACAACAAACAGTGAAGATCGAAATCTTAACGCACTGGCCAGCCGTACATCACACCACCGTCACGCCATTGTGCATTCAAACCTCGTTCCAGCTTCAATGCAGTGGATTTACCAAGATTACGTTCGAAACTTTCGCCGTAATTGCCGACCTGTTTAATTATGTTGTAGGCCCACTTGTTATCCAGCTTCAGGCCTTTGCCCAGCTCGCCGGACACACCCAAAATACGCTGAATATTGGGATTATCACTCTTAGTCTTTTCATCTACGTTAGCGCTGGTAATGCCATATTCTTCGGCTTCCAGCATCGCGTTCAGTGTCCAGCGCACCAAGGTAAACCAGTCATCATCACCCTGACGCACGAATGGACCCAAAGGCTCTTTGGAGAAATCCTCCGGCAAGATATCGAACTCATCCGGCGTGGTCTGGGCAGCACGCATGGCAGCCAGCTGCGACTTATCGCTGGTAAAGCCATCGCAACGACCCGACGTGAAGGAGCGCATGGCCTCTTCAGGGTTGTTAATCACCACAGGGTTGAATTTAATGCCTTGACCACGGAACCAGTCAGCCAGGTTCAGCTCGGTCGTGGTGCCAGGCTGTACGCACACAGCGGCCCCATCCAGCTCTTTGGCGCTTTTGACTCCCAGGGTCTTTTTAACCATCACGCCCTGGCTGTCATAGTAGTTAACGCCAGCGCTGACCAAACCCAAGGTCGTGTCACGCGAAATCGTAGCGGTTGTATTGCGGGTCAGGACGTCGACCTCGCCCGACTGCAAGGCGGTGAAGCGTTGCTGGGTGGTCAAAGGCGTAACTTTGAATTTCTTGGCATCACCAAAAACAGCGGCGGCGATGGCACTGCACATATCTACGTCAATACCTGACCAGACGCCTTTACTGTCTGCCAGCGAGAATCCTGCGATACCAGTTGAGACGCCACATTGGACAAAGCCCTTTTTCTTGACTGAGTCCAGCGTTTCACCTGCTTGTACATTGGCGGCAAACGCCATCAACGCAACACTACATGCAATGGTTTTCACTAAGGTCATGGAATATCACCTCCTGTTTACTTTTGGTAAATGGATGCAGATTACAATTGCAGCTAAGCTGTGGTGTCCAATCGTAGAGCCAGGCTGTAGAAACAAAAATCGGGAGTTTCCCTCTAACAGTCTGACATTAACTTTTACCTACGCCGACATTTTCATGCGAGCCCCTGCGGTAATTCCATAGGGGTTTTCCAAGCAGATTCCTCTTTAATTGTGCGTCGCGATGATCGAGTTTCAACACGTTTTCAAATCGTATGGCCGCAGTAAAAATATTCTTGCCGACATTAATGTTCGCATTGATGACGGCGAATTTATTTTTGTGTCCGGCCCATCCGGAGCCGGCAAATCCACCCTGCTGCGCCTGATCGGCGGACTGGAGCTGCCTAGCCGGGGCTCGGTGCAAGTTAATGGGCACCGGCTCGACAAGCTCTCGGCCCGCGCTAGGCCGTATCTGCGGCGTGCTGTCGGCGTTGTGCTGCAAGATACACACTTGCTGCAAGACCGCAGTGCCCTGGCCAATGTGCTCTTGCCCTTGGCCGTGGTGGGTCTGGAACCCAGTACCGCCAATGCACGCGCACGCGCCGCCATGGAAAAAGTAGGCTTGCGCGGTAAAGAGGATTTAAAACCTGTGGAAATGTCCGGCGGGGAGCAACAACGACTGGCTATTGCCCGAGCCATTGTGAATCGCCCTGCCATTTTGATTGCGGACGAACCTACCGCCAATCTGGACGCCGACAACGCCAAACGCATCATGGATGTATTAATGGACTTTAACCGGGTGGGGGTCACTACGCTGATTGCTTCGCACGATCTGAACTTAATGTCCCGCTATGCCCGCAGAACACTGCTGATTCAAGACGGCCGCTTTTCCGATCACCCAGGAGTGCAGGCATGAGAACCTGGCTGCGTCATCATCAATATGCGTTTCTGGTCGCCTTGCGCCGCCTGAAGGTGCAGCCCTTCTCGTCCCTGTCCAATCTGATGGTCATTGCCCTGACCTTGGCCGTGCCGGTTTTGGGAGCCAGTATCTTGCTGGCAGCCCAGCCCGTGGTACGCGAGATTCCCACCTCGCCCGAAATGACCGTGTTCATGAAGCAGAACAGCACGCTGGAACAGGCCCAAGCCTTCAGCCAGGCCGTTGGCAACGAGTTTCAGACCGAACTGGCCCAGGTCAGGCTGGTCAGCAAGGAACAGGCGTTGAAACAGCTGCAAAGCAATCCCAGCTGGACGGACGCGTTGGGCGCATTGCCCAGTAACCCCTTACCGCATGCGATTGTGCTGACCCTGCATGAGACCCCGGATCTGGTGACGCGGGCCGACACCTTGGCCAAGACCTTGCAAAGCCGAGAAGGCGTGGGCAGCGTGCTGCTGGACAGCGAATGGGTACAACGTCTGGCTGCCATCTTGAGCTTTATCCGCATTGGCTTGTGGATTTTGATGGCGGGCGTGGGTGTAGTGGTGATTGCGACCGTATTCAATACCGTCCGTCTGCAAGCCCTGAACCAGCGCGAAGAAATTGCGGTAGCCCGCCTGGTCGGCGCTACCGAGGCCTTCGTACGCCGCCCCTTTCTGTATATGGGTGCGCTGACTGGCCTACTTGCCAGCGCCCTGGCCTGCGGGCTGGCCTTATTGGCCCTGACTCCTCTGAACAAGGCTTTATCCAGTCTGGCCCAAAGCTACGGCGTCCAGTTGACGCTGAGTCTGCCAGAATTCTCTCTCTTACTGACAGCCGCCATTCTGGTCGCTATTTTGGGCGCACTGGCTGCTCGCTGGTCCGTTACCCGTAGTACTCAATACTGATGTCGCTTCCTGCACCCTGCCCCAACAATTTGGCCGAAAAAGTAGTTGTCTGGCAAAAAACGTCTGGCCGCCACCACCTTCCTTGGCAGAACACGCAAGACCCTTACCGTGTCTGGCTATCGGAAATCATGCTGCAACAAACCCAAGTCGCTACCGTGCTGGGTTATTACGAGCGCTTTCTGGAACGTTTTCCAACGGTCAATGATCTGGCCGCTGCCGAGCAAGACGACGTCATGCCCTATTGGGCAGGGTTGGGCTATTACGCCCGCGCCCGTAACCTGCACCGCTGCGCCCGTGAGGTCATGGAGCAATGGGGTGGCAACTTCCCCCACCAAGCAGTGGATTTAGCAACCTTACCCGGCATAGGCCGCTCCACAGCCTGTGCCATCGCCGCTTTCTGTTTTGGCGAGCGCAGCCCCATCATGGACGGCAACGTCAAACGTGTTTTTACTCGCTATTTTGGAGTGTACGGACCCACGCAAAAAAAGGCGGTGGAAAATGCGCTGTGGGCACAGGCCGAAGAGGTAGTGGCTTTAGCACCGACCGATCTGGACATGGCCGCCTACACCCAGGGACTGATGGATCTGGGCTCGCAGTGCTGTACGCGCAGCAAACCCACCTGTAGTCTCTGCCCCTTGCAAAGCGACTGCTACGCCCATACTCATCAGGCGCAGTCCGAGCTGCCCAGCCCCAAAGAGCGTCTCCGCCAGGACGAGCGCTATGCGCATGTGCTGATTTTGGAGTTGAACGGCCAGGTATTGCTGGAGCAGCGTCCAGATAAAGGCATCTGGGGTGGTCTGCTGACCTTACCTCAGTACGACGACGCCATGAGTCTGCAAACCGCTGCCTTGCATTGGTCCAATGAACAGGCCCTTGCCTTGGCCTCTTTCCAGCACGTTTTTTCACACTTCAAGCTGCACATCACGCCTTGGCTGCTACAGGTAGACGAGACAGTCTTAGCCGAGCCGGCTGCCGGCCAACAATGGCAAGATCATGAAGCGCTGGAACAGACCGCTTTACCAGCGCCCATACGCAAGCTGCTACTGGGCCTGTACCAGAGCAAAGATAACGAACAGTTGATATTAGGATGATAAGGCCTCCCCCGACTCAATCGGGGGAAGTGCCAGATAACAAGCCGCCGTATTAAGTAGGCCGCGTCGGTTTATCGTTGCTGATACTCATCAGCATCCCGCAAGCCACACCCAGAGTCATCAAAGCCGTACCACCATAGCTTAGGAACGGCAGGGGCACACCTACCACGGGCAAGATGCCTGTCACCATGCCTATGTTCACGAACACATAAACAAACAGCATCATGGACATGGAGCCAGCCAGCAGGCGACTAAATTGTGTGTGCGCCACGGCAGCGATCGACAGACCGCGCAGAATCAACAAGGCATACAAGACCAGCAACATGATGCCGCCGTACAAGCCAAACTCTTCGGCAAACACCGCAAAAATAAAGTCTGTTGTACGCTCAGGCACGAAGTCCAGATGGGACTGTGTCCCCATCATGTAGCCCTTACCGTACACACCGCCCGAGCCAATCGCAATCATGGACTGGATGGTATGAAACCCTCTGCCCAAACGATCGCTACCGGGATTTAGCAAGGTACAAACCCGGTGTTTTTGATAGTCATGCAGTACCACCCAATCCAGATCGGGTACGCATATATAGTCCTCGTAATACAGCAAGGCACTGATGCCCAGAACCAGCACGACCACAATAGGCACGATCAGCTTGAACGACAGACCTGCAAAATAGATAACGCAGAAACCCGCCGCGAACACCAGCAAGGCTGTCCCCAAGTCCGGCTGACGCACAATCAGCAAGAACGGGATCATCAACAGGATCCCAGCCACCATGAAGTCCAGCAGGCTCATTTTGGGCCGCTGATAACGGTGGAAATACCAGGCCAGCATCAGGGGCACCGAAATCTTGAGCATTTCCGAGGGCTGAATACGAGCCACCCCCAGATCCAGCCAACGTGTGGCGCCCTTGCTGGTTTCGCCAAAGAACTCCACGCCCAAGAGCAACACCACGCCGATTGAATACACCACCGGAGCCAGCTTCATCCACATGGCAGGCGGAATCAAGGCCGCCAGCCACATTACTCCAAATGCCAGCAGGAAGTTACGTACCTGGTCCGCAAAACGCCAATCTGTCCCGCCTACAGCCGAATGCATGACCGTCATGCCCAGCGCAGCCATCAGCACCAGCAAGAGCAGCAAAGGCCAGTCAAAGGCGGAAATGGCTTTCAGGCCCAGTTGCAAAAGTCGCTTCATTGCATCTGCCCCCGCTCTACTAACCAGTAATCAAAAACCTTACGCGCAATAGGCGCCGCCACGGAACCGCCCCAACCAGCATTCTCTACAATCAGCGCCACCGCAATCTTGGGGTTCTCTGCCGGGGCGTAAGACATAAACAGAGCGTGATCGCGCAAACGCTCGTCAATGGCATTGGCGTTGTACTTGGCTCCGCGCAAACTAAATACCTGCGCTGTCCCAGTCTTGCCTGCCGCTTGATACGCTGCACCAGCAAATGCCCGGCGTGCGGTACCCAGGCGCACCACGTCCACCAAGGCACGTTTGATCACATCCAGATTGGCCTGCTTCAAGGGAATCAAAGTGGCATCAATGCGCACCGGCTGTTCAATTTCCGGATCGTGGGGGCTCAAAGTCTGGGTGACCAGATGCGGGGGACGCACAATCCCATTGCTGGCCAGCACAGCAGTGGCATGCGCCAGTTGCAGCACCGTAAAAGAGTTATAGCCCTGCCCAACCGCCACCGAAATACTTTCACCGGCGTACCAACGCTGCTGAGCCGGTTTACGGTAGGCCTGACGTTTCCATTCGGTAGAGGGCAAAATTCCTTGACGCTCACCATCCAGATCAATGCCTGTATGTTGGCCAAAGCCAAACTGCTTCATGAAGTCGTGCAGATTATCAACGCCGATTTCCGGTCCCAGCGAATAGAAATAAGTATCCGAGGACACCACCAAGGCACGGTGCATATCAGTAGAGCCGTACACCGCTCCGCCCGCATTGCGGAAGCGCTGGCCCCCAAACTCAAAATAACCGGGGTCAGAAATACGATCAGTTGCCCGGCGTTTACCCAGCTCCAATGCCGCCAAAGCCACAAAGGGTTTGTAGGTGGAGCCGATAGGATAGGTGCCGTACATCGGGCGATTGATCAGGGGATGATCTGGCGAGTCATTCAGCTTGCGCCAGTTTTCCACATCAATACCGTCAATAAACAAGTTCGGATCAAAAGACGGGGCGGACACAAAGGCCAGCACTTCGCCTGTACTGGGTTCAATCGCCACCAAAGCACCACGTCGCCCGGCGAACATGGCCTCGGCCATTTTCTGCAAGCCAATATCCAGCGACAGGCGCAAGCTGGCACCGGGTACCGGGTCTACCCGGCTAAGCGTACGCACCGGGCGGCCCGACGCAGCCACTTCGACCTCCTCGATGCCGGTACGGCCGTGCAATGTTTTTTCCCAGGTCTTTTCAATTCCTTTTTTACCGATGACTTGCGTGCCACGGTAGTTACCGGTTTGCCCGGTTTCTTCCAGACGCTGCTGGTCGCCCTCGGAAATACGACCTACATAGCCCAGCACGTGGGCCGCAGCCTCGCCTTGAGGGTATTCGCGCACCCAGCGGGCCTGCAAAGTCACACCCGGAAATTTGAAGGCATGAGCAGAGAACCAGGCTGCTTCTTCATCGCTAAGGTTATTGCGCAGCAGGGTTTCGGCATATCGGCTGTTTTGCGCCACGCTCTGCTTGAACCGACGCCGATCACGGGGGCTGAGCTCGACCAGCTCCCCAACCCGATCCAGCACATCGTCCAGGGGCGCGCCCAGGCTGGCAGGCACAGCAGACAAGGTGTAGTCCCGGTAATTACGCGCCAAGACTTCACCATTACGGTCCAGGATCTCACCCCGTCTAGGGGTAATCGGGATGACAGCAATACGGTTTTGATCGGCTCGGGCGGCGAAGCCTTCGTAGCGCACCACTTGCAAATACCACAAGCGCACGCCCAACACCCCTAACAGTACGCAGGCCAGAACGGCCGCCACCAGCGCACGAAACAACATGCGCTGACGTAACTGATGCGAGGTTTTTTTGAATTCAAACATGGCCGCCCTACCGATCAGGACGAACCGGAGTCGGACTCGTCCAGACGTCGCTGCGGCAAGAACAACACACTATCGGCCAGCGGCCACAAGGCGGCGGTCAGCAGGGCGCCACCTGCCCACTCCCAACCGGACCACTCACCCACCAGCCAAGCATGCAACACCCGTACGATCAGCTGAGCCAGCAGCATGACTACAGCCATGTGCAGGCAGTGGATCCACATCCCAAAATTCAATATACGCTTACGCAGCAGCAAAGCGCCGTACACCACCAGCACATAGGCCAGAGCGTGCTCGCCCAACAAGCTGCCATCATGTACATCAAGCAAAATGCCCAGCACAAAAGCCAGGGACATAGGCACCCGACGCGGCTCGTGTACGGCCCAAAAGGCCAACACCAGCATCAGCATATCGGGGGCAAAGGGCAGCAGGCGCCAGGGCAACATGGAGCTTAGCCACATCAGCAGGATCGAGCCCCACACCAACCAGGGGCTGGAGGCGCGCGAAAACGGGCTGCTGTCGATAGGCTGCAAACTACCCAGCGAAGACGTCTTAGTTTTACGGCTAGAGGTATTCTGGGACTCAGCGCGTCGCATCATTGGCATCGTCCTCTTCAAGAGAGCGTTCGCTCTCGGGCACCAACAGAATCAGAAAATGGCGGTAACGCTCGGGGTGGGATAAGGGTGTCACCAAAGCCAGCGCAAAACCCGAGGCATCATCACGTTCGATACTATCGACAGTACCGACGGGTAAACCGGCGGGGAACAAACCGCCAATACCGCTGGTAATCAAGGTGTCGTCCGGTTCCAGGTCTACATCGCCCGTGAGATAACGGACTTCCACCTTGCCACCGGGATTGCCACCAAACGCGATCAGACGCAGGCCATTGCGCAATACCTGTACCGGCACCGAGACTTTATCGTCGGTAATCAAGGCGGCTTCAGAGGTAAAGCGCGTGACGCGTACCACTTGCCCGACCACCCCGCCTTCATCAATCACTGGCATGCCGGCACGAATGCCACTGGCCGAGCCTTTATTGAAAACCAGGTGACGGGCGTAGCCATTCGGGGGCTCGTAAAGAACTTCTACAGCGACAGACGGCTGGGTGACGGTATCGGCCACCTGCAGCAAACGGCGCAATTGCTCGTTCTCGGCGGAAAGCTGGGCTGCGTGGGTCGATAATTGCGCCAACTCGATACGCTGGCGCTGCAAAGCTTCTTTTTCAGATCGGGCGGTAGAGGCGGCGTCGGTCCAGCTACTGAAGTACGTGACTAGATCGCGCGGGGCCAGCATGACGCGCTGAAAGGGATACAGCACGGTGGCCACGGCTTGACGCACCGGCTCGAGCACCGCATAGCGAGAGTCAGTAATCAACAAGGCGACTGCCAGCACCAAAAGAGCGGCCAGACGCAGCTCAGCGGATGAGCCTCGCCTAAATAGCCGGATGGAGCCTTGTTCTCGCATTAATCAAGCACTCGATCACTTGCCCCCACAAGCAGAGCACTGCCTTGGGGGTCAAGCAAAGATCAATCGTAAATAAACACAGACTCCAGACGCTCCAGATGTTCCAGAGCCTCGCCGCAACCTCGCACCACGCAGGTCAAGGGATCCTCGGCCACCACGACGGGCAAACCGGTTTCTTCCTGCAGCAGACGATCCAGATCGTGTACCAGAGCACCACCGCCAGTCAGGACAATGCCCTTGTCGGTGATATCTGCACCCAGTTCAGGGGGAGTTTGTTCCAGAGCTGTTTTAACGGCAGAGACGATCTGATTCAAGGGATCAGTCAGCGATTCCAGAATCTCGTTGGACGAAACGGTGAAACTGCGTGGCACCCCTTCGGACAAATTGCGACCCTTGACTTCAATTTCACGAATTTCAGTGCCAGGGAATGCAGAACCGATCTGTTTTTTGATCAACTCAGCGGTTGGTTCACCAATTAGCATTCCGTAATTGCGACGGATGTAATTAATAATGGCTTCATCAAATTTATCGCCGCCGACGCGAACCGATCCTTTATAGACCATTCCGCCCAAAGAGATCACTGCCACTTCCGTCGTACCACCACCAATATCGACCACCATGGAGCCGCTGGCATCGGACACGGCCAGGCCCGCACCGATTGCGGCCGCCATGGGCTCTTCAATCAGGTAGACCTTGCTGGCACCGGCACCCAATGCAGATTCTTTGATGGCGCGACGTTCCACCTGGGTGGAGCCGCAGGGCACACACACAATAATGCGTGGGCTGGGGGCAAACATGCTGCGTGGATGCACCATGCGGATGAACTGCTTGAGCATCTGCTCGGTCACAGTAAAGTCCGCAATTACACCATCCTTCATGGGTCGGATGGCTTCGATATTGCCAGGCACCCGACCCAGCATCTGCTTGGCCTCCTGCCCGACGGCCTGAATGATTTTTTTACCATTAGGTCCACCTTCGTGGCGGATGGCTACAACGGACGGTTCATCCAGTACGATACCCTTGCCGCGTACATAGATAAGGGTATTGGCCGTACCGAGGTCGATTGCCATATCGCTGGAAAAGTAACTGCGTAGGAATCCGAACATGGGCGCGCAAAGTGTAAAGTGTTTGGGGAAAAAGGCAGGTAAATTCGGCGCGGAACTCAAGCGTAAAACGACAGGCACAAGAACCAGGCAACGAATTCAAAAATACCTGGGAAGGAAACGGTCAATGATAACTTATAATTGCTCTACATTAGGACTGTTTTAATGGTCAGTTAAGTTCTGTAACCCCCGCGTTTGCTGTAAAAGTGCCAAACTGTCCTTAACTGACCGATTTCCGCATTTTTTTATTACTCATTTTCCAGTACCCACCCACATGTCTATCACTGAACAGGATGTTGCCCGTATTGCGCAACTGGCGCGCCTTGATCTTTCTGCCGAACAAGCCTCCCAGGTCGAGCACGATTTAACGCGCATCCTGGGCCTGATCCAGACCTTGCAAACCGTTGATACTCAAGGCGTTGAGCCTATGGCTCACCCTTTGTCCGCTCGCCAGCAGATCAGTCTGCGCCTGCGCGAGGACAAAGCACTCCCCTCCGGCACAGTAGAAAGCCGCGAGGCCATGATGCGCAACGCCCCCGCCGAGCAGGATGGCCTGTTTCTGGTGCCCACGGTCATCGAATAAAGCAAAACCATGTCTTTTACCCCTGAATTCGCGACAATCGCAGCGCTGCGCCAAGCCCTGCACAACAAATCTGTCAGTGCCCGCGAGCTGGCCCAACAAGCCTTGGACAATAGCGCCCGCCAAAAAGAGCTTAATGCCTTTGTGCAGCAGGACGCCGCCTTGACCCTGGCCCAGGCCGATGCCGCCGATGCCCTGATCGGCCAAGGCAAGGCAGGCCCCTTGACCGGCATCCCGATTGCCCACAAAGATTTGTTCGTCACCAAGGATTGGCAGACCACCGCCTGCAGCAAAATGCTGGAAGGCTATCTCAGCCCCTTTAACGCCACGGTCGTCACCAAGCTGCAAACGGCTGGTGCCGTTTCGCTGGGCAAGCTCAACTGCGACGAGTTCGCCATGGGCTCGCGCAATGAAAGCTCGGTCTTTGGCCCCGTGCGTAACCCTTGGGATCATTCCATGGTTCCCGGTGGTTCTTCGGGTGGTTCTGCCGCAGCTGTTGCCGCTGGCCTGGTAGCCGGTGCAACGGCGACCGATACCGGTGGTTCGATTCGCCAGCCTGCCGCCCTGTGTGGCGTCAGCGGCATTAAACCTACCTACGGCACTATTTCGCGCTTTGGCATTATTGCTTACGGCTCCAGCCTGGATCAGGCCGGCCCGATTGCCCGCAATGCCCGTGACCTGCTGGATCTGCTTGAAACCATGTGTGGTTTTGACCCGCAAGATGCCACCAGCCTGGAGTTTTGCGACGATCAGCCCAATACAGGCGCCCGTATTCGTCAGCAGTTTGAACAACAGCAGTCTCAGCACGAGGCCCAAGGCAGCCAGCCTTTGAAAGGCTTGCGCATTGGTGTCCCCGCCCAGTTCTTTGGCCCTGGTCTGGACCCCGTGGTGGCGGATGCCATTGAAGCGGCACTGAAAACCTACGAAAGCCTGGGTGCAGAGCGCGTCACCGTGCAACTGCCTTTGACCGAGCTGTCCGTTCCTACTTATTACGTCATCAGCCCAGCCGAAGCCTCGACCAACCTGTCGCGCTTTGACGGCGTACGCTTTGGCCACCGTGCCAATCAGTACACCGACCTGAGCAGCATGATCTCCCGTTCGCGCTCCGAAGGCTTTGGCCCTGAAGTAGTACGTCGAATCCTGGTGGGCACCTATGTACTTTCCCACGGCTACTACGACGCCTACTATCTGCAAGCCCAACGCGTGCGCCGCATGATTGTGGACGACTTCCAAAAAGTCTTTGAACAGTGCGATCTGATCCTGGGCCCCGTCACCCCGGCTTTGGGCCGCAAACTGGGCACCACCATTGAAGACCCCACTACCGACTGGCTGGGCGATATCTACACGCTGGGCGTCAGCCTGGCTGGCTTGCCCGCTATGTCCATCCCCTGCGGTTTCAGCAACGATGAGCGCCCCTTGCCCATCGGCCTGCAGATTATTGGCAACTACTTCCGCGAAGGCCAATTGCTGGCCATCGCCGACCGCTTCCAGCAAGTCACCGACTGGCATCAACGTCAACCAGGACAACAATAATGGAATGGGAAATTGTGATCGGGCTGGAAACCCATACCCAGCTCTCGACCGAATCCAAAATCTTCTCCAGCAGCAGCACCCGCTTTGGCGCTTTGCCCAATACGCAAGCCAACGAAGTGGACATGGCCCTGCCCGGCGCACTGCCCGTCTTTAACCGTGGCGCAGCCGAACGGGCTATCCGCCTGGGTCTGGCTGTGGGTGGCCATATTGCCCCCCGCTCCGTGTTTGAGCGCAAAAACTATTTCTACCCTGATCTGCCCAAGAACTACCAGATCAGCCAGATGGAAATTCCGGTCATCAGCGGCGGCACTGTCAGCTTCATGCTGGGTGAAGAAGAAAAGACCATCAATCTGACTCGTGCCCACCTGGAAGAAGATGCCGGTAAATCCCTGCACGAAAATTTCCGTGGCCCATACGGCGAATCCAGCACTGGGATCGACTTGAACCGCGCGGGTACCCCGCTGCTGGAAATCGTGTCCGAACCCGAAATGCGCTCGGCCGCTGAAGCCGTGGGCTATGCCCGCGCCTTGCACAGCCTGGTCGTCTGGTTGGGCATTTGTGATGGCAATATGCAGGAAGGCTCGTTCCGCGTGGACGCCAACGTCTCGGTACGCCCTAAAGGCCAGAAAGAACTGGGCACACGCTGCGAACTGAAGAACATCAACTCCTTCCGTTTTCTGGAACGCGCCATTCAATACGAAGTGCGCCGTCAGATCGAGCTGATTGAAGATGGTGGCAGAGTTGTACAGGAAACCCGCCTGTACGACTCGGACCGTGATGAAACGCGTAGCATGCGCAGCAAAGAAGATGCGCACGATTATCGCTACTTCCCCGATCCCGATCTGCCACCACTGCTGATCAGCGAAGAATGGATCGAACAGGTTCGTCAGGACATGCCCGAGCTGCCTGCACAAAAACTGGCTCGCTTCGAGCAGGAATTTGAGCTGAGCCGTTACGATGCGTCGCAACTGACCGTAGACCGTGCCACCTCGAACTTCTTTGAAGCCATCTTGCAAGCAGGTTCCAGTGCGAATGCCAAATTGGCCGCCAACTGGGTGCTGGGCGAGCTGTCGGCTGCCTTGAACCGTGAAGAGCTGAGCATCGAGCACTCCAAAGTCAGTCCCGCACAATTGGCTCAGCTGATTGCCCGTATCGCAGACGGCACCATCTCCAACAAGATTGCCCGTGATGTATTTGCGGCGCAATGGGATGGCGAACTGAACGGCGATGTCGATGCCATCGTCGACGCCCGTGGTCTGAAGCAGATCAACGACGCAGGTGCGATTGGCGCCATGGTAGATGAAGTACTGGCGGCCAACCCCAGCATCGTCGAACAGCACCGCGCCGGCAAACCCAAAGCCTTCAACGCTTTGGTCGGTCAGGTCATGAAGGTTGCCAAAGGCAAGGCCAATCCGCAGCAGATCAACGATATGCTCAAGCAAAAGCTAGATACCTAAATCCAGTCTTTTCGCGTAGCGGATACAAAAACACCAGGCTTTGGCCTGGTGTTTTTTTTACAGCTCAAAACGCTGCCGATCAAACGCCGTAACGGTCGCGGTAGGCTTTGACCTGGGGCGCATGGGCGTCCAAAGTCGTATCATCGGCCAGCACGGCCATGATGTCCGCCAAGGATGCAATGCTGATCACAGGAATGCCATAAGCCTGTTCAACTTCCTGCACTGCAGAATGAGCAGACAGCTCCTGGTCATTACCCGCGCGTTCCATACGATCCAGAGCAATCAGCACAGCGGCAGGCTCAGCACCGGCCGCTTTGATGATTTGCATGGATTCACGCACGGACGTACCGGCGGTGATCACGTCATCAATAATCACAACCTTGCCTTGCAAGGGAGCGCCCACCAAGGTGCCGCCTTCGCCGTGGTCTTTGGCTTCTTTGCGGTTGAACGCAAAGGGCACGTCACGATCACCGATTTGAGGATGCTCGGCCAGCGCAATCGATGTTGCCGCTGCCAAAGGAATACCTTTGTAGGCAGGCCCGAACAGCATGTCGAACGACACGCTCGAATCCAGCAAAGCCTGGGCATAAAAGCGGGCCAGCTGACCCACGCTGCGTCCCGTATTGAACAGGCCGGCATTGAAGAAGTAGGGGCTCAAACGGCCTGACTTGACCTTGAACTCACCAAAGCGCAGCACTCCCTGTTCCAGGGAGAAGCGCACAAAATTGCGACGATTATCGTTATTAGCCGACATGACAGAGTATGAAAAAGATGGAGACGAAAAGCATTTTAGCGTGTTGTGGCCCGTCACTTGCCAGGAACCGCCAGTTCTTCCAATAAGAAGTCGATAAAACTGCGCACTTTAGGCGTCAAATAGCGCCGACTGGCATAGACAGCATGCAGTTGCTGCAGCTCTTCGGTGTAGTTTGGCAACAAACGCAGCAGACGACCACTGTTCAGATCATCCATTACCAGCCACTCGGGCAGATAGGCCAGGCCAGCCCCGCCTAACGCACTGTAGTAAGTCAAATTCGTGTTATCCGAGCGCATCAGCGGATTCAGGCGCAGGGACTCCGGCCCCTCCGGCCCCAGAAAATCAAAGCTGGGTTGCTGCAAATAGCTGGGGCTGATGGCGGGCAGTCGCATCACCTCCGCACAATTACGTGGCATGCCATGCTTGGCCACAAACTGCGGGCTGGCCACCAGATGGAACGGTGTGGGGCAAATAAGCCGCGCAATCTGGTGTGGCGCAGGTTCACGCATCACCCGCAAGGCCAAATCAAAGCCTTCCGCCACCAAATCCACTTTGTGATTGCTCAGGCTCATATCCAGTGTGACCTCGGGGAAACGAATTTGGTAATCCAGCAACAGTTGCGCCACTTTACGATTCGCGAACCACACGGGCGCAGTGACCCGCAGAACCCCTTGTGGTTGATGTTCGGAGCCTGACAAAGCCTGCTGACCCCGCTCCAAGGTATCGAGCGCCTGCAAGCAGTAATCAAAGTAGGTCTGCCCCAACTCTGTCAGGCTCAAACGGCGGCTGCTGCGATGAAGCAAGCGGGCACCCAGCTGCTTTTCAAGATTGGCTAGATGTTTGCTGACCATAGGCGCCGACATATCCAAACGTTGCGCGGCCGCTGCAAAGCTGCCCGCCGCCACGATCTCCCGGAACACCCGCAAACTCTGAATCGTATCCATGCTTTCCTAATAAGAAAGTAACTAATGAAAATAGGGCTGTTTATTTCCTGATAGTAATTGATTAATCTTCAAAGAGCGGTAAGCCGGTGCCTGTCTGGGCCTTGGATGGGCAGGACCAGAACAAGGCTGAAGTGCCTCATGTCTTACACAGACCCTTTTCTTCAAACCGGCCATACCGCTTCTTTTACCGATACTGTCAACTTTCCAAAGGAAAATACATGAGCGCCCTTACCTCTAGCTGGACTCCTCGCTTGCTTAGTCTGCTGCGCATCGTCGCAGGCTATCTTTTGCTGACACACGGTACTGCCAAAATCCTGGGTTTCCCCAAAGTAGAGATGTTTGCGAACCTGCAAATTGCATCGATATACGGCATTGCGGGTGTCCTGGAACTGATCCTGGGAGCCTTGTTGCTCATTGGTCTGTTCTCGCGTTTTGCTGCCTTTATTGCATCTGGCCTCTGCGCTTTCGCCTACTTTATTGGCCATGCCAGCGCCAGCACCTTTGCAACGCCTATCCTCAATAGTGGGGAAACAGCCGTACTGTTCTGCTTTATTTTCCTGTATCTGGCCGCCGCTGGCCCAGGCCCTTGGAGCGTAGACGCAGGTCGCGGCAAAGCCTAATCCGCCCCGTTCAACCCTTTATCCCCTGCCCCTATCAGGGCAGGGGCGAGAGATCATCATGACAATGCCTACCTACTTCATCTCGCACGGTGGCGGACCCTGGCCCTGGATGCCTGAAGCGCAAACCATGTATGCACCGTTGCGTACTGCCTTACAGGATATTCCGCGCCAATTGGGCCGTACGCCTACAGCGATCTTGATGGTCTCCGCCCACTGGGAGGCAGAACAGGCCCACTTACTGATCGCCTCCGCCCCGCAGCCGAACATGGTGTACGACTATTACGGTTTTCCCTCGCATACCTACGAGATTCAGTACCCTGCTCCTGGCGATCCGGCCCTGGCCCAACAAGTCAGTGAATTGCTGGAAAGCGCTGGTGTGCCTACGCAACTGGATGCACAGCGCGGTTTTGACCACGGCGCTTTTGTGCCCGCTTACGTGATTTACCCGCAAGCCACCATACCCATGGTGCAACTGTCCATTCACGCCAATTACGACCCCGCCCTGCACTACGCCATAGGGCAAGCACTGGCCCCCTTGCGTGATCAAGATGTACTGATAATTGGCAGCGGCCTGAGCTATCACAACTTACGCAATATGGGTGCGGGTGGGGTTGAACCCTCGGCCCAGTTTGATACCTGGTTGCACGAAAGCCTGAGCCAAGACGATCCTGACGCCCGTCGCCAGGCCTTGATGGCTTGGGAGCACGCCCCTGCTGCCCGCATCGCCCATCCACGGGAAGACCACCTGGTTCCCGTCATGGTGGCGGCGGGTGCAGCCCGTGGTGATGTTGCCCACCGCTTTCACCATGAAACCCAGGCCTTTGGCGGTTTAACGGTGTCCAGCTACCGTTTTGGTTCAGCCACGTAACAAGCCCTGACGACCACTGACATCGAAGCAGATTACGGGTTAAAGTGCTGACGCTATAAGGAGAATTGCCACGTGTTACGCGTCACCTCGTTAAACGTCAACGGTATTCGTGCCGCCTTTCGTAAAGGCCTGCCCGCCTGGCTTGAAGCCCAAAAACCCCATATTGTCTGTATGCAGGAAATCAAGATCAGCGAACCTGATCTGACGCCTGATCTGACCCACCCCGGTCAGTATCACGGGCATTTTCACCATGCGCAGAAAAAAGGCTATAGCGGCGTGGGCCTGTATTTGAACCACAAAGCGGAATCCGTGGCCGAAGGTATGGCTTGCGAAGAGTTTGATGCCGAAGGTCGCATCATCCGCGCCGATTGGGACAAGCTCAGTGTCATTAGTGCCTACCTGCCCTCGGGTTCGTCCGGTGACGAGCGCCAAACAGCCAAATACCGCTTTCTGGACCATTTTGAGCAGTGGATTGGTGGCTTGATGCAGGAACACCGCGATACTGGCCGCGAGTTCATCATTTGTGGCGACTGGAATATCGCGCACCACGAAGCGGACTTGAAGAACTGGAAAGGCAACCTGAAAAACAGCGGTTTTCTGCCTGAAGAACGCGCCTGGATGACGAAAGTGCTAAGCGAACTGTCCTGGGTGGACGTGTATCGCAGCCTGCATCCCGATACCACGGACGAGTGCTACACCTGGTGGAGCAACCGTGGTCAGGCTTGGGCCAAAAATGTGGGGTGGCGCATTGATTATCAAATTGCCACCCCTGGTATTGCTGCTAAAGCACGTAGTGCCACGGTCTATAAAGAAGAGCGTTTCAGCGACCACGCACCATTGACGGTTGATTACGACTGGAACTTGTAGGCCCAGCCTGAAAAGGTCAGCGGCTTAGCTGGCCTTTTCAATCATATAGCGCACAACATTGCGCAGTTGATCATCAGTAGCCTTGGGCGCTGCACCGCGCGGTGGCATGGCACCCTTGCCATTGATAACCACTTCCATCAAGGCATCCTCGCCTTGTGCAATCAGGGGTTCCCAACGAGCCTTATCGCCCAGACGGGGTGCATTGGCCATACCTGATGCGTGACAGACCATACACGAGGACTTGTACAGCTTGAGGGCTTCTTCCGAGTCGGCGTGTGCGGCAGGTGCGGCAGCCAACAAGAGCAAAGCGGCCATTGCGGAGTACATCATGGTGGCGGGGGTATAGGTTCTCATGGGTTTACCCTTTAAACAGTCGGCATAAACGTATGCCCGGCTGATACTGCATGTTCTGAACAAGAGGCCTGGCTTTCTTAACCCGAACCCCCTGCTTCTTCATTCACTTCGTTACTGTCCGAGCACTCTCTTGAGCCCTGAGCGGAATTGATTGCGTCACTTTGAGATCAATTCCGCACGCTGGGCCTAGGCCCCTGGTTTAACCCTTGATGGGGCCGGGAGGGCTGACTTGCTTCATCAAGTCGTCGTTCCAGTCGCCTTCGACCAGGACGTGACCTGCTGCACCCAGTTCCATTGCCTCGATCAAGTTGTGGTTCACGTAGGCGTACACACCGGGCTGCTTGAAGGTGTAAATTGCTACGCCAGCCGAACCGCCACGGATGAACCAGGTTTCCAGGTTCTTGGCGGGTGGGTCGTCAAATTTACCCAATTCCCAGACCCAGTCGCCGTGACCACCGATCAGGTGAGGACGGGTATCGCGGTTGGCCTGCGAGTGAATAAACAGCACGGTTTCACCCACATTGGCTTTCATGGCACCGTCGCCCATCAAGGCACCGACTTTACCGTTGAACACCACGTGGCTGGGAATCAGACCACGCATGGCTTCCAGGGTATCGCCGTAGCTTTCAGCCGAAGAACCATACTTTTTGAAGTTGCCCTTTTCATCACGGGGGATGTAGAGGTCAAATTCGCCAATGGTGTAGACGCGATCGTAATGCAAGGAATTGCCCGCCGAGTCTTTCAGGCCATCGCGTGGCAGAACCATGACGGTACCGTGCATGCCCTGAACCACGTGCCAGGCTACTGAGCCTTCGGGTGCGCAGTGGTAGATGAACGTGCCAGTACGGTCAGCCTTAAAGCGCAGCGTGGCTTGTTCACCGGGGTTCACGTTGGTCAACTTGGCACCGCCCAACGCGCCGGTCGAGGCATGAAAGTCGATGTTGTGCGGCATGGTGTTGGTGGCTGGGTTGACCAGGGTCAACTCCAGGTAGTCACCTTCATGCACCACCATGGTGGGGCCGGGCATGGAACCGTCAAACATCATGGCATGCATGGTGGTGCCATCGCGATCGACCACGATCTCTTTTTCGGTGATGCTCATGCGGAACTCCACCACACGTGGCTCGGGACCGACTTTTTGCTCGTGCTTGTGGACCATAGGAGGCGCAACCAGATCCACCTTGACCCGCTCCAGCTTGGCGATCTGGGGTTCTGTACGCGCGGCCATCCAGGGCGCGTTCTTTTGTGGTGCAGCCGTCTCGCGGGCTTGTACTTGAGCCGCCAGTAAAGTCGTTCCTGCGGCGACACCTAGGCCAGCACTTTTCAAGAAATGACGACGTTCCATACTACCTCCGGTTTGATCCAGGCGTGATGCCTGCTGATTAAATGTTTTTCAGATCTAACAGTTACTGAATGTATTGGACCGCAATCCGACTGAGCCCTCTTTGCTGCAGCGCAAGCATCTCGTATAAGCAACAAAAAAAACCGCCCGAAGGCGGTTTTTTTGATAGACGGAATCTCACCGATAAAAGAGACCGTCCTGAAAAAGCATCACGATGTTTTTATTGCACCTGCAGCATTACCCAAAGAAGTACGGCGACCTGCTGTAATACGTACCCAAACTTGCTGGAATACGATCAGGGCACCGGCAATAAACACCGTGTCCCCCAACGTACGCCACCAGCGCAAAGACTGCAGGATAGGCTGTTGCATGAACTCTTCGCTACGGGCGTACCACATACCCTCGGAGATACTGGCCCAGGCCTGAATAATGCCGGCGGGCAACAAACTGACGAACATCATCAGGACCAGACCAATATTCAGTGTCCAGAAACCCCAGCTCATCAGTCGGTCGTTGTAGCGTACTTCTGGCGCGATGTATCGCACCACCAGCAAGACAAAGCCCAGTGACAGGAAGCCATACACCCCGAACAAGGCGGCGTGAGCATGCAGTGGGGTCGTGTTCAAACCCTGGATGTAATAGAGCGAGATAGGTGGGTTGATCAGGAAACCAAACACCCCTGCACCCAACATGTTCCAGAACGCCACCGCCACAAAGAACATGACAGGCCAACGCAGATCACTCATCCAGCTGGCTTGCTTTTGCATCTTCCAGTTATGGAAGGCTTCATAGCCCAGCATGATCAAAGGCACTACTTCCAGCGCACTGAAGGAAGCACCAATTGCCATGATAGGAGTGGTCGTCCCCGAGAAATACAGGTGGTGCAAGGTACCGGGCACACCGCCTACCAGGAACAGGGAGGCCGCAGCCAAACCGGCGATCGTGGCACTGCGCTTGGACACCAGGCCCAGGGTCAGGAAGATAAAACCCATGGCAACAGTGGCAAAGACCTCGAAGAAGCCTTCAACCCACAGGTGGACCACCCACCAGCGCCAGTACTCCATGATGGTGATATTGGTGTGTTCGCCATAGAACAGGCCGGTGCCGTAGAACAGGCCAATAGCGACGGTAGAGATGGTCAGCAAGATCAAGAGGTGGTTATCACCCTTGTCACGACGCAAGGCAGGCCACATGCCACGCAGCATCAGCACCAGCCAAAATGCCAAGCCAATGAACTTCACGATCTGCCAGAAACGGCCCAGATCCAGATACTCATAGCCTTGATGACCGAACCAGAAGTTCAACTCGGGCGGCAAGATGTGTTTGATTGCCAGGAAGTTACCGGCAAAAGAACCAATGAACAAGACAACCAGGGCACCAAACAGGACGTCCACACCCAGACGTTGGAACTTGGGGTCTTCACCACCATTAATTAATGGCACCAAGAACAGACCGGCTGTTAAAAAGCCACTGGCAATCCACAGCAAGGCTGCCTGAATGTGCCAGGTACGGGTCAAGGAATACGGGAACCACTGTGAGACGTCAATGCCATAGAACATCTGGCCTTCAACGGTATAGTGTGCCGTAAAGCCTCCCAGAAAGACCTGAATGACAAACAGGGCGACCGTCAAAAAGGCATATTTTTTCAGGGCACGCTGGGAAGGTGTCAGGCGGAAAGCCAACACCGGGTCAGTGGCCGGAGCAACAGGCGCCTGCTCGTCCTTATGCGTAAAGGCCCAGATCCAGACCAGCAAACCGATACCGGCCAAAAGCAGAACAATACTGACAATGGACCACACAATATTGGCCGTGGAAGGATGGTTATCCACCAGGGGTTCATGGGGCCAGTTATTCGTATAGCTGACCGTGGTACCGGGACGCTCGGTCACGGTTGCCCAGGACAACCAGAAAAAGAAGCGGGTCATGTCCTGACGGCGCTGCAACTCTGGCAGGGTGTTGTCCTTCATGGCAAAGCTTTCGCGGCTAGACTTCAGCTCAGGAGCATCACCGAACAAATCAATGTAGTACTTGGCCGTCGTATCAATCGCCTGGGCACGGCGGTCGCTGATCTGCAACACGCCCGTTGCTTCATCGATGCGATTGGGACGATATTCGTCCTGCAGTTCCTGCCGCAATGTGGCCTGCTGGCTGGAGGTCAGTTGCTCGTACTTCAGGGAATGCGCTTGCTCGGCAGCCAGATCCAGCCAGGCCAGCGCCTCACGGTGCAACCAGTCCGCGCTCCAGTCGGGTGCCTGATAAGCGCCATGCCCCCAGATCGAGCCCAGCTGCATACCACCTGTACTTTGCCAGGCAGACTGGCCACGATGAATCTGTTCCTGTGAGGTGAACTCACGGCCATCCGGTGTCACCACCTGAACAGGCATAGGGGGTGCCTGACGATACACCTCCACACCGGTCCAGCCCAGAATGGCAAATGTCACTATGGTGACTGCCACCAGGGACCACCATAGTTTTTTGTAGCTACGCATTTTGTTCTCCGTCTCGCTGATGAATCAAACGACCCAATCCAAACAGGTCCTGGTACTGCCCAGACTCCTGGTCAAAACCTGTTTGGGTACGGCCCCATCGCGATGAGTGACTGCTTGAAAAAGAGGGTTGCGGCCTGCTCCGAGCAGCGCAAGGGTCAAACCCACCGCCTTGGCTGTTGGGTGATCGCATCCGGCTCTGAAGCTGCTTGAGCAAGGTAGCCACAGCCGAGCTGATGAGTTCTTGCAAACGGGCCAAAACGGCTGAGTCCAACCTGGCATGCTGAGCCTGCGGCGACCCACTGGGTAATCCATGAATATAAAA
The DNA here is from genome assembly GCA_052109075.1 of Alcaligenes sp. Classification (GTDB taxonomy): domain Bacteria; phylum Pseudomonadota; class Gammaproteobacteria; order Burkholderiales; family Burkholderiaceae_B; genus Alcaligenes. Next base: position 122,801 of record JBQEAN010000001.1, on the reverse strand, counting down.
AAATGGCCTATTTGAATCGTCCGGGCCGCATTGCCGTGGACGGGTCGGGGTACAAGCCTGGTAGCGATGCTCTGCTAATTCGGGGGTCATGTCATAGTCCTTAAAAATGTATGACAAAACCTATAAAGCAAAGACCGTGCCAAGTCCCAGACGACATAGATCAAGGGGCCGCCGTCAGCCTAGGTATAAACTACCCCGACAAAACTGGGTATTTTCCACCATAAGGGTATTTTCCACCCATGCTCGATCTCTTGATTGCCGATCTCGCTACCGAGATTCCAGGGCCACTGCGTCTGCAACGCATGGTGCATTTGCTGGCCCGCCACTTTGGCTGTGATGCCGCCGGTCTGCTCAAACTGGACGACACCGTGCTGCGTATCGTGGCGGCCAGCGGTCTGGGTAACGACACACTGGGGCGTCACTTTGTAATTGCCGATCACCCTCGGCTGGCCCGGATTCTGAGTTCGGCCCATTTGACCCGCTTTGAGCCCAACTGCGGCCTGCCCGACCCCTACGATGGGCTGCTTGATGACAAGCTGGGGCAACCCTTACCCGTGCATGACTGCGTCGGAATTACCTTGCGGGTACAGGGTACGCCTTGGGGAATACTGACCCTGGATGCTTTACGGCCAGGGACGTTTTCAGCCTCTATGCTGGTCGAGCTGAAACACTGGTGCCTGATCCTGGAAAGTGCCATCCGCGTCAGTGAAATGGAGGAAGAAAACCGCAGCCTGCGCTTGCTGTCCACCTTGCCACCCGATTATTTGTCGCGCAGCAATTCTGCCTCCATCATCGGTAACAGCAAGTCCTTGCTGGAAGTAATTCAACTCCTGGACACCGTGGCCACATCGGAACTGCCTGTTTTGTTGCTGGGCGAGACTGGCGTGGGCAAAGAGTTGTTTGCGCAACGCCTGCACCAACGCTCGCCGCGGCACAGCAAGCCGCTGATCTACGTAAACTGTGCCGCCCTACCTGAGTCTCTGGCTGAAAGCGAGCTGTTTGGCCACGTCAAAGGGGCATTTTCGGGCGCTCATGAACACCGCGCAGGACGTTTTGAAGCGGCCCAGGGTGGTACGCTGTTTCTGGATGAAATTGGTGAGTTGTCCTTGACCATCCAGGCCAAGTTGCTCCGTACTTTGCAAAATGGGGAAATCCAACGCCTGGGCGCCGACCATCCCATCAGGCTGAATGTTCGTCTGGTCGCTGCCACCAACCGGGACCTGACGCAGCAAATTGCTCAAGGCGGTTTCCGGGCAGACTTGTTCCACCGACTGTCGGTTTTTCCCTTGACCATACCGGCCTTGCGCGAGCGCCACCAGGACATCCTGCTGCTGGCAGGCCATTTTTTGGAAACTAACCGTTCTCGTTTGGGATTGCGCGGCATTCGTCTCGCCCCCGACGCGGAAGCTGCTTTACTGGCTTATCATTGGCCTGGCAACGTCCGCGAATTGGAACATTTAATTAGCCGTGCAACCATCCGCCTGCTGGTCGATACGCCGGATCGTAACCAAATATTTACACTTAGCGCCGATAATCTCAACTTGTTACCATCACCTCAGCAGCCAGTTACAAAGATCAGCGTTGCAATAGGGGTACCCAGCCAGTCCTTGCGCCAGTCCGTTGAACAGTTGCAAAGTCAGCTGATCCGGCAAGCTCTGGAACAAACCGAGGGTAACTGGAGCCAGGCTGCCCGACAGCTAGGCATAGACCCCAGCAATCTGCACAAGCTGGCCAGCAAACTAGGGCTTAAAACCCGCTCAGAAAGCTTAAGTGATGACTGACATCTCCTACTCCTCCTTGTTAGCCAGTCTGCCCATGTTCTCTGCCCTGGATGCGGCCAGCATCAATGAACTCTGGCAAGAGGGACGCCTGATGCACTACGACAAGGACAGCCAAGTCTTTCGGCAAGAGCAAAGCAGCGACCATTTTTACGTCCTGCTGCAGGGTCTGATCAAAGTAGTGCGTACGATGCCCAACGGCTCCCAATTGCTGGTGCGTTTTGCTTTGCCCGGTGATGTTATTGGCATTGCCCCAGCTTTGCGCCGGCGTAACTACCCGGCCACCGCGATCAGTGTGACCACCAGTGCCGCGTTGGCCTGGCCGGAAAAATCCTGGGACAGCCTGACGCAACGCTTTCCCTGCCTGCTTAGCAGCGCACAAGACACCGTGGCGCGTCGCCTGAGCGATGCCGATGACCGCTTGCTGGAAAGTCATAGTCTGGAAGTGGAGCAGCGACTGGCTCACAGCCTGCTGCGCTTGATTCGTCAGGTGGGGCAAAGCAGTGCCCAAGGCACTTCGTTGAGCATTCCTGTGACCCGGCAAGATCTGGCGGATCTGGCCGGTACAACCTTGTATACGGCCAGCCGGGTGGTCAGCAGTTGGGATCATCAAGGCCTTATTCTGGCAGGCCGCAAACAAATTACGATTGTTGATCTGGACAAGTTTGCGCACACCATCCTGGAACGCGGCTAAATACCGATTTAGTCTTCGGTCACCAGACGCAGACCCAGATACCGCGGCGGAACGCCAACCGAACACGCCCCTGTTTTAGGATCGCGGATAAAGTCGGGCATCACCGCAATATGCTCTCCACCCAAGGTACGGACGCCGCAGTTTTCCAGGCGTGATTCAGCAGACGGCATACTGATACGGTGCACCCGAACGTGGCAGGTATTGGTCCATTCGGCTACCTGCCCGGCAGCATCAAAAACCCCATAAGCATTCGCCACGCCTTGGCCTAAAGGTGCCAATGGTACTTCCTGCTCCTGCTTGCGCCGATAGCTGTCCTGATATTCTTGTAGCCACAGTGCCGCCTGCTCGTTTTCATCCAGCCCGGTCTGGGCGGACTCGGGCACTTTCAGATCGGCAAAGTAGCTCCATTCCAGATAGTCCGGCAAGCGGAATTTCTTGCCCGTACGCTCGCTTAGCCAGGCGGCATAGTCCTGTCCGTCCTGCCAGCTAACACCTACCACCGGCATATTCTTGGCTTGGCCCTGACCGACGGCATCTGCCGCCTTGCAACGTTCGGCACGGACACATTGGTCATACTCGTACTGGCTGACCTGATACTTCATGGCTTTGAGCGTGGGCGAAGGAGCATATGTCACGGTATCAGAAGCAATCAGGCGGCCATCCAGCAAGAACTCCCCTGCCTGCATGACATCGCGCGCCGGACCGGCTACTTCAACCAGTTCCGGCAAACCGGCTTGAGTGCTGGACTCTCCAGCCGAACATCCGGCCAGAATGGCCACTAACAGCACTGATCCCACTACATGGCTTCGCATTGTGCACTCCCTAGAGACAATCACAATTGAAGCGCAGCCTTGGCGCAGCGTCCTTGCGCCAAGGCAAACACGCAAGGGTTCTCCATCATGGGTTACGACTACTTAGCTTAAGACCTTCAGGAAGCCGGTAATGATGACGGCATTGAAGAAATCGATAAACAAAGAACCCACCAAGGGAATCACAAAGAAGGCCTTGCGGGAAGGACCGTTATCTTCGGTGAAAGCCTGCATATTAGCCATGGCGTTAGGCGTGGCACCCATACCAAAACCACAATGCCCAGCCGACATCACAACCGCGTCATAGTCTTTACCCATAACCTTGAACGTGATGTAGGTGGCAAAAAAGAACATCAAGACTGTCTGTGCAATCAGGATCACCAAAAGAGGACCCGCCACTTCGGCCAATTGCCACAGCTTCATGACCATCAGGGACAAGACCAGGAAAAAGGCCAGCGAGACATTACCGATGGTCTCAAACTCTTTTTCGGGCAAACGATAGTGACGCCAGTCGATGATATTGCGAATCGCCGCTGCAATCAGCATCGAGCCCAGATACTCGGGCAAGACGATTTTGTAGCTAGCCAGGAAATCAATAATGACGCTACCAATACCAATGGCCACGCAAAGCAGAATGACCGCGTATATCGGCATATCGAAACCACCCTCTTCCACCTGGGTCGTTTCTGTCACGATTTTTGCAGTTGCATCCTTGCCCTCGTGTTGGCGACGATGACGACGATGTGGCTCAGGTCCCGAGATATTGTGCTTTCTCATCAAGCGCTTGCCCAAGGGCCCCCCGATGACACACCCCATCACCAGCCCCCAAGTCGAGGCAGCAATAGCGGCAGGCAAGGCCCCCACAACACCCGCTTTTTCCAGCAAAGGACCAAACGCGCCCGACGTGCCGTGCCCACCTGTCATGGACACCGAGCCTGCCGCCAGTCCCAACAAGGGATTGGCATCCAAGAGCACAGCCAGAGACACGCCCAGTACGTTTTGCAAAACGATCAAACCTACCGCACAGCCCAAAAACAGAGCAACCGCGACACCACCTTTTTTCAGCAACTCAAAGCTGGCTGAAAAACCAATCGTGGTGAAAAAGGCCATCAGCAGGAAATGACGTATATCGTCATTGAACTCAAAGGTAAAAGCGCCCGTTTGGTAACCAATCAGCGCGATCAGAGAGAAGACCAGGCCGCCGATAATGGGACTGGGAATGAAATAGCGGGCCAAAATAGCCACGCGATTTTTTATGTATTCCCCTAGCACTAAAAAAACAGCGGCCATCCCGACCGTCTGTGCAATATCGAGTTGAATATTCATCTATCCGTATTTCCTTACATCTTTTGGATAAGGCAACGCCTCTGTCTGCTGCATGGCACAGGTGAAAGCCAAATCCCTCAGAGCGCTTATCAATCTGGCGCGAGCAAGTCTGAGTCGACAAGGGCTCGCACGGAAACAAAAGCAATGGGCTTGAAAAATAACATGAGCCGCCGTCTAAACACGCGAAAACACGTAACTTTCGGGTTCTTATTACAAAAAAAACCCGCCTGATGGCGGGTTTGGTTTCGTATGGCGCTTAACGATCTCGCTGTATCGAGAATGCACACAAATCCAGCAAAACCTGTTTGTACTCGCTGTCTGGTACCGCCGCCAAGGCTTCTACCGCCAGCTGTGCTTCTGCTTGTGCCGCCTCGCGTGTGTAGGCAAGCGCATCGGTTTGCTCGATAGCCTGGGCCACCGCTGCGAAATCCGCATCACCAGTTTCAATAGCCGACTTAATGAGCTGAACCTGCTCCGGTGTCCCTACTTCCATGACACGGATCAGTGGCATGGTGGGTTTGCCTTCGCGCAGATCATCCCCCACGTTTTTGCCCAGAGCCTGGGCATCGCCGGTGTAATCGAGTACATCGTCCACCAATTGGAAGGCGGTACCCAAGTGACGGCCATAGGCTGCCATGGCTTCTTCCATTTCGGCATTGGCACCCGCCACAATCGCGCCCACCTGGGCAGCCGCCTCGAACAGCTTGGCAGTTTTGTAGCGCACCACTTGCAGGTAACGCTCCAGCGAAACGTCCGGGTCGTGTACGTTCAGCAGCTGCAAAACCTCGCCTTCGGCGATCACCGTGGTGGCGGCCGACAGCACTGCCATGGAGGGCATGGAGTTGGACTGCACCATCATCTCGAAGGAGCGCGAATACAGGTAGTCGCCTACCAGTACGCTGGCGGCATTGCCATAAACCGCATTGGCTGTGTTACGGCCGCGACGCATGTCGGACTCATCAACCACATCATCGTGCAGCAGCGTGGCGGTGTGGATGAACTCCACCACGCCAGCCAGCAGATGGTGCGTGTTTCCCTGATAGGCCAACGCGCGGGCTACCAGCAGCAGCAGCGCAGGACGCATACGCTTGCCTCCGGCACTAACGATGTATTCGCCGATTGTGCGTATCAGCACCACATCCGAATTCAAGCGCTCACGAATGACGACATCAAGAGCCTTCATGTCGTCGGCAATAGGTTCAATCAGGGTGGACAGGTTCAAAACAGAATTCCGCACGAGTAAGGGAGGGGGCCGATACCGGCCAATCGTAACTTGATGATTATACGATTTTGAATCGCTTTGGGCCCATTGTTACTCGTCATGCGCAACAGTGATCACAGAAAAAGAGGTCAAATTAGCGATAATAAGCATTTCAACCTGAAACGGAGACCGTCTTGAGTTCGCAAGACCTTAGTACCCTGATCAGCCGGGCCGAGCGTGTTCTTGCTCAATTAGAGGCCTGGTTGCCCCCTGCTCCGCCCCCCATTAACTGGGATGCTGTTGCTTTTCGCTGGCGCACCAACGGCTCTCGCGGCTGGCTCGAAGGCGTTCAGCATATTGCCTCCATCCAAACCGAGGATCTGCACCACATCGAACGTCAGAAAGGCATTATTGAGCGCAACACCCGCCATTTCCTAGCTGGCAAACCCGCTAATAACGTTTTGATGACGGGCGCACGCGGTACCGGCAAGAGCTCGCTGGTCAAAGCCATGCTGGCCAAATTTGCCGACCAGGGCCTGCGCCTGATTGAAGTGGACAAGTCCGACCTGGGCGATCTGGGCAATATCATTGACCTGATCAGCAACCGCCCGGAACACTTCATCATCTTCAGCGACGACCTGTCCTTTGAAGAAGGCGAAGCCGGTTACAAAGCGCTCAAATCCGTACTGGATGGCTCCTTGGCCTCGCCCGGTGACAATGTACTGATCTACGCTACGTCCAACCGACGTCACCTGATGCCCGAGTACATGAAGGAAAACCTGGGAACCTCCACCTCTGCAGACGGCGAAATTCATCCCGGTGAAGCGGTAGAGGAAAAAGTATCCCTTTCCGAGCGCTTTGGACTATGGTTGTCGTTTTATCCCTTTAAACAAGACGACTATCTGGACATTGTGTATTACTGGCTGGGCGCTTTAGGTTGCCCCGCAGAACACATTGAGAGCTCGCGCATGGAAGCCTTGCAATGGGCACTGGAACGCGGTTCACGCTCGGGCCGGGTAGCACGTCAATTTGCTAGAGATTGGACCGCTAGACATGTCTAAACCCACGTTGGAAGTGGCCGTTGGCGTTTTACTGAACCAACACGGCCAAGTGCTACTGGGAAAACGCCCAGCCGATAAACCCTGGCCGGGCTGGTGGGAACTACCAGGCGGCAAGATTGAAACGGGCGAGAGCGTCATACAGGCGCTGGTACGGGAACTGCGCGAAGAACTCGGCATTGAAACCACCCATGCACATCCCTGGGTCACCTATACACACGAATACCCCAAGAATTTCGTCAAGCTCTCTTTCTGCCTGGTGCGGGAATGGGACGGCGAACCACAGTGCCTGGAAGGCCAAGAGCTTGCCTGGGTAAACCCCACTGGCCCCTTGGAAGTCGGCCCTGTCCTGCCCGCCACAGAACCACCTCTGAAATGGCTGCAACTGCCCGAACGCTACTTGATTACTCACATCGAAGAGCCGGCCCGCTTACCCGCCTATCTGGAACAACTGGAGCATGCCCTGCAACAAGGCCCGGCATTAGTCCAGTTTCGTGAACCAGCCTGGGCTGCCCGGCCCGATGCCGAATTCCACCTGCACCAAGCGTTCCTGCAAGTAGTAAACCTGTGCCAGCGCTACCAAGCACGCTGCCTGGTCAATAGCCTGCACCCTGAAAGTTGGTGGGACCACGCCGATGGCGTCCATTTGCGCGCCAGTGACGCGTTGGCCCTGTCCGAGCAATGCCACGACACCCTGACCGCCTTTCCCGCGATCTGCCAAGGCTTGATCGGCATGTCTACCCACAATGACAGTGATATTGAAGTTGCCCATAAAATCCGGGCGGACTTCCTGGTTCTGGGCCATGTCCTGGACACCGCTTCCCATCCCGGCGATCCCGGTATGGGCTGGGCCCGTTTTGCCAAGCTGGCAGAACAAGCTGGCCTTCCCGTTTTTGCCATTGGCGGACAATCAGCCCACACCCTGGCCGATGCCCGTGAACATGGCGCACACGGTATTGCCGGCATACGCCACATGCTGGACAGCAACCCGGCATGACTCCACACGCCACTATTTCGGAACACGAAGGCGTACGCTACCTGCACTTGGGCTCGCCCTGGGTGCAGGGTGCCATGCGCCTGGATGCCCCCGACCAGCTGGAGCTGCATTACATCCGGCAAATGATGATCTGGACCTTGTTCCAGAGCGAACCACAACGCATTGCCCAACTAGGGTTGGGCGCGGGCAGCTTGACGCGTTTCTGCCACCAGCACTTCCCCAAGACACGCATCGATGCGGTGGAGATCAACCCCGAAGTAGTGCAAGCCAGCCGACTGCTATTTAATCTACCGCCCGATGACGAGCGCCTGAACGTACACACGGTAGATGCGCTGGACTATCTGGCCGCCATGAATGGCGAGCTGGATGTGCTGCAAATTGATGTCTATACCGATCAAGCGGAACACCCGGCCCTGGAAAGCCAGGCCTTTTATCAGGCCTGCCGACAAGCGCTAGGCCCACAAGGCTTGCTGACGGTGAATCTGCTGGGCTCTGAGTTGGTACATGCACGCAATCTGCATGCGCTGCAAGAAAGCTTTGCCGCCGTGGTTTGGTTACCCGAAACGCACGACGGCAATCTGGTCGCACTGGCGTTTGTGAATCCGCCAAAAATTGATTTTGATGATTTGTACGAGCGCGCCGAGCAGATTCAAGCCACCCTAGGCTTGGCTGACAGCGAAGAATGGGTTGATGGCCTTTATGCCTGGATGGACCAGGGCGAAGCGTAGAACCTCACGCTCAAAAACTGTACCCCCATAGCTGGAGGCCCTCCAGCTATGGGGGTATTTATAGGCTTGTGAAGCGTCTACACGGTAGGCGCTAATCTATACCAGATACGGATCAAGTTAGCGTGCTGGGGCGAGGCAAGCGGCGCCGGTCTAACGCCTCATTCCACAACAGGACTGAGCACGGCAGGAGCAGACTCCTCTGTATTTGAACTCATCCCCGCTTTTGTGACTTCCTCGGGAGTCAGCCCGGTTTGTGCATCCCAGCCGCCGCCTAACGCCACCATCAGCTTGACGGCCGCCCGCAGGCGTTGAGATTCCAGATCCAATGCCTGACGCTCAGCCGACAAGGCGGTGGCCTGGGTTTGCGCCAGACTCAGGAAGTCCACCAAACCGGCATCAAATTGATTACGCGTCAGTTGTAAAGACTCCCGTGCAGCAGCCAGCGCACGTGCTTGGCTGGCCTGCTCCAGCTCCAGACCCCGACGCTCGGACAAGGCATCCTCCACCTCTTTCAGCGCATCCAGCACGGTCTGGCGGTAAGCCGCCAATTGCTCGTCATAGCTGGCCTCTGCCTGCTCCACCTGAGCACGACGCGCACCAAAATCCAGCAATGTCAGGGCAAACGCAGGGCCCAAGGACCAGACACGCGCTGGCGCTGTAAGCCATTCACTTAAATCGCTACTGCTAAAGCCACCACTGGCTTTCAGGTTCAAATTAGGAAACCAAGCCGCTTTGGCAACGCCAATCTGGGCATTGGCCTGCGCCATACGACGCTCGGCACGGGCCACATCCGGGCGACGCTCCAGCAAGCTGGATGGCAGGCCCACCGGCGTGTCCGGAGTAACAGGCCAAGGCGCATGGGGCACTACCTCAAACTGTGACGGAGCACGCCCCACCAACACGGCCATGGCATGCTGATAGCTTGCTTTTTCACGGTCCAGAGCCAAGCGCTGGGTGCGTGCCCCTTCCAACTGACTCAAGGCCGCCGCTACGTCCCCCGGTGCAGAAAAACCGGCATCCAGGCGATTCTGGTTGATCTGTAAAGAACGCTCGTAAGCCGCAACCGTTTGGTCCAGTACTCGTTCGCTGGACTCCACACTGCGGTATTGCAAATAAGCCTGGGCCAATTGTGACTGCAGACTCAAACGTGTGGCGGCCATATCGGCGGCGCTGGCTTGCAGGCCTGCATCACCGGCTTCAACCTGACGGCGAATCCGCCCCCACAAGTCCACTTCCCAATTAACGGTAATGCTGGCGTCATAAGCGCTACTGCTTTGGCTGGTGTCGCCCGAGCCACTGCCCCGCCGCGTGCTGCCCACTGAACTGCCCACCTGCGGGAATTGCGTTGCACTGGTGCCAGACAACGTTGCCTGCGCCTGACGGACCCGCGCCTGTGCCTGCTGCAAGGTGAAGTTCTGCTCGTTCAGGCTCTGCATCAAGGTATTGAGCACGCCATCGTTCAAGCTTTCCCACCACGGCCCACGATCCTTCAAGTCTGCCGGCTCCGCTTCCTTCCAGGCTGTAGAGCGCACCGCTTCCCGGAAATGCTCACCAACCGCCACATCAGGCCGTTGATAATCAGGGCCGACAGCACACGCGGACAAGGCCAGCACCATCCCTGCCAGTGCGAAGCGCGGAAAAATCATGGCGTTAGAAATAGGCATATCAGCTTATGTATTCAAGGTTGTCCGGCTCTTGCGGCGCATGAAGCGGTGTCGCAAACGATCCAGATAAAGATAGACCACCGGCGTGGTGTACAAGGTCAGGATTTGACTGAGCACCAAACCACCCACAATGGTGACCCCCAAAGGTTGGCGCATTTCCACACCAGGCCCAGAGGCCAGAATCAAAGGGAGCGCGCCAAAAATGGCGGACAAGGTGGTCATCATGATGGGCCGGAAACGCACCAGGCAGGCCTCGTAAATGGCCTCACGCGAATCCATGCCGCGCTCGCGTTCCATTTGCAGGGCGTAATCCACCATCATGATGGCGTTTTTCTTGACGATACCAATCAGCAAAAACACCCCGATCATGGCAATCAGGTTGAACTCGCCACTGGTCATCATCAAAGCCAGCAATGCGCCAATCCCGGCAGAGGGCAAGGTCGACAAGATAGTGAGCGGGTGCATATAGCTCTCGTATAGCATCCCCAACACGATATACAGCGCCACCAACGCGGCCAGGAACATCATGGGTTGCTTGGCCAACGCATCGAGCATTTGTGCCGTATTCCCTTCAAAACCGGCCTGGATTTCACGTGTGGGCAGCTGAATACGGGCCATGGCCTGCTCGATAGCCGTTGTTGCCTGGCTTAGCGTGACCCCTTCAGCCAAACCAAAGGACACGGATTCAGCCACCAGCAAACCCATGTGATTGATGCTGCGTGGAGCGGTACCGGTGCTGAAACGGGTAAACGCCGACAGAGGGACCCGTTTACCATCTGCGGCCACCACCTCAATTTCCTTCAAGGACTCCAGATCCTGCGCGAAACGCGGCTCGACTTCCATAACCACGTAATACTGGTTCAAACGACCAAAAATCGTGGACACCTGACGTTGAGAGAAGGAGTTGTTCAAGGTGCCGGCCACCATAGACATATCAATGCCCAGACGGGTCGCCATGTCGCGGTCAATCTCCAGCTGCACCAAACCCGCTTTATCGTCGGTGCCCGTATCCACATCCACCAGCTCCGGCAATTCGGACATGGCCTGCTGCACCTTGGGCAACCAGGTTTTCAGCAGTTCCAGATCGCTGCCCAGCAAGGAGTAATCGTAAGAGCCACTACGCCCGCCGCCCCCGCTACCGACCGGAATATCTTGTTGCGGCACCATGAACATGCGTGCGCCCGGCGTGGTGGACAAGGGGTCGCGCAAGCGATTGACGATATCCACTGTGCTGGCCTTGCGCTCATCCAGGGGCTTGAGCTCCACCAAGATAAAGGACGAGGTACTGCCACTGCGGCCACCCGCAAATACGGCTACCGAGCGGATATCGGGATCTTGATTCAGGATAGAGCGGAAATATTCCAGCTTGGGCACCATAGACTGGAACGACGTGCCCCTATCAACCCGGAAAAAACCCATTAACTGGCCGGTATCCTGCTGTGGAAACAGCCCTTTGGGCACCACGGTGTACAGGTACACATTCAAACCAATTGTGGCGAACAAGGAAAACAACATCAGGCGATGGTGCTTCAAGGCCCACTGCAAAGAACGGCGATACGCCTGCCAGCTAACGAGCCCAATCCATCCCAGAAAGCGGCTAACAAGATTCGCGGATTCACTTTCCTGCGGCCCCGGCCGCAGCAGTCGTGCCGACATCATGGGAGTCAGCATTAAAGAGATCACCAGGGACACCATCACGGCGGTACACAAGGTGACGGCAAACTCCATGAACAAGCGCCCTGCCAGCCCCCCGATCAGCCACAAGGGGATGAACACAGCCACCAGCGACAAGCTCATGGCAGTGACGGTAAAGCCCACCTCACGCGTGCCTCGCAATGCCGCTCGCATGGGTGACATGCCTTTTTCCAGATAGCGCATGATGCTCTCGAGCACCACAATCGCATCGTCCACGACAAAGCCTGTGGCCACGATCAAGGCCATCAAGGAAATAGTGTTCAGCGTAAAGCCAAATAAATGCATGAAGGCAAACGTGCTGATCAAGGACGCAGGTACGGCAATGGCCGGAATCAAGGCAGCACGCCAGTTACGCAAGAACAGCAAGACCACCAGGACGACCAGCGCCACAGCAATCACCAAAGTCAGTTGAGCCTCTTCCAGGGTTGCCCGGATGCTGGGTGTGCGATCCTGCGCCACCGTCAATTGCGCCTGGCTAGGCAGCATTTCTTCAATATTGGGCAGGCGTTCACGGATAGTATTCACGGTTTCGATGATATTGGCGCCCGCTTGGCGACGCACAATCAGCAAGACCGCTTCCTGGTTATTCCAATAGCCCAGGCTGTGAATGTTCTCGACCGAATCCTCGACCTTGGCGACATCACCCAATCGAATAATCTGCCCGTCCTGGTTCTTGAGCACCAGAGGGTCAAAGAACTGGGCCTGATTGTATTGCTTGCCTGAGTTGATCTGCCATTGGCCCTGCTCGCTTTCCAGATAACCATTTGGCCGCAAGGTATTGGCGTTGTTGATGACTGAACGCACGTCGTCCAGCGCAATCCCCGCCGAGGCCAAGGCCTTGGGGTTCAAGCCCACTCGAACCGCTGGCAAGGAGCCGCCACCCACATCTACCGAGCCCACACCCGGAATCTGTGCCAGCTTTTGTTGCACAATGCCGCTGGCCATATCAAAGAGCTGGGCTTTATTGGCTGTCTGCGAGGTCAGCGCCAGCACCATGATGGGCATGGACGAAGGGTTGACCTTCTCATAGGTGGGCACACTGGACATGCCCGAGGGCAACATGGGCCGGGCCTGATTGATGGCCGCCTGTACGTCGCGCGCCGCCCCTTCAATATTTCGGTCCAGCTCAAAGACCAGCATGATCTGCGTGGAGCCCTCGCTGCTGCGAGAGCTCATCTCGGACACACCTGAAATAGAGCCTAAGGCCTGTTCCAGTGGGGTTGCCACGCTGGAGGCCATCGTTTCAGGGCTGGCACCGGGCAAGTTGGCCGAGATCGCGATCACCGGGAAATCCATCTCCGGCAACGACGCCACAGGCAAGAGACGCAAGGCTAATGCGCCCATCAAAACCATGGCCAGCGCCAGCAGGCTGGAGCCCACTGGCCGGTAGATAAACAGCCCTAACAAACGTTTCATGACGACTCACGCACCGACTTGGCACCACGACGGGTAAAGCGATCAAAAAACAGATAGATTACGGGTGTCGTGAACAGGGTCAGCACCTGACTGGCCAACAGTCCGCCCACCATGACCAGCCCCAAAGGTTGGCGTAACTCTGCGCCAGAGCCAGTGGCCAGCATCAATGGAATGGCACTGAACAGGGCCGCCAGGGTCGTCATCAGGATAGGACGGAAGCGCAGCAAAGCCGCTTGATGAATCGCCTCTTGCGGGCTCATGCCTTGTTCGCGCTGCGCTTCCAGGGCGAAGTCGATCATCATGATGGCATTCTTTTTCACAATGCCAATCAGCAAGATGATCCCGATCACCCCCACCATATCCAGATCTCGCCCAGCCACTAACAGCGCCACCAATGCCCCGATCGCAGCCGACGGTAACGTGGACAGAATCGTGACGGGGTGAATATAGCTTTCGTACAAAATGCCCAACACAATGTACATAGTCAGCACAGCGGCCAGCATCAGCCACAGCGTGCTGGACAAAGAGGCATGAAAAGCCTTGGCAGCCCCCAGATAACGGGTATCGACCGACGTGGGCATGCCAATCTGGTCCGGCACCGTTTCAATTGCCTCAATCGCGTCCGACAGGGAATAACCATCGGCCAAGTCAAACGAGACATTCACCGATGGAAACTGCCCAAGCCGCTCCACCGAGAGCGTTGTCGGTACCAGCTGAATACGTGCCAGCGAAGTAATCGGCACAGGTGTTCCGGCCGTCGTCATCACATGGATATTCTCCAGGTCTTGCGGACCCTGCCGATAGGCATCCTGCACTTCCAGCACCACACGATACTGGGCGGACTGCGTGTAAATGGTGGAGATCAAGCGCTGACCAAAGGCATCGTAGAGCGCATCATCAATATTGGCTTTGGTGACACCGACGCGTGCCGCTGCGTCCCGATCAATATCCAGCAGCACTTGCAAACCATCGTTTTGCAGGCTCATGGAGGCTTCTTTAATCTGTGGCAAGGCATTGACCGCATCCAGCCAGCGCGGCATCCAGGTAACCAGCACATCTGTCTCCGGATCAGACAAGGCCATCTGGTACACGTTGCGACTGATCTGGTCATCTACCGTCAGTTCCTGAATGGACTGCTGATAGACGGACAGGCCTGGAATCTCCTTCAGACGCTCGTCCAGCCTGGACATAATTTCATTGGCACCTGCCCGGCCCGAGCCGATGGGTTTCAAGGCAATTTGCAGCCGGCCATTGTTCAGCGTGGCATTGGTACCATCCACGCCAATAAAGGAGGTCACAGTGTCAACATCCGGGTCTTCCAGCACAATCGCCACCGCCTGCTGCTGCAAATTCCCCATCGCGCGGAATGAAGCGGTTTGTGGCCCCTGGGTAATGGCTTGGATCAGGCCGGTATCTTGCTGGGGAAAAAAACCTTTGGGGACCATGACATACAGCAGCCCCGTCAAGACCACCGTTCCCAGCGCGACCCATAAGGTGAAAGTCTGGTGACGCAGCACCACGATCAAACCGCGATCGTAGGCGGCAATAATGCGGTCCATTTGATCACCCAGCCAGGTGGTGAAACGACCATACTTGCGCTCACTCTCAGGCTTGAGCATGCGCGCACACATCATGGGGGTGAGCGTCAGCGAGATAAACAGGGACAGCAAAATGGCAACAGCCAGGGTGATGGCGAATTCACGGAACAAGCGGCCAATCACATCGCTCATGAACAGCAAAGGGATCAGCACGGCGATCAGGGAGATAGTCAGCGACAGCAATGTGAAACCAATCTGCGCTGCGCCCTTCAGCGAGGCCTGCAAGGCGGATTCGCCTTTTTCGATGTAGCGGGCGATGTTCTCAATCATCACAATCGCATCGTCAACCACAAAACCGGTGGCCACCGTCAGGGCCATCAAGGTCAAGTTATTAATGCTGAACCCCCACATCAGCATGATGGCGAAGGTGGCGATCAGGGAAATGGGCACCACGATGCTGGGGATCAGGGTGGCCGTCCAGGTGCGCAGAAAGACGAAAGTCACCAGCACCACCAGCACAATGGCCAACAGCATTTCCTTTTGCACATGATCTACCGAGTCCCGGATCGTCTGGGTACGGTCAGTGGCAACCTCCACATCCACCCCCACCGGCAAAGAACGACGAATCTCGGGCAACAGACTTTGAATCTGGTCCACCACATCAATAACGTTCGCTCCTGGCTGGCGCTGGATATTGAGCAAGATGGCGGGTACTGTGCCCATCCAGGCGGCTTGGCGCACATCCTGCGCATCGCGCACTACGGTTGCCAACTCACCCAGGCGCACGGCTGCACCGTCTTGGTAACTGACGATCAGATTCTCGTAATCCTGAACCGTTTTCAACTGCTCGTTGGCGCTGATGCTGGTAGAGCGCTGTGGCCCGTCCAAATTCCCTTTAGGCTGGTTCACATTGGCGGCTACGACGGCTTGCCGCAGATGACTCAAAGTCAGGTTACGCACGGCCAACGCATTGGGATCGGCCTGGATACGCACGGCAGGCTCCTGGCCCCCGGCGATACTGACCAGACCCACACCCGTCACTTGTGAGAGTTTCTGAGCCACACGCACATCGATCAGGTCACGCACCTCGTGCAAGGGCATATTCGGAGAGGTTACCGCCAGGGAAATGACAGGGGTATCAGCCGGGTTGACCTTGTTATAGATGGGTGGCGCAGGTAAATCATTGGGCAGCATAGTGGAGGCCGCATTAATCGCAGCCTGCACCTCTTGCTCGGCCACATCCAGCGGCAAGCCCAAATCAAATTGCAGCGTAATACGCGATGCCCCGCCCGAGCTGGACGAAATCATCTGTGACAGGCCGGACATACTGCCAAAGCGCCGTTCCAGCGGTGAAGTAATCAAGGCAGCCACCACATCCGGGCTAGCACCAGGATACAGGGTCACGACCTGAATCGTGGGATAGTCCACCTGCGGCAAAGCTGCTACAGGCAACATGCGGTAAGCCAGCAAACCGGACACCAGCAGGGCTACCATCGCCAGGGTGGTAGCCACCGGGCGCAGGATAAAAAGGCGCGACATACTCACGGCTTACTCGCTTGCAGGACGTGGACGGCGGCCCTCACCCGTGCGCTTGCCCGGTTCTGGCATGGGAGCATCCGGCGTGGCCGCTTTTTCCTGGGCCTGCCCGTCTTTCTGCATCACCTCGACCTCCGAGCCTTCACGCAAACGGTCTGTGCCTTCCACCACCACACGATCGCCCTCTTTCAGGCCGGTTTTAATCAGTGTAGATTCCAGCGTGGCAGTCCCTAGCTCTACCACCTGGATATGCACCTTGTCTTCGGCATCCAAGGTGTACACATAGGTGCCCACCGAGCCGCGTTGTACGGCATGCGATGGAATCAGCAAGCCTTGCTCCTGACCCAGAAAGACGCGTGAATTTACAAACTGATTGGCAAACAGGGTTTCGTCCGCATTATCGAATTCGGCTTTCACCCTCAAAGTGCCAGTGCCGATATCAATCTGGTTATCCAGCGCCTGCAAACGGCCCTTATCGGACAAAAGCTGGCCTGTGCTGTCGAACAGCGACACTCGCAAGGGCGACTCGTTCCGCCGCATGGCTTCCAGCAAATTGCTTAATTGGTTTTGTGGCAGGGAGAACTCCACACCGATGGGGTCTACTTGAGTAATGATGACAATCCCATCCGTATTGGCCGCAGACACCAGGTTGCCCTGATCCAGCTTGCGCAAACCCAAACGACCATCCAAGGGCGCTGTGATACGAGTGCGGTCCAGCTGTACCTGCGCACGGGCAACTTCGGCTTGATTAGCTTTAATCTGGGCCTGCAATTGCTGAACTGCTGTTTCCTTGGTCTCCAAGGCCTGACGAGCAATCGAGTTCTGCTGGAATAGCACACGGTGACGTGCCAGCTCCTGCTGTGCCCCTTTCAACTGGGCCTGACTCTGCGCTAATTGCCCACGTGCCTGATCCAATTGCACCTGATAGGTGCGCGGATCAATCTCGACCAGCAAGTCCCCCGCTTGAACGCGCTGACCGTCCTTAAAGTGGACTCGTTCCAGCACACCATCGACTTCGCCGCGAATCGCAACCGTCTGCAAAGGTTTAACCGTGGCAATGGCATTCAAGGTTTGATCAATCAACCCTGGTTGCACCGTGGCCACCTGAACCGGGACTTTCGTCGCCCCCATCATGCCGCGTGGCCCGCGCACGGGGCTGGCAGTTGGCGTGGGGGAAGACAGGGCGTAATAAACGAGGCCTGCCGTGACCAGCAGCCCTACCATCACCCAGACATAGAAAGATCGGGACCGCCGACCCCTGCCTGCGTTCAACTCCGACATGAATACTCCCCGGCTAAAACTTAATTGTCTCTACGCACGGTCTAAATAAGCGTTTAAGCACTACCTATCGCGGCGGCGACACGCATTATGCAGCCAAAACAGAACCGCACAGGTGTCAAACGATACAGAAGCGACAAGCGCTGATAAAACAGCAGCACACGCTAGACCAAGCTGGCACAGCAAGTATAAAAGTGGCTGTCTGAACCTTATATGAACAGCCTTGTCAGCCGAAGTTGCAACGAGCCAGCCGGAAGGGGATATCCACAGTAACGGCCTGCGGTTTCAATTGATTGTCCTGCTGCACAAAGCGTATCCAGATGACATAACGGTTAGCGCTCATTTCCGGGTAAATACACGCACCGGCATCCACCCACACCCGCAGCAGCTGGAAGGTCTTGCCTGCCAGCATTTCTTGATAGGAACCGTCACGAGCCAGCTGATCGGCCAAATCGCCTGACTGGCGCAGCAGGCGCAGGATCAGGGCCAAGCCCTGATACAGAGGTAGAAACGACTCGGACCATCGGCGTAAATCCTGAGCACGATCAGTGTCAGAGCGCTGTTGCCAGGAGTAATACGAAGGCATATCCACCTGGGAGGTGCCACCGGGCACGGCCACTCGACCTCGCAAGCTGGTCAGCCATTCATTGTCACGCAAGCCTTGCCCCACGCGCCCTTGGCCTGACAAGTCAGCGGCAGCACGCACAATCTGCTCAATCATCTGGTCCAGTGCCTGCAACTGAACACCGGGATGCTCGCGCAGCGCAGCCAGCGCTACGCGCTGGCGCTCCAGGTCCTGCAAGACAGCAGAACGCAAGTCGGTACGATCTGCGATATCCAGCAAATCAAATAGGGTCGCTACAGCGATCTGATGCGAGTACGCATCCTGGTTGGCTGAAAAATGAAACAGCCTATCGAACAAGTATTCGACTCTCAGTAAAGCCCGGACACGCTCATTGCAGGGGTATTCGTATAGAGTCACGCGTTTAAAAACCTTTATTTGTCGACTGGGGGTCAGACACGTCGCGCGGTCAGGCGGCCAAAGCACACCAGTTTTGGTGCACGATCCGCGCTCGTTCTTGCAGCAAGGGCAAGGTAGTCTGCCCATCATTCAGAACAACATCATCGGCCACGGCCAAACGGTGCTGCCGCTGCGCCTGTACCGCCATAATACGTTCAATTGTGGCTACTGCCAGCCCGCTGCGTTGCTGCACACGCGCGATCTGGGTCGCTTCATCACAATCTACAACGCAGATCCGGTCCACACGGTCGCGCCATCGTCCTGACTCCACCAGCAAGGGTACAACCACAACAAGATAACATCCTTGTGCATCTAAGGTCTGTGCTTTTGTTACGTTCCAAATCAGGGGGTGAATGATCGCTTCCAGACGATGGCGGGCCTTGGGGTCTGCAAATACGCAGGCGCGCATCCAGTCCCGATCCATAGCCCCATCCGCAGCCAGTGCCTGTGCACCAAACGCGTCGCGAATAGGCTCAATAGCTAAGCCACCCGCAGCAGTCAGCTCATGTGCAATCACATCCGTGTCCACCACGGCCGCCCCCCAAGAGGCGAAAAAATCAGCCACTTTGCTCTTACCCGAACCAATTCCACCGGTCAGCCCAATCGTCAGCATGCGCAATCCACGGATAAAAAACAAAACTGTAACGTACCCGCGCCAATCCTCCTACCCTGGGATAGACCTGATATTGTCCTGCCGCCCCTGGTCTAGCGTAGAATTCAGCTATCACCAGTCCACGGAAGCTCGCCATGTCTTTCACCACGATTTCCCCTCTGCGCACTCTGAGTCTGCTGTCGCTTGTTTTGCTGGCCGCTTGTGCCCAAGCACCCGTTCAGCCAACCCCCAACGAGGGGCGTGACTCCACGCAGAAAGACGCCCTGCGCCAAGCGCAAGGCAGCGGCACTGCCCGTGCCCCATCGCAAATCAATCTGGGCTTTGGCAACCAGGAAGGCCTGCACGCCATCACACCCGCACGGGCCGAACAGCCTACCGCACTGGCAGACCGTAACGTTGCCGAATTGGTCGAGCCCAAAACCTTTTTGGGCACCTTATCCTGCCCCCCTCAAGGCGGTGCTTGCGAGCCCTATAAAATCAGCGTCACCCTGGCTCCAGCCGGCCAATGGCGCCTGCGTGCCTCCCCGCTGACCGCTGGCGAAGAACACCGCATGAGTGGTTGCTGGGTACCCATCGGCACCCAACCTACCCGCATTGCCCTGTTAACCAACAACGACGCCACCCTGGCTGACCTGAGCTTTGTGAACAACAACGTCTTGCGCATCCACACCTTCAACCAGCAGCGACCCACCCTGGAAAGCCACCTGACACGTCAAGCCGACATCGACCCGGTCAGCGAACTGGACGGCCAGGCCACGCCGGCCTGCCGCTAAGCTAAGGCACCAACAAGCCGCCCACCAAACTGGGCGGCAGCACATCACGCAAACCTGGCTCGCTGAACACAAAGCGAGCCAGTTCAACAGCATTGCGCACGCGTAACTTCTGAAACACACGTGCCCGATGTGCCTCCACCGTACGCTGGGAAATCTCCAATTCAGCCGCAATGACCTTATTCGCTTTGCCACAAGCGATATAAGACAGCACATCGCGCTCGCGAGGAGTCAGGCTTTCAAAAAGCACAGAGGCGGGAAGGTGACTATTCAATACCATGTCAGTCTCATTTATCTGTACCAGGCGACCAAGCCGCCTGCGACGTGAAGAGTTAACCATAGACAGAGTTTGTCATTTTAGGCAGAGACCGCACGACTGTTAACTTAGGCAGGCTGTTTTTGTCACGGGACTAATATAGGAATCCTGTTTTTGAGACCCAAACAACAGCCATTTCATCCACCAAATTGACGACAGAAACAGGCACCACCGCGAACAACAACCTAGGTCAAACCCCACAGCCGACCGGCCTCACATTCAAAACCCGATCCACAAAAAACCATCAACCATGACATCACACAGCGATGAGCCACTCTGGCGTATTACCGAGTCCATCGCTGGGATTCAAGCGCCCAGATCCAAAAAAAATAAACAGACAACACCCCCTAACCACCCAGACATAAAAAAAGCACAGTAAAAACTGTGCTTTTCTCACCAAATCACACCAGAAATCAGGCTTTAACCATTTCCAGATTGTCGATCAAACGGGTCGCGCCCAATTTAGCGGCTGCCAAAGCCACCAAAGGCTCCCCAGCCTGAATCTGCTCCTCTGTCGGCTCGAGCAAATCCGACTGACGGCGCAACGCCATATAGTCCACCTTCCAGCCCAGACCGCTCATCTTCTTGGTCGCATAAGCCTCAATCTCGTCGCGGCTTTGCCCTTGTTGCAAGCGCTCATTCATCTCTTGCAGCGCATAATAAATTTGCGGTGCCTGAGCCCGCTCCGCAGGACTCAAATAACGATTCCGCGAAGACATAGCCAAACCATCCTCTTCGCGCACCGTCTCATGCGCCAAAACCTCCACCGGCAACTGGAACTGGCGCACCATCTGACGCACCACCATCAATTGCTGATAATCCTTCTTCCCGAACACCGCAACCTTGGGCTGCACACAGGAAAACAGCTTGAGCACCACCGTACACACACCCTCAAAAAAGTCGGGACGGAAGTGACCTTCCAGAATACGACCCAAATGATCGGGCGGGCTGACACGGAAACTCTGTGGCTCGGGATACATCTCACGCTCCGAAGGAGCAAACAAGACATATACATCGCGCTCTTGCTCCATTTTTGCCGCATCATCCTGCAAAGTACGCGGATAACGATCAAAATCCTCGTTAGGACCAAACTGCAGACGATTCACAAAAATACTGGCCACCACCGGATCGCCGTGCTGACGAGCCAGCTTCATCAAGTCCAGATGGGCTCGATGCAAATTCCCCATGGTTGGTACAAATGCCACGCGTGTCTGGCCCTGGAGCTGATCGCGCAGTTCTTGGATGTTATGAACGACTTTCAAAAAATTCTCCGCTACGGAATAAGATCAGGCCCATCGGCCTGCGCTCGAATATAGGTCAGGCGCAAATAAATAGGAGCGTAGGGCTCGGCCTGTGTAATTTCAAGCAGTGACTCTCGTGCCAATTCCAGCATGGCCAGAAAATGCACGACAAGCACCGCTGCTGAATCACCCTGATCCAGACGTTCATTGAACAGCTCCGTGAACTCCATAAAGCGCACATGCTGCAAACGCCGCAAAATCTGGCTCATGTGATCACGTACCGACAACTGCTCACGCGTAATCTTGTGGCTGGCATTGAGCTTGGCCCGCTTCAAAATACCCAGCCAGGCCTCGCGCAAATCATCCGCATTCACCTCTGGCGGGATGGCCTCGATTACCAGTTCAGCCTGGGCATTGGCCGGCAGATAGTCACGCCCCATCAACGGCAACTCGTCCAGACGACGCGCGCCTTCCTTCATGCGCTCGTACTCCAGCAGACGACGCACCAATTCCGCGCGCGGGTCATCGACCTCCTCGCCCGTGTCTGCACGGCGCACCGGCAACAGCATGCGCGATTTAATCTCGATCAGCAGGGCAGCCATCAAGAGATACTCGCCCGCCAACTCCAGATTAGTGGCCCGAATCTGTTCCACATACGCCAGATACTGCCCCGTGACCTGGGCCATCGGGATATCCAGGACATTGAAATTTTGCTTGCGGATCAAATACAGCAATAGATCCAGCGGGCCTTCAAAGGCATCCAGAAAAACTTCAAGCGCATCGGGAGGGATATACAGATCCTGAGGGATCGCAAACAGCGGTTCGCCATAAAGGCGCGCCAGCACATCCTCGGGCTGAGGAGCTGGCGTATCCACAACAGTGTGCTGTGCAATCTCAGTCACAGGCTCAGGTGTACAGATTTAGTTATTTTCGTAGTACACGTAAGGTTTTTGAGGCGTGCGAGCCGCCTTGTAACCATCTTGCAGTTCCTGGTCAACCTGCTTGTCCCACAGACGATAGCGGCCTTCACGCTGCCGTGCTTCGGTATCCGCATTCTGATCTTTATACTGTTTAAGAAACTGGGTAATTTCGGATTCGAAATTCTTTGCCATAATACCTGTACGCCTAAATAAATTGGATAACAGAAAAGTTTGAGTTTACTGCACCGCACACCAGAGAGTTCGCCGTATGGCATCTGAACAGACCGAAGCCTCCAAACCGGCGACCCTGTCCCCTCAAGAGCGTCGAGCCATACGCATTATTCCCTACATTGTGGGGTGTGCATTATTTATGCAAATGCTGGACTCTACGGTTGTTGCCACTGCCCTGCCCACCATGGCGCTATCACTGGATACCAGCGTCATTCGCATGAATACCATCATTACCAGCTACTTGCTGGCCGTGGCCGTATTCGTTCCCATCAGTGGATGGGCAGCAGACCGATTCGGTGCGCGCAAAGTGTTCCTGGCCGCCATTCTACTCTTTACCGCCAGTTCTGTTGCATGCGCCCTGTCCCAGACCCTACCCCAACTGGTCATTTCCCGCGTGATACAAGGCATGGCGGGGGCCATGATGGTGCCGGTGGGACGCATCATTTTGCTGCGACGTGTCCCTAAAGATCAGCTTTTAAGTGCCATGGCAGTGCTAACACTCCCCGCTTTGCTGGGCCCCATCATCGGCCCGCCCGTGGGTGGTTTTTTAGTCACGTATGCCAGCTGGCACTGGATTTTCCTGATTAATATCCCCGTAGGCATACTGGGTATCGCCCTGGTGCTGCGCTATATACGCGAGGACTACCCGACAGAGCGGCCTCCTTTGGACTGGCTGGGCTTTCTATTAAGCGCTGTTTGTCTGGCCACGTTGGTCACCAGTTTCGAGAACATAGGCCACGGCACCATCAGCTGGGCCAACTTGGGCTGGCTGACCCTGGCAGGCCTGATGGCGGGTTTGTGGTACATCTGGCACGCCCGCCAGGTGGCCTATCCCATTATTGATTTGGCCTTGCTGCGTACCAAAACTTTTGCTATTTCAGTGTTGGGTGGCAATTTGTGCCGCTTTTCGCTGGGGGCCGCGCCTTTCCTGCTAGCGATCATGCTGCAAACCAACTTTGGCATGAGCGCCTTGGCGGCAGGCCTGATCACTTTTACGGGTGCCATTGGCGCCCTGGGTATGAAACTGGTGGCCCCGCCCATTATCCGGCGTTACGGTTTTCGCAAAGTCTTGGTCGTCAACGCCTGGCTAACGGGTTTGTTCATCGCCCTGTGCGCCATGTTTCAGGCGACCACCCCCGTATGGCTGATGATTGCTGTGCTGACTGCCGGCGGTTTCTTCCGCTCTCTGCAGTTCACGGCAGTCAATGCCCTGACCTATGCAGACCTGGAGTCCGAGGCCATGAGCCAAGCCAGCAGCTTTGCCGCCATGGCTCAGCAACTGGCCATTAGTTTAGGGGTGGCATGTGCGGCGGTGACGTTGAACGTCAGCATGTCCTTGCGCGGCGCAACCAGTGTGGCGACACAAGATACGATCTGGGCGTTTCTGATCTTAGGTGTGATTACGGCAATATCCAGTTTTTCGTTTGCCCGCTTATCAGCTAGTGATGGTGAGTCTTTACAGCAGGCTCCAAGCCCAACCCGAAAAGCCAATCTTTCTTAAGCCACCGCCTCCTGCGGTGGCAACTGATCGTTCAAAAGCATGACTAGCTTGCAATCCGGCCGTATCGCCAGACGAAACGTAAACTGTTGAAAGCGCCTGACGCCTTCCTTGGGATGCCGAAAATCCCGCAAGCCCCCTTCCCGCTCCACCACCGTTTGCCGTCCCCACCAAAACGCAAAAACCTGGCTGTGCTGACTTAATTCCTGAATCAGTGCCTGCAGATCAGGCTCATCCGCATGCGCTCCCACATCCGCACGAAACTCTGCCACAACACGGCTGGCGCGCTGCTCCCAATCCACCACCAGCTCACGCGCTGCCGGGTCCAGAAAAATGTAGCGCAACAGATTGGGCTGTTCACTGCGATCAGGCCAGCCATCAAACAGGCCGAGCAAGGCTTCGTTGCGCGCCAGTACGTTCCAGCTTCGATCCAGGATATAGGCCGGGGCCAGGATGCTGTCCACGCATGCGCTTAAACCTTGGGGCAAGGGCTGAATATCGCCCTGCCAATGCTCAGGGTCAGCGCAGTCGGCCAGTTCAAACAGGTAGTGACGTTCGGCTCGGGCCAACTTCAGGACGGTGGCCAAACGAGCACATACCGTAGGAGACACGGTGACATCACGCCCCTGCTCGATCCAGGTATACCAGGTGGTGCTGATGTCGCACAGCTGGGCAACTTCTTCCCGGCGCAGGCCAGGGGTGCGTCGACGCACGCCGGGTGCCAGACCCAGATCGAGGGGCCGGATGCGCTCCCGCGCATGACGCAGAAAACGTCCCAAAGCCTGACGCCGGGTTTGGGATGCGCTCTCGACGCCCCCTTGCTTAGCCCCTGTCTGCCCGGTTGTGCTCATATCAAGCCAAGACACCCGACAAAGTGCGACGTACGTCTTCTTCCGTACGGCCGCTGCGTTGGATGTAATCCTGCAATTGATCCTCGCCGATATTGCCTACGTTGAAGTACTTGGACTGCGGGTGACTGAGGTAGAAACCCGAGACGCTGGAGGCCGGAATCATGGCGTAGCTGTCGGTAATGAACATATCAATATCTTCGCACTGCAAGACACGGAACATATCGTGTTTGACCACGTGCTCCGGGCAAGCCGGGTAGCCGGGCGCAGGGCGAATACCTTGGTATTTCTCGTCGATCAGCTCTTCGTTGGACAGGCGCTCGTCAGTCACATAGCCCCACAAGTCCGTACGAACGCGGGCGTGCAAACATTCTGCAAAGCCTTCTGCGAAACGGTCCCCCAGAGCTTTGATCATCAAGTCTGAGTAATCATCGCCTGCGGCCTGGAAGCGTTCAGACAATTTGTCTACGCCAATCCCGCCTGTCACCGCAAACAGGCCGATGTAATCAGCCACGCCACTTTCTTTAGGGGCGATGTAGTCGGCCAAGCTCTTGCTGTCCACCCCTGCACGTTTGACGCCTTGCTGACGCAGGTTGCGCCAGGTGAATAAGACTTCGCTGCGTGACTCGTCTGAGTAGACCTCGATGTCTTCACCGTTGACGGTATTGGCCGGGTAAAAACCAATGACGCCATTGGCCGTCAACCAACGCCCTTCAATAACCTTCTTCAACATGGCCTGCCCTTCGGCAAACAAAGTCTTGGCCTGCTCACCTACGACCTTGTCCTCCAGAATGGCTGGATATTTGCCAAACAGGCTCCAGGTCTGGAAGAACGGTGTCCAGTCAATAAACTGAGCAATGTCAGCCAAATCGTAGTTCTTGAAGGTACGGCGACCAATAAACTTGGGACGTGGTGGCACGTAAGTGGACCAGTCGATGGTGGGCTTATCTTGACGGGCCTTTTCCAGGGAAATCAGTGGTGTGGCTTTACGATTGGCATGGCGCTGGCGCACCTGTTCGTATTCCTCGCGCACTTCGCTTAGAAAACCGTCGACATTATCCGACATCAGTTGGGTCGCAACCCCTACACAGCGACTGGCATCCGGTGTGTAAATAACCGGGCCGTCATAATGCGGAGCAATTTTGACGGCGGTATGCACGCGGCTGGTGGTTGCGCCACCAATCATCAGGGGGATGTTGCGCTCGCGGAAGTACGGATCACGCTGCATTTCCGAGGCCACATAAGCCATTTCTTCCAGGCTGGGTGTGATCAAGCCAGACAAGCCCACAATATCGGCGTTCACTTCCTTGGCCTTGGCCAGAATCTCGGCACATGGCACCATCACGCCCATATTGACCACTTCAAAGTTATTGCACTGCATCACCACGGACACAATGTTCTTGCCGATGTCGTGTACGTCGCCTTTTACCGTGGCAATTACCATGCGGCCTTTGGAGCGTACATCGCCACCCGCCGCCTCAATCTGGCGCTTTTCTTCTTCGATGAAGGGAATCAGGTGGGCGACGGCCTGCTTCATCACGCGAGCAGACTTCACCACTTGCGGCAGGAACATCTTGCCCTGGCCAAACAGATCGCCCACCACGTTCATGCCGTCCATCAAGGGGCCTTCAATCACGCTGATGGGGCGTCCGCCCTGGGCGTCAATTTTCTGTCGGACTTCTTCGGTGTCCTCGACGATAAAGCCGGTAATGCCGTGAACCAAAGAGTGAATCAGACGCTGCTCGACGGTGGTTTCACGCCAGCTCAGGTCTTCCTCTTTCTTGGCCCCGGAGCCTTTCACGCTCTCGGCCATTTCAACCAGACGCTCAGTAGGCGTGCGCTCGTCAGCCGGATCGGTTTTACCTTTGGGCTCGGCCCGGTTCAGGATCACGTCTTCAATCAAATCGCGCAAATGCGGCTCGATATTGGCGTACACACCCAACTGACCGGCATTCACAATACCCATGGTCAGGCCTTCCTGAATAGCGTAGTACAGGAAGACGGTGTGAATGGCTTCGCGCATGGCCTCATTGCCACGGAAGGAGAAGCTGACGTTGGAAATACCACCTGACAAACGGGCATGCGGCAGATTCTTATGAATCCAGCCTGCGCCACGGATGAAGTCCAGACCGTAAGTAGCGTGCTCGTCCATGCCGGTTGCCACGGCAAACACGTTAGGATCAAAAATAATGTCTTCAGGCGGGAAGCCTACTTCGTCGACCAACAGGCGGTAGGCACGTTCGCAAATCTCTACCCGGCGCTCGTAGCTGTCAGCCTGACCTTTTTCGTCAAAGGCCATTACCACCACGGCTGCACCGTATTTACGACACAGGCGGGCGTGTTCCAGGAAAGGCTCAATACCTTCCTTCATGGAAATGGAGTTGACGATGGCCTTGCCTTGCACGCAACGCAAACCCGTTTCGATGACATCCCACTTGGAGCTGTCGATCATGATGGGGACGCGGGCAATGTCCGGTTCAGAGGCGATCATGTTCAGGAAGCGGTGCATACAGGCGGCTGAATCCAGCATGCCCTCATCCATATTGATGTCGATGATCTGCGCGCCGTTTTCCACTTGCTGACGAGCCACCGACAGGGCTTCTTCGTAATTTTCCTGCTGGATCAAGCGCAAAAAGGCTTTGCTACCCGTAACGTTGGTGCGTTCTCCCACGTTCACAAACAGGGTGTCCTCGTCGATATTCAATGGCTCCAAGCCCGACAAACGGGTTTTGACTGGAATCTCGGGGACGACACGGGCAGGCAGCTTGCGACATAGCTCGGCAATGGCCGCAATGTGCTCAGGCGTCGTGCCACAGCAACCGCCCACCATATTGACCAAACCGGCTTGCGTAAATTCCTGCAACAGGCTGGAGGTATCAGCAGGCGTTTCATCAAAGCCAGTCTCGGCCATGGGATTGGGCAGACCCGCGTTGGGGTAGACACATACATAGGTGTCACACAGCTTGGAGAGCTCAGCTACATAGGGGCGCATCAAAGCAGCACCCAAGGCACAGTTCAGGCCAATCGTGATAGGACGGGCATGACGCATGGAATTCCAGAAGGCTTCCACAGTCTGGCCGGACAGGATTCGACCGGAGGCATCGGTGACCGTACCCGACACCATGACGGGCACACGCTCGCCACGCTCGTCAAAAACCGATTCCAATGCGAATACCGCTGCTTTGGCATTGAGCGTATCGAATACGGTTTCGATCAACAAAATATCCACGCCCCCATCCAGCAAAGCATGCGCCTGTTCGGTATAGGCCACGCGCAACTGGTCGAACGTGACGTTACGAGCAGCCGGGTCATTCACATCCGGTGAAATAGACGCCGTTTTAGGCTGCGGCCCCAACGCACCCACCACAAAACGGGGCCATTCGGGTGTGCTGAACGCGTCTCGCGCCTGACAAGCCAGACGGGCAGACGCCAGATTCAGTTCGTAGCTGATGCCCAGCAAATCGTAGTCACCTTGGGCAATATCCGTGGCCCCAAAGGTGTTGGTACTGATGGCATCCGCACCAGCGGCCAGATATTGCTCGTGAATTTCACGGATGACGTCCGGGCGCACCAGCGACAGCAATTCGTTATTGCCCTTCACATCTTTGTGATGAGCTGCAAAGCGCTCACCCCGGAAGTCGGCTTCACCCAGCTTGTAGCGTTGAATCATGGTGCCCATCGCACCGTCCAGAATCAGAATTTGCTGACCCAGGCGGCGAGCAAATTCCGCACCACGGGTGTAGGCAGAGATCGGGTAAGGCAAAGCAGGATAGGACACTAAAAGCTCCGTAACACGAAACGGGACGTTGACGGCATCTGGCGGCAACAGCCGCGAGAATGGTGGATTGGCGCCACAATTGTAGCGCTATGTATGGGAAAACTGCCTTAAACACTTAACCTTTGCCCCAACGGCATGTAACATTTTCCGCTCGGAAAGAGGTGCTTTCCGGTCCACACACTGTTGGACCTGGGAAAGTCAAATGGGAAACGTGATCTGTTCAAGCCCGAACAGCCAAACGTGCTGCCCCCGCAACGGTACCTGCGCTTCGCGCAAAGCCCGACACCAGCCTGCTTCTCGACCTGAATTCATTGCCGTCCGATCACGGACGGATTCGTTTATCGGTGTGCGGGGACGCACACCACACAGGAATCTCCATGACCTTACTGTCCATCAGACCTTTGATGGTCGCCCTGGCGGGCGCCTTGCCTTTCATCGCCACGGCCCAAACTGCCCCTGTCGCCAAACTGGATCAAATTGTTGTGACTCCCAGCCGTATGGCGCAGCCACTGAAAAATGTGGTGGGTGACATTACTGTGATTGATCAGGAAACCCTGCAAAAAGCGGGCCAAAGCAGCGTGGCTGAAATTTTGCAGCGGCAGCCTGGCATCGAGATCTACAGCAGCGGTGGCCCGCAAACAACGACGGGCGTTTACCTGCGCGGCACCAACCCGCAGCATACTCGCGTCATGATCGACGGCATGCGTATCAACAGCTCCACCAGTGGTTCGGTCAACTGGCAAGCCATTGATCCCGCCCTGATCGAACGAATTGAAATTGTGCGCGGCGCCGGCAGCAGCCTGTATGGCTCGGATGCTATTGGCGGTGTCATTAACATCATCACCAAAAAAGGTGGCGGTGACCGTGCTTTGAGCGCTTGGGGCAATATCGGCTTGGGTTCGCAAGACACTTTCAAGACCAGCGCGGGTTTTTCTGGTGCCACCCAAGGTTGGGACTACAGCCTGGCCTCCAGCTACGGCAGCAGCGATGGCTTCAATGCCACCAACCCACTGTCTTTTAGCTACAACCCTGATAAAAACGGCTACACACAACATGGTCTGAATGGTTCGTTGGGTTACGAATGGGCGCAAGGCCAGCATCTGGGTCTGACCGCCATAAACAGCTCTATGGACGGCCAGTTCGACAACGGCCTCTTCGAGCGTCGCACGCCCAGCACCCAAACTCGACAACAGGCTTATGGTCTGACCAGCACCAACAAACTGTCTGAACTGTGGACCAGCCGCCTGAATGCTTCGCTTAGCAAAGAAACGGTAGAAAACCGTGCCTTTGCCGCCCGCTACTCCACTTTACAGCGCCAATACAGCTGGCAAAATGACCTGACTCTGAGTGAAGACCATACGGTGTCACTGCTGGCTGAGCGTCTGGAAGAACGCATGACGCACACCACCGTGCACAAGGACGACAAGCGCAACACCAATGCCTTTGCCCTGATTTACCGTGGCGATATCAATCAGCACCACCTGCAAGCCAGCGTGCGTAATGACAATATCAGCGGCTACGGTAATAAAGTGACGGGAGGTCTGGGCTACGACCTGGACATTACCGATAACTGGTCGGTGGGTGTGGCTGCAAATACGGGCTTTCGGGCGCCGACTTTTGCCGACCTGTATTCGCCCTATAGCTGGGGCTTCCAGGGCAATCCTGATCTGAACCCTGAAAAATCCCGCAACGTGGAAGGCCATATCCGCTACACGGACGAGACAAGCGAACTGGGTCTGGTGGTCTACCAGAACCGTATTCGCGACATGATCGACCCGTACGCGTGTGACGCCAACTTTGAATGCACGACGACCAATACCGAAAAAGCACGTATCACAGGTTTGACCTTGACGGCTATGAAGCAACTGGGCGACACCACGCTAACTGCCAGTGCCGACTTTGCTAACCCAAAAGATAAAAACACCGACAAACAATTGATACGTCGTGCCAAGCAAAACTACAAAGTGGCTGTAGAACACAAATTCGGGGCTCTGAAAACGGGTGCTGAATACCAGTTTGCATCCCATCGCTTTGAAGATGCCAAAAATGAACAGCGCCTGGGCAGCTACGGCCTGTTGAACCTGACCGCCAGCTATCCGCTGACGTCTAGCCTGGAAGCCCAGCTGCGCTGGAACAACGTGCTGGACAAAGACTACACCCTGGTCCGTGGTTACAACAACACAGGCTCCAGCTTGTTCCTGAACTTTGCCTGGCGCATGTAAGCAGTAAAATCACTTTGCTTGATGCTGGCGCGGTTCTGCTCAAGAGCCGCGCCATTTACTTAAAGGCGCATGATGTCCCCTTTGCCTGCGACGTGTCGTCTTCCGCATCCAGAACGCCCTGCCTTGTGCGGGTTTCGTCTATGGAGCGTGCTCTGCCTGTTAATCATGGTTTTGGGGTTGCCCATGCCGGCCCAAGCGCAAGAGGCATTGGAAGCAACGTCCGCACCAGCCACCGCCCCACCCCGCGCCATCAGCCTTGCCCCACACATTACTGAAATCCTGTTCGCCGCCGGAGCCCAGGATCAACTGATCGCCGTGGACAGTTCCAGCGACTATCCCCCCGCTGCCAAGGATCTGCCGCGTGTTGGTGATGCCTTGCGCGTGAACCCTGAAAAACTTTTAGAGCTGAAGCCCGACCAAGTCTGGGTCTGGCAAGCGAATCAGGTCGGACCTGAGTTACAGCGTCAGCTACAGCAAACCCATATCAGCCTGATCTTTGCGGCCCCTCAGAAATTAGATGATATTCCAGCCTTTATCCGCCTGGCAGGAGACAGTCTGAACACATCTGATGTGGCCGTACCGATAGCGGAATTACTGGATAATCAGATTGCTGCCCTGCGCCAGAACAGCCGCTTGGGCGATACCGTCAGCGTGTTTCTGGAGATAGGCTCCGAGCCCCTGTACACCTTGGCGCGCGATCCCTTAATTCAAGATGTGCTAACCACCTGCAAGGCGCAAAACATCTACCTTCACCACGCGGCGGTCGCCCCCATGATCAGTCTGGAAGATGTGCTGCACAAGCGCCCCCAGGCCGTCATCATGGCGTACCGCGACCCGGCTCAATTACGGGCCCGCCATCTATTCTGGGAAAAGCATCTGGGCCTAAGCCCCCATGCTTTGCTTAACTTGAACCCGGATGCGCTGTACCGCCCCGGCCCAAGGCTGATAGAGGCTACTCGCGAACTATGCGAGCAGCTTGACCTCTATCGAGCCCAGGTTTCCTAAACAACGCTGATGCCTGTTTTAGAACTGGTACCTTACCGCCAGCATCATGTTGCGCGGCTCGCCCCAGGTATAGGTGCTGTACCAGGAGAACATCGAGTAGTAACGCTTATCAAACAGGTTATTGACGGTAAAAGTAGCCGACAAATTCTTGTTGAAGCGATAGCGCGCCATGGCATCCACCAGCCAATACCCCGAGACCGTATGCTGCACTTTTCCCGAAGATCCGGGTCGGCTGACATCACCCCACGTCTTGCTTTGCCAACGTGCGCCACCGCCCAGAGTCAGACCATTCAGATCGCCCTGCAAGTCGTAGGTGGTGTAGATATTGAACTGGTGCTCGGGCGATAAGGTAGACACCTTTTCACCATCGCGACGCGACAGCTTGTAGGCATAGCCTGCGTGCATTTGCCATTGCGGGGTCAGTTGACCCGCCACCTCAAGCTCCATCCCGTGAGTGCGCACACCTTGAGTCGCCTCGTAAGCAAAGCCACCGGAGGGAGTACGCCCCCCCGTCTCCTTGCCGAAGTTATCCTGACGCAGTTGGAAGTAAGCCAGGCTGGATGTCAGACGTCCCCCCATGAACTCACCCTTAACACCCACCTCGTAGTTATCGCCTCGCAAGGGGTCTAGCGTACGGCCGCTCTCATCCTGCAAGTCTTGGGGCTGGAAGATATTGGTGTAGCTGGCGTAGACCGAGAAGTTATCGTTCAGGTCATAGACCGTGCCTACATAGGGCACCCACACGCCATTTTCGCGCATCTCCAGCTTGTTGTAATTGGCATAACGTGTGCCCAACAACAGCTTAAGGTCGTCGCGCAGGTTCAGGCGGGTGCTGACGTACACTCCGTTTTCCCTTGTCACCTCGCGGTCATCACCCAGGTGCTCCCAGTTCATGCGCGGCCAGCGACCATCCCATTCGTAATAGTTAGGGACATCCGCATTGCTGGTTTCGCCATAAGACGAATTGGTCCAGCGACGACGCGATACCCCGCCCCCGACAACCAGCTCATGCTCACGCCCAAACAGCTCAAAAGGGCCAGTCGCGTAGAAATCTGCAGTATTGGATACTGTTTTACCCACGTAGCGACCTGACCACAAGGAGGTCCCTTTGCCGGTCAATGGGTCTGGGTTGCCGCCCGCTACGGCGGCCAGTTCGGAGTCATAGCCATTGATCAGGTGATTCAGCTGTACCTTGGCCATCCAACCGCTATCGAACTCGTGTTCCAGGGTGGCAAAAGCAGAGCGGGTGTACTGATTCCATCGACTCCAACGTGCCCCGTTATTAAAAGAACGGTCCATATCGTTGAAGTTACCCTGCGCGTCATAGATCGGGATGCCGCCCCAGGTCGAGCCTTTAGGGTCGTTATCTTGCAGGTCCGCTCCCAAGGTCAGGCGGGTATCCGGCGTCAGGTCGGCTTCCACAATGCCGTAGAGCACCAGGGTCTGACGCTGGTAATGATCCAGCTGGCTTTTCTTGTCCTGATAGGCCCCCACCATGCGGCCACGTATGGAACCTGTTTCGTTCAAAGGGCCAGAGAAATCCACTTCACCCCGGTAGTTATCCCAGGTTCCTGCGCCGGCAACAGCGTGTCCCTGAAACTCTTCCGTGGGTTTTTTACGGATCATATTGATGGTTGCACCAGGGTTCCCACTGCCGGTCAGCAGGCCGGAGGCTCCTTTCAGCACTTCAACCCGGTCGTAAATAGCCATATCGCTAAGCGTGTTACCGGCTGAATAGGGTGAATCCCGCAAAGTAGGAATGCCGTCGTACTGAAAGTTCTTGATGTCGAAGCCGCGTGCCTCATAGGCCGTGCGTTCGCTGTCATAGGTAATGATGCTGACCCCAGGCGTGTGACGCACCACATCGTCAATACTGGTTAGGTTGAAGTCGTCCATCTTCTTGCGTGTCGTCACGCTGATGGCTTGCGGAGTCTGGCGCGGAGTCAGACGCAAACGGGTGGCGGTAGCAATCGTGCCTGCCGCATACGTACCTGAGCCTTCTGTAATATCGCCCAGGGCGTTACGGCGTATCTCAATGCGGGACAGGGATTGCACACCAGCCTCATCAGCCAAAGGCTCATCCGTCGACAAGGCGACGAGCACATAGCCCTGATCCCGGCTTTGCACCTGGAACGGTTGCCCGGCCAATAAAACGGAAAAACCGTCCTGCACCGAGTACTGGCCCTGCAAGCGCGGTGCGCTCAAGCCTTGTAGTCGGGATGGGTCCATCACCAGCGCTACCCCGGCCTGCTGAGCAAACTGGCTCAAGCGGCTGGCCAGATCACCAGCTTCCAGAGCATAAGCTTGCGTGGTCTGGGCCGATACCGGGGCCGCATTCAGCATCAGTGCACCCACCACAGCCAGCCCAAGTAGGCGGCGGTATGTGATAGGCATAAACGACGTCTTCACAAGCGCCAAAGGCAGCGCATTCTTCGGGACCATGAAATCTCTCCTTCTTTGGCAAGGTCTACCCTATGAAGACGCATGAGCCCGAAAAAGCGGCAATCAAAGCCTGAAATTAATCCTCAGCCCTTCGCTCTGGCTGTCCTGCACCTGCAATCCAGGATACAGATCCGCTAACAAGGCCAAAGCCGACAAAGGCTGATCCGCAGGCAAAACGGCGCTGACCACCAGACCTTCCATACCTTGGATATTGATCTGTGTCCTGCCGGGATACTGACGGATGATTTGCTCCAGCGCCTGCGCCAAAGGAACATGCTCCAGAACCAACTGCCGTTCGTCCCAATTACGTTTGGTGATGGTCACATCGGTTTGGCGACTCACCCCCAAACCTTGTGCACCAATCTGAACTTGATCACCCGCTGCCAGCTCACGCCCCTCCTGGGGCCCCTGAGCGCGTGGATACGTCAACACGCGCGAAGACAGTACCGTCAAGACCGTGCCCTGCGGCTGATCTTGCACAATGAACTCGGTTCCCAGGGCCTGTGATACAGCCTGTCGGCTAAGGACACGCAAAGGTCGATTAGGCTGTTTGGCAACCACCACGCGCACCTGCCCTGCCAGCAACTCAATGTCCCGGTATTGCTCGCTATACAAAACCTTCACACGGGACGCGCCAGCCAGTTCCAGATGGGAGCCGTCTTCCAGCACCACCGTGCGCCATTGGCCTGCAGCAGTGTGTACAGACTGATTCGACCAAGGCAGCACAAAAGCCAGAATCGGCACGATACACACCATTGCCCAGAGCAAGAGCCGCATGCCCTGACGCCAATTGCTTAAGAGTTTGCGTCTTGCGGACAGCCCAGCGTCCAAAGCACATCGTCCAGGTGCTGCATTAACCTGAGCCGTGAGGTTTTTCACCGCCCCCAGCACCCCTTCCATACGTGCCGCTGCGGCCTCGTGACGCGGATCTTGAGCACGCCAAGCCATGAACTCAGTCTGGGCCTGTTCGGTGAATTGTCCGGGGTCTGACAAGAGCACGACCCATTGAGCGGCCTGCTGCTCTATTTTGTCTGTGGGCATGGGGATTAAGCCGGAACCAAAGCCTGGATATGAAGCAAGGCCTGCACCAGATCGTTGCGTACCGTACGTTCGCTGATGCCCAGGCGCTGGGCCACGACAGCCTGGGTTTCACCATCCAGATAGCAACTTAAAAACGCCATGCGGGCTCGAGCGGGTAGCTCGTCCAATCCTTGGGCCAATAAGGCCAGCGCTTCCAGGGTTTGTGCACATTGCTCGGCCGAGGGGGCCAGTGCCCCTTCAGCCACGGTCGCGGCCAGAGCATCTAAATACGCTTGTTCTACGGCCAGACGCCGACTGCGATCAATCAGCAGGCGTCTGGCGGTTGTTGCCAGGAAAGCTCGGGGATGGCGCACCGTCGTCACCGCGGCAGGAGCCAGCAACAGACGAACGAAGGTGTCTTGGACCAGGTCTTCAGCCGTAAAGCTGCAATGCAAGCGCGCACGCAGCCACCGTAGCAACCAGCCACGGTGATCCTGATAGAAATCCCCCATCGCGAAGGGTGCTGCCGAAGAGTCCATATACCCCAAAAACACTAATCAATAATCATTCTCATTACGAAATTATGACATGAAAATGTGGGGAGGCTGAATGTACGTGCGGCAAGCGTCGTCTTGCCACGACAGATGGCATCACAAAACGACACGTAGCCCAGCAAGAGCTAGCAATCGTTATAAGCGGGGACAAATTCAGTCTGGAATAAAGATAAGCAGGCACAGCAGAAAAGCTGTGCCTGTGATGACATCCATACAAGGACAGTGACAGCAGCATGGGGCCTGCGATGCCCAAAACACATGAGGCATCCACGCTGCTGCAAGGGGGCCTTACATCATGAAAGAAGGCAAGGTCAGAACAGCGTGGGTGGGCTGGCTGCGAAAGCCTTCTGCATCGTTCAGGCGGGCTTTGGCACGACGGGACAGATGCTTGAGCACTTGGCTACGCTCGATAGTAGGCAGCGTGGACAGCGCATTTTCAATGGTGCGACCGGACAGGTCATTCAGTGCGTACGCGTACTCGCGGGCACCGTGGGTATGCAGCAGCTCCAGCAGGTAGCCCTGACGCTGGCGGGAAGCGGCCTGGCGCAGAGATTCTTGCAAAGCGTTGTTGTGTGGAGCGGAACGGAACAGGTTGAGGCGGAACATAGCATTCTCCTTCGGACACGGCGGTCCAGAAAGAGTGCTTACCTCTTTAGAGGGGCCCGCTTTGTGGTCCAGTGTCCAATTGACTGGTCATTAAGGAGGCTTGCCCTTTACAGGAACAAAGCCATAAAGAAGGATCAGGGTCCATTTACTTTTAAACGTGAGTAGTTAAAAAAGAGGGTGCAACGGTTTCTGCACCAACGATATTTTCGCATCTGGGCAAGGGCTTGTCTGCCAGGCATTGGCACACGTTTCATCACCCTCTCGACATCAAATTTATACTTAAGGATAGGTAATTTGGCCGCTTAGCCCACGGTAGCTGCCCTCTCGTTTACTCCCTGCTCTTGAGCCTGACTCATAGCCGACCCAAGCGCAGGAAAGCAGAGCTTTATTTAGAAATGGTGCGTCACCCCAAATGCGACCCGGCCGCTGCGCGGTTCACTGACGCTGGCCGCGGTTTCCATATCAAAGCGACGCCCTTGTGCAGCAAAGGCATAGACGCTGGTACGGGACGACAAGGCGTGTACATAACCCACGGACATCACCTGAATACGACGTGCCCGCTCGTTGGTGTCCTCCCAACTCCAGTTCGGACGGCCCAAGGACCACTGCAACTGAAACTCACCCTTGCCGACGGGAATGGCGGTACCTACATACCAGGTATCCAGACGACCACCTTGAATGAACTCGGCAGGACCCAACCCTTCCAGGCCCTTGTCTTCCAGATGCCCTGGGCCATCATCGCCATTCAAACCTACAAAACCATTGCTCTGACGACTCCAGCCTGCGGCAACACGGGCCACCTCAAAGTCATAGCTGGCCCCTAACTGCCAGGCGGTGGGGCGATTCGACTCTACCCGGCTCAAGCTTTCATAGCTGGCACCCAGCAACCAGGGGCCATCCTCATACCGCAGGGCCACGCTATAGAGTTTGCTGCGTGCACCACTCAAGCCTTGTTCGCCCACATCGGCGCTATAACTGGCCCCCAGCTGCATACCCGCCCATTCCGGGCTGCGCCAACTGAACTGATTGGAAATCTGGTAATTGTCCGAAGCGCGCATCAAGGCGCCCATCCCAAAGTCCTTCCAAGAGCCTACTTCTACGGCAGAGACAAACTCCTGGCCGACGGTGTACTGCCGTCCGAAGCGCAGCTCGCCCCAATGGTCACTGCCCAACCCTAACCAGGCTTGGTAATTGAACAGGCGGTCGGACTCCTCGGCCTTGCCGGTAGCCAGATCAATGCCGCTTTCCAGGTTGAAGATGGCGCGCAGGCCGTCACCCAAATCTTCCTGGCCGCGAATGCCCCATAAAGAGTCGGTCTGGCCACCGCTTAATACGTCGCGTTGTGAGCCCTCACCGCTAATGCGCGTCCAGCCCAAACCGGCATCCAAGGTGCCATAAAGCTGTACCGACGTTTCTGCATGACTGTGGCTGGGCATTAATAAGCCAGCCATGCCAAGCACCGCCACACCGGCCGCCCAAGCAGCCATTTTACCCAACTGAAAGGGGCTGAACTCCAGCACACGAAGCCAGCCAGAAGCGACAGGGGCTGGCTCGCGCAGCAAAATCCCCAACAAAGTCTGATTGCCGGTTGCGACAACAACACCTTGTGCTGTCCCTGCCACGACCCGATCACCCATGGCGCAAGTATCAGGAGCGGATTGCAAAATAGCGCGGTTCAAAATAAGGTGATCCTGGTTAATCAGGCGCAGATCAGCGGGCACATAATCGCCCGCCGACAACAGCACCATATCGCCCGGCACCAGCATGCGGGCTGGCACACGGGATTGGTGGTCGCGCGCCAGATCGTACATTGTCAAATCGCGGCGCACCTGACACGTTTGTTTTTTCAAGGTCTGGGCCAATTGGACCAGATCGCTGGGGCTGGAACGCAGGGCCCGGGGTTGATTAGGGCCGTTCTGAATCAAACGTCGCAGCACCTCATCAAAGGCCAGCCCGTGGCGATCGGTATTCAAGGCCTGGAGCACCTGCGGCACATTGCGGGTGGCGTAGTAGCTCAGCGCACAGTGAGCGCGGCGTACCAAACGCACCGGGCTTTGATGCGTAACGGTGGCGTGATCGGGATGGAAAAACTGGCTTGCGGTCATGGGTACCTCTACAAATTGGTACAAGGACGGCCACCCCGCTCTACAAGACGAGGGGCGCAATTACCGTCGCAGTTGAAAGACAAAAATCGTTGATTTATTCGGACAGGAATTACCGCCCGCTGGCTCACGCGCAGCAGCCCATAGCGCTCCCCATCAACGCAATGCGCCCGATTTTTTGATGGTCCATATGGGCACCGCCGTCAAAGCCAAGACAGTGACCAACTGCACCCACATCGTGCCTTCCCAAGATAACTCCGGCATGACATGGAAATTCTGGCCGTACCAGTTGATCAGGGCGGTACCGGGCACCAGCAAGGCCCACAAGACCGTAAATACTTTGGTCACGTTCAGGTCGCTCATGGCCACGGATTCACCGGCTGCACGCCAGTGAAAACGCTGGCGCTCGATAGCAAAGTGCGCACGGCGCTGCATGCCTTCCACGGCGGCAATCAGCTCGTCCACCCGGCTTAAGGCCATGCTTTGTGATTGGTAGACCAAGCGACGCAAACGCTGTGCCGCCTGCTCCAGATCGTCAATCGAATGCATGACGTAGGACAGGGGCTTGTGCAAGGTCGCCATATGGCTGTCCAGATCAATCATGTCCTCGGCACCCCGCGAATAATCCGTGCCTACATTGGACAGAAAGCCGCGCAGGGACAAGGTAGAGACGCTCAAGCCCTGATCAATACGGTCCAGCACCTGGGACGTTTGTGCCAACAATTGATAGAGCAGCGTCAAGGCCAATGCGTGCGAACTGCTCAAGGACATTTCCTGGGCGCTCAAGCGTTCCAGCGCCTGGCCCGGACGCAGCAGGCGATGGCCGGTTTCCACGGTGTACAGCGCTTGGGTATCGTCCCCCAGACACCAGATCAGATCGGACACCTGCACTTGATCGCCCTTCAGGCGCACACAGCGAATCCGCGTACTCATCCCCAAACTGGCCTGGGTTTGCGGTACCAGATCCACCTGATACAGCTTGCCCAAATCCTCCAGTGCCTGACGGTCGGGTGCCTGCAAGCGCCGCCAGGAAGCCATATCCTTGAAACGGGCCGTCATCGCATCCACCCTTTACGCTTCACATACGCCAAAGGAGCCAGGGCAAAAATAGCGGTCATCCCCATCACCAGCCACTCGCCACCCACAATTTCCAGCTCGGGCATATTCGCAAAGTTCTGTCCGTAGAAAGCAGCAATCAAGGTGGGCGGCAAGAACACGGCCGTCACCACCGTAAAAACTTTGATGACCTGGTTTTGCTTCAAATCCAGCGTGGTCATCAAGGACTGCTGCAGGTTGCGAATTTTGTCGTGCTGGAAACGGGCATAACGACGCAAGCTGTGAATGTCCGAAAGCAACATGGACAGGTTCTCGGCACTTTCGCCACCGGGAGTACGACGCAGCCAACGGCCAGCCCGTGCCAGCATCAACTGCCCTTCCACGGTTTTGGCCACCAGCTCTTCAGCTTCACCCAGACCAATAGCGGTACTGGCAATATCGGCCACCCCGGCCTGACGCCCCGAGGTATCAAAGCCACCACTGGCCGCCGCCACCGTATCGCTACGCTCATCCAGACGCGAGGCAACATCAGAAATCGTGGCACGAGCCTGATCGTTCAATGCTTGCAAAATCATGAACAAAATTGAGGCTGGGCTGGGTATTGCTTGCCCCGCATCCACCAAGGCATTCAATTGCTGGCTAACGCGCGCCAGCGTATCCACCTGCACGTCCTGCTCAACACTGATCAAACGATCTTTGCCCAGTGCAAACAAGAGGCTGGTTTCGCGGTACTGCTGGCCTTGGCGTATCACCATTTCCACGGGAATCAGGATAAAGCCGGCTTCTTCTGCCGCCGCCCGGCCCCGTTGAATCGTCAGATCCAGGCCCAGCTTGCTTTGCGCTGCGGCCAGTTCGTCGTGACGGCTGGCCGACAGTTGCAGCCAGGCGGTTTTCTGCCCGCGCTTGTCGCTCAGGCTGGACACCACCGCGCCCCCCTGTTTTTTATCAGTCATGGCTTAGTCCTCGCTTTGTACCTGTTCGGCTTCCGGGGAAACCATGTAATGGCCATACAAATGCAGACCCGCAAAACTGCCCAGAATCAGGATGTACAGCACCACCACCGCAATCATGATTTCACGTTCGATATGTGCGGTACGTGGG
Source organism: Alcaligenes sp. (assembly GCA_052109075.1). Lineage (GTDB taxonomy): Bacteria > Pseudomonadota > Gammaproteobacteria > Burkholderiales > Burkholderiaceae_B > Alcaligenes. Next base: position 81,739 of record JBQEAN010000001.1, on the reverse strand, counting down.
CGACTGGCACGGGCCCGATCAATGGCCTGACGACGCTGCTGCACCGCTGCATTGGAGTCCGACTGCAAGCTCAAGTCTTCATTCCAGACCAGGCCACGCAGCTTGTCCGAACCTGCCGTGGCCACCTCGGTGCTGCTTTTCAATGTGTTCAACATACGAAATTCTTCCCATTCATTTAATTGTCAGAGGCAGCGAGCACGATGCTCGCCCAGGTGCGTTCTAGCGCAGCCAGCCCCGGTGTTTCACATAGATCAGTGGCAGCATGGAGAACAAGGCGGTGGAAATAATCCCCACCATTTCCGCGTGCTCCCATTGCAGAATCGGCATATAGGCAAAGTTCATGCTGTAGTAGGTGGAAATCAGCATGGCGGGCAGGAATACGGCAGTCACCACCGAGAACACTTTCACAATCTGGTTCTGCTTCACGTTCAGCGCCATATTGTTAGTAGTCTGCAAAAGGCGGACGCGGTCGTGTATGAAAGTCACCTGCTTTTCCACCGCCTCGATATCCTCGATCAAGGTATGAAACACGGGCTTGAGCTTTTCCTGATCAGCGGGCAAACGCGCCAGAGCATGACGGGCAGCCATGGCCAATTGCAGCTGGCTTTCCAAACAGTCAGACAGCAGCTCTTCCACTTCGCTCAGGTCCATCTGGGTGGACACCACATCGCTCACCCCGAAATCCCGGTCCTTGGTTTCCAAACTGTTAAGCACGGCATTGGTCTGGGTCAGCACCTTGCCCAAGTCGTGGCTTAAGGAATCCAGCAGTTCGTCAGCCGCATCGTTAATGGACTGCAAAATGACGGCGAAGCTTTCAAAAGCATCGTTCTCGCGGCCATCGCGCTGCAAGCGCTGCAGCGCTTGTGCCAACGGCCGGGGGCTGGGATCAGGTTCAATCGACACCAAGGTTTGGCGACTTAGGATGAACACCACACGGCTGGCTTTTTTCTGGCCTTTTTCTACGCTCAAAAAGGTCACAGGCACAAAGCTGAACGGCCCTTCCTGAGTCGGGCTGTTTTGCAAGGTATGCGGAATTTCCACACCCAACTTTTTGCGCAAGCCACTGATTTGGTCGGCGGCGTGAATGCTGACACGCATCCAGTTGTTCGGTTGACCGTCATTGCCAAAAAGCGGCGGCGTTTTACCGTGGTCCGTCATTGTTGATCTCCATCAGAACGGGTCTCTTGAGGGGTGAATTCATCGGCCGACTGCGCCGAGGTCCCCATGTAAAAGCTGGAATGCGAGCCGGAGGTGGAACTGGTCCGGGTTTCCAGGTGCGAGTTGCTGAAAAACAGCCAGCTCACCACCACAATCAAAATTCCCCACGAAGAGAGCAGCATGGAAAAAGATAAACGCTCGTAGCGGGACCAGCGCATGCGGCCCTTTAAGGGTGCGGCGGGTGGGCGACGCGCCGAACGGGTCCAAACCTGGGCGGCAAGTGAGTTGTCTTGATGGGGTTTGCTGCTCAAGGAAGAGGGAATGGTTTGCGGCATAGCACTCTTTTGGGTTGATAAGAAAAGGCGGCGGCGTCCGGTGCTCAGGAGCGCTGGGGCTGGCGATACTCACGCAACCAGTCCTGCGTGCCGTAGCGATGCGGGAACAAGGTGAACAGACTGGGAGTGGGGATGTAGTTCTGGCGGCGACCCAAATGGCCCACACGGACACCCGTGTTCATTGCCGTGTGAACTTGGTTGCGATCAGACTCGGGAAGCATGGCCAGGACATCGGCACGGACACGAGCCGAGAGATTGGGCAAGGCTTTGGCAAAGGCCAAGGTGCCGTGCGAAGCCAACAAGTCACACACGGCAACCGGACGGTAAGTAGCGACAGCCAGACGCAAAGCGCGTTGCAGGCCATCGTGGGGACGGGAATAAGAAAACAGCATGAGATTCTCCTGAGGCACGCGGCCACAGAAGTACCCCACACGTTTTAGACCGTGAGGAACCTGGAGCCGGTGCTCAATTCGCAGTGGGGCTTCATGCGGACATGAAACGCTGGGCAGGACGCTGGCGTGCGTCTTTCAGATTCAGGGTCAGGGCCCAAGAACATGCTCCTCTAACAATTAAAAATATCGGCTGTCTGCGCAGCGGCCCTGAATGGGGCCCGGCATCAGCCATGAACGTGCAATCTGCTTCTGGCAATCAGGCCTTGAACCTTAGCCAATCGGACTCACGCTGCAGATACTAAGTACCTGAGGCTTGAGTCCGACCGATGAAACAGAAAGAGCGCATGGAATCTACGGATTTCCCAAGACACGTCTCGTTCTTGGGGAACAACAGAATTCTCGCATCGGAGCGGGGACAGGGCCAGCAGGCATTAGGGCCCTGGGCATGGTCTTAAACATAAGGGGCATATGCCAAGGTATATATGCCTCTTGCCCCCTTTGATTTGGCCCCCCACCTCGGGCTCCCGCTCTGCGCTGCCTGGATCAGTGCCCTGCCCGGACAAGCTGCCATACGGGTTTTCCTGCGAGTACCGGCCAAATGGATTATTCTTGCAGTGTTTGCCCAGCAAAAAACCAACTCTTTATCCGCCCCAGACGCGGATGTGTTACGTAGCACCACCATGACCCAAACAGTGAACAACGACCCCTTTATCCTGGCCGGCACCAGCTACCAATCCCGGCTATTGGTAGGCACCGGAAAATACAAAGATTTTGACGAAACTCGTCAGGCCATTGAGGCTAGTGGCGCTGAAATTGTGACTGTGGCTATTCGCCGCACCAATATCGGCCAGAACGCCAATGAGCCCAATCTGCTCGATTACCTGCCGCCTTCCAAATACACGCTGCTGCCCAATACGGCTGGCTGCTACACCGCCGACGACGCAGTGCGCACCTTGCGCCTGGCACGCGAACTGCTGGACGGCCACAAGCTGGTCAAATTGGAAGTGTTGGGCGACTCCGGCAATCTGTTCCCCAATATGCCCGAAACCCTGAAAGCTGCCAAAACCCTGGTAGATGAAGGTTTTGATGTCATGGTGTATTGCGCCGACGACCCTATCCAGGCCCGTATGCTCGAGGAGATGGGCTGTGTCGCCATCATGCCTTTGGCCTCCCTGATCGGTTCGGGCATGGGCATCATCAACCCCTGGAACCTGCGTCTGATCATCGACCAAAGCAAAGTACCCGTGCTGGTGGATGCCGGTGTTGGTACGGCTTCGGATGCGGCCATTGCCATGGAACTGGGTTGCGATGGCGTACTGATGAACACCGCAATCGCCGGTGCCCGTCAGCCCGTGCTGATGGCCAGCGCCATGAATCTGGCAGTACAAGCAGGCCGCCAAGCCTATCTGGCTGGCCGCGTACCCCGCAAATACTACGATGCCGACCCCAGTTCGCCCACTGAGGGGCTGATTCACTCCCGTACCTGAGCGAGACATGATTCCCAACACGCTGACCATTGCCGGAGTTGACCCCTCCGGCGGCGCTGGTATTCTGGCTGACGTCAAAGCCATGAGCGCCCTGGGTGCTTATGCCACCGCCGTCATTGCCGCGTTGACGGCACAAAACACCCAAGGTGTCACCGGCATCAGCCCGGTTCCTGCCGACTTTGTGCGCCAACAAATAGATACCCTGTTTGCCGATGTGCGCATTGATGCCGTCAAGATCGGCATGTTGGGCCAGGAAGCCGTCACCACGGTGGTGGCTGAACGCATGGCTCACTTCAAACCCAAGCATCTGGTGCTGGACCCCGTCATGATCGCCAAAAGCGGCGACCATCTGCTGGAAAAGTCTGCCGTCCATGCTTTACGTGAGCAACTGGTGCCCCAATGCACCATGATCACCCCCAATCTGCCCGAGGCCGGTGTCCTGCTGGATGCCCGTCCGGTAGAAACGGTAAAGGAAATGCGTCAGGCAGCCGAGCGCCTGCGTCGCCTGATGAATCACAACGATCAGCGCTGGGTATTCCTGAAAGGCGGCCACCTGCCCGGTTCGGACTGCATCGACTTGCTGCACGATGGCGACAAGATGATCGAAATGCCTGCCAAGCGTATTGATACCGCCAATACACATGGCACCGGCTGCACCTTGTCGGCTGCGCTGGCCGCTTTGCTGCCTCAATACGACAACGTACCCGATGTCGCCCTGGCTGCCAAAAAATACTTGTACGAAGCCATCGCCCGTTCAGGCGAGCTGACAGTGGGCAGCGGACACGGTCCCGTGCATCACTTCCATAAACTGTGGCCATCGTCGTGATACGAGCCGTTTGATCAGGCCGGATAAAGCCCCTGTCTTATGTCTATTCTTGGAATTATTGTCGCCATGCGCGAAGAGCTGGAGATTGTGCTGGAGCGCTTGCAAGAGCCCCAGACTATCCAGCGGGCTGGCATGGATTTTCACTGCGGTACCTACCTGGGTAAAGCGGTGGTTGCGGTGGTCTGCGGCGTAGGCAAGGTCAATGCCGCCGCCTGTACCCAGATGCTGATCTCGGAATTTTCTGTGGGCAGCATCATCAATATAGGTATTGCCGGAGCAGTCGAGCCCAGCATCCGGCCCGGCGATATTGTCATTGCCGACACGCTGGTCCAGCATGACGTGGAACTCAAGGCCTTGGGTTTGCCGCCCGGTCAGGTTTTCCGTCTGGACACCTTTGACTTCCCGGCTGATCCGGCCTTGTTGGTCATTGCCCAAACGGCGGCTCGGCAGATCGAAGGCCATCAGGTCCATACCGGCCGAATTGTTACCGGCGACCAATTTATCGCCTGTAACGATAAAATACAGTGGCTAAGCGCCACCTTTACCGCCTTAGCCTGCGAAATGGAGAGTGGCGCCATTGCCCAGGTGTGTTATCTCAATACCGTGCCGTTTGTCTGCATACGCAGTATTTCAGACAATGCCAATCACGAAGCACACATGGATTTTGATACCTTTTTGCCCATCGCCGTCAATAACGCCAGCACCTTGCTACACGCGATGGTGCCGTCCTGCTAAGTCCAAGCGTGCCTCTTTGTCGATGCGCTGGCTTATAATCGGCTCTTTGCCAAGCCTTTAGTTTTCTGGAAGCTATGAACCATATCGCGCTGTCTGAACTCGAACGTGCCCGTTACTACATGGTGGAACAACAAATCCGCCCCTGGAACGTCTCCGACGAAAACGTGCTGCAAGCCTTGGTCGCAGTCCAGCGTGAACGCTTTGTGCCCTCGTCGTTGCGCTCATCGGCCTTTTCGGACACCGAGTTGCCACTGATCATCAATGCCGTGAACACGCACGAGACCATGCTCTCGCCCAAAGTTGAGGCTCGCCTGGCTCAAGAGCTGCTGTTGCAGCCTAGTGACGGCGTCCTGGAAATTGGTACCGGCTCGGGCTATCAGGCCGCTTTGCTGGGTCATCTGGCCCAACAAGTCACCTCTATCGAAATTGACAGCAAACTGGCCGCTTTCGCCCAGGAAAACCTGCAGCGCAACAACGTGCGCAACGTCAAAGTTGAAGTGGGTGATGCCCATGCAGGCTGGGGAACAACCGAATACGACGCCATCTTGGTCACCGGTTCCGTGCCCACCATTCCTGATGCCCTGAAGTATCAGCTCTGTATTGGGGGCCGTCTGGTGGTCGTGGTCGGTCAAAACCCGGTCATGACTGCCGTGCGTATTACTCGCACCAGCGCTGCCAGCTTTGAAACCACGCCCCTGTTCGACACCTGGATCAAACCATTACGCGGCACAGCCGTCTCTCAGTTCCGTTTTTAAACACCTATGCGGTTTATGACTTCCTTGCGCCTGGCGCTGCTCTCGCTGCTTGCTGTAAGCAGCACTGCTCAGTCGCAAGATTTGCTGCAGGCCTGGAACCAGGCCTTGGCACATGAACCGCAATTTGGCGCTGCCCAGTCCGCCCATCAGGCCGATCAGGAGCAAGTGCCCCAAAGCCGGGCGCAGTTACTGCCGCAAATCAGCGCCATCGGCACTACCGAACTACAAGAGCGCCGTCAAACCAGCAAACTGTCCAATCAGCAGTCCAGCGACCGTGCCGCCTGGACTTTGACGTTAAGCCAACCCGTTTACAACCGCAATGCCTGGGCCCGTTACGAACGCGCTCAGCTATTGGCGCAGGGTGCCGATATTCAGCTGACGCTGGACCGGCAGGATTTGATGCTGCGCGTCAGTCAAAGCTATTTTGATGTGCTGGCGGCCCAAGACGCGCTGTCTACCCTGAAAGCCCAGCAAGCCGCGATTGACGAACAATTGCGTGCAGCCGACCAGAACTTTCAGCTGGGCGGCACCACGATTACCGACACCTACGAAGCCAAGTCGCGACTGGACCTGACTCGTGCCAGTGTTCTGCAGGCTGAAAATACCCTGCAAGTGGCCCAGGACAAGCTGGCGGCGCTGACATTGGAGCGTTATGAAACGCTGGCTCGTCTGCGTGAACCTTTGCGCCTGCCTGCTCCCGAACCGACGAATCTGCAAACGTGGCTGGATCAGTCCAGCCAGTCCGGTTTAGGTGTGGCACTGGCGGACATCAAAGCACGAGCCGCAGAGGAACAGTTGAAAGGCACCCAGGCCCTGCACGAGCCCACCTTGGCCTTGAAAGCCCAGACCGGTAGCGGCAGTGATCAAACCCTGTTTGGGCAAGCTGGCGGTGGCCCGCGTTCACTCAATAGCGCTTTGGGTCTGGAACTCAGTATTCCCATCTTTCGCGGTGGCGAAACCAGCTCTCAGGTTCGTGAACAAAGCTCACGCCTGCAACAGGCCCGCTACGATCACCAGTTCGCCATTCAGCAATCCATCCAACAAACGCGTCAGTACTTCTCTGGCGTCACCACAGGTCTGGTCCGTGTGCAGGCCCTGGAAGCGGCCACCAAGTCCAGCCAGGACGCGGTAGAGGCCAATAAGCTGGCTTACGAGATCGGCGTACGCGTCAACATCGACGTACTCAATGCCCAGCAGCAGCTTTATGAAACGCAACGCAGTCTGGCCCAGGCCCGCTATGAGGTTCTGATGAACAGCCTGCGTTTGAAAGCAGCCAGCGGCACGCTGAACGAGAACGACCTACAAGCAGTGAACGATCTGCTGCAACCTGAGTCCTGAATCCCACGGATAAAAAAATCCCGGGCCATGCCGGGATTCAACACTTCAAGCTTTACTGCTGATCTAGTCGCGTAGCTTCTTGACCAGCGCCGTTGTCGAACGCTGGAACTCAAAGGGAATGGCAAGCGCATCGCCTCCCCAACTACGTACCAGAGCCGTTTCAGGCAAGGCTTCCATATCGTAGTCACCGCCCTTCACAATCAAATCAGGGCGCAGTGCAGCGATCAAGGCTTCGGGCGTATCTTCGTCAAACAAAACCACGGCATCCACACACGCCAGCGCCGCCAACAAGGCGGCCCTGTCCTGCTCGGCGTTGATAGGGCGCTCCGGCCCCTTGTTCAGACGTCGCACCGAGGCATCGGTATTCACACCGACCACAAGCGAAGCACCTAATTGCGCTGCCTCGTCCAGGTAGCTGACATGCCCACGGTGCAAAATATCGAACACACCATTGGTAAAGACCAGCGGGCGCGCCAGGCGCCCCTGCTCCACCACTGCCAGCAAAGCATCAAGACTCAGAACCTTGGCCTCGAAACGTGCGCTCATATCAAACCTGAATCAAGGGCGAGTCAGACCCGACCTGACGCGTCAAGTCTTTGCGGTAGCGATTCAGTTCCTGAACGGTCTCGAACGAGCTGCCCATCAAGAGCGACATATTGTGCAAGATGCGCGAGCTAACCTTATGCTCCCATTCCTTGTCAAAGCGAATCTGTGTATCCAGCCAGTTTTCCAGCCAGCCGGGCGATGGCAGCTTGGACTGCACGGTATCTTCCGGGAACATAGCTTTGTTCACGTGCAGATTAGTGGGGTGCAGGGCTTGAGCCGTACGATGGGCCGAGGCCATCAAGACACCAATCTTGGAGAATGCCAAACGGGCTTGCAGGCCAAACTCCTGGCCTTTGTGAACCAGGGCGCGCTTCATGTAGCGCAGGTAAGCACCCGCATGACGAGCCTCGTCCTGAGCCACGATTTTATAGATGGACTTGATCACCGGTTCAGTGTGCCAGTCTGCAGCACGACGATACCAGTGGTTCAAGCGCACTTCGCCGCAAAAGTGCAGCATCAGCGTTTCCATGGCTGGGGCCGGATCGAATTCAAAACGCACTTTGTGCAGTTCTTCTTCGGTTGGCATCAGTTCGGGGCGGAAACGACGCAGATATTCGATCAAGACCAGCGAGTGCTTTTGTTCCTCAAAGAACCAGACGGACATAAAAGCGCAAAAATCGCTGTCATCTTTATTGTCACGCAGGAACATTTCGGTAGCAGGCAAGGCTGCCCACTCGGTAATCGCGTTCATTTTGATGGTGTAGGCTTGCTCGTCGCTGAGCTTGGTGCCATCAAAGTCATCCCACGGTATGTCATGCGCGAAATTCCAGCGCACCGCTTCCATGGATTTGAATAAGTCATGGTAAAGCATAACGATTCCTAAAAAGAATCAAGCGGTTCCTTGAGGGCGGTCATTCACCGTCCGGAAGGCGCCGGAAAGCGCCAGCTTAATCAATAGCTGGCGGACCTGCGTCTATCGTAGAACCTGCAGTTATCAGAAATATGTCAGCTACAAAAAAACTGACGCGTTGCGGGTACGTCACACTTATCGCCCCACCAAAGCCCAGATAGCCACCCCGACAGCGACCGCCAGCACAGCACATAGGACGGACAACAAACGGTTGGCTTGCTGCTGCGACTGGCGCAACAGCTTAAGTTCCTGGTTCAACGCCTGCCCTGTATCTGGTCTATTCAAACTGGAATAAACCAGACGCGGAAGTTGCGGCATAATCTGGGCCCACTGCCCCGCTTCCTGTTTCAAACGCGAATAAAAGCCCGATGGACCAATACGCTGGTACATCCACTTTTCCAGATAAGGTTTAGCGGTATCCCAAAGATCCAATTCCGGATCCAGATCCCGCCCCATCCCTTCCACATTCAGAAGGGTTTTCTGCAGCAGCACCAGCTGCGGCTGAATTTCCACATTGAACCGACGAGAGGTCTGAAACAGGCGCAAAAGCACTTGCCCCAAAGAGATCTCGGACAAAGGCCGGTCGAAATATGGTTCACATACCGCGCGTACCGAGCCTTCCAGCTCCTCTTCGCGGGTTTCAGGTGGCACCCAGCCGGACTCAATATGCAATTGAGCCACCCGGCGGTAATCACGCCGGAAGAACGCCAGGAAGTTTTGTGCCAGATAGTTTTTGTCGAACTCGGATAGGGAACCCACAATGCCAAAGTCCAGGGCAATGTAACGGCCCAGAGACTCCGGGGCGTCCGAGACATAAATATTGCCGGGGTGCATGTCGGCATGGAAAAAGCCGTCGGTAAACACCTGGGTAAAGAAAATCTCCACCCCTTTACGAGCCAGATCTTTCAGGTCTACATTGGCCGCACGCAAACGATCAATCTGATTGACCGGAATGCCCTTCATGCGATCCATGGTGAATACGCTTGAGGCACAGTAATCCCAATGCACTTCTGGAACCATCAACAGCTGGGTACGTTCCGCATCTTTGGTGAAATTGCGGCGTAGCTGGCTGCAATTAGAGGCCTCACGAATCAGGTCCAGCTCGTCGTTCAGATACTTGTCGAACTCGGCCACTACTTCACGTGGTTTCAGGCGACGGGCATCGGGGCCCAGGCGCTCCATGAATGCAGCCAGAACACGCATCAGGCGCAAGTCTTTATGAATAACTTCGCGCATGCCCGGACGCAACACCTTGACCGCCACTTCGCGGCCATTGTGCAGCTCGGCAAAATGCACCTGGGCGATGGAGGCCGAGGCGATGGGCTCACGGTCAAACGTCTGGAACAGCTCGTAGGGGGATGCGCCCAAGGCTTTCAGGATCGTGGCCTCGGCCACTTCCGACGGAAAGGGAGGAACCCGGTCCTGCAGCATAGCCAGTTGCTCGGCAATATCCAGCGGAATCAAATCCCGGCGGGTGGAGAGCACCTGACCAAATTTAACGAAAATGGGACCCAGACTTTCCAAGGCCAAACGCAAACGCACGCCGCGTGGCAGCTTGGGTTTGCGGCCCAGACGCGCAATACGCAACAGGCGCGAGGCCCAGGGATGACGGATGCTGGATAAAACCAGCTCGTCCAGGCGATAACGGAAAACAACCAGCAGAATGGTCAGCAGACGACACAAAGAGAACATGCTCAGGACTCCCGCCGACGCGTATCAAGCCGGTTCAAACGTCGATCCAACTCGTCCAAACCTTGCATCAAGCCACTGGATTGCTCGCGCAGCCGATCCATCTCAGTGCGGGTCACCAGCAAGGCACTTTCTTCAGTCAGGTACTCGCTGGCATTGCCCGCCAGACGCTGTCCCAGATCACGCAAGCCGGAAAAAGCACGACGCGCACCGCTGAACAAGCGTACAGCCATCACATCGCCAACAATTCTAGCCAGATCATGTTCGGCATCCCAGCGTAGATTGGCAGCCAGATCGGACACCAGGTTAGCCAGACCGGCTTCGCCCTGCACATGCATTAGTTGCGCTACCCGGCTGAAATCGCCGTCTTGCAGGATTTGCGGTAGTTCAGGCAGTTTGTCTTGCGGCAAAGTCAGGGTGACATCTGGCACCACAGCAGGATGGCCCTGCTCCAGCGTTCCTTGAGAACTAATGGTGTAGACCAATTGCAAGCGGCCCACGACCAGCGAGACGGTCTTGCCCGCATAGCTGCGCAGGCGCTCACGCGCCCAGTCCTCGCGGTCAAGCAAGGCATTGAGCAAACGCACGCCCACGGCGCCAGGTTCTAGGAAGGAGGGGATACCAAGCATGTCCATGCAAGTTTACTGCCGGGGCAAGTAAACCAGTCCAATTAAAACAGCCAGTTTAACCCGACACAGACACGGCCGGATGTAGGAGGCTAAAGGAACACGGGCAAATGGGATCACGGCGAAAAGAGTGCGCTCATAACAGAACAGCCGCCTGATGAACAAGGCGGCTGTCTGTATAGATAAGAACTAAGCGTTGGGGTCAACCGGGATTTGCTGAATACCAGCCAACATCCAACCGGCACCGTCGGCCTTGAACAGATTCCAGACTTCTTCAAAGCGGAAGGCTTCTGCACCCGTTTCTTCGCGCAGCATGCCCGAGTAACGAACGCTGGCCAAGTGACCGTCAGCCACTTTTTCGATGCCCAGCAGTTCAGCATTGAGCAGCACGATCTGGGTGATGTTATCACCCTGGCGCTGTGCAATCTGAGGCGCAGCTTCTTTGAGCAAATCGTCTGTCAAGAAGGTACGCAGTTGTTCCACGTCGCCCTTATCCCACAGTTTCTGGATTTCCACAAACTGGGTCTTGGCGTTGGCCAGGAACGTAGGGGTATCAAAGTCACCTGGAATGAACCAGCTTTCGTCTACTGGCGGTGCTGGGACAGCGGCCGCAGCAGCGGGCTGTGCAGCAGGAGCGGCCGCAGGCATAGGAGCAGGGGCAGCCTGAGGCTGTTGCCATGGGCTAGGAGCGGGATCCGCATTACGCATCATGGACTGGCCTCCGGCCTGCTGCATGGCAGGACGAGCGGCCGAACCACGCAGACGACGTACGATGAACAAGACGGCGAAGATCACCAGACCAATCAGCAAGAGGCTGGACATCATTTCCAGGAACGCGCCGCCCAGACCCATGCTCGAGAGCAAAGCCGCAATACCCAAACCAGCGGCAATACCGGCGATCGGGCCCAGGAAACGGGACATACCGGACTTGGCAGCCGTACCGGCAGCGGCGGCGCCAGCAGCAGGAGCGGCCGAGCGTGTTGCATTGTTCGCGGCAGCTGGAGGCGTTGCAGCAGAACGGTTAGTGGTGATGTTGGAAGACTGTCGACCAAAGCTGGAGCCACCGCCCATGCGCCGTGCTTCCGCATCATAGGAAACGGTCAGCAACGCGCCGGTGCTAAAAGCCAGCACAGCAGCCATGAAGTAACGAGAAAGCCGTTGGGACATAGTCAAAAACTCCTGACCGTGATGGGCGCTTACAGAAAAGGGGTTTATCCCCAGGCAATGCCATCCCAGTCGATTATTCAAGAAAACTTACGATAAGCTGAACATTAACATGACAACTTCTCATGCACCATGTTTTTTTTGCCCTTGATTACAGACGAAAAACGAACGGCACCAGAAGGTGCCGCTGTTATAGAAAAGGGGGACGCCTAGCATCAATCCAGGCGAATGCCTTCATGCAGCGCGGCCACGCCAGCTGTCAGATTGAAGTATTGAACCCGCTCCAGGCCCACTTCGCGCATCATGTCGGCCAACGTGTCCTGGTCAGGGTGCATGCGAATGGATTCAGCCAGATAGCGGTAGCTCTCCTCGTCCTTGGCTACCAGCTTGCCAATACGGGGTAGAACATTAAAGGAATACCAGTCATAGGGAGCCCGCAAGGGCTTGGCCACACGGGAAAACTCCAGCACCAGCAATTTGCCGCCGGGGCGCAACACCCGCTTCATTTCAGCCAGGGCTCGGTCTTTGTGCGTCATATTACGCAAGCCAAAGGCCACCGACACGCGGTCAAAATACGCATCCGGAAAAGGCAGGTGCTCGGCATCACAGACCGCAACGGGCGTAATAATGCCCCTGTCCTGCAAACGATCCCGGCCCACGCGCAACATGGAGCTATTGATATCGGTATGCCAGACCTCGCCATCAACACCTGCCTGACGCGCAAAGGTTTTGGTCAAATCGCCCGTTCCTGCTGCAATATCCAACACCCTCATGCCAGGACGCACAGCGGCACGCCCGATGGTGAAGGCTTTCCAGATACGGTGCAGACCACCCGACATCAAGTCGTTCATCACGTCGTAGTTATTAGCGACCGAATGAAAAACCTGGGCAACTTTGCCGGCTTTTTCGCTTTCAGCAACGGTTTGAAAGCCGAAATGCGTGTCGTCGTTCTGGGCGGAGGAGTGTTGAGGACGCTGTTTTTCCATAGTGGCATAATCGTAACGCAGATTTCTCGGTACAGAAACGAAAATCCAACTCACTGAGAGCGACCCATTTATGGACGTTCACAAACCTGAAACATTAACGCCATATGATGGCGCTATTACGTGCAGTCAGGGATGATCCAGTGCCCCCGTATTGTCTTGGAAGAGCTTCGTCACATCGACAGCCCGGCCCCTTCAGGAACACTACCCACCGCCTGCCTGACCATCTTTTATTTTTTATCGGACCAGTCTGAAGCTAACAATGAGTACAAGCATATTAGTTGTGGAAGATGAGCCAGCGATCCAGGAGCTGATTTCCGTCAACCTGTCCTTTGCCGGCCATAAAGTGCTGCGCGCCTTCGATGCCGAACAAGCCCAGATCCTTATCCGTGCAGAACTGCCAGATTTGATTCTGGTGGACTGGATGCTGCCCGGCTCTTCGGGTATCAATCTGGCCCGCAAGCTGCGCTCGGATGAACGTACCCGCCACATCCCCGTCATCATGCTGACGGCCAAGGGATCGGAGCAAGACAAAGTAGACGGTCTGGAAGCCGGTGCGGATGATTACATCACCAAACCTTTCTCACCCAAAGAACTGATTGCCCGCATCAAGGCTGTGCTGCGCCGCCGCGCCCCCCAGCTGACCGATGATGTCATTGCCATCAGCAACTTGCAGTTGGACCCCAGCACACACCGCCTGTCCAGCCAGGGCATGGCGCTGACCATTGGTCCGACCGAATTCCGTTTGCTGCACTTTTTCATGACCCATACCGAGCGCGTCTTTACCCGCTCCCAATTGCTGGACCAGGTCTGGGGCGATCACGTGTTTGTCGAAGAACGCACGGTCGATGTCCATATCCGGCGCTTGCGCAAGGCGCTGGAGCCAAGCGGACACGATAAACATATTGAAACGATTCGTGGCTCAGGCTATCGTTTTGCCCTTTCCCCACTGGAAAAGGCGCCTAACGCCTGATCCCATGTTCAGCATATTCACGTCTATTGTTATTTGGGCCCTTCTGGGCAGCTTGATCGGCTGGTGGCTTGGGCCACCCATCGGTCTGGCTTTGTTTTGCGGTGGCCTGCTGATGCTGATTATCATCAGCGCTGTGCAATTATCCCGCGTGGCACGCTGGACCCGTAATCTGACCGACCCACCGCCCCCTGCTGTCGGCCCCTGGGATGCCATTCTGGCCCCCATCTATCGCCAATTGCGGCGCGACCGGCAAGAAATCCAAGATCTGAACCGCTACGTCGACGGCATCATGATGGCGGCCGAGGCCCTGCCGGATGGCGCCATCACCCTGAACGGGGAGATGGAACTGCAATGGTGCAACCAGACCGCCTGCGAACATATAGGTTTGAATCTGGCGACCGATCGGCACCACAGCATCTTCAATATCTTGCGCGAACCCGAATTTTCGCTTTATGCGCGGCAAGCACAATGGGATGGCCCTTTGCTGCTGCACCTGGGCAAAGACGGCCGCGAGCGCTCCTTGCTGCTGCAATTGACGCCTTACGGACTGGGCCAGTTCCTGATCGTGACCCGCGATGTCACCCAGATGGAAATGCTGGAAACCACCCGTAAAGACTTTGTAGCGAATGTCTCGCACGAATTACGCACCCCTTTGACCGTATTGCTGGGCTTTCTGGAGACCCTGCAAGACTTGCCACCCGAAAGCCTGCCTCAAGAGCAACGCCAGCGCTATGAACAAATGATGCTGGAACAGACCCGTCACATGCAGTCTATTGTTTCGGACCTGCTCACATTGTCCACACTGGAGTCCTCGCCCACCGTAGAAGGCGAGACCGTGCAGGTAAGCCAATTGATTCAGAGTGCACTGAAGCAAGGCGAGGCTATTTCAGGTGGACAACACAGTTTTGTCACCGATATAGACCCGCAACTGGCCATTCAGGGCATGGAAACTGAATTAAGCTCGGCAGTCTCCAATCTGATTACTAATGCAGTGCGCTATACCCCGAAGGACGGCACTATCACCGTGCGCTGGTATTTGAACGACAGCGGCGAAGCCTGTTATTCGGTGCAGGACACCGGCATCGGTATTGCCGCCCAAGACATCCCCCGCCTGACCGAACGTTTCTACCGGGTAGATAAGGGCCGTTCGCGCTCCACCGGCGGCACAGGTCTGGGTCTGGCCATTACTAAACACATCATCGTGCGACATAACGCAGACTTGCAAATTCAGAGTCGTCTGGGCGTAGGCAGCGTATTTATGTTGCGTTTCCCCAAGAGCCGGGTTCGACTCCAGGACAGCTAAGACCTGTAGGGTCGAATTTGGCCCTACAATTAACGGCTCTGAAGACCACGTTGGCGGCCTTACGCCGCACAGGAGCCAAGCATGTCCAATACCAACGAGCTGCGCCCTTTCCACCTGGCTTTTCCGGTCCATGATCTGGCCGTTGCACGCCAGTTCTATGGACAGACACTAGGCTGCCCCGAAGGCCGATCCTCTGATCAGTGGATTGACTTCAATTTCTACGGCCACCAGATTGTGGCCCACTTGGCCCCGTCCGAGTGTGGCAGCAACACCACCAGCGCCGTCGATGCCCACAACGTTCCTGTGCGCCATTTTGGCGTCGTGCTGGACATGCCCACCTGGCAAACTCTGGCTGACAAGCTGGTTGCTGCAGGCACCAAATTCGTGATCGAGCCCTACATCCGCTTCAAAGGCGAGCCCGGCGAACAAGCCACCATGTTCTTCATGGATCCTTCTGGCAACGCCCTGGAATTCAAGGCCTTCAATAGCCTGGATTCGCTTTTCGCCAAATAACGATGCACAAGTCCTGGCAACTTGCTGAACAAGGCGACCGCTGCCTGCTGGTGCAGTTCAGCGGCGAACTCTCCTTGGCAACGGGTTTACGTTGCACGCGTGCAGCGCGACTGCTGCGCGCCCAGGCACCAGCCTGTATCAATGATCTGGTCCCCAGCTTTACCGCAGTCGCCCTCCATTTCTATCCGGATGGCAGCAACGACCAGTTAGCACGATTGCACGACTATGTTCATCAGGCGCTGGCCGAGCTCGATGCCAGCACCGATCAAGCCGCCCCCGGTGCCTTGGTGGATATTCCGGTTTGCTACGGTGGCGTCTTTGGCCCCGACCTGCCTGCGATTGCCGAGCAATTGGGACTAAGCCAGGAACAAGTCATTGAGCTGCACAGCAGTCAGTTGCAGTTGGTATTCATGGTTGGCTTTGCCCCCGGTGCTCCCTATCTGGGGATTTTGCCCGAGCAGCTCAATGTGCCGCGCCGCGCCACACCACGCACGATGCTGCCCAAAGGCTCGGTGGCGATTGCCAACCAGCAAACCATTATTTATCCCAACGAATCTCCTGGTGGCTGGCATTTAATTGGCCGCTCGCCGGTTAACTTGTTTGATGCCCGGCGCTCTCCTGCCGCCCTGCTCGCCCCTGGCGATCAAGTCCGCTTTGTGCCGCTACCCCACGAACAGTTTGATCACTGGACACCCACATGACGGTGCATATCCTCAAACCAGGCATGATGAGCAGCCTGCAAGACCGAGGCCGTTATGGGCACCAACATCTGGGAGTCTCGCCCAGCGGTGCCATGGATGAGCGCGCTCACCGTCTGGCCCATTTGCTGGCCGGTAATTCCGCAGCACAGGATCTGGCCAGCCTGGAAATCACCCTGCAAGGCCCCAGCCTGCGCTTTGATGAACCTGCCTTGTTTGTGCTGACAGGCGCCGACATGGACGCCAAGTTGGACGGCCAGCCTGTTGCTGTCTTGCGCCCTACGCTGGCCCGCGCTGGGCAAACACTGACCTTGCAGACAGCCAAGCCCACTCATGGCGCTCGCACTTATTTATCTCTCTACGGCGGCTTCCAGGTCGAGTCCTTGCTAGGCAGCCAAAGCACCCATATGCGGGTCGGCCTGGGTGGTTTTGAAGGTCGTGCCCTGAAAAAAGGCGATCAGATTCAGCTGGCCCAGCCACTGCCTGATGACGAAACTGCACTGAACCGACTACAGGCCGAACTGGATGAGCTGCGCATCTACATGCCCGCTGCATTGGCTTTACCCCCCCGAGAGCGCGTGCGCGTCATTCTGGATCAAGCTGATTTGTTCACCGACGAATCACTGGCCCTGTTTCAAAGCCAAAGCTACCGCATCAGCCCGGCATCAGAACGCATGGGTTACCGCCTGGAAGGCCAACCCCTGCAGCGCAAAACCCCTAAAGAGCTGCTGTCCGCCCCCACCTGCTTTGGCACGATCCAGGTTCCCAGCGACGGCCAGCCTATTGTATTGATGGCCGACCGACAAACCACCGGCGGCTATCCTCGCATCGGCCAGCTTGCCAGCGTGGATTTGGCGCAAATCGCACAGCGCTTGCCGGGCCAGAGCCTGGGTTTTGAAACGGTGACACTAGAGCAAGCTCATGCTCTGGCTGTGCGTCAAGAGCAGGCCTTTATGCGCTTGAATAACAGCTTGGAACCTTTGCGACAAACTTTAGGGCAATGTCTTACCCAAGCTTGATCACTCTGCCCCATCAGAACCTAGCCATACACAACACCTAATAAAAAACACCCCACTTGAACAAGCGGGGTGTTCTTATCCTGCCTGACGCGAAGCCGTACAAGCATCGCAGCATCCACTAACTTACAGGAACAACCTGTAAGCCGGGTTATCGGTCTCGTCCCAGTGTGGATAGCCCAGATTGCCCAAAAAGGCTTTGAATTCCTTTTTATCGGCAGACGGCACCTGGATACCAATCA
>JBQEAN010000001.1:62196-63950 GCA_052109075.1 Alcaligenes sp. | reverse complement strand
CCCAAAAAGGCTTTGAATTCCTTTTTATCGGCAGACGGCACCTGGATACCAATCAGGATACGACCGTAATCGTCCCCTTGGTTACGGTAGTGGAACAAGCTGATATTCCAGTCCTGATTCATGCTGGATAGAAATTTACGCAAGGCACCGGGGCGCTCTGGAAATTCAAAACGCAGCAAGACTTCGTCGTTGGCCTGACTGGATGGCCCGCCCACCATATGACGTAAATGGGTTTTAGCCAATTCGTTGCCTGTCAGGTTCAGGGTGCCAAAGCCTTTCTTTACGAAACGCTCTTCCAGCTTCTCAATCTCCGCTTCCGAGGAAATCGACAACCCCACAAAAACATGCGCCTTGTCAGGGTTGGACATGCGGTAGTTGAACTCGGTGACTGAACGGGTGCCCAAGGCATCGCATAGGCGGCGGAAACTGCCTTTGGCCTCGGGAATCGTCAAGGCGAACAGGGCCTCACGAGCCTGACCCACATCTGCACGGTCTGCCACCATGCGCATACGGTCAAAGTTCATATTGGCGCCAGACGTCACCGCAATCAGCGTCTTGTTCTTGAGCTTGTGCTGGGCAGCATAGCGCTTGGCGCCGGCCAAGGCCAAGGCACCGGCCGGCTCCAGAACACTGCGCGAATCCTGGAACACATCTTTGATTGCCGCGCAGATTGCGTCTGTATCGACGATGACAAAGTCATCCACGTACTGACGCACCAGACGGAAAGTTTCCACCCCCACTTGTTTGACGGCCGTACCATCAGAAAACAGGCCGACATCCGACAAATTCACGCGCCGGCCTGCCTTGATACTACGCACCATGGCACAGGAGTCCTCGGTCTGTACGCCGATCACTTTGATCTCTGGGCGCAGGGCCTTGATGTAAGTAGCCACACCCGCGGCCAAACCGCCGCCCCCAATCGCCACAAACACGGCGTCAATCGGGCCGGGATGCTGCTGTAGGATTTCCATAGCCACTGTGCCCTGCCCAGCGATAACATCAGGGTCATCAAAAGGATGCACAAAGGTCAGGCCTTCGGTCTTTTGCAGTTCCAGGGCATGCTGATAGGAGTCTGAATAGCTCTCGCCCACCAAAACCACTTCACCACCTAGATTGCGCACGCCATCAATTTTGACTTGCGGGGTGGTGGTTGGCATCACAATCACGGCACGGCAACCCAGCTTGCGCGCTGACATTGCCACACCTTGTGCATGGTTACCCGCGGATGCCGCCAGTACACCACGCTTTAATTCTGCGGCCGACAGATTGGCCATTTTGTTATAGGCGCCGCGCAACTTGAAACTAAAAACAGGTTGATAGTCTTCGCGCTTGAGCAGCACCGTGTTACTAATTCGTGCCGATACCTGAGGAGCGGGTTCCAGTGGTGTTTCGATAGCAATATCGTACACTTTTGAGGTCAGAATGCGCTTTAGGTAATCGTTCGACATGATTCAGGTTTCAATTAACAGCCGGTTTGCCACCAAGGCCAGTGCCAGGCCCCTGCCTGAGACTGCTCACCGGGGAAGAAAAACAGAATACCATAGGCGGATGCCCTAACTGGCGTCCATTCCCCCTTCCCGAGAACCATCCACTTTATCTATGCAAGCCTGGATCTCCGATCTTATTTCTTGGCTCTTGAGCGCCCTGTCCTTACCCGAAGTGGGTTTAAGCGCCATTTTCATCATCAGCCTGGTCTCGGCCACCTTGCTTCCCCTGGGTTCAGAACCGGCTGTTTTTGCCTACATCAACCTGGC
>JBQEAN010000001.1:57860-62096 GCA_052109075.1 Alcaligenes sp. | reverse complement strand
GCCGGTTGGCTACGCCTGCCGTTTTGGCCCAGCGTGTTTTATATGGCCGTCGGAAAACTGGGGCGCTATATAACCATGACCGCCGGTTTGCTGTGGATTTTCCCCAAGCTCGGTTGGTAATTTGCTGCAAACTGGCCGCAAACGTCTCTTTATCCCTGCCTTGGCCCTCTAGTAAGGGGGCAGCCAGCCTGCGATTCGTATACACTTGCCTTTTGCCTCTCTGCTCCTCGCTGAGCCGCCCTTGACGGGCCTTGCCCACTATAGCTATGAACGCCCCCATCGCAAGCAAGCACCTGGCCGCCCAGGCACGCAACAACGACACGCCGCGCCTGCGTGAAATCCCCTACAACTACACCTCTTACTCAGACCGGGA
The DNA here is from genome assembly GCA_052109075.1 of Alcaligenes sp. GTDB lineage: Bacteria > Pseudomonadota > Gammaproteobacteria > Burkholderiales > Burkholderiaceae_B > Alcaligenes. The sequence goes on along the minus strand of JBQEAN010000001.1, from coordinate 61,723 downwards.
AATTATCCTGCGACTGCTGGGTGAGGAAGCCTGGGAAAAGCTGTCCGAGCTTCGCTCCGAACGCCGCACAGGCCGCTCCGCACGCATGCTGTTTGAAGTGCTGGGCGATATTTGGGTCGTCAAGCGCAACCCCTATCTACAAGACGACCTGCTGGACAATCCCAAGCGCCAGCGTCAACTGATCGAAGCACTGAACCATCGCTTGAACGAGATTGACCAGCGCCGTGATAGCGCCGTCCCCGATCGCGATGCCAAGGTCTTGCGCCTGTTGCACGCTGCCCGCAGTGCCGTGGCAGCCTTTGAGCAAGAATTTACTGATACCCGCGCCCTGCGCCAGCAAATCGTGCGCTCTTTGTCGCGCCTGACCGCCAAGGACAACATCAAGTTTGATGGTCTGTCGCGCGTCTCGCACGTCACCGACGCGACAGACTGGCGGGTGGAATATCCCTTTGTCGTGCTCACCCCTGATCACGAAAACGAGATGGCTGCCCTGGTTCGCGCCTGTATTGAGCTGAAACTGACCATCATCCCGCGTGGAGGTGGTACAGGCTATACCGGCGGTGCCATTCCGCTGAGCTGGCGCTCCGTTGTCATCAATACCGAAAAGCTGGACACGATAGGCAAGCCTGAGAAAAGCACCTTGCCCGGCATGACCGAGCCCGTCACCACTATTTTGACCGGCGCTGGTGTTGTCACTCGCCGTGTCGCTGACGCAGCTGAAGCAGCAGGCACCGTATTTGCAGTGGACCCGACTTCGGCCGATGCCTCCTGTGTGGGTGGCAATATCGCCATGAACGCCGGCGGTAAAAAAGCCGTGTTGTGGGGCACTGCGTTGGACAACCTGGCCTGGTGGCGCATGGTTGATGCCCAGGGAAACTGGCTGGAAGTCACCCGTCTTGAACACAATATGGGCAAGATCCACGATGTGGAAATGGCCCACTTTGAAGTCAAATGGTTTGATGGCCGTTATGCCCCCGGTGCTCAACTGCTGCGCAGCGAAACTCTGCACATTGAAGGCCGTCGCTTCCGTAAGGAAGGCCTGGGCAAAGACGTCACCGACAAATTCCTGGCTGGCCTGCCCGGTATCCAAAAAGAAGGCTGTGATGGCCTGATCACGCAGGCCCGCTGGGTCTTGCACCGTATGCCTGCGCATACCCGTACCGTCTGTATGGAGTTTTTCGGCCAGGCCAAACAGGCCGTGCCCTCCATTGTGGAAGTCATTGACTACCTGAACGGCGAAGGCAAGCGCATCGGTGCCATTCTGGCCGGTCTGGAGCACTTGGACGAACGCTATCTGCGTGCGGTGGGGTATGCCACCAAGAGCAAACGTGATGGCCTGCCCAAGATGGTCTTGATTGGCGACATCGTGGGCGACGACCCCGATGCCGTGGCTATCGCCGCTTCTGAAGTGGTGCGTCTGGCCAATGGCCGTGCGGGTGAAGGTTTTGTGGCCGTCAGCGCCGAAGCCCGCAAGAAGTTCTGGGCCGACCGTGCACGTACAGCCGCCATTGCCCGACATACCAACGCCTTCAAGATTAACGAAGACGTGGTGATCCCCTTGCGCCGCATGGGTGAATACACCGAAGAAATTGAACGCATCAATATTGAGCTGTCCACGGACAACAAGCTGCGCCTGACTCGTGAGCTGGAAGACTTCCTGCAAGGCGATCTGCCCGTAGGCAAGATCGAAGATCACAGCGATGCCGAGCACACACGCGAAGAAATCCTGAACGAGCGCCGCCACGATGCGCTGCAGATCGTACGCGACGTACGCCAGCGCTGGCAGTGGTTGCAAGACAACCTGGATAAGCCCCTACAAGACTCGCGGGCTGATCTAGCTGAAATTGGTGTGCCGCTGGACAGCGCCGCCATTGACGGGCGTCTGCAAGAAGACCCTAACACCTCGATTTTCCAGCTTTTGCAGGATCACACCATTCGCACTTCTTGGAAGAGCGAAATCCGTGAAAGCCTGGAGCACATTTTCCCTGGTGCCGATTGCGCCGCTGTGTTGACCGAGCTGCAAGCCATTCACGACCGTGTCCTGAAAAGCCGGGTGTTTGTGGCCCTGCACATGCACGCCGGTGACGGCAACGTGCATACCAACATCCCCGTGAACTCGGACGATTACGGCATGCTGCAGCAAGCCAATGTCACCGTGGCCCGGATTATGCAGATTGCCCGTAGTCTGGACGGCGTCATTTCCGGCGAACACGGTATTGGTCTGACCAAGTACGAATTCCTGACGCAAGAAGAGCTGGAGCCTTTCCAGAATTACAAACGCGAAGTGGACCCCAACAACCACTTCAACGCCGGCAAGCTGATGCCCGGTGCGGACTTAAGCCGCGCCTGGACGCCCAGCTTCAATCTGCTGGGTCACGAATCGCTGATCATGCAACGCAGCGAAATCGGCTCTATCTCCCATGCCATCAAGGATTGCTTGCGCTGCGGCAAGTGCAAACCGGTCTGTGCCACCCACGTGCCACGCGCCAACTTGCTGTACTCGCCCCGCAACAAGATTCTGGCTACCTCCCTGCTGATCGAAGCCTTCCTGTACGAAGAGCAAACGCGTCGCGGGATCAGCTTGAAGCACTGGGAAGAATTTGAAGACGTGGGCGACCACTGTACCCTGTGCCACAAGTGCTACAACCCCTGTCCGGTCGATATCGACTTTGGCGATGTATCCATGGAAATGCGCTCCTTGCTGAGCCGCATGGGCAAAAAGTCCTTTAATCCGGGCTCGGCGGCGGCCATGTTCTTCCTGAACGCCAAGGACCCACGCGTCATCAAAGCGACGCGTACCGCCATGATCGAAGTGGGCTACAAAGTCCAGCGTGCCGCTCATAATCTGCTGGCAGCTCCTGCCCGCAAGCAAGTCAGCGCGCCGCCAGCCACCATTGGCAAGGCTCCTATTCGCGAACAAGTTATCCACTTCATCAACCGCAAAATGCCTGGTGGCCTGCCCAAGCAGACCGCCCGTAAATTGCTGGATATTGAAAACTCGGATTACGTACCGATCATCCGCAACCCCGAGGCCACCTCGGTGGATTCGGAAGCCGTGTTCTACTTCCCCGGCTGTGGTTCGGAGCGTTTGTTCTCGCAAGTAGGTCTGGCCACCCAAGCCATGCTCTGGCATGTGGGCGTGCAGACCGTTCTGCCTCCTGGCTACCTTTGCTGTGGCTATCCACAACGTGGTAGCGGCCAAACCGACAAAGCGGAAAAGATCATCACCGACAACCGCGTGCTGTTCCATCGCATGGCCACCACCCTGAACTACCTGGACATCAAAACCGTGGTGGTCAGCTGTGGTACCTGTTACGACCAGTTGGCGGGCTACGAGTTCGACAAGATCTTCCCCGGTTGCCGCCTGATCGACATCCACGAATACTTGCTGGAAAAAGGTTTGAAGCTGGAAGACGTACAAGGCGTGCGCTACATGTACCACGACCCTTGCCACAGCCCCATGAAGCTGCAAGACCCCATGAAAACCGTCAAATCTCTGGTGGGCGACAGCACCATCAAGGCAGACCGGTGTTGTGGCGAGTCGGGCACGCTGGCGGTATCACGTCCTGACATCTCCACGCAAATCCGTTTCCGCAAGCACGAAGAACTGCAAAAGAACCAAGACGCTGTACGCGCCGATGGTTTCCAGGGCGAAGTCAAAGTACTGACTTCCTGTCCTTCCTGCCTGCAAGGTTTGTCCCGCTACGAGGACGAAACCAAGATGGATGCGGATTACATCGTGGTAGAAATGGCCAAGCACATGCTGGGCGAGAACTGGATGGCGGACTACGTACGCACAGCCAATGACGGTGGTATTGAACGCGTCCTGGTGTAAACCAAGCGCATCACTCCCCTTGAACAGG
>JBQEAN010000001.1:53069-57760 GCA_052109075.1 Alcaligenes sp. | reverse complement strand
GGGGCAGCAAGCCAAAGGCGCAGCGTGGGGGCTTTCTTTTACGGATTAGGTGTTTTTATGTCTGTTGATGATCCATTGCTAATCAGCCTGCAAGCCCTGCTCCAAAGCGAACGCACCGCCTCGCTGGGCACACTCAGCAATCAAGGATTGCCAGTCGTCTCCCGCGTTCCCTTTGCGATCTGCCCCACACAAGCCAACATCATCATCCACATCAGCGAAATGGCGGCTCATGCCCGTTATTTACTGCAACGCCCCGATGCCAGCCTGATGGTCAGCCAAAGCGAACATGGGCAAGACGCCGTCCATGACCTGCCGCGTGTCACCTTTCAGATGCTGGCCCGCAAACTGGAACGCGAGCAGCCCGACTGGGAACAGGCCCAGCAATCCTATACCACCCGCTTTCCCGATATGGAATTTCTAAGCAGCTTCACGGACTTCCATTTCTTTGCGCTGGATCTGGTTCGGGTGCGCCATATTGCTGGCTTTGCAGCTGCACGCACCCTGAAACCTGAACTAGTGCGCACCTTGCTGGCAGCGCCAACGGCCATCTAAATTTTCTTGAGCAACACGCCTTGAAACCGTTGGGGCCTCACCCAGCCCCGGCCCTTCAACACCCCTTAAAAAAGCAATAAGCCAGGGCATCCCAACACCCGGCTGGTTCCATGTCACCTCCAACATATTGCACATCCTGCAACAACGTCGTCACTAACCAGTTTCCAGACAAAGCAATCGGACCACTCATTAAACGCTCTTCTTTATAGGGAAATCGCTACTTTCCCGCCACTTCCTCCGAAAAAAAATACACGTTTTCGCGAATTTCAAACGCCAAGCATGACAAAACGTAAATTTGGCGGCTATAAGATTCAACGGCTATGACGTTAAATGGCATGCAAGGAATTCGACAACACGCCCTCAGAACGAGTTGCCGCCAAGCATAGAAAAACACCCAGGAGAGGAAGAAATGTCGAACAAGAAACGCAGCACCTATCTGCTGGTACAGATGGCCTTACTGGGCCTGGTTTTACCAGGCATTGCCTACGCCAAGTCGGACAGCTCGATGGAACAATGGCGCACTAAGGAATACAAACGTCAGCCTGGTCTGGACATGATCAACGTCGCCAAAGCCTATTCGCTGGGCTTTACCGGCCAGGGCGTTACGGTCGGCATTCTGGACTTGGGTATTGCTGCCGCACACCCCGAATTTACGGGTGCGCTGTTAGGTGGTTTTGACTTCAACACCAATACTCCCTACACCAATGGCCAGGGAGTGGACTCGGACGAAGCACCAGGCCACGGCACTCACGTCGCTGGAATTATCGGCGCACGTCGTGATGGTGTAGGTATGCATGGCGTTGCATTTAACAGCTCTCTCTTTCCTGTCGCCTACGGTGAACCTGATGACGACGATGATGATGACGATGACACAGAGCCGACGCGAGAAGAGATAGCAGCCCGCTTAGATCAGGTTGCCTCCCAAGGCTGGAACTACCTGGCGCAGTTCAAACTGCCCATTATTAATAGCAGCCTGGGAGTCAATGATTGCTCTAAGTCTTACGCCCCACCTTGCCATGTTGTAGATTACGGCTCGACACAAGGCGTTCTGGACTGGCAGCCATTAATTATCGACGCCTTCAAAAACAGCGTACAAGCGGGTACCTTGATGGTGTTTGCCACGGGTAATGAAGCCCAGGATCACCCCGACCTGCTAGCGGGTTCGCCCTACTGGTTTCCCGAACTAAAAGACAATTGGCTGGCCGTCACCGCCCTGGATGAGAAAGGCAATCTGTCCTCCTATGCCAATAAATGTGGTGTAGCGGCTGAATGGTGTCTGGCTGCACCGGGAGGTGGCCACAATCCCGGCATTAATTCCGTCAACTCAGGCGGTGGCTACGCTCACCTGAGCGGCACCTCCATGGCCTCTCCGCACGTTGCGGGCGCCGCTGCGCTCGTCAAAGAAGCCTTCCCCTATTTCACCGCCTATCATCTGCAACAAACCTTGCTGACTACCGCCACCGACATGGGCGACCCAAGCATTTACGGCTGGGGCCTAATGAACGTGGGCAAGGCCGTCCAAGGTCCCGGACAATTTACGCGCCTGTTTGATGTCGATACGCTGGGCTACAGCTCCACCTTTGCCAATGACATCAGCGGTACGGGTGGGCTGCATAAGCGCGGTTCCGGCTCCCTGGAGTTGACCGGTAATAACAGCTACACCGGTGGCACCATGGTCAGCGGAGGCCGCCTGGCCGTCAATGGCACGCTGGCCTCTGCTGTAACAGTGGAACGTGAAGGCATCCTGGGTGGCGCGGGTACGGTCTCGCAGGTCGATAACTACGGCACCTTGGCTCCGGGCAACTCGGTAGGCACACTCACCGTCAGCGGCGACTATACGGCCCACGCCGGTTCGGTTCATGAACTGGAAGTAGGCCCAGCAGGTGCCACTGATCGCTTGGTCGTAGGCGGTGCCGCCCATATCGATGGCACATTAAAACTGGCCGGCGGCCCCTTCCGCCAGAACGTAGCCTATTCCTTTCTGGATGCGGCCAATGGTGTGACAGGCCAGTACAGCCACATCACCTACGAGATGGCTTTCCTGTCACCAACGCTGCTGTACGGCCCCAGCCTATCCTTGATGATCAAGCGCAACGACACGCCGTTTGCCACATTTGCGGATACAGGCAACCAGAAAGCCGTGGCCAATGCTCTGGATACCGGACCGGATCAGCCACCAGCCGCCATGGCAGAGCTGTATGACACCGTGCTCAACGCCCAGTCCGGCAGCGTGGCGGGCTATATGGAGCAGCTACAAGGCCAGATCCATGCAGGCACCACCTCTGCCCTGCTGAGCAATGGCGATCTGCTACCGCGCACGTTAGACAAACAAGCCTCCGGCGCTCGAAACACCACCGGCAAGGATACGGTGCTGTGGGCCGAAGTCATCCATCAACAACGTGATCTGGACGGTGACGACAACAGCCAAGACGTACGCCACAAAGTGGGTGGCCTGTTTCTGGGCGGTGATACTGCCGTCGGCGAGCATGGCTGGCGTATGGGTGCCTCCTTGGGCTATCTGGAAAACCGTATCAAGCTGGATGATCACCGTCAGACATCACGCAGCAACAGCTATAGCGCGGCATTGTATGGAACACAGGCTTGGGAAATGGGTTTAGGTAGCCTGAACCTGCTGGCCGGTGGTGCGTACACTCGTCACAGTCTGGACAGCGAGCGTTCGATCTCGGTTCACCAGTACGAGACCTTAAAAGCGGATTACAAAGCCCACAGCATTCAGGCCTTTGCCCAGCTGGGTTACCGCATGCCGGTCAGCCCCAACTCCAGCGTGGAACCCTATGCCAGCGTGAATTGGCACCAGTTGCGTCACGGCTCCTTTAGCGAGTCAGGTGGTCAAGCCGCTTTGCGGGGAGACTCGCAACGCCAGAATCTGAGCACCTTCACATTGGGCCTGCGTGGTACCACCGAGCTGGACTTGTCCAAAACCACGCTATCCTTGAGCGCCGGTTTAGGGTGGCGTCATGCCATGGGTGACACCACACCCCAGCGTGAACTGGCCTTTGCCGCCCTGCCCGGCAGCAGCTTCCAGATCAGCGGTGCACCTATCGCCCAGAATGCTGCTGTGGCCGAATTGGGTGCCGAGTTGAAAGCTGGCAAGAGCACCTCATTTGGCGTCAACTACCAGGGACAGTTTGGTCGCAATCAAGACCACGCCGGTTCCCTGTTCATGAAGGTTCATTTCTGATTCGACGCTCGCCAGGACGGGGCTTGCATCACGCCCGCCTCGTCCCATTTACATCCAGACAGACATGAAAAATCCCTGCGATGCACAAGCATGGCAGGGATACAGGTTCAATCACTAGCCGACTGCAAGTCGGCCTATCGCGATCAGCGATCTGTTTCTTTAAAGCTGCAGACGGTGTAAACCGACAAGCCGGAATCAGTCACAGCTTTAGAACCGCCCAACTCGGGCAGATCAATAATGGCAGCGGCTTCCACCACATTGGCACCCAAACGCTGTAACAAACGCGCGGCAGCCAACAAGGTACCGCCTGTAGCGATCAGGTCATCGATCAGTAAGACGCGCTGACCAGGACGCACCGCATCGGTGTGCATCTCGACGCTGGCATTGCCATATTCCAGGGAATACTCTTCAGCCACAGTGTTGAACGGCAATTTGCCCTTTTTGCGAACAGGTACAAAACCCAGATTCAGTTCGTACGCCAGAACCGAGCCCACAATAAAGCCACGCGCATCCACACCCGCCACCAGATCCAGCTTTTGTCCCATGTAACGATAGACAAACAGATCAATCAACACCCGGAAAGACCGTGGATCTTGCAAAACTGGGGTGATATCGCGGAAAGTCACCCCTGGCTTTGGCCAGTCCGGCACATTGCGAATGATTTGACGGATGTACTGGGTGGGATCAATTTGCATGTCAAAGCTTCTACAACAAAAAATCCGGGCGCGAAGGGCGCTCTTGGATACGTTGCAAGTGTACACAATTGGCCAGCAGCAACAAGGGCTCGCCCGGCTTGTGCTCGTAAGTTGTACTAATACGACGAGATTAGCGCAAAATCCCTACAAACTTGACCCGAGACATCCTTTTAGTTTGGCTCTAAAGTATTTCTTGGCGTGCTGGACTTAGCCTGTAAACGGCCGGCTTCAAACTGATAAAC
>JBQEAN010000001.1:16207-52969 GCA_052109075.1 Alcaligenes sp. | reverse complement strand
TATTTCTTGGCGTGCTGGACTTAGCCTGTAAACGGCCGGCTTCAAACTGATAAACACGGTCAACCAGGGGCAGCAAACGAGTATCGTGGGTAGCCATAATGACGGTCTTGCCACGCGCTGCCGTCAAAATATCCTGCATCAAAGCCTGGCTGGTGGGGCCATCCAGGCTGGCCGTAGGTTCATCCAGAAACCAGATATGAGCGGGTGACAACAGGACACGCGCCAGACACAGGCGGCGCTGTTGCCCTAAGGACAATTGCTGACCGCCCTCGCCCAACCAAGTATCCAAGCCTTGCGGCAAGTCCCGCACTACCGAGTCCAGCTGGGCATCGTGCAACACCTGCCAAATGCGCTGTTCTGAAGCAGTAGGCTCGGCCAGAAGCAGATTGTCTCGTACCGAACCCAGAAACAATGGCGAATCCTGTGCCAATAAAGCGCAATGCTCAAACCAGCTGGCGCGGGTCCAGTTCTGGGCCGCTTCACCCTCAACAAGATATTGCTGACCCGATACCGGCAGCAGGCGCATCAATACACCTAATAAGGTCGATTTGCCGGAACCGCTGGGACCAAAAATAGCAAGATGCTCGCCAGGCTGGACGTGCAGCGACAAGTGTTCAAGCACAGCTTGCGAACCATAGGCAAAACTCAGATCGGTGATTTCCAGGGAAGCAGGCCTGCCCAGCGTAATACCTTGCCCATGTTCCTGTTCCATATCAACCGACTCATCCAGAATCGTCAGTAAACGATGACTGGCTGCTTGTACCTCACCCAGCCGTGAAGCCCCGCGCATCATGGGAGCCATGATCTCGAACAGGCCCAATAAAGCCAATACCAGGCCCACCCATAAAGGGCCGCTCATTGCTTGCAAATTGACCTGCTGCGCACCCACCAGCAAACAGATCATCAAGGCCACGCCCATCAAAACCTGCTGGGAAAACTGCCCCACAATCCCCCAGCCATTGCTGCGCAAACGAGCTTGCCCCAACTGCTGGCTAAGCTTGTCCACTTGTGCCTGTACCGCGTCCGCTGCCGCAAAGACCTGAATGTCGGCATAGGCCCGGATGGCTTGATGCACCAGAACGCGCTGGCGGTTCTCCAATTCATGTACCTGCTGGGCTGCACGGCTGGCGCCACGCGCACAAATATAGGGAATCAGACAGGCCGCTATTAGTAAACAGGCCAAAATCAGCCAAGCCCACCACGACAACCAAGTGTGCAGCACAGCACTGAATACCAGCCCCGCCACCACCGCCGTGCTCAAGGGCACCAGGATCAGCAAGAGCACCAAATCCAGAATAGCGACGTCGGAGGTCAAGCTGGATGCCAGCTCACCGTCCCGAAACTGGGCCAAACGAGACTGGTTGAAACGGCTCAGGCGGCCAAATACCAGGCTGCGTATGCGTACCTGTAGGTCCAAAGTCAGGGCATGACCGACCACTCGCTCCAGATAACGGGAGGTGATACGCCAAAATGACAGGCCACGGATCATGGCCGACGGACCAAACAGGTTGAACACAATGCCTAAGGTTGCCAAGAAGGCACTGCTCAAGAACCAACCCGCAACGCCCAAGAGGCCTACACCGGCCGCCACCGTGCTGATCGCCAACAGAACCGTGAATAGCACGGCACCGCGTCGTGCTCGCAGGCTGGCACTCAAGAGGCGGAACCAGGCTTTCATACCGTCAGGGCTCCTTGGGCTATACGCAGCCGGTTCGAGCACATGGCAGCCAACTGTTCATCATGCGTCGCCACGACCAGACACCGCCCCTGACAGAAGCGCAGAATATTACGCATGACACGATCCCGTGTGGCTGCATCCAGCCGGGAGCTAGGCTCATCCAGAAGCACGACATGAGGGTCAGTCAAGAAAAGACGGGCCAAAGCCAAACGCTGAATCTGGCCCCCAGACAGGCCAAAGCCGCCTTCGCCCAAAGCTGTTTGTAAACCTTCAGGCAAGGCGCGCACGAACTCGGCAGCGCAGGCTTGTTCCAGCGCCTGCCACAACTGTTCATCACTGGCTTGTGGAGCGGCCAGACGCAAGCCATCGGCAATCGTGCCCATTGCTAAAAAAGCTTGTTGGGAAATCAGCACGACCCCGTCGTGGCGAGTTAGCAAACGCCCGGCTGTATCGCTATTACGCAGCAGGATTTCACCTTGCGTTAAAGGCCGCAAACCAATCAGGCTTTCCAGAAGACTGGTTTTGCCCGAACCGCTGGCACCCAAAACGGCGTAGGACTGATCGATATAAAGCTGCAAACCCGGCACATCCAGCAAAGTCCCCGGCCCGCCTAATTGCGGTAGCCGCACATGACGCAGCACCAAAACCGGCAAATTGGGAAAAACGGCTTCCGCATCCGCACTGGTGGGCGCAGCAGGAATCAAATCCTGCCCCAGGCTCGACCACAGTCTATCCACTTCCACCGCTGCAGCACGCGCCGCAGCGCGGTCATGATAATTAGCCGCTAATTGGCGTAGTGGCTGATAAGCCTCGGGGGCCAGAAGCAAGCAAAACAAACCCTGCTGCAAACTGATTCCGGAGAAGGATTCACCCAAATAGCCCAGGTAACCCAAACCAATATAAACAGCGATACCGGCCACACCCAAAGCGGCAAAAAACTCTAATACAGCGGAGGACAAAAAGGCGATACGCAGCACCTTCATGGTGCGGGTACGCAATTCCTGGCTGGCCAGCTCCACACGCTGCAACTCGTCCTGCCCGCGCCCCATCAAACTCAAGGTAAAGATACCGCGCAGACGGTCAGCAAAAAAACCGGATAAACGTAAGGTCGTTTGCTGTTGCTCACGGCTGGCGGCTTCCGCCCCCCACCCCACTAAGGCCATGAACAGGGGGATCAAAGGGGTACTGAGCAGCAAGATCAGGGCAACAATGCCATCCACCGGCAAAACCGCGAGCACCAGCGCCAAAGGCACCAAAACCGCTGCCGCCATACAAGGGATATAGCGCGTCACAAAGCCATCCAACGCTTCAATTTGCGTGATCAGACTGGTGGAGAGCTCACCGCTATTGCTGGCCCGCAAACGGGGCACCGTGCTGCGAAACAATCGGGAAAACAAATCAGAACGCAGCCCTTGTTTCAACTGCTCTGAAACCTTCTGGGCGCGACGCTCACCCAAAGCGGAAATAGCGGCTCGCAGCAGCAAGAGCGCCGCCACCATCAAAATAGAGAAAAGCTGCCCTGTCCAGGGTAAGCCATCGACCACAATCGCCTGCACAATCTGCGCCAGCAACCAGGCCTGGGGAATCAGTAATGCACCAGCCAGCACCGGGGCCAGCATAGAAGCCCGCAAAGCCGTGCGGGCGCGACTGGAGAATTGCTCCAGCCACTGTTGCGCCGTTGGACTTTGCGGGGTCAATCAGGCCTCGATATCTGCATTGGCCCTGGAAGCTGCTGCGTTCTGCAAAGCAGTGTTCTCACGCAGCTCGAACCACATCGCATTCAAGATAGAAAATGCGCAGGCCAGACCCAAACCTAAAACCCAAGAGAAGTACCACATATGCGCTGGCCTCCTTAATAAGAATGAGAAGAATCGTTCATGCTGGCCACCGACACCTTGCCGCGCATCACGCTGTAGACCCAGGAGGTGTAGAGCACAATGATAGGCAGGAACACCAATGTCACCAACAACATGATCCACAAGGTCAGATGACTGGCCGAGGCATCAAACAAGGTCAGGCTGGAACCGGGGTTCAAGGACGATGGCAAGAGGAAGGGGAAAACGGCAAAGCCAAACGTCAGGATGATGCCGCCCAATGCCAGGGACGAGAACAGCAAAGCCAGCAAACCACGACCACGGCCCGCGAGCAAAGCGCCCAGCAGCAAACCGGCAAAACCCACAATCGGCGCCGCCCACAGGGCCGGCCAGGTACGGTAATTGGCCAACCAGCCGCCTTCCACCATCTCTACCGTCTTGCCAATAGGATTGGACATGGCATGAGCCACTTCAGGCCAAGGCATGCTGTAGCCATTCATGGCACTGATCCACCAGCCACCGGCCGCAAACGCCAGAATGGACAGCAGCCCCAAAGGCATGGCCCAGGCACGCGCACGGCGAGCAACATGATCACTGCCTTTCCAAGCCACTACCACCGCCCCTTGGAAAGCCAGCATCAATACGCTGAGCAGGCCACACAAGACAGCAAAAGGCTGAAACAGGCCAAAGAAATTGCCGTGGTACATAGGACGCAGCGTGGTGGGATCAAAGCCGAACGGCACACCCAGCATGACATTACCGATGGCCACCCCAAACACCAGGGCACAAACCAGACCCGAAGCCGTCCAGATCGCATCCCAGTTACGGCGCCAACGAGTCGAGCTCAATTTGCTGCGGTACTTGATAGCCACCGGGCGAACAATCAAGGCCACCAGAAGCAGCATCATGGCCAGGTAAAAACCTGAAAACGCCATGGCATAGAGCAAAGGCCAAGCCGCAAAGGCCACACCCCCGGCCACAATCAGCCAGACCTGGTTACCTTCCCAGACCGGACCAATCACGTTGTATAGCGTGCGCCGTTCGTCATCGCTGCGAGCCACCAGTGGTAGCACCATCGCCACCCCCAGATCAGCCCCGTCCATGATGGCAAAAGCAGCCAGCAAAACGCCCAGCAGCAACCACCAGATGATGCGCAAGGTGTCGTAATCGAGAAGAATCAAATTATCCATGATGGTTCCCCCTCCTTAACCGCGCAGCAACGGAGCGTTGCGCGAACCATAAGACAAAGCGGAAGGTGTCGCTGTCTCACCCTCGTCATCCGGCCCTTTGCGCACCGAATGCAGCATGACCTTGATGCCTATCACCGCCAAGGTGCTATAGAGCAGCAAGAAGATCGTCATACTGATCATCAAGTCGACAAAGGACAGGCCGGAAGCCGCGTAGTAAGTAGGTAAGACGCCTTCAATTGCCCACGGCTGACGTCCGAACTCGGCCACAAACCAGCCACACTCGATGGCAATCCAAGGCAGTGGAATGCTCCAGACAGCGGCTTTGAGCAAGCGCGGATGACGTTGCAGACGATCACGCGAAGCCAGTACAAAGGCCACACCAAAGAACAGGATGAAGTACAGGCCCAGAGCCACCATTACACGGAAACTCCAGAACAAAGGCGCAACCTGTGGCACCGTATCCCAGGCTGCCTGGGCAATGGTGTCGGTATCTGCCTTGCCAATATCTTCCGTATAGCGCTTGAGCAACAAGGCGTAGCCCAGGTCCTTCCAGTTATTGTCAAAGACACGACGAGCTTCAAGGTTGCTGGCATCGGCACGCACGATCTGAAGCGCCTCATAAGCCCGCAAGCCGTTGGCAATCCGGATCTTGGCATGCTCCACCAGCTCGTTGATACCCAGCATGGGGGTACTGACAGAACGTGTCCCGATCAGACCCATGACCCACGGAATCTCGATGGCGAAGCGGTTTTCTCTCGCTTCCTGATCCGGCCAGGCCAAGAGGTTAAAGCTGGCTGGTGCCTCCTCGGTTTCCCACATGGATTCCATAGCGGCAATCTTCATTTGCTGGTGCTCGGTGGTCAGATAGCCACTTTCATCACCAAGCACAACCACGGATAGCGAAGCTGCCAAGCCAAAACTGGCCGCTACCGTCATAGAACGCTTGGCCAGATCAATATGGCGGCCACGCAACAAGTACCAGGCGCTGATGCCCATGACGAACATGGCACCCAGCACATAACCGGCACTAACGGTATGAACAACTTTGGCTTGCGCAACAGGATTCAGAATGACCTCGGCAAAATCGGTCATTTCCATACGCATGGTGTGGGGGTTGAAGATGGCGCCGACCGGGTTTTGCATCCAGCCATTGGCGACCAGAATCCACAGGGCCGACAGGTTGGTACCGATAGCCACCAACCAGGTAACGATCAGGTGCCCCAGTTTAGAGAGACGATCCCAGCCAAAAAAGAACAAGCCGACAAAGGTGGCTTCCAAGAAAAAAGCCATCAAACCTTCAATGGCTAGCGGCGCTCCAAAAATGTCGCCTACATAGTGGCTGTAATAGGCCCAGTTCATGCCGAACTGAAACTCCATCACAATCCCGGTGGCAACGCCCAGGGCAAAGTTAATCCCAAAGAGCACGCCCCAGAACTTGGTCATGCGGCGCCAGATGGGTTTGCCCGTCATGACGTATACGCTTTCCATAATGGCCAGCAAAAATGACAGGCCCAGCGTCAAGGGAACAAACAAAAAGTGAAACATCGCGGTAGAAGCAAATTGCAGCCGCGATAAGGTAACGACATCCAGATCAATCATGACGACCCCCAGTTTGATCAGCTTTGCGAATCTTTCCGGCGAAACCCAGCACTTTCTGAACTTTGCTACCTAAACGCATCAGATTTTGCAGGGTCTCGGGCGGTAAGTGATGAACCTCGTCAAACCAAGCACAAGCCAACTCGATCAGTTCCAACATTTCGTTAATGCGTTGCTGCCCATATGCCTCTTCGTCATTAACGGGCGCTTCCATAAGAATACTTCGCAATAAGGTCAATGTGGGATCAATCTCGCGCTTGCGTTTCTCCTCGACCAAGGTACGAAAAATCTCCCATACATCCTTAGGAGATTCAAAGTATTCACGGCGCTCGCCGATCTTGTGCGTCATGTTGACCAGTCGCCAGGACTGCAACTCGCGCAAGCTCATGCTGACATTGGAACGGGAGATGCCTAGCGTTTCAGCGATCTCATCGGCGTGGAGGGCTTCGGGGGTAATGAACAGCAACGCATAGATCTGGCCCACCGTACGGTTGACCCCCCAGCGCCCGCCCATCTCCCCAAAGTGCAGTATAAAACGCTCTGCCTGTGGTCCTAGATTCATGGCTTCCTGAAGTTTCAGTAATTGCTGAAATTACAAAACAAGACGTATCTTAACCCTAAACTATTCAGTCTGCCACTGGTCCAAACGCTTCTAGCCTTACAATTTGCCTCCTGCAAATCTGCATGCCAAGCGCACACTTCACGTTTACAATTTCGCCATGAATACATCGGCACTTTTCGATCCTGAGCACATCCTGTCCTCCGCACGTCGCACCTTCGCTATCGAAGTTGAAGCACTGCAAGCGCTTGGCGCACGGCTGGACCAAAGTTTTGTCGCTGCCACCGAGCTGCTCGTGCACTGTCAAGGCCGTGTTGTGGTGACGGGTATTGGCAAATCCGGCCATGTGGCCCGCAAGATTGCGGCCACCCTGGCCTCCACCGGCACACCGGCATTTTTCATGCACGCGGCCGAGGCCCTGCATGGCGATCTGGGCATGATTACCAAGCAGGATGTGGTGATTGCCATCTCCTATTCAGGCCAGGCGCAAGAGCTGGTCACGATTTTGACCGTGCTGCGTCGTATGGGCGCCAAGCTAATTGCTATTACCGGCAATGACCAGTCCGAGCTGGCCCAAAATGCCGATCTGCATCTGGACGCTCATGTCGAGCACGAAGCCTGCCCGCTGAATCTGGCCCCTACAGCCAGCACCACCGCCGCTTTAGTATTAGGCGATGCACTGGCCGTGGCCTGTCTGGAAGCACGAGGATTCAGCCGCGAAGATTTTGCCCGCTCCCACCCTGGTGGCGCCCTGGGTCGTCAGTTACTGACGTTTGTGCGCGACATTATGCGCAGCGGCGAACAACTGCCTGTCGTGGCGGCAGACACCTTAATTCCGGATGCCCTGGTCGAGATGTCCAGCAAAGGCATGGGCATGACCATTGTGACGGACTCGCAAGGCCACCCGGTCGGCCTGTTCACCGATGGCGATCTGCGCCGCTTGATTGCACGCGCTGGCGACATCCGCAGCCTGCCGGTATCAGAAGGCATGAGCCGTGAACCGCGCAGTATTGCCGCCGAGGCGTTGGCTATTGAAGCTGCCGAGCAAATGGATGCCCTGCGTATCAGCCAAATGCTGGTATTGGACGCAAACGGGCTATTATTGGGAGCTCTGCACATGCATGACCTGTTGGCTGCAAAGGTAATCTGACCATGATGAATACGCCCACTATTCCACTCCACCCCGCTGAAGCCCAGATTCTGGCCAAGCTGCCTGAGAACGTACGCAACCAATTACGGCAATTGCGCATGATGGTGTTTGACGTGGACGGTGTGCTTACCGATGGACGCCTGTGGTACAGCGAGCATGGCGAAGAATTCAAGAGTTTTCATGCTCTGGACGGCCATGGTCTGCGCATGCTGGGTGAAAGCGGCATTCACGTAGCCCTGATTACCGGACGTGAAAGTGGCATCGTGTCCCGTCGCGCCGCCGAGCTGGGCATTCCCTTTGTGCATCAAGGGGTACGCGACAAAATTGCCGTGCTGACCCAAATCGCCCAGGAAAACGGCCTGTCCTTAAGCGAGGTCGGTTATATGGGCGACGATCTGATCGACCTGCCTGCCATGCAGCGTGTGGGTTTTTCAGCCAGCGTCCCCGAAGCCCCCTTCTATATCAGTCAAATGGCCAGCTGGGTCGCAACGCTGCCAGCGGGCCAAGGTGCTGTGCGTGAATGCTGTGATGCCATTTTGGCCGCGCAGAACCGTCTGGCACCCTTTATTATCGGCGGCCCGCTGAAAACAACGGGAGTCATTCAGTAATCATGCGTGATCGTCTTCCTACCGCCATTTCCTTGCTGCTGCTGGCCATGTTGGTGCTGGCAACCTTGTGGGCGGTCGATTACACCCAGAGCTCGGTCGCCATTGATCCACCGCGCCGCATTACGCACGAGCCCGACTCCTGGGCGCGCGACTTCACCATGATCAGTACCGATGAGACCGGCCGGGCCATCAGCCGCCTGGATGGCGTCATGGCCTACCACTTCCCGGATGACGATTCCCACGACATTACCTCCCCGCGGGCGGTCAGCAACCGCGTCGACTCACCCTTGACGATTGCCACCTCTGACACAGCCCATATGAATGCGGGTGGCGATATCATTACCATGAAGGGCAATGCCCATATCCACCGCCAGGCAACTGAACAGGATGCCGCGCTGGATGTGCGCAGTGAAGTGCTCATCATCCTGCCCGAAGAGGACGTGGTCTACACCAACGAACCGGCACTGGTCGTGAACGGCCAGTCCACCATGCGCGGTACCGGGATGCGTTACGATAATCGCGTTCGCCAACTGAACGTCATGTCGGAATCCGACGTTAAAATCTCGGGCCAACAAACACAAAAAGCGCGTTCTTCCAATAGTTCTAAGGATTCCCCCCCATGACCTCGCCTGACAGCGCCCGCCTAGGCCACAAGCCCAAGCTCTCTTTTAGCCTTTTGCGTGGTGCCCTGGCCCTGTGCCTGAGTACTGCCGCCCTGGCTTTGCTGCCCACGGCCCCTGTTCTGGCCCAGGCTGCTGCACAAGACGCAGCCGAGCCGGACACCTCCGTGCTGTCCGACACCCTGACCTACGACGATATTGCTAAGCAGACTATCTATAAAGGCAACATCATCCTGACCCGTGGTGCCATGACCTTGATGGCCGACCAATTGGCCATCGAGCAGGACGCGGAAGGCTTCCAGCATGGCACCGCCACCGTCAGCGAACGAGCCCGTGTGACGATTCGCCAGGAAGACCCGGCCAAGTTTGAACTGATAGTCGCTGAAGGTGTCCGAGGCATCTATAACGGCAAGACGGAAGAGGTTGAACTGATTGGCAAGGCCGTTGTGAATCGCTATGTCTGTGGCAAACTACAGGACTCCATTCAGGGACAGCGCATTATTTACCGCCAAAAAGACGGTACTTACCAGGCTTTTGGTGGCGCTGAGTCCGCTACCCGTGATGGCCGGGTCCGCTCCGTTGCCCGCCCACGCGCCAATGCCGATGCTGCTCTGGCCGAATGCCAACGCAAGTCCTCCCCCCGCAAATAGCCCGGACACACCCGAATTATGGTTGCTCCTAACAACCCGTCTACGCCTACCCGTGCCAGTCACTCCACTAAAGGCAGCCTGATTGCGCAAGGACTGCGCAAGACCTACGGCAAACGCACTGTCGTCCAAGACGTCTCCCTGAATGTGGAAAGCGGCGAGGTCGTGGGCCTGCTGGGCCCCAACGGGGCTGGCAAAACCACCAGTTTCTACATGATCGTGGGCATTGTGCCCGCCGATGCAGGCCGGATTGAAATTGACGGCACCCCTATTACCGCCATGCCCATGCACAAGCGGGCACGCCTGGGCCTGTCCTATCTGCCCCAGGACGCCTCTGTCTTTCGCCGCCTGACGGTAGAAGAAAACATTCGCGCCGTACTGGAGCTGCAACTGGACGAGCAAGGTCGCCGTATCAGCAAGCAAGACCTGAACGAACGCCTGGAAACCCTGATTAGCGAATTACAAATTGCCCACATTCGACAAAACACGGCTCTGTCCCTGTCCGGTGGCGAGCGCCGCCGCGTAGAAATTGCCCGCGCGCTCGCCAGCAACCCCCGTTTCATCCTGCTGGACGAACCCTTTGCCGGGGTCGACCCCATTGCCGTGATCGAGATTCAGCGCATTGTGCAGTTTCTGAAAGGCCGCAATATCGGCGTGCTCATTACCGACCACAACGTGCGCGAAACCCTGGGCATTTGTGACCGCGCCTACATCATCAGCGAAGGCACTGTGCTGACCAGCGGACACCCCTCCGAGATTATCGACAACGAAGCCGTGCGCAAGGTTTACCTGGGCTCGAACTTCCGTATGTAAGCAATATTCAGACCCCGTAACGGGGCCTGTCAGAACAAGGGTTTTCCTGCACATCGCAGATTGATCCAGGTCATGTTATCCGGTCGACATATAGGTATACTGGAATATCCAAGATCAGTAGTAAGGAGGCTAAAGACGACGATCCTTCCCCCTCTAGAACAAGTTGTTTGACTACTACGGAGAGCCTATATGAGCCTTAATATCACTGGCCGTAATCTTGACATAACTCCTGCCATTCGCGACTACGTCAAAAGCAAAATTGGTCGAATAGAAAAGCATTTCGACAACGTGGTTGACTCGCAGGTTATGCTTTCCATCGAACGCCTGAAGCACACTGCCGAAGTGACCGTCCGTGTCCCCGGCAAAGATATACATTGCGCATCTTCAGACGAAAACTTGTATGCCGCGATCGATCTGCTGGCCGATAAAATCGACCGCCAGATTCTGAAATACAAGGAAAAGGCAAACAGCCATGCGCATGAGCCCGCCAAGCGGCTCGAAGTTCCGGCAGTCTGATCACGCCGAACTGTTACAGCAGGCATAGCCTGCCAAAAAACCCCGTTCTTTCAGAAGTTCGGGGTTTTGTGTTTTATGGCATAGTGTCCGTCTGTTGTTAGCCATCCAAAAAATGTTTAGCTAAAAAACATTCCCCCCTATAATGGCCGTCATGAATCTCTTGTCGCGTATTTTGCCTTTGTCCAACGTGGTTCTGGATCTTGCTGTTACCAGCAAGAAGCGCGCTTTTGAACAAGCCGGACTGATATTCGAGAACCATCACGGCATTGCTCGGACAGCCGTCTTCCACAGCCTGATTGCTCGCGAGCGTCTGGGCTCCACTGCCCTTGGTCACGATGTTGCCGTTCCGCATGGCCGCATCAAGGACTTGAAGGAGCCTTGTGCTGTCTTCATGCGTCTGGCCGAACCAGTGCGCTTTGATGCCAGCGACGGACGGACCGCCAGCCTGTTGTTCTTTCTGCTAGTGCCCGAGACGGCTACCCAGATCCACCTGGACTTGCTAGCCGAGATCGCCCGCTTGATGGCCGATCAGGACATCCGCCAGGCCCTGGCGCAGGAAACAGACCCTGTTCAAATCCACCAGATCTTGACCCAGACCCCTGATCTCAACACGGAACGCTCCGATGCTGACAGTTCAAGAACTGGTCAATGACAACAACGACAAGCTCGAGGTGAGCTGGGCGGCCGGAAAACATGCCGCTCAGCGCCCTATCCCCGATCTTGGTGTCTCCGCTGCGGATCTGGTTGGTCATTTAAACTTGATCCACCCGGCTCGCATTCAGGTCTTCGGTCCTGAGGAACTCTCTTTCTACAACCGCTTTGACGTCAAACGTCGCCTGCATCATCTGGACGACCTCCGGCAAGGCGGTGTTCCGGCCCTGTTCATTGCCAACGATGCCGCGGCGCCCGACGACCTGATCCAGTTCTGCGAAGAGCACGGGGTGCCGCTGCTCTACACCCCTATTGATGCTGCCCAGCTCATTGACTTGCTACGCATCTACCTAGGTAAGCGTCTGGCCCCCAAAACCACCATGCACGGTGTCTTTATGGACGTGCTGGGCCTGGGTGTGCTGATTACCGGTGAATCGGGGCTGGGGAAAAGTGAATTGGCGCTGGAGCTGATCTCGCGTGGCCACGGACTGGTTGCTGACGATGCCGTTGAACTGTCACGCACCGCCCCAAATATGATTGACGGCCAATGCCCCCCTTTGCTGCAGAATCTGCTGGAAGTACGCGGGCTGGGGCTACTGGACATTCGCACCATTTTCGGCGAAACCTCCGTTCGTCGTAGAATGAAGCTTAAACTAATTGTGCACTTGGTTCGTTCCAACCCTGATAGTTTCGAGCGTCTGCCTACCCAGGACCAGACCCAGGAAATATTGGGGGTCGATATCAAACGCGTCATGCTTCAAGTGGCGGCGGGCCGAAATCTGGCCGTATTGGTGGAAGCAGCCGTGCGCAACACCATTCTTGCCTTTCGCGGCATTGATACCATGGGTGACTTCATCGAGCGCCAGGCATTGGCTATCATGAACAGCCGCGAAGACTAGGCACCGAAGGACCGGTTGATCTTAACGGCTTACCTTGTTTCACATAAACCGCCGCTCGCTTGATGGGCGGCGACACGGAGCCCTTTGCCACGATGCTGAAAGTTGTATTGATTACCGGCATATCCGGTTCGGGAAAATCAGTTGCCTTGCGCCTGCTGGAAGACACCGGCTATCTGTGCATAGACAATCTGCCCCCCCGATTTCTGGCCGAATTTGTCGAACGCTCTGCTGAACAAGGATTGGAACGACTGGCCGTGGCCATCGACGTGCGCGGCGCAGGTGATCTGGACACCCTGCCTGGTGTAATCAGCAAATTGAGTGAAGAAGGCTACGCCCTGCGCGTCCTGTTTCTGAACGCCAGCGATCACACCTTGATGCAGCGCTATTCTGAATCGCGCCGCCGTCACCCCCTGACCGACCGTCTGCGTCAGGATGGCCGCTCGCCATCCTTGCAGGAATGTATCGAAGTCGAACGCGAAATGACGGCCCCTTTGCGCGATCTGGGCCATATTATCGACACCACCGACGTCACTCCCGGCCAGCTACGTGCCTGGATTCGAGATCTAGTACAGGCCGATCGCGCCAGCGTCGTGCTGACTTTTGAGTCCTTTGCCTATAAGCGTGGCGTGCCCGGCGATGCCGATCTGGTGTTTGACGTGCGCTGCCTGCCCAACCCCCACTACGATCCCGAGCTACGCCCCATGACAGGACGGGATGAACCGGTCGCCAAATGGCTGGCCCAATTCGGCTCTGTGGAAACCATGGTGGATGATATCGCGGGCTTTGTACGCCGCTGGTTGCCCTTATATATGCAGGACACACGCAACTACCTGACGGTCGCCATCGGCTGCACCGGCGGCCAGCACCGTTCTGTGTACGTTACCGAACAACTGGCGCTGCGTTTTGCGGATTACGCCCCCTTGCTGGTGCGCCATCGCAATCAACCGCCCATTAATCCAGTCCCATGAGCCTGCCGACCTTACACAAACTAGGCGCCGTCCTAAGCATCCTGGCCTTATTGGCAGGCTGCGCATCCAGCCCCAAGGGCGCCAAACCCAAAGCTAAACCGGGGGCTACCGTCTCGGCACCCCGCGGTGGAGGTTATTACAAAGATGATGGCCCTGACGCCCGAATCCCAGCCAACCTTCAATCCACTCCAGACGCCGTCCCTCGACTAGAACCCATCGCTCGCAGCAATACCCGTCCCTATACCGTGCTCGGCAAAAGCTTTGTTCCCCATACTGCACACAAAGCCTTTACCCAGACCGGCACCGCCTCCTGGTACGGACGCAAGTTCCACGGCAAGAAAACCGCCAATGGCGAAACCTACGATATGTACGCCATGACGGCGGCGCATCCCACCTTGCCTATTCCCAGCTACGCCCGCGTCACCCGCCCCAAAACCGGAAAATCCGTGATTGTGCGCATTAACGACCGGGGACCATTTCACAGCTCCCGCATCATTGACCTGTCCTATGTGGCGGCTGCCAAACTGGATTTGATTGCACCCGGCAGCGGTACCGTGCTGGTTGAATCTATTACCCAGGAAGAAATACGCAGTGGCAACTTTGGCCGTGGAGTGGTCGAAATGGCCGAGGCGCCACCACCCCGTACGGCCCCAGCTCCTGCCGCACCCAGATCCAGCCTGACCATCACTGAAAAGCTGGAACCCACACCCGACGCCCTGGCGGCCTTGCCGGGCGATGATCTACCTGTGGAGCTGGACGATTCCCCCAGCTGGAGCAGTGATGCCAACGAGCAGCAACTGATTGTGCAGTCTTCAAACACAAACACCAGCAAACCCCAAGCCCCATCAGGCCAGAATCGGGTTTATCTGCAATTTGGGGCATTTTCCGCAAGGGAAAATGCGACCGCCCTGGCACAGCAACTTAACCGCCAAATATCTCAGGTGGAATATCGCGACGCCCAGGTTCAGATGCATAACGACTTGTACCGTGTACAAATTGGCCCGTATCAAAACCGGACCGAAGCCATTAATGCAGCGTATCGAATTCAGCAAAAAACGGGGTTGAGCCCCTCAGTCGCGGTACGCTAAGCCACAAAAAAGTAGCTCCATCATGAAAAACACCCCAAAAACGGATGTAAATCTGGTTTTGGGGTGTTTTTCATGGCAAGGCTGCTATGTGGGACACTAGGCTTGGCTTCAAAGCGAACCAGCGGGCTCTGGAGTCAGCTACGAGCGTAGCGGCTAGTCTTTGGGTGAATTAGCCAAACCCCAGGCATACAAGACATCACGCGGTATCCCACTGGCTTGGCTGGCAATCCGAGCCGCATCACGCAACGATACCTGCTCCAATAAGGCCTTCATCCAGCGCTCCGTGGTGGCATCCAGAGCAGGCGCATTTTCGTCTACCTCTTGCACCACAGCGTGCAGAATCAAGACAAACTCACCCTGCTCGCGGTGGCTATCCTCGTCCAGCCAGGCTAGCGCCTGCCCCAAAGGCACCGTATGGATCTGCTCGAAACGCTTGCTCAACTCGCGTGCAAAAGTCAGCTCGCGCTCTGGCCCACAGACTTCTTCCATATCGCGCAAAGCCGCCCGCAGACGGTGCGGAGACTCAAACATCAAAACAGGCATGCCCAGACTAGACCAATGCTGCAACCATTTACGGCGTGCGACGGTTTTAGGCGGCATGAAGCCCGCAAAAGCAAAAGCCGGGTTTTCATCGCTGGTCGCACCGCTGCCCATCAATGCGGTAATAACTGCAGAGGCACCAGGCAAAGGCATCACTTGAAAGCCCGCTGCCCGTACCGCCCGCACCACACGAGCACCAGGATCGCTGACTGCCGGAGCACCCGCATCTGACACCAAGGCCACTCGCTGCCCTTGCTCCAGGCGCTCAATAATGGCTTGGGCAGCCTGCGCCTCGTTATGGCGATGCGCCGCCATCAAAGGGGTTTGGATACCCCAGGCCTGCAAAAAGGGGCGTGTCGCACGCGTATCTTCCGCTGCAATAATGTCGCACAGCTCCAGCGCCTGCCAGCCTCGCAGGCTAAGGTCTCCCATATTGCCAATGGGCGTGGCCACCACATACAGACAAGACATAGGCCAAACCTGGCCTTGCACCTTGTCCATCATGTTTTGCCAGACTCCGGCAATCGTCGTACGGTTTTCGGTATCACTCATGCTAGATCCTGCTTACTCATCATCGTGGTATCCCTATGAATCCCTTTGAATACGCTCGCCAGGCTCAAAACCGGCAACTGCGGCGCCGGCAGCGCATTCGTCCTCCAGCCCAAAACCGCCGGTCCCAACGCTCTCCCAGCCAACAAACAGGCGATCTGGCCGAACAGCGTGCCTGCGATCATGTCATCGCCCACGGTGCCCGCGTTCTGGCCCGTCAACTTGCCGCCCGTTTTGGGGAAATTGACCTAGTCCTGTGGCATCACAACCACCTTGTCTTTTTGGAAGTGCGCCAGCGCAGTCATACAGGCTACGGAGGAGCGCTTGCCAGTGTAAACCGGGACAAGCAGCGGCGCTTGATCTTGAGCGCCCAGCAATGGCTGCCAACACTCAGCCAGCGTTATTTCCATGGGACGCTGCCCGCCTGTCGTTTTGATGTCATCGCCATCGAAGGCGAGACGCTAAGCTGGATACAAAACGCCTTCGATCAGCACTGAACCACTCTTTTTAGCGGCTAAAAAAACAATCAGGTGCCGCATTATGTCCCTGACACTGCATATCGTTTCAATACCGTGGCGTTTTTTTCAACATGACACGATATGCCTGCCCCACAGCGAAATTGTCCGTGCGATAATGCGCGCTATGGACCTTATCGCCTTAATGACTTCGCATTTCGACGATTCCGTCGATACTCTCAAAGCCAGCACACGCGAACTGGCCGAACCTTTGGCCGCCGCTGTCGAACTGTTGTTTGCCACCTTGGCCAACGACGGCAAGATTCTGGCTTGCGGAAACGGCGGATCAGCAGCCGACGCCCAGCACTTTATTGCAGAGCTGGTGGGCCGTTTTGAGCGCGACCGTTTGCCCCTGGCTGGCATTGCCTTGAATACCGACACCTCCATCATGACGGCGGTCGGGAACGACTATGGCTTTGACAGTATCTTTGAACGCCAGGTCAGCGCCTTGGGCCAGACCGGCGACATTCTGGTGGCCATCTCCACCAGCGGCAATTCGCCAAACGTCATTCGCGCTATTGAAGCGGCGCGAGAACGCGATATGGTCATCATCGCCCTGACGGGCAAAGGCGGCGGACAAATCGCCGGCCTGCTCTCGGATACCGATATCCATCTGTGCGTACCGCATGATCGAACCATGCGTATTCAAGAAGTACATATGGTTTTGTTGCATGCCATGTGTGATGGCATTGATGCGTTGCTGCTCGGAGATCCACTATGAAACACCGTTTGATTCTGGCCGTCTTGCTGGCCAGCACCACCCTGACCGGCTGCGGTCTGCTGGTGGTTGGCGGCGCGGCCGCCACCACTGCTGTTGTTGCCACCGACCGCCGCACTACGGGCGAGCAGGTCGAGGACAAAGCCATTGTCATGAAGGCCGGTGCCGAAACGCGCCGCTTGCTGGAAAACAAGGAGGGCCGCATCAACACCACGTCTTACGCCGGGGTTGCCCTGCTGACGGGCGATGTGCCCACCCAAGCCGATAAAGAAGAAGCCGCCCGTCTGGTCTCCAAGGTGGATAAAGTTACCCGCGTAGTCAATGAGCTGCGTGTTGGCGAACCCACTGCTTTGGGTGTGCGCTCGAACGACTCCTGGATTACTACCCGCGTCAGCACAGCGTTGCTCAACGCCAAAGAAGTGCCTAGCCGCACCATCTCCACCACCACTGAACGGGGTGTGGTCTACCTGTTGGGCCGTGTTACCCACGAAGAAGGCGAGCGCGCCGCCATTGCTGCTTCCAGCGTGCCGGGCGTGAATAAAGTCGCCAAGCTCTTTGAGTACGTCAGCGCCGAAAGCCTGGCACAACCACTGAACACCAACAATCAACAAAGCCCTGCCCCTGGCGCAGCAGCCCCTGCAGCTGAACCCGCCTCGTCCGTAGAAGTTATGCCAGTCCAATGAAAAAAGTAGTCATTATTGCCCTTGTGATTGCGGTAGCCGTAGGCCTGGGCGTCTGGACCATGTCCGGTAGCTCCAAGGCCGGCGCACCTGATGTGGCCTTTACCGACCTGAACGGCAAGCACTTTGAAACCAAAGACTTGCAAGGCAAAGTGGTATTGGTCAAATTCTGGGCTACCGACTGCACCACCTGCGTGGCGCAAATGCCTGACAACATTGAGAACTTCAATGCCTTGTCCGGCAAGGGCTTTGACATTGTGGCCGTTGCCATGAAGCACGACCCCATCAACTACGTGCGTAATTTCACCCAATCCCGCCAACTACCGTTCACGGTTGTCCATGACGACAAGGGTGAAATCGCTAAGGCCTTTGGGGATGTCCGTTTGACCCCCACCGCCTTTTTACTCGACAAACAGGGCAACATCATCAAGCGTTACCTGGGCAACTACGACAAGCAGGACTTTATTGCTACCGTCGAAAAAGCCCTGGCTAGCAGCTAAAACACTGTTTCTGCCCCCAGCCACATAACCCCGGGTACCAGCAGTGGACCCGGGTTTTCTTCAAGTGAGCGCATCAATGAGCACCACAGATCCGCAGAATTACCCCGCGACCGTCAAAGCAGAAGTTTTGTCCGAGGCGCTGCCCTATATTCGTCGCTTCCACGGCAAAACCGTTGTCATCAAATACGGTGGCAATGCCATGACCGAAGAGGCGTTGCAGCGCAGCTTTGCCCATGACGTCGTTTTGCTCAAGCTGGTTGGCCTTAACCCCGTTGTGGTGCACGGTGGCGGCCCCCAGATCAATGACGCACTCAAACGTATTGGTAAAGAAGGCACCTTCATCCAGGGCATGCGTGTCACAGACGCGGAAACCATGGAAGTGGTGGAGTGGGTGCTGGGCGGACAAGTGCAGCAAGACATCGTCATGATGATTAACGAAGCGGGCGGCAAGGCGGTGGGCCTGACCGGTAAAGATGGCGGCATGATTCGTGTCACCAAGAAAATGCTGCCTGATGCCGAGCATCCTGGCGAACTGCTGGATATCGGCTTTGTAGGCGATATTGAAAGCATCCGGCCTGAAGTAGTGAAAGCGCTGCAAGACGATCAGTTCATTCCCGTCATTTCTTCGATTGGTTACGGCGATGACGGCCAGGCCTACAACATCAATGCCGATGTGGTCGCTGGCAAGATGGCCGAAGTGCTCAGTGCTGAAAAGCTGGTCATGCTGACCAACACGCCCGGCGTGCTGGACAAGGCGGGCCAGTTGCTGCGCCGCCTGTCGGCCCAAACCATTGACGAATTATTTGCCGATGGCACGATCTCTGGTGGCATGTTGCCCAAGATTTCCTCGGCTCTGGAAGCGGCCCGCAACGGTGTCAATTCCGTCCATGTTATTGACGGCCGTGTCCCCCACTGCCTGCTGTTGGAAATTCTGACTGATCGTGGTGTTGGCACCATGATTAGCTCTCACTAATCCGTGCGCGCTCCTATCCGTGCCCATGCCTGGGCACGGCCATTATCTGCCTGCCGGCCAGATGAAACCATCTGGCTGTTTGATCTGGATAACACCCTGCACAATGCCTCCAAAGGCATTTTCCAAGCCATTGATGGGCGCATGCGTATCGGTGTGGCCGAAACCCTGGGTGTGGATATGGACGAAGCCGACCGGCTGCGTCTGACGTATTGGCAACGCTACGGTGCCACCATGATCGGCTTGCAACGCCATCACGGCGCAGACCCGGCCAGTTTCTTAAAGCACGCACACGACTTTGACGTGCCTGCCCTGCTGAGTGCAGAACGTGGGCTGGCGTCCCAATTGCGTCGTCTGCCGGGCTACAAGCTATTGCTAACCAATGCACCGATGGAGTACGCGCATCGAGTCTTGAAAGCCCTGAATCTGCTGCCTGTCTTTGACGGCCTCTGGGCCATTGAGCACATGCAACTGCAAGGCCGCTACCGTCCAAAACCTTCCCAAGCCCTGATGAAGCAAGCTCTGGCGGTACTCAAGTCCCAGGCGCGCGACATCGTGCTGGTTGAAGATACGCTGCGCAATCTGAAAAGCGCCCGCCAGCTAGGGATGCAGACCATCCACATCTATAACGCGGGCACCCCGTTCAGCGCTTTGTATCATGGACGGGGCCCGTATGTAGACCAGCGCATCAACCGCATTGCGCAACTGGTCAAAAACTGGCCACGTCCCTGACACGGCTTAGAACGCCAGTTGGCGTTCTCCTTGCTGAATAGTGACCCATTTCAGCTCGGTCATGTCGGCAATGGAGTAACGGCCGTTTTCCTTGCCATAGCCACTATCCTTAAAGCCACCGAAAGGCGCGTTCGGGTCATCATCAAAGGAGTTGTCGTTGATATGAACCGAGCCCGCCTCGATGCGTTCGGCAAAGTCCATGGCCTTTTGCAGATCATTGGTCAGAATTGCCGAAGACAAGCCGTAGGAGGTGTCGTTGGCCATTTCCAGCGCATGTTCGTAGTCACGCGCCTTGTAGATGGCAGCGACCGGACCAAACGTTTCCTCGTAGTACAGCTGCATATCAGGGGTGACATCGCATAGCGCCGTGGGTTGAACCACATTGCCCTCACGCCCCCCACCAGCCAACAGGGTTGCGCCTTTGGATACGGCATCAGCAATATGCGCTTGCACGAAATCGGCCTGCTCCGAGCTGATCAACGGTCCCACTGCGGTTTGTGGCAAGGCTGGATCACCAGTAGGAATACGGGCCACCTGCTTGGCAAAAGCCTGGCAGAAAGCGTCGTAAATGCCCTGTTCCACAATAATTCGTGAGTTAGCCATGCACACTTGGCCCTGATTGAAGTAAATGCCAAAAGCCGCCGAGCGCACGGCGTAATCCAGCGTGGCATCGTCCAGCACTACGACAGGACTCTTACCCCCCAGCTCCAACACAATCCGCTTCTGATGACGGCCTGCCAGATCCGCCAGAATGCGGCCTACACGAGCCGAACCTGTAAACGTCACCAACTTGACGCGAGGATCAGAGAACAAGGTATCGCCCAAGGCTTCATCAGTGGTCAGCAGAACAGTCAACACACCGGGAGGCAGACCCGCCTCTTCCAGAATCTCGGCAAACATCAAGGCGGCCATAGGCGTATGCGGCGAAGGCTTCAGGATGAAACTGTTGCCGGCAGCCAGAGCAGGAGCCAGTTTCTTGCCGTTCAGCAACAAGGGGGCGTTAAACGGACCAATCCCCGCCACGACTCCCAATGGACGGCGAATGCTCATTGAAATACGGCCGGGCAAGTCCGACGGCATGGTTTCACCACGAATATCGCGAGTCTGGCCGGCAGCAATGCGAAAGGTGCTGACAATGTAATCGCACTCAAACATGGCTTTACCAAAGACGTTACCGCCCTCTTCTACCAGTACACGCACAATATCGTCGCGGCGGCGCTCCACAATATCAGCCGCCCGGCACAAGATTGCTTCACGCTCCCGCGCCAGCATCTTGCCCCAGGTACGCTGCGCACGTTCGGCACTGTCCAGCGCTTCTTCAATATCCTGCTTAGTCGCCAGAAACACGCGTGCCAAAGGCTTACCGGTATAAGGATTGACCAGATCTTTATGCTGTTGCCCTTCTGATCTCCAGGCCTGTCCGTTGATATAAGGGTAGATCTGTTTTAGCTGCTCACTCATGACTGCTCCTTTCCTGTGTTGTCTCCGGGTGCGCGTCTGGGCACCCTTCATGGTTAAACCCGATAGCCACCGAGGTGTGCCGTGGCCCACCATGCAGTACTGTCTTAGATACTATTCTTGAGCCGATCGCCTCTCTGTGTCGTGGACTGGGGCGCAGCCCAATCTGGACAATGACGCAGAAGACGGAAATACACCGCATGAGCATGAGCTACCACTGGGATACTCAGGCTTTGCCCCCCGGACAGGGAGCTCAGCTCTGGACCCACGCCATTTCACAGTCCTTTCAGCACGTACAGACGCAATGCCACGGGCAGAATTTCCACGGCACCTTGCGCTCTCAACGCTTGGGGGAGCTGGCAATCAACCGGCTGACGGCCCAACCCTATCGGGTCAGCACGAGCAGGCCGCAAACGGATCAACCCTGGTTATTCCTGAATGTGCATCAGCAAGGCCACTGCCGCCTGATTCAGAACGGACGCGAACAGTGGTTGCCAGCAGGCAGCTTGAGTTTGAATGTGGGCACCAGTCCTTTCGCCTTGGACTTTGTAGACGAGGTCATCATGACCACGCTGCGACTACCGCTGGATGGGCTGCTGCCGTATACCGGGCCTTTGAATGATGTCGTGGCCCAGCCACTGGCTCCGGGAGCCAGTTTGCATTTGCTGGAACATTATCTGCAAGGCTTGCTGCTGTCTGCCGATGGGCTACGCGCCAATCAACACGACCAAGCATGGCGCTGCCTGCGCGACTTGCTGGCCATGAGCATTAACGAAGGACGCTCCGTGCCAACTGCGCCTGCCAGCACACGTTATGACGATGCACTGAGCTATTTGTCCGACCACTTGGGCGATCCCACTTTGAATATTGCCGCTCTGTCCCAATACCTGGGCATGGCGTCGCGCACCGTGCAGGAACTATTCAAGACACAGGGAACCACCTTTACCGCGCAACTAATGCATTTACGTCTGAAGGCGGCGGCACAATTGCTGCGCCAGACGCCGTCCAATACCGTGGCGCAAGTCGCGTATTCAGTGGGGTTTTCGGATCTGTCCTACTTTCACCGCCAGTTTCGGCGATGCTTTGGAATCACGCCAGGCCATTTTTACGGACAGGGTCTGGGAGCTTAATGCAAGTGCCTGAAAAGTGTCAGGCGTGTTTGGCTTGGCCTGCCGATTCTGCACTACATACCGGGCAAGCCGGGTCTTTGCGGAAACGCACGGTATGCCAATTCATATTGAAAGCATCCACGCTTAACAAACGGCCCACCAGAGGCTCTCCGAAGCCGCCTAACAGCTTCAAGGCCTCTACCGCCTGCACACTCCCCACCACCCCCAACAAAGGCGACAGAACGCCTGTGGTGGCAC
Organism: Alcaligenes sp.; assembly: GCA_052109075.1. Lineage (GTDB taxonomy): Bacteria > Pseudomonadota > Gammaproteobacteria > Burkholderiales > Burkholderiaceae_B > Alcaligenes. Next base: position 30,143 of record JBQEAN010000001.1, on the reverse strand, counting down.
AACGCAATTCCTCGACATCATCCGCTTCCGGGAACAGGCAGTGATAGCAAGGTGCGTCCGGCTGGCGTAAATCGTACGTGCTGACTTGCCCGGAAAAACGGATGGCCGCCCCCGATACCAAAGGTTTACGCAGCGCAACGCAGGCTCGGTTAATCGCATGCCGGGTCGCGAAGTTGTCGCAGCAATCCAGCACCAGATCCACTTGCTCGACCCAATGCATCAAGCTCTGCTCGTCCAGGCGTTGAACGACAGGCGTCACCTTCACTTCGGGATTGAGCTGCTCGACATGCAACTTGGCGGATTCCACCTTGTCCCAGCCCAGGCGATCGGTAGTGTGTGCGATCTGGCGTTGCAGATTGCTCAACTCCACCTGATCGTCATCCACCAGAATGATGGAGCCGATACCCGAGGCAGCCAGATAGGCCACCACGGGGGAGCCTAGTCCCCCGGCTCCGACCACCAGAATGCGGGAGGCCAGAATCCGCTCCTGCGCTTCTACCCCGAACTCATCGAGCAGGATATGCCGCGCATAGCGCAGTAATTGCTGATCTTCCACGTCAAGAACCTATATTCAAGGTTTTACCGGTTCAAGACCCTTGGGGGTAATTCGGAACCGCTCAACGCTGGGTTGTTGATTCAAGGGACTTTTTTTTTCCGGCGAATCGGACTCAACTTCCTTTTCGCGCTTAGCAGCAGCTTCCTTGGCGGCAGCCACTTTAGCTGGATCATTCTTGAGGACCGTACGGCCGGCCAAATGATTCAGTGCCTGCTGCAACTGGAAGTCGTCCTCGCCACCGAATTCAAACATCTTGAAATCTGGGCTCATGCCCAAGTCCGGCTGTTCTTCTTCGCCGGTATTTTCATCGACGTTGCTGTTAACCAAGTGACGCTTTAAGTCCACTTCGCGCGGCAGGCGGAACAGATTACCTTGTGCCGTATCGTCTACCACCACATCCGGCTGTACGCCCGTCACCTGGATAGAGGTACCGCTAGGCGTGTAGTACAACGCTGTCGTCAACTTCAGGCCCGACTCTTCGGACAAAGGAACGACGCTTTGAACCGAGCCCTTACCAAAGGTGCGGTTACCGATAATAGTGGCGCGTTTGTGATCTTGCAAGGCACCGGCCACAATTTCCGAAGCCGAAGCCGAGCCCACGTTCACCAGCACCACGATAGGCACGGTCTTGAGCCAATCCAGCTTCTTCAGGACATCGGCGTCCGTATCCAGCTCGCCCAACACGGACTGCATGGATTTGACGTAGTACTCGCGGTTAGACGAAGGAATACGGCCTTTGGTCGATACCACCAAGTCACCGGAGTCCAGGAAGGCCGACGACACACCAATGGCGCTTTCCAGCAAACCACCAGGGTCATTACGCAGGTCGATCACCAAGCCTTTCGGCGCGCCTGGACCCTTGTTCACTTCAGACAATTGCTTGACCACATCCGCTGCTGTGCGTTCCTGGAACTGAGCAATGCGCACATAGGCCACATTGTCATCCAGCATCTTGGAGCGCACGCTGCGCACCTTGATGACATCACGCACCAAGGTGAACTCCAGCGGCTTATCGCGGCCAGCACGGCGGATAGTCAGTTTGATAGAGGTTTTAGGCTCGCCGCGCATTTGCTTGACGGCATCATTCAGGCTTAAATCTTTGGTGGGTTTGCCATTGATGTGCGTAATGATGTCGCCCGCCAGAATCCCGGCACGCGCAGCAGGCGTATCTTCGATAGGCGAGATGACTTTGGGCATCCCGTCTTCACTGCCAATTTCAATACCCAAGCCGCCAAAACCACCTTGGGTCATGGCTTCCATTTCTTTGAAAGCGTCGGCATCCAGGTAGGCCGAATGCGGGTCCAGGTCAGTAAACAGACCTTTGATCGCATTATTGACCAGGGCCTGATCCGTCAAGGGCTCCACATAGGTGTTCTTGATGGCCGCGAACACATTGGCGAACTGCTGCAGTTCGCGCAAAGGCAATGGCTCGCCACGTTGAGCGACCGCAGTAATGCCCAGGCTTATCAAAATACCGCCCACAGCACCTGCTGCCACTAGACCTATGCTGCCAATCCTTCGAGTGCTCATGCACATTCCCATTATGTTCAGATTCAAGACGGGGCCATCTCCTGGAGCTGACCCGACCATGCATTATAAGAGTAGCGTAAGACGCCGACCAGCGTGAACTGGCCTGGAGTCGCTACCCGGCGCTACAAATGCGAACAAAAGTAAACGCGTGGTCCTGCGCTTGGGGTGAAACGGGTTCAAGAACCCAGCCAGACCTGTGGATTAATTGGCTTGCCCTGATAGCGCAACTCAAAATACAGACCGGGTTCAACTTGTCCGCCAGTGGCGCCTACCCGCGCAACCGCATCCCCGCGCCCCACAATATCGCCAACTTGCTTAAGCGTGCTCTGGTTATAGGCATAAACACTTAAGTAATCGCGACCATGATCAATAATCAGCAGATTGCCAAAACCAGTCATCCAACTGGCAAAAACAACCCGGCCAGGGGCCACGGCGCGGACAGTCGCCCCCGTTTGTGCTCGAAGAACAATGCCGCGCCAAATCCCGCCATCCGGACGATCGGCTCCGAATTTACCTTGCACCTCGCCCCGCACTGGGTACGGTAGTCCACGCGTCAGACCCGGGAATCCGCCTTCTGGTTCCAGAGCGGGCGCAACGGCTTGCTCAACAGGCTCTTCAACGCGCTCGACTTCACGTACCTTGGGTGCACTAGATTTACTGATGGGTTCGCTAGGCTCTGACGACGCCTCCAGACTGTCGGACAGCAGGCGCTCGTTCGAGGCTGGCGGTGTGTAGGTCAACGGCGGCCGTGGAATCGACTGTTCGGGCTCCGGTTTTTCGGAGGTGCCACGTGGCAAGGCTGGTGGCAAAGGCGGTTGAGTGGCGCGTGCCCGCTCCAGCAATTCACGCTCGCGCTCCAGACGCGCCTGATCTCGGGCCGCCTGCTCCTGCTTGGCCTTGCGTTGTAATTCCTGCTGACGAGCCAGTTCGACCTTACGCGCTTCTTCAGCGCGACGGGCAGCCTCGCGTCGGCGTTGCTCCTCGGCTCGACGAGCTAATTCCGCCTGTCGGGCAATTTCTGTTTCCAGGCCAGAGATTAAATCTCCCAGCCGTTTGTCGTTACTTTGCAGATTGGCCGCCTGCCCGCGCTGGCGGTCCAGCTCTGTGCTGATATCAGCCACCACCTTGGCGCGTTTTTCTTTTTGTTCTTCCAGGGCCACTTTCTGGGCAGCAGCTTCGGTAGCCAGCTGCTCTTGTTCTTTTTCCCGCGCGGCAACCTGAGTCTGCAAACGATCCAGACGCTCTACAGTGCGGCGTACTTTATGGACCTGCTCGGTCTGCTGACGCGATACATAACCCAGATAATGCAATTCACGGTTGATGACATTGGGGTCGTCACCCGACAACAAGGCCGACCAGGGCGAGACACCATTGGCATATTGGGCACGCAATTGCTCGGACAGCTCCTGCTGACGCTGCTCTTTAAGGACTTGTTGCTCGCTGATCTGCTTGCCCAGCGTGCCCAACTGCTGATGCAGCTGCTCTTGTCGTTGCTCGATCTGGGACAGAGTACGATCTATATCGGAGATCGCCTGCTCGGACTCGCGCAAGGCATTAGCCGCGTCACGACGCGAACTTTCGCTGGTATCGATTGTTTTACGCAGCGAGTCAATTTTCTGGCGCAGCTCTGCCTGCTGCTTTTGCGCCTGAGCCTGGCGTGCAGCCAGGTCAGGATCAGCAGCCAGGGCCGGAACGGTCCAAGCTGCCAGCAACAGGCAAAGGCTATAGCGCCACATTATTTACTGCGCCTTACCCTGATTGGCGACCGCCTGCATCTGCGCCTCAATTGCTGCCTGGTCGCCCAGGTAGTAATGACGGATAGGACGCAGATTCTCGTCCAGTTCGTAGACCAGAGGCTGACCGGTGGGAATATTCAGGTGGACAATATCCTCGTCTGAAATGCCGTCCAGGTGCTTGATCAAGGCGCGCAGGCTGTTGCCATGAGCCGTTACCAGCACGCGACGACCAGCACGGATGGCCGGTGCAATGGACTCGTCCCAGAAAGGAACCACACGCGCCACGGTGTCTTGCAAACACTCGGTGCGGGGCAACTGATCGTCAGGAACGCGCGCATAGCGGGCATCAAAGCGTGGGTTGCGTGGATCGTCCACAGGCACAGCATCTGGAGCGATCGCGTAGGCACGACGCCAGACCAGGACTTGGTCCTCCCCGTACTTTTGTGCGGTTTCAGCTTTATTTAAGCCCTGTAAAGCACCATAATGGCGTTCGTTCAGGCGCCAGCTCAAACCCACGGGGGTGTGCATGGCGTCCATCGAATCCAGGGCGATCCACAAGGTACGGATAGCGCGCTTGAGGACCGAAGCGAAAGCCAGGTCGAACTCAAAACCGTTTTCTTTCAGCAAGTCACCGGCCTGCTTTGCCTGTTGACGCCCGGTTTCGGTAAGATCGACATCAGTCCAGCCAGTAAACCGGTTTTCCAGGTTCCACTGGCTTTCGCCGTGCCGCATCAGTACAAGTTTATACATGGTAAAAACAGCCTCGAGGTTGAAAAATTGGCGCCACTCTATAATCGTGTGATCTTGCCCTTTTTTCTTGCTTTTCTTGGTAATCAACAGGATTTAACGTGGACTTCATCTTAAGTCAGAATAACCTTCTAATTTTAGCAATTGCGGCGCTTGCCGGCATTATGCTGTTAATACCCAGCTTTTTCAAAGGCCGTGCCGGACGTGCAGTTTCAAGCTCTGAAGCGGTACAGATGGTAAACCAGAAAGACGCCATTTTGATTGATCTGCGTAGCGCTGACCAATTCAAGGCGGGAGCGATTCCACAATCGCGCAACATTCCTGCTGCGGACCTTGACGCAAAAGCCAGCACCTTGCCTAAAGACAAGCCTGTCATTTTAGTATGCGACACTGGCCGCAGCGCTCCGCGCAGTGTGGCCGTTCTGCGCAAGCATGGCATTGAGCAAGCCTTCACGCTGCAAGGCGGCATCCAGGGTTGGATGCAGTCCAGCCTGCCCGTCAAAAAATCGTAAGCGACCCCTTCTACGAGGCTCTCATGGCAAAAGTCACGATGTACTCCACAATGGTGTGCCCTTATTGTGTGCGCGCTGAAATGCTGCTCAAGCAACGCGGTGTTACCGAAATCAATAAAATCATGATTGATCGCGAACCCGAACAGCGTGCTCTCATGATGGAGCGCACCGGCCGACGTACCGTTCCCCAAATCTACATTGGCGACACCTATGTAGGTGGCTACGATGATCTGGCCGCACTGGACCGCGAAGGTGGCTTGCTACCGCTGCTTGCTGCCTGATTTTTTTCTAACAATTTTTTTATCCCACAGGATCACCCATGGCCGATCAGAACACTCCAGCCGCAGAACAAGAAGCTCAACAACCCAGCTTCAGCCTGCAGCGCACCTACATCAAAGACCTGTCCATCGAAATGCCTAACGCTCCCCAGATTTTTCTGGAGCAAGAAGCCCCTTCCGTGGAAGTGTCCATCAATGTAGGTGGCCAACGCCTGGCTGACACGGTTTACGAAAGCACCGTCACCGCCACCGTGACGACTCGCATTGGCGACAAGGTCATGTACTTGGTGGAAGCCACTCAGGCCGGTATTTTTGAAGCTGCCAACATTCCTGACGAGCAGTTGGAGCCTTTGCTGGGCATTGTGTGCCCCACCATGCTGTACCCCTACTTGCGCGCTGCCGTGGCCGATGCCATCAACCGCACCTCCCTGCCTGCCCTGCACCTGACGGAAGTGAACTTCCAGTCCCTGTACGAGCAACGCATGGCGCAGCAAGGCGCTGCTCCCGCTGACGGCCAGCCTTTGCAGGCCTAATGATGCCAAGCGCGTACACCCCGACTCGTGTTGCAGTACTGGGCGCTGGAAGCTGGGGAACGGCACTGGCCGCCCTGGCCAGCATCCAGGCTCCCACGATGGTGTGGGCGCGCAAGGCATCGACGGCACAGGCCATCGGGCAGGAACATCGCAACCCTGCCTACCTGCCCGATGTCTTGCTGCCTGAATCACTACAAGCCAGCGACAGTCTCAAGCACGTGATGGATTTCGCTCTGGCTGACGATACCGGCCCCGCCCTGCTGATTCTTGGCGTGCCTGTCCGTGGTCTGGCGCAAACCTGTTTGGATCTGGCGCAGCATTTGCCCGCCACACGTCGTCATCCCGTCCTGCTGGTGTGGACCTGTAAAGGTTTTCATCAGGAAAGCGGTTTATTGCCCCACCAGATTGTGCGTGAAAACCTGCCCGACCATCCCTGGTTAGGCCGTGCCGTGCTCTCTGGCCCCTCGTTCGCCCTGGAAGTCGCCAAAGGTCTACCTGTTGCGCTGACACTGGCGTGCGAACCTGCTGATATGGCCGGCATTGCCCTGGAGGCTTTGCATGGCAAACAAGCCCGTCTCTACACCAGCACCGATATGATCGGCGTGGAAGTAGGCGGCGCGGTCAAAAACATTATGGCCATTGCCTGTGGCATTGCCGATGCCCTGGGTCTGGGCCACAACGCCCGCGCCGCCCTGATTACCCGAGGCCTGGCTGAAATGCAGCGCCTGGGTGTCGCCTTAGGCGGTCAGGCTGAAACCTTCTCCGGCCTGGCTGGCCTGGGCGATCTGGTCCTGACAGCCACGGGCGAACTGTCCCGCAACCGCCAAGTGGGCTTGGCCCTGGGCGCTGGTGAAAGCCTGGACAGCATTCTGGCCACCGGCATTACTGCCGAAGGCGTGCGCTGTGCCCGTTCCGTACTGGAAATGGGCCGTGCACACCAAATTGAATTACCTATTACCGCTGCAGTCTGCCAGATTCTGTTTGAACAACTGGCACCGCGCGAAGCCGTCCATGCCTTGTTAACCCGCGAGGCTAAACAAGAAGGCCACTAACACCTTGCGTCTGTTGTGCCTGGCCTGTACCCCACACTGCCAAGCCTGCCGTCAATCGTCTTACTATCCAACATCAAAACAATGTCATTGCTCGCTCGCTCTCGCTCTCGCGCTCTCCTGATCCGCTCCTTGATGGGGCTGGCCTGCACTGGTTTGCTGGCCCACTCGGCCCAAGCCCAATCCAGCTGGCCAGAGCGTCCGATTCAAATGGTGGTGCCCTTTCCTGCGGGCTCTTCGCCAGATGCCCTGGCCCGTGCGATTTCCGAGCCTCTGTCCCAAGCCCTGGGCCAAACCGTTATCGTTGATAACCGTCCTGGCGCAGGTGGCAATATTGGTACTCGCTTTGTCGCGCATGCCAAGCCCGACGGCTACACCTTGCTGCTGACGATCAATGGGCCTATGGTGACGGCCCCTACCCTGTACAAGACGTCACTGGGCTACGACCCGTTAAAGGACTTGCAGGCTATCTCCATGATTGGCACCAGCCCCAACGTACTGGTCGTCCCGGCTAACTCACCCGCCAACACCGTGGAAGAGTTCATTGCCCTGGCGAAGTCTCGCCCCGGCGAATTGAATTACGGTTCGGTAGGCCCTGGCAGTTCGGCCCATCTGGCGATGGCCATGCTGGAACATGCTGTCGATATCAGGCTGGAACAAATTCCGTACTCGGGCTTTCCGCAAATCCTGACCGCCATTATTGGTGGCGACATTAACGCGGCCTTTATGGTGCCGGGCATTGCCATGCCCCAGGTTGAGGCAGGTAAGGTCAAAGCCTTGGCCGTGACCTCTTTGCAGTCCAGCGAATTGCTCCCCGATCTGCCTACGATGACGCAAGCCGGACTGGAAAACTTCGAGGCTATTTCTTGGGACGCCTTCTTCGTGCCCCACAACACCTCGGACGATGTGGTCAAACGCCTGAACGATGAAATCACCACTATCTTGCAGCGCGACGATATCAAAGCCAAGCTCAACGCCTTCTACTTCTCGTCCGAACCGTCCACGCCACAAGCGCTGACCGACAAGATCATTGCCGACAAAGCCCGTTGGGATGAAGTGATTGAACGCTTGAATCTGTCGCTGGAATAAACAGTACAGGTCCAGACAGACCAGACAAAAGCCCCCTGTGCAGTTCACAGCACAGGGGGCTTTTTTGATTCTGATCGGTACGCCATCTACGCACACACTGGGTAGCAACTCGCGGTCTGGTTTACGTAGACACTCATCACCACTAGCGACTAGACGCCGCCTTCGTATCCAGCTTGTCGCCAGGCATCAAACACGCAAATCGACACCGCGTTAGATAAGTTCAAACTACGTTGGCCAGCCAGCATAGGCAAACGAATCCGTTGCTCAGTGGGGAACAGCGCCAGCTGCTCGGCTGACAGACCTGCCGTTTCACGTCCAAACACAAACACGTCACCTGGCTGAAAGCTCTGTTCAGCCAGCAAATGGCTACCGCGCGTGGTCAGGGCAAAAGCACGATCAGGCGCGCCACCCGTCGCCTGCAAAGCTTCTTCCAGACTGTCGTGTACCTTTACCTGCGCCCACTCGTGATAGTCCAGCCCGGCACGGCGCAGTTTGCTGTCCTCCAGCTCAAAGCCCAAAGGCCGCACCAGATGCAACACACAGCCCGTATTGGCCGCCAGTCGGATGACGTTACCCGTGTTGGGAGGGATCTCAGGCGAAACCAGGACGATATGAAACATGAAAAACCTAATAAGTGCAGAAAAAGATGCAAAAGAAGCCGCGCATAAGCGGCGAAGTATACAGGGCTAAAAAGCCTTCAATTTCCAGGGGGCCCGCGCGGCGACCAAGGCATAGACAGAACGCGCTCCCGCTCTGTGACAGCCCCGCGCCAGCGCGTCCAGCGTGGCGCCGGTGGTCAAAACATCATCGACCAACAGCACATCGCGCCTACTTAGTGACTCCTGCACGGAAAAGGCGCCACGCATTGCTTGCCTGCGTGCCTGACGTCCCAAGGACTTCTGTGCCTGCTCCTGACGCGGTCGCGACGCCACCGCATGCAAGCGTGCCGACAAACCCAAGGACCGGGCCACCCGCTTTGCCAGTACGGCTGCCGGATTAAAGCCTCGACGATGCAATGCGCTACCTTGGGACGGTACAGGGATCACCCAAGCATTCTGGTCCAGCGGCGGCCCATGCCGACGCCATTGCTGAACCATCAGCTCGGCCAACACGGCCGCCATTTCCAGCCGACGCGAAATTTTAAACGCATGGATCAACATATCGCCAGGATGTTCATAATCAAATCCTGTGACTGTCGCTTGCACACTTAGCTGGCCCGCGCCACAGTCCGGGCAGGCCAGCAAGGCCAGCGGCGGTAAAGCCAAAGCACAGCGCGGACAGCGCAAGCCCTTAGCCGGTGCGGCCAGCGCGTGCCGACACAAGGTGCACAGCATGCCCATTTGCGAGCGCAGACCGCACAAGACACATGGGCGCGCCAGGAGAGGAATCCCTACAAGACGGTTGGGCGACTCGCGCCGAAACAGGGGATGCGCCATAATAGATCATTACCTCACAGAGTCAGGCTGATTCGATCACAGCACACCCTACTGATCCACGCCAGCAACGTCCGCGCAACTATGTCCCAGTTACCTTCTTTGCCCATCAACTCCGCCCACGTCGAGCAGCAATTCAATCGTCGCGCTCCCCTGGATCACGCTCAGTTTCTTTACGGTGAAGTGGCACAGCGGATGTTATCCCGGCTAGCCCTGGTTCGTTTACAGCCCACCCATATTCTGGATGCTGGCTGCGGTGCCAGCCACGCCTTGGAGCCGCTACGATCTCGCTACCCGGATATGCACTACACCGGTCTGGATCGCAGTGAAAAGCTGCTTGAGATCGCCCGCGAGCGCTACCAGGCCAAGCCCAGCCTGTGGCAAAAACTACGCAACCAGCCCACACCGGCGGCCAGCTGGGTTCATGCCGATATGGCAGAGACCGGCTTGCCGGCTGAAAGCCAGGAATTGGTCTGGTCGAATATGGCCCTGCACTGGCACCCGGAACCCCACCGGGTCCTGGCAGAATGGAACCGCGTACTCAAGCCGGAGACGCTGGTCATGTTCTCCTGCTTGGGCCCCGGTTCTTTGGCCGAACTACGCAGCGCCATGGAACAGGCGGATCTGGGCACCCAAACCATGCAGTTTGTGGATATGCACGATTTTGGGGACCTGCTGCTGGAAAACGGTTTCTCTGATCCTGTCATGGACCAGGAAGTCGTCACCCTGACCTATCGCAGCGCTGAAAAACTGCTGGACGATCTGCGTCTTTTAGGTGGCAACCCGCACCCTCAGCGCAAAGCCAGCCTGAGTACCCTGCCCTGGCGTCAACGCTTGTTGAGTGCCTTGGAAAAGCAACGCCATATGGATGGCACCTTGCATCTAAGCCTGGAGATTGCCTATGGACACGCCTGGCGCGCCCGTAGCCGTCGCAGCACCCAGGGCGAGGTCAGCGTGCCTATCTCTACCATCAGCCGCCGCCCCAAACCCCAGGAATAAAACCCCTGCTTAGAAGCGGTACTCCGCCTGCAGCCAAAAGCGTCGACCATCTTCTGCGTAGGAGTAAGCACCGTTTGTGCCCGAATCCCGACGCCTATCTGTCAGGTTGTAGACGGCTGCGCTCAAGCTCAGGTCCTTTCTGGCACGCCAGCTGGCACCCAGGTCAACGGTGGCAATCGTGCCCATGCTTTCGCTGATTGCACCGCCCCGCCCCCAGGAAATATTGGTTTCACGACCACGCACACTCAAGGTCGAGAAAGCTGAGACCGCTTCATTCGGCGTCCAGTCCACCGTCACACTACCCATATTGCGCGGCGTGGCAACCAAAGGCTGGCCTTCAGACTGCGGATAGCCAAAACCCAGAATCGTGGCGCTGCCATTACGGACTTTGGAGTCGGTAAAGGTATAGCTGCCACGCAACTTCCACTGTTCGTTGAAGCGGTAAACCAAACCCAGCTCCAAGCCCTGCACGCGCGCTTCCGTAATATTGAAATAGGTGCTGTACATGCTGTTGGTGTACGGGTCTGGTGGCACAGGTCGCCCGTCAGGGTAGTACAGCTGACGCGAACCCGTATTGGCAATCTTGTTGTGGTAGCGAGTGTGGAACAAGGTCGCATTCCCGCTCAATGGCCCACCATCCTCAAAGTACAGGCCTAACTCGACGTTGGTACTGACTTCAGGGTCCAGATCCGGATTACCCCAGGTGTAAGCACCACCACGCTGTGGCAAACCAATTTGGGGGTTGCTCTGCATGATGGTGGGCGACTTGAAGCCCTTGGCAATCCCGCCCTTCAAAGTCCAATTGTCCGTGGCACTCCATACACCGTACAGGCGTGGGGTCCAATGGCGACCGTAGAACTCGTTATCGTCCATGCGTACGCCCGCAGTCAGCGCAAAGGACGGGGTCAGGCTCCATTCATCTTCCAGGAACAAGGCGTATTCGCGCACAGACGTATTTACGCCTGCGCCATTCGGATTGGCGTAATAGCCATCAGCCTTCAGCTCGCTCTTGCGCCATTGGAACCCACCGACCAGCATATGATCAGCCAAGGGCAGAGTCATCTTGCCATCCAGCACGGTGTTGCGAATGTCGGGACGGGCTGTTTGAGTCGGGCCGTCACGATAGGCTTGCTCGCGATTAAGGCTTAGCTCCGTGTCAAAATTTCCCCAACGCCCGGTATGCGACAGTGTGTAGGTATCGCGCACATATTCGTTCTCATTGGCCTTGGCCGTCTCCGCCAGCGACTTGCCGGGATTGGTCCAGAAATGCTGGGTCGTGCGGCCTGCCTCAAACATGAATTCGTGATTGGCGTTTGGTGTGGCCCACAAACGCACAGTGCCATTTTGTCGCTTAGCTCGCGCAAAACCATTCAAGACACGATCTTCCTGGCGCTGCTTGTGATAGCCCCAGAACTGCAGGCCCAGACGACCGGGCACGATGGGACCCGATAAATACAGATCGGCTGAACCACTGTTTCCAGCCGAACCACTGTCCTGCAAGGTATAGCCACCCGTGACCGAGCCGTGCCACTTGTCCGCCACTTTACGCGTCACAATATTGATCACCCCGCCCAACGCCTCCGAGCCGTACAGGGTAGACATAGGGCCACGCACCACCTCGATACGTTCAATGGCCTCCAGCGGTGGAATCCAATTCATATCCAGAGCTTCAGACACGCCGCCCTTCATGGTGACTTGGCGCATATCCTGACGACGACCATCAATCAAGACCAGCACATGCTCGGACTCCATGCCACGGATCGAGATAGCCCCTTTATCGCCCCCCACCACGCTGACGCCGGGTACCAGCCGCAAGGCATCCGCCAAAGACTCGAAACGCTTCCCCTCCAGTTCCTCTCGCTTGATCACTGTGATGGACGCCGGTGCGCTCACCACTTCCTGGGCAAACCCCGATGCCGTCACCGAAATGGCTCCTAGCTGTTCGACGTCATTGCGCTCCTGAGCCCAAGCAGGCATACACGCCAGGGACAAGGCAGCCAAGGGCCAGCATAGGCCCAGTTTCATTTTCATCACGGCTTCTTCCATTATTTATAATAAGAACCAAACTCATTTCTATTTGCTATTATCATGAGCCCGGTTTCTGACCGTAGTCTGATGAAAAACATTCTGATCATTGAAGACCATCGGCCTTTACTGAGCCTGCTGGCAAGCCATTTACAAGGACAGGGCTACTCCATCCGCACCGCTACCACGGGCCGGATTGGGCTAGCCTTGCTCCAAGAGCACAGCTTTGATGCCTTGATTCTGGATTTGGGTCTGCCCGATATGGACGGGATGGAAATCCTGGCGCAGCTGCATCATCCAGACCGAAGCCGGCGCCTGCCCTGCCTGATCCTGAGTGCCCGCGACGCGGTGCACAATCGCATTCAAGGGCTACGTGGCGGAGCAGACGACTATCTGCTCAAACCTTTTGATCTGGTGGAGCTGGAAGCACGCCTGAGCGCCATCTTGCGCCGGGCAACGCCTCATCGCTATCAGCAACTACTGATCGGCAATTTGCGTTTCGAGCCTGAGGTCAGGCAAGCCTGGGTCAATGACCGGGCATTAATGTTGCCCCGGCGTGAAAGTGTGCTGCTGCAAGAGCTGATGCAAGCCAGCCCACGTCTACTGATCAAGGATTACTTGCTGGAACAGTTATATAAAAACCAGACCGATATCAGCTTGAATGCCATTGAAGCCTTGGTTTCCAAGCTACGCCGCAAATTGCGTGAGCATGACGCGCTCGTGTGCATCGACACCGTGCGGGGTGTTGGCTACCGTTTGCGCGCACTGTGAACAAACGCGCCTTTAGCCTGCGCGGGCGCTTGCTGATTACCTTATTGCTGATGCTGGCCTTGGGTTTTGCTGCCCTGGCGGTGTCTTTATTCGACACGCGGGACGAACTGCGCCGCATCAGCCTGTTCCTGCAAGCCGAGGAAATTGCCCGCGACTTTCAGCCGAAGGATTCTCTGGATACGCTGCCGCTCTACTATGCCGGTGGCGAGATGTCCTACTCGCTCTACAGTACCCAGGGGAAATTGCTCCAGGCTTCAGCAAACCTGGAAAGTCCACGACGCCTGCGTCCCGCCCAACCGGAAGATGAGCTTGCCCTGTTCAAGCACAAACACCGCAGCGGCTATGTGGTGTCGGTCTCTGTGACACTGCCCAATGGCGAGATCCTAATGGTCGCAAAACGGGATCAGCGCGAGCGCGAGCTGATTGGTGCGTTACTGCAAACCCGTATGTGGCGCTCTTTGCTCTTGTGGCTGCCTGTCTGCGCACTAGGCCTTTTGCTGATTGCCTGGCTTATACACTGGACCTTGCGTCCCGTGCGGCAAGCAGCAGACCTGGCGACGACACTGGGGCCTGCACAGCCCGAGCTACGCTTGCCCGTCACAGCGTTGCCCAAAGAAATCCGTCCTTTGGCGCAGGCGGTCAATCAAAGTTTGGACCGCCTGATGCAGGCCTATCGGC
>JBQEAN010000001.1:0-16107 GCA_052109075.1 Alcaligenes sp. | reverse complement strand
CCTTTGGCGCAGGCGGTCAATCAAAGTTTGGACCGCCTGATGCAGGCCTATCGGCATGAGCAACAACTGGTCGCTGATGCCGCGCATCAATTGCGTACGCCGCTGGCTGTCCTGTCTCTACGACTGCAAACGGCTCAGCATCATAGCGATAAGGTCTGGGATCGGTTGCGGGAAGACATTGCCCATTTACAGCGATTAGTCAGCCAATGGCTGAGTCTGGCACGCAAGCAAGAACAAGCTACAGAACTGGTCGACCAAACTGCTTTGGCCCCGCTATGCCGACGCATTATGGGAGATCTTTGGCCCCTGTTTGAGCAGGCTGGGCGTGAGCTTCAATTTCAAGATAACAGCCATCAAGACAGCGTACTGGCCTGCGAAGCCGATCTGGCCGAGGCTCTTGTCAATGCGCTGGATAATGCGCTGACGCATGGCGTAGGCACGGTCACTCTACATCTGCATACTCCATCGGAGGGTAGCTGCGCCATCGACATTAAGGATCAAGGCCCTGCCTTGGATGAACACGCAGGTCATCAGGCCTTCGAGCGCTTTCACAAACAGGACAGCGTCAGTACAGGAGCTGGCCTGGGGCTGACGATTGTGCGCCAGATCCTATTGCGCCATGGTGGACAGGCTCAGTTCTTGCCCGGTCCCTACTGCACCTTAAGGCTGTTGCTGCCACTGGCCGCACAGGCCCCGCCAGCCTCTGACAAAAAAACGGTTTAGCGGTACACTTTCCCAGTTGGTCAACCGGCCAACTACGTTCTCAGGGCGGGGTGCGAGTCCCCACCGGCGGTAATGGCACTAGCCTAGCCCGCGAGCGCCTGACCTTAGGTCAGGGACAGCAGACCCGGTGTGATTCCGGGGCCGACGGTATAGTCCGGATAAAGAGAGAACGGGATACCCTCAATGTCCTGTACGGGAGTCATCCTGCTATGGGCTTGATCTATCCTGCTTCCTGCATGCCCTGTTTTTGTTGTCTTAAAACAGGAAACGAACATGAACAGCAATACCCCAGCCAATCTTCTGGCTCCCCGCATCGCCTTTATTCAAGCTTGCTGGCACAAAGACATTGTTGATCAAGCCCGTCAGGGTTTTATTGACGAAGTCAGCGCAATGGGCCACGACAGCAGCCTGATTGATTTCTTTGAAGTTGGCGGCGCATTTGAGATCCCGCTTCACGCACAACGCCTGGCCCAGTCCGGACAGTACGCCGCCGTGGTGGCCGCTGGTTTGGTCGTTGATGGTGGCATCTATCGCCACGACTTTGTGGCACACGCGGTGATCCAGGGCTTGATGCAAGTACAGCTAAGCACAAACGTACCTGTGTTCTCAGTTGTGCTGACTCCGCATCATTTCCATGATGGCAAAGAGCACCACGATTACTTTCATCGACACTTTGTGCTCAAGGGCCAGGAAGCAGCCCGTACGTGCTTGGATACCGTGACACAGCTGCAGGCACTGCCTGTGGCATCCGTGGCAGCCCTCTAAGCGGCCAGGCGGCCTTAAATGGCCGCCACAATCCCAACATCCCCAACACTGCGTTCACCCGCAGCATCAGGGCAGGCCTGGCTTTACCGGCCACTCATTTGGTAACTACTGTATCAAGACTGGTTACGCTTGCGCGAGGAGTCGATACCCAACTGTTTGAGCTTGCGATACAAGTGGGTGCGCTCCAGACCTGTACGTTCCGAGACACGCGTCATGCTGTGATTTTCGCGGCGCAGATGATATTCAAAATAAATACGCTCGAACTCATCACGGGCTTCACGCAAAGGCAGGTCCAAAGAAATACTGCCTAACTGGGACTCATCCTGCTCGACTTCAGCCACGGCCATGGCGGGCGCCATGCCAGGAGCCATTGCCGCTGCTTCAGGGCGACGATCACCACCTTGAGCAAGTGGGCGCGCTGCCGCTGCCAACGCCTTGGGTGCGACCGTGCGCTCCAAGCCTGAAGCGACCGTTTTGAGCAAGCGTTGCATGGTAATGGGCTTTTCCAGGAAGTCCACCGCACCAATGCGAGTTGCCTCTACCGCAGTATCCACCGTGGCGTGGCCACTCATCATGACCACAGGCATATCCAGCAAGCCTTGGGATGCCCACTCTTTAAGCAGGCTGACACCGTCAGTGTCTGGCATCCAGATATCCAGCAAGACCAGATCGGGGCGGCCCCGCAAGCGTGCCTCGCGAGCCTGGGCGGCATTTTCTGCCAATTGCACGGTGTGCCCTTCGTCGTAAAGGATTTCCGACAAAAGTTCCCGAATGCCGATTTCGTCATCAACTACCAGAATTCTGGCCATAAAACGTCACCTACGTGATTTTTACGCATTATCGTTTGCTCGCCGCCCAGAGTCCAGACGAATATGCTGGCCAGCAAGCCGGGTAAAGAGGATGGAAATGCGAGCCCCCCCCTCACGACGATTGGAAACATCGATTCTGCCGCCGTGCTCCTCGATGATTTTCTTAACTATAGCAAGACCCAGACCCGTGCCGGTGGGCTTAGTGGTGACGTATGGTTCAAAAACACGCACCAACATCTGGGGATCAAACCCGGGCCCGTTATCCGACACCACAAAACTGACTGTGCCAGCAGAATCGGAACCTTCCACACCTGCAATCATGGTTTTAACAAATACATGGGCCTGGTCAAGTGATTGATCTTGAGCGGCAGCTTCACGAGCATTGGCCAACAGATTATGAATAACCTGGCGTAGCTGTGTAGGGTCCCCTTGCACCATCGGTAAATCAGGGTCCAGCTCCACATCAATCGCCACACTATACCCATCGTCCCGAACCATACCTTCTTCCGGGTCCCAACCATATAAAGTCAGCACTTCAGTGATCAAATCATTCAGATTCAACGCCTGCATCTGAGTAGCAGGTTTACGAGCGTATTCGCGGAAATCCTCAACCATCTTTTTCAGTGAGCTGACCTGATTGACGATGGTATTGGTATAGCGCAGCAACATGGCAGCATGAACGTCATCCAGTTGCGACTCCAGCTTCATGGCCAAACGTTCAGCAGACAACTGAATGGGCGTCAGCGGGTTTTTGATCTCGTGAGCCAAGCGTCGGGCGACCTCGCTCCAGGCTACCAGACGGCTGGCGGAAATCACGTCGGTAATATCGTCAAACACCACCAGATAGCCAGTTGGCTGACCATCCACACGCAGCAAGGTACCACGGGCCAAAACGGTGACGATAGTATCACGCGCTTCATTACCTTCTTTCATTTCCAGCTCAAATTGCTGCTGCCAGTAAGGATGGTCTGAACCCATCGCCTGATGCGTGGAAAACGCTTCACGAATCACAGAGGCAAAGGTCAGCGCACCTTCCAGCGTTTCCAGCGGGCGACCTTTAATGGAACGCAAATCTACCTGCAAGATACGCTGTGCGCCCTGGTTGAACATGGTGACGCGGAACATCTCGTCAAACGCCAGCACGCCACTGGACAAATTACTGAGCACAGACTCCAGGTACATATTGGAGCGCTCCAGCTGCAAGCGATTCTTCTCCACCATGCGCCGCGCTTCATCCAGTTGCCGAGTCATGGCATTGAAAGAACGGGTCAATTGTCCAACTTCATCCTTGGCCGGTGGCTCTGGCAAGGCCCGGTAATCCCCTACCCCCACGGCTTGCGTGCCTGCAGCCAGGGTTAACAAAGGACGCGTCAGGCGGCGCGACAAAGCCAGTGCAGCGGCCACCGCCGTAAATACTGCCAGGATCAAGGCCAGCGTCAGCGTAATGCCGTAGAGCTTGCGCAAACCCTGGCGGGACAAGGCCAGTTCCTGATAATCCCGGAAGCCCTGCTGTACCTGGTTGGCATTACGGGCAATCTTGTCAGGCACTGGCTGCATTACCTGCAACCAGCGCGAATCTGCCGTACCGCTCAAGGTCGCCGGAAAGCGATTGGGATCCGCCAATGGCAAGACCGTACGCAACCGCAACCCGGTGGCCTCGGCCGGCACCCCACCTTCATCCAGGCCGTTATCAAGGACAGGCGCGGCATCATCCACCTCAGCCGCCGCGTAACGGCCCGCGATACGCAACTGATTCATCACGCTGGACGGCGGCATATCGGGCAGCAAGGTGTCATAGCGTGACGACGAAAAAGCAATCAGACGACCATTGCCGGAAAACACCATGGCCTCCGTGACACCACTGTTCTCGCGCAAGGAAATCAACAAACTGCTGTACTGCGAGTTATCCGCTTTATTAAGCGCCGCCACCATTTCGTTGGCGCGACCTTCAAGCTCACTTAACTGTGAGTCCAGGGCGGCACGCCCCAAGCTCAAACCGGACTCCAGCGCTGAATCCACCCGCACGTTGAACCAGGATTCGATGGAGCGCGACATGAACTGAACCGACAAGACGTAAATCAGTGCGCCGGGAATAATGCCGATCAGGGTGAAATAGAACGCAAAGCGCGCCGTCATGCGGGCACCAAACTGACGCCTGCGTATCTGTCTGAACAAGCGAATCGTCAGTAACAGCACCCAGGAAATCAGCGTAGCCGCCAGAACGCCATTGAGCACCAGCAGCAAGTCGTACTGCTGCGCGTAGCGCGAGGCGTTGCCGGTGGACCAGACAAGAAGAGAAAACAGCGCCAAGGCACTGACACCCGCTCCAAACAGAGCGGTGCGCAAGACCCAACGAATCAAGGTTGGGGCTCGGCGACGGAGACGGAAAAGGAAAAGGTTTTCCATGGAGTAGCCAAAGTCCAGGCAGAACTGTTGATGGCGTCCACCTGAAACGGACGGGCCAGCAAAGAGGTATCCAGGCGCAAACGCAAACGACCTTGGTATTCCTGGTCGTGGTCCAGATCGGCCACATAGGCCACGGCCCAGCCGCGGATATGCCGCAACATACCCAATGCATCGTTCATGGAGGACTCGGGTAAAGACAAGTCCCCGGTGCCCACGCGCCACTGGCGGGTCAGGGCGTTATAAACAACTCGCCAAGTTTGTTGTTCTTTGACAACGTTTTTATCGAACCAATACCAGCGAGGCTGAGCCAACTCCACTTCAACCGTGAAATACAGCGGCACCCCTTTCTCGGCAGCGGTACGTAATTCGGGACTTAACTCGAACTCGACATCAGCATCGATATACAGTTTGTCGTCCCGAATACGGGGCTCGACCTTGACGACCCGCTCTCCCGACGAGGCAACCGGCACGATCGTCGTAGCCGAGCTTAGCGCGCAGTTGAAAATCAGCAGAAAAGACAGAAAAACGCGCCACATCGTGATTAACCGCAAAAAGGACAAAGTCAGAGCCCTAATTGTGACAAGTCAAACCGGGCGCGTAAACAAGGCATAGAAAAAACCGTCGCCATCTGCCAGCGATCGTCCCGCAACACCGGGCAAAATCTGACCGGGGGAGTTCAAGAGCTGCGCTTCGGGGTGACGGGCTAAAAATGCCTCGACCTGTTCCTGCCCCTCTGCCGGGAAAATCGAGCAGGTCGAATACAGGAAATGCCCGCCAGGCCGCAAAGTGGGCCACAAGGCATCCAGTATAGAGCTTTGCAAACGCGCGGTATCGGCAATGTCCGATTCGCGGCGCAACCAGCGAATATCAGGGTGACGACGCACAATTCCCGAAGCGGTGCAGGGCACGTCAGCCAAAATAGCATCAAAGGGCTGACCATCCCACCACTGCGCAGGACGCGCCGCATCACCGCGTTTAAGCTGCACTTTGTCGCTTTCCAGACCTAGACGACGCAGGTTGTGACCCACGCGTTCCAGACGCTCGGCGTCCGAATCCAGTGCCAGCAAAGAAACATCGGCCTGCTCCAGCAGATGGGCCGCTTTGCCGCCTGGGGCCGCGCAGGCATCCAACACCCGCATGCCGTCTTGAACCGGCAAGAGCTGCCCCGCTTGCTGAGCCGACCAATCCTGCACCGACCACCAGCCCAGATCAAAGCCTGGAATCGCCTGCACAGGCATGGCTCTGTCCAGAGTGACGGCACCTGCTCCAGGACTGCTGGAGGCAATACCGGCTTCCGTCAGCACGGACTGCAAGCGCTCAACCGAGCAACGACGCTGGTTAACGCGCAAGGTCAACGGACCAGGTCGATTGGACGCCTGCAGCAAGGTTTCCCAGTCACGCGGGTAAGCACGGCGTAACTCCTTGACCCACCAGCCAGGGTGATTCCAACGAGCCTCGGGGCGGCTTTCCACCTGGGATAGCACCATCTGGCGTTCGCGAGTGAAGCGACGCAGCACCCCATTGACCAAGCCCTTGGACAAACGCAAGGCCGCCTGGCTGTCAGCAGCCCGCACAGCCTGATCCACCACCGTATGCACGGCGTAAACCGGTACATCAGGGCGATCCTCAAAGGCCTTGGCATCCTCTTGAACGCGCATGGCCGTATCCAGCAAGGCCAGCGATACCATCAACAGGGCATCCAGCCAGCTATTGCTGGGTTGACGTGGCACCAGCGTGACACGGATCTGACGAGCATGGCCCAAACGGCGCAAAACGTGAAAGCTGATGGACTGCACCGCAGCACGGGCAGGCGCTGGCGTAGCGGCCAGACTTTCAGTCAGGGATTTGCCTGCCAGCACGCCTTCAATATTGCGCGCGCTCAGCAGCATGATTTCAGACAGGGGCAAGGAGGGGGAAAGATGTGTGTCGGACACAGGACAACCGCTAGAAAAGAAAAATATGACTGCGACTGTAGCACTATTTGTCGTATTAACCGGGCCCGGACCCACAAGATACGTACGCATCCGGGCATGGGGCGGTAAAATCAAGCTAATTTCCCAATTTCGAGCCCTCAAGCTCCAGAAGGACCCTCTATGAGCGCCCCAAAAGTCGGATTCGTGAGCCTGGGTTGTCCCAAGGCCCTGGTCGATTCCGAACGAATTCTTACTCAGCTGCGTACCGACGGCTATCAAATCACCCCTAACTACGACAATGCAGATGTGGTGGTGGTCAATACCTGTGGTTTTATCGACAGCGCCAAGGCCGAATCGCTGGAAGCGATTGGCGAAGCCCTGGCTGAAAATGGCCGCGTTATTGTCACCGGCTGTATGGGTGTGGATGAAGGGCTGATCCGTGAGGTGCATCCCTCCGTTCTTTCAGTTAGCGGCCCCCAACAATACGAGCAGGTGTTGCGTGCCGTGCGTGAAGCCGCCCCCCCCTCGCTGGATCACAATCCCTATATTGACCTGGTGCCCCCACAAGGCATCAAACTGACTCCGCGCCATTACGCCTACCTGAAGATTTCCGAAGGCTGCAACCACAGTTGCAGCTTCTGTATCATCCCGTCCATGCGCGGCAAGCTCGTCAGCCGCCCTGTAGGCGACGTTCTGGGCGAGGCCGAGCGTCTGGTCAAGGCCGGCGTCAAAGAGCTGCTGGTGATCTCTCAGGACACCAGCGCCTACGGTGTAGATATCCGTCAGCGCACCGGCTTCTGGAATGGCCGCCCCGTCAAGAGCAGCATGCTGGACCTGAGCGCCGCCCTGTCCGAACTAGGTGTCTGGGTACGTTTGCATTACGTCTACCCTTACCCACACGTGGACAACATCATTCCACTGATGGCTGAAGGCAAGGTGTTGCCTTACCTGGATATTCCCTTCCAGCACGCCAGCCCCTCGGTGCTGCGTGCCATGAAGCGCCCTGCCTTTGAGGACCGCACCCTGTCGCGCGTGAAACAATGGCGTCAGGATTGCCCCGATCTGACCATCCGCTCCACCTTTATCGTCGGTTTCCCCGGCGAGACCGAAGACGACTTCAAGTACCTGTTGGACTGGATGAGCGAAGCCCAACTGGATCGTGTGGGTTGCTTCCAGTATTCGCCCGTTGAAGGTGCCCCCGCCAACAAGCTGGATGGCATCGTCCCTGACGAAGTCAAACAAGAACGTTGGGAGCGCTTCATGGAGCATCAACAAGCCATTTCCTCTGCCCGTCTAGCCGCCAAGGTAGGCCGGGAAGTGGACGTGCTGATTGATGAAATCGACGAAGACGGCGATGCCGTTGGCCGCTCAAGCGCTGACGCCCCTGAAATTGACGGCAACGTCTTCATCACCAGCGAACAAAAACTAGAGCCCGGCCAAATGGTGCGCGTGCGCATCACGGATTCCAGTGAATATGACTTGTTCGGCGAAACCAGCTAAGCTCAAAAGTCCCTGAGCTCACTTGACAACAGCCCGGCCCTTGAGCCGGGCTGTTCGCTTACGACATGATAAGAACACGACTCATCGATCTGGCGGCTGTTATCGCGCTAGGGTACTTCCAGTACTATCTTTTGCAAGGCCATCAGGATTTTCTCTTTCTGGATGAGTCAGGCCAATATCGGTGGCTTGCACTAGCGCTCTCTATGGCTCCACTGTTTGCGCTCTACTTCCTGCTGCGGGTGCTCCTGCCCTGTACTGTAGCCGGGGCCCTGACTGCAGGAACCTCCTTATTACTGACAGAAATCAGCAATACCAAGCAAGCACTTACTACTGAACCACTTAGCTGGACCGATATCACTCGCACTGACAACCTGTCAGTTGTGCCTCATTACATAAGCCAATCCCACATAATCTATGCCTTACTGGCAATCGCCGGGATTGTGCTGCTGATGCGCCTTGATCGAACCGCGCGCTTAACAAAGATCGGGATTCTGCTGGCAGCCCTTTTCTCCCTGCTGTCCCTTCACCCCTACTTAAACCGTATAGATACGCCATTAAGTCACGTAGCGCAGTTTGAATTAACACGTCAAGACATCAACTATGTCGTGTGGGACTGGCCTATGAATATTAGAAAAAATGGCCTGCTCACTCATTTAGTTCAAACAAGCCAACGCCGCATGCCCCCGAAGCCTACAACAACGGAACGGGAGCAATTTGATATTTTGAGAAAGCCCAGTGCGGGCACATCCGCCCCACCCTCAAACATCATTGTGATTCTCTGTGAGGCATGCTGGCATGATGAAGAGCACTTCAAAGAGGCCTTCCGCCCCCTGGAAAAAATTGGTTTTCAAGCCTTTCGTGCCATCGCCCCGGTATATGGAGGCGGGACTGTCAACTCAGCATTTGAACTGCTTACCGGACTCCCCGCCAATGGGGCCTTAAATGGCATCATTTACCAGGAATACACAGAACTGCTCTCCTCGCAGGCATGGAGCTGGCCACGTAGTCTTGAAAAAGCAGGCTATGCCAGCGTTTCACTGCATAATCACAATGCGGCCTTCTGGAACCGGCACATTATTAATCCAAAGCTTGGATTTCGACGGTTTGTTGCACTGGAAGATATGGAGTACAACGGCCCGATCTGGGCCAATGATGAAATTCTTTTCAAGGCCGCTAGCCAAGAGCAGCAAAACAGTGACAGGCCAAACTTTCAGTTCATCACAACCGTTTATACACACGGAGCCTATTACCCCCGTGATGGTGACCATGGCGAGCAACACTATCAAGAAAAACTGACTCAAAGCCTGAGTGATGCGGCTGATTTTGCCGACCGACTCCTTGCCGACCATCCGGACTCCCTTATTCTTCTTGTTGGAGACCACAAGCCAGCCTTGACCCGCTTTTTCCATCAAGAAAATATCTTTTCAGATACCTTTTTTATACGAATGGGAGACACGGACCAAGACTATATGTTCTCTCCCTCCGCCCCAAAAGAAATACTGGGTGACGTACCGGGCTATATTTATTATCGTGGTCAGGATCTGGCCGCCCGTTTGAACCATCAGCCTTTCTTCTGCCTTGGCCAGATCATTAACGACGCTTCTGCAGGCGCTATCTTGCCAGCGTTCCAATACGCCCGGCATTATGATCTTTGCTCTTCTGCCCCAAAGCTCACCTATACCCAGCGCAGTGAATCCTATCCAGGCTGGCTATATTCCGCTTCCCTCTTCGACTTCTGATTTTTGTACATTGTTATGCCTATCTATCAACTAGACGAACACAGCCCACAAATCCATGACAGCAGCTTTGTTGCCGCAGAGGCCACCCTGATTGGCAAGGTCGTATTAAAAGAGCAAAGCAGCGTCTGGCCCGGTGCCGTCATCCGTGGCGATAACGAAACCATCACCGTGGGTGTAGGCTCGAACGTCCAGGAAGGTGCAGTTCTGCACACCGATCCGGGCTACCCACTGGACATTGGCGACCATGTCACCATTGGCCACCAGGCCATGCTGCATGGCTGCACCATCGGTGAAGGCTCTTTGATCGGTATCCAGGCGGTGGTCTTGAACGGTGCTGTCATCGGTCGTGACAGTCTGGTCGGTGCAGGTGCTTTGGTCACGGAAGGCAAAGTCTTTCCTGAACGCAGCCTGATCATTGGCTCCCCCGCCAAGGCAGTACGTACACTAAGCGATGAGGACATTGCCAAGCTGCGTCAAAACGCCAGTGTCTATGCAGAGCGTGGCGGCCATTACAAAACCGCTTTGAAGCGTATTGATTAAGGAAAAAGCAAAGCCACGCTTTTCTCATTCGCGTACGGAGCAGCTAAGAGCGGCTTAAGAAGGCATCCAGAAAATGTGCGACGACGCCTGGCGCTGGCAATCTGGGCAAGCCCGAGTCCTGCAGTCCTGCCATCGCCGTTGGCGATGGCACGTTGACAGATGATTGATTTGCAAGGAAGAAAACGCATCCTAGAATGAAGGCGTCAATCTAAAAACCACCTTCAGAGACAGATACTTATGAAAACCTACCGCATCGGCCAGATCGTTCCCAGTTCTAACACCACCATGGAAACCGAGATTCCTGCCATGTTGCAGGCTCGTTATGCCGAGTTTCCTGAAGAGCGCTTCACGTTCCACTCCTCGCGCATGCGCATGATGCAGGTGACCCCTGAAGAGTTGAAAGCCATGGACATCGCCAGCGACCGCTGCGCGGTTGAGCTAGCCGACGCGCGCATGAACGTGATGGCTTACGCTTGTTTGGTTGCCATCATGGCCCAAGGCGACGGCTACCACCGCGTCTCGCAAGAGCGTCTGCAAAACACCGTTAAAGACAATGGCGTGGAAATTCCTGTGCTGAGCTCGGCCGGTGCCCTGGTCGATACCCTGAAAGAATTCGGCTACAAGAAAGTGTCCATCATCACCCCGTACATGAAGCCGCTGACCAAGCGCGTGGCCGACTACATCGAAGCTGAAGGCATCGAAGTACAAGACTCCATCAGCCTGGAAGTGTCGGACAACCTGGAAGTGGGTCTGCTGAACCCGGAAAACCTGCTGGAACACGTCAAGCGCCTGAACCACGACGGCGTGGACGCTGTCATTCTGTCCGCTTGCGTACAGATGCCTTCCCTGCCTGCTATCCAGCGCGCTCAAGACCAGATCGGCAAGCCCGTTCTGTCCGCCGCTGTTTGCACCGTGTACCAAATGCTCAAGACCCTGGGTCTGGAAACCCGCGTACCTAACGCTGGCCACATTCTGTCGGGCGCCAAGCCACAACAAGCCTAAGCAATTCGGCTTGCAGTACACAGCCCTGCCGACCTTGTGTCGGCAGGGCTTTTTTATGTCCAAAGGCACGCAATCCATGCCTCATCACTCGCCCCCTAGCACCCTGCTTCTCTAGCCTTGAGTTTTTAGCGATATAAAAAAGCGATATGATGCGTGCATGAAACTGGACCTCCTGACACTCAAGCTGTTTGTTCGCATATTGGAAGAAGGCACGATCAGCCAAGCCGCTGAGCGTGAGCATATTGCCGCCGCAGCAGTCAGTCGCCGGATTGCTGACCTGGAGCAGTCCCTGAACACCACGTTGCTGCTGCGTACCAATAAAGGGGTCAGCCCCACCGCAGCAGGTCTGGAGTTGCTGTATCGCTCGCGCGCACTGTTGAACAGCGCACAGGAAATTGAAACGCGGCTACAAGCGTACTCGCAAGGCCAACAAGGTCTGGTACATATTCTTGCCAATACTTCGGCCATCTCACAGTTTCTGGCAGAGCCTTTGGGACAGTTTGGCCAACTGCACCCGGCCATTCCCCTGCAACTGGAAGAACAAACCAGCCTGGACATCATTCGTGCCATGGCAGAGGGCAAGGCTGACCTGGGTGTCTTTACACGCCTGCCCTATACCGCCGACATCGAGGCCTATCCCTTTCGCAGCGACAAGCTCGTAGTCTTAGTGCCAAACAACCATCCTTTGGCCACACACAAACTTGTGCGTTTTGAGCAAACGCTGGAACATGAGCAAATTACCTTGCTCACCGGAACGCAACTGCACTATCAGATCACCAAAATCGCCATGGAAGCCAACCGTTCTGTGCGCATCCGCACAGAAGTCTCGGGCTATGACGCCATGTGCTTACTGATCAACGCAGGTATGGGCATTGGAATCTTGCCGCGCAAAAGCGCCAGCATCTATCAAATCCCCAATACACGTGTCATTGAACTGGATGAGGAATGGAGCCAGCGGGAAATCCTGATCGGCGTACGCCGCCGTAGCGACTTGCAGCCCAGCGCCGAAACCTTGCTAAGTTTCCTGCTCGATAGCGGCGCGTAAGACGCCGCACATAGGCCGTAGCGGCGACCAGCCCAGTATCAAAAACCCGGCCAAGCTTTTGTAAGAAGCGTGGCACTCAAGCGCCAATCAATAAACCGCGCCCGGCTGTGTCACAGGCACCTCGATCTCATCCTTGAACTGGCTAAGCAAAGCGCTTGCCGCCTGCCGCAATAACACCGCATCCACGCCCACGGCCACAAACAAAGCCCCCAAGGACAAGTAATGATGGGCCGCCTCGACATTGGCCTGCAAAATCCCAGGAGCTTTACCCGCCTTGCGAATGCGCACAATGGCGTCCTCTATCGCTGATAAGACCTCTGGATGACCGGGCTGCGTTAAATACCCCATGCTGGCAGCCAAGTCCGCAGGACCAATAAACACCCCGTCCACGCCTTCCACCGCCAAAATCTCATCCAGACTCGCTATGGCTTCTTGTGTTTCCACCTGGCAGATCACGCACATTTCCTGATTGGCACGCTCCACGTAATCGGTGGTTGCTCCCCAACGAGCGGCTCGCGCCAGGGCTGCCCCTACACCTCGGATACCATGCGGCGGGTAACGTACCGCAGCGACTGCCGCCCTAGCCTGCTCCGCATTCTGCACCATGGGAATCAATAGATTCTGGGCACCCATATCCAGCAGCATCTTGATCTGCACCGGGTCATTCCAACTGGGGCGCACAATCGGTGTAATCGGATGAGCGGCCACAGCCTGCAACTGGGCCAATAACGTCTGCACCGTATTAGGGACATGCTCGCCATCCAGCAAAATCCAGTCGTAGCCCAGACCCGCACATAGATCCGCCACATAAGGGCTGGCCAAGCCATGCCACAAACCGATCTGAGTTTTACCCTGTTTCAAAGCCTGCTTGAACTGATTTACTGGGTGTTTCATGTGCTCTCCTTTCTTATCCTTAGGCATCCAACCAGCAGTGTAAAGCGTCAAGCTATGCAGAGCCGGGTTGTTCAATATTGGGCTCCTACTGATCCCTGCCCGAGCGACGAAAAAAAACGGCCCAGATCACTGGACCGCTACAGAACAACACAGAGGAGCAAACGATGCTACAGCGCCTGCCCCACTTCCTTAACCAGCGCCCCAAAACGAGGGGCAGTACGATCACGAGGACGCGGCAGGTCCACTTCAATACGGGCACTGACCCCTGCTGGATTTCCCCCTAGCACAATGACGGTATCAGCTAAAAATACGGCCTCGTCAATATCGTGGGTTACAAACAGAACCGCCGCCGAACTACGCTGCCACACTTGAACCAGCTCGTCCTGTAAAGCTTGCCGGGTCAAGGCGTCCACCGCAGAAAAAGGTTCGTCCATCAGCAACAGATCGGGTTGCACCGCCAAGGCTCGAGCAATACCCACACGCTGTACCTGACCGCCCGATAACTGATGCGGCCACCGATCTTTCAGATGAGCCAGGCCTACCTGATTCAGAGCCGCATCAACACGCTGATTACGCTCCTGACGCGACAAACCCAACCCCTCCAAACCATAGGCCACATTGGAGGCAATCCGTCGCCACGGCAATAACCGGCTGTCCTGAAACACAAAGGCATTAGCACGACGGCCGGGGCTGTCCTGAAGATTGGAGCGCAGATGCCCAAAGCTGGGCTGACTCAAACCGGCAGCCGCACGCAACAATGTGCTCTTGCCCACCCCCGAACCGCCCACAATCGCGACGAAATGCCCGGCCTGAACCTCCAGGTTCACATCACGAATCACGGGCACAGGCGAACCGGGATACTGAAAACCAAATCCCTGGAATTGAATCAAGGCTGCCACTGGAGTACCCATTTATTGAAAGTCAGAAAAAGCATGTCGCACAAGGTATAGACCACCGAGATGATCAACATATAAACCACTACCGCGTCGTACGCACCCACGCCAGCAGCGGCATTCATTTCCTGCCCCATGCCCGGGACACCCAATAACTCGGCTGCAATCAAGGTCATCCAGGCTTGCCCGATACCGGCACGTACACCGCTGAGCAAGCCGGGGCTGATCGCTGGCAGAACCACAGTCCATGCACGAGAAAAGTAGGAATTATGCCCAAACGCGGAGGCCAGCTCGTAATAACGGGGGTCTACTGAACGCACTGCGCTATACGTCGCAAAGTAGTTCAGCCAGAACACACCAATAGCAATTACAAAGGCCGCGCCAGTATGACTGACCTTGAACCAGGCAATCGCAAACACCACCCACGCCAAGGGTGGGATAGGACGCAGCAAACGCACCAGATAGGCTTGCAACAAGTCAAAACGACGAATCGTTGCGGCTGCCAGGCCGAACACGATCCCCAGAATCGTCCCAACACCCAGTCCCCAGAAATAATGCACCAGACTGGACTGAGCCGCAGGCCACAGTCGACCAGCCTCGATTTCCTGCAATAAGGCCGAAGGCAGGCTCAAGGGATCGGGCAGCGTGCCACGGGGTGCCCAACCATAGGCATAAGCCAGACGCCACACCAAAATAAACAGCGCCAAGCCGGCCAAACCGTAAACAATCCGCTCTAGGCCACGACGCCATAAGGCATCAAGCAACGCCCCTGCAGGAGCAGGGGCAGAAACCGGCAGACTTGCTTGTTTCGCGACACTCATTACGGCGCTGCCTTTTCATAAAAGCGGATATCAAACAGGCTTTGAACATCAGCCAGCTTGGTCGCCAAGGTTCCCAAAGAAACCTGGAAGTCCTGCAACTGTTCCGTGCCCTCAATAATCTTGCGAGGGTCGGGTTGGAACTGATCGTGCGAACGCTCGATAGCAGCCAACACAATATCTTTGGGTAGACGACCACCGCCTACATACTTCTGTACATAAGGCGTTGCCTTGGCAGGCTCATCACGCAACATAGCCGTTGCACGCAAGTGGGCGTTGACCAAATGCTGAACCAACTCAGGCTTGGATTCGATTAAGGATTCGCGCACCAGCAGCACCGAACCGGGCTCATTAGGGAAAAGTTCGCCACCATGGGCCACAATTTTGGCATCAGGCTGGCGCTTCAAGATCTGACTGACCGTAGGCTCAAGAATGGCCGCAGCATCCACTGCCTGGTTGCTCAAAGCCTGCTGAATCTGGGCTTCGCCCTGATAGATTACCTCGACAACCGTCGGGTCCACTTTCAGCATATTGCGCAGCCAGTACTGCAAGGCGGCTTCAGGCACAGCTCCTTTAGGGTAGCTGGCCACCTTGGGCTTGTGCCCTTTCTCCTGAGTGAACTTAGCAACGGCAGCTGCAAAATCCGGCTTGTCTGCATCCAGATAGCTGGCCAAATCACCAATCGCCACCACGCTGACCTGTTCGACAATATTAGAGGCCACAACCTTGACATCGGCTTCCTTGGCCTTAGCAACCAGGGCGGGTCCAATACCGACATAAGCCACATCCAGCTGACCGGCGATCAAAGCCTGTGTCAGCGCAGGGCCACTTTGAAACTGGACCAGCTTGGGCTCGGGCTGCCCCTCAGGCAATAAGTCGCCAGATCCTAAGCTGACGAACAATTGAGCAGCGGGCATGATGGGCAAATAGCCTATCTCCAGCGCTTGCTCGGCAGCCTGTGCGGAAAGGGAGACGGAGGCAGTCAGGGCACCAGCGGCTAAATAACGGAAAAACATAAAGATCTCAAGAAACAGGCCAAAACTGAAGCTTAAACCTGTTG